>CACXQV010000032.1 GCA_902769875.1 uncultured Bacteroidia bacterium
AAGGGTTACAACTATGAGGATGCCATCGTGATTTCGGAGCGCATCGTGAAGGAAGACTTGTTCACCTCCATCCACATCGAGGAGTTCACCCTTGAGGTGCGCGACACGAAGCGTGGCTTGGAAGAACTGACCAACGACATCCCCAACGTGAGCACCGATGCCACCAAGGACTTGGACGAGCATGGTATCATCCGCGTGGGTGCCGAGGTCAAGGAAGGCGACATCCTCGTGGGTAAGATTACGCCCAAGGGCGAGTCGGACCCAACGCCAGAGGAGAAGCTGCTCCGCGCCATCTTCGGCGACAAGGCCGGCGACGTGAAGAACGCCTCGTTGAAGGCCGGGCCTTCGATGAAGGGCGTGGTCATCGGCAAGCGTCTGTTCTCGCGCCTGCAAAAGGACCGCAAGGCCCGTGCCAAGGACAAGGAGGACATCGCCAAGATTGACGCCACCTGTAACAAGAAGCTGGCCGCCCTGAAGGATGTGCTGGTCGAAAAACTGATGACCCTGCTGAACGGCAAGGTTTCGTCGGGTGTCCAGAACAACTTCAAGGAAGTGCTGATTCCTAAGAAGGCCAAGTTCACGGCCAAGGCACTCTATGACATTGATTACCTGACCGTCAACCGCACCAAGTGGACCTCGGAAGACAAAGTGAACAAGATGATCGGGGCCATCATCGACAACTATACCGTAAAATATAAGGAAATCGAAGGCAAGTACAACCGCGAGAAGTACGTTGCCAGCGTGGGCGACGAGCTGCCGAATGGCATCGTCCAAATGGCCAAGGTTTATGTGGCCAAGAAGCGCAAGCTGATGATTGGCGACAAGATGGCCGGTCGTCACGGCAACAAGGGTATCGTCTCGAAGATTGTCCGCGCCGAGGATATGCCTTTCCTCGCCGACGGCACTCCTGTCGACATCGTTTTGAACCCCTTGGGCGTGCCTTCGCGTATGAACTTGGGCCAGATCTATGAAACCGTATTGGGCTGGGCTGGCCACGAACTCGGACTGAAGTTCGCCACCCCGATTTTCGATGGCGCCACCTTGAGCGAAATCAATGAATACATGGCTAAGGCAGGTTTGCCGGCCAATGGCCGTATGCAACTTTATGATGGCGAGACCGGTGAACCTTTCGACCAACCCGCCACCGTCGGCTACATCTATATGCTGAAGTTGCACCACATGGTTGACGACAAGATGCACGCCCGTTCCATCGGACCATACTCACTCATCACGCAGCAGCCTTTGGGCGGCAAGGCCCAGTTCGGCGGACAGCGTTTCGGTGAAATGGAGGTCTGGGCATTGGAGGCTTTCGGCGCGAGCAATGTGCTTCAGGAAATCCTGACCGTGAAGTCGGACGACGTGAACGGTCGTGCCAAGGCTTACGAGGCCATTGTGAAGGGCGACAATATGCCTACGCCGGGCATCCCCGAGTCGTTCAACGTGTTGATCCACGAGCTCCGTGGATTGGGCCTTGAGATTACTTTCAAGGATAAGGATGGTAAAGTCTTGAATTGAAAAAGCTTGTAAAAAAACAGAAATATGGCAACTAATAATAACGTAAACAGCAATTTCACTAGCATTACTGTGAGTTTGGCTTCGCCGGAATCAATCCTTGCCCGTTCGCACGGTGAGGTGTTGAAACCCGAAACCATCAACTACCGCACCTACAAGCCCGAACGCGACGGCTTGTTCTGCGAGAGGATTTTCGGCCCCGTGAAGGACTGGGAGTGCCATTGCGGTAAATACAAGCGCATCCGTTATAAGAACATCATCTGCGACCACTGCGGTGTGGAGGTGACCGAGAAGAAAGTCCGCCGTGAGCGTATGGGCCACATCTCTTTGGTGGTGCCCGTCGCCCACATCTGGTATTTCCGCTCGTTGCCCAACAAAATCGGTGCCCTGTTAGGAATCCCGACCAAGAAACTTGATGCCATCATCTATTACGAACGTTACATCGTGATTCAGGGCGGCATCTTGGAAGGCCGCGAAATCCCGAACGACAACGAAGGCCGCAAGGTGACCAAAAACGAATTCCTGACCGAAGAGGAATATCTCGACCTGATGGAAATGGTTCCGATTGAGAACCAATACCTGCCTGACGACGACCCGAACAAGTTCGTCGCCAAGATGGGTGCCGATGCCATCTATGACCTGCTGAAGCTCATCAACCTCGACGAGGAAGCCAACCGCCTGCGTGCCGAAGCCAACGAAGCCAAGGCCCAACAGCGCAAGCAAGACCTGCTGAAGCGTTTGCAGGTGTTTGAGGCTTTCCGTGAGGCCAACAACCACATTGAGAACCGTCCCGAATGGATGATTGTGAAGGTGGTGCCGGTGATTCCGCCCGAGCTGCGCCCGTTGGTGCCGTTGGATGGCGGACGTTTCGCCACTTCCGACTTGAACGACCTCTACCGTCGTGTCATCATCCGCAACAACCGTCTGAAGCGTTTGATTGAAATCAACGCGCCTGACGTGATTATGCGCAACGAGAAACGTATGTTGCAGGAAGCCGTCGACTCGTTGTTCGACAACTCGCGCAAGTCGAGCGCGGTGAAGACCGACTCGAACCGCCCGCTGAAGTCGTTGAGCGACAGCTTGAAAGGCAAGCAAGGCCGTTTCCGTCAGAACCTGCTCGGTAAACGTGTCGACTACTCTGGCCGTTCCGTCATCGTGGTCGGTCCCGACTTGAACATGAACGAATGCGGTCTGCCCAAGGACATGGCTGCCGAGTTGTTCAAGCCTTTTGTGATTCGTAAGCTCATCGAGCGCGGCATCGTCAAGACCGTGAAATCGGCCAAGAAGATTGTCGACCGCAAGGATCCTGTGGTATGGGACATCCTCGAAAACATTTTGAAGGGTCACCCAATCCTCTTGAACCGTGCTCCTACGCTGCACCGTCTGGGCATCCAGGCCTTCCAGCCTAAGCTCATCGAAGGTAAGGCCATCCGTTTGCACCCCTTGGTGTGTACGGCTTTCAACGCCGACTTCGATGGCGACCAGATGGCTGTCCACGTCCCGTTGGGCAATGCCGCCGTATTGGAAGCTCAGATTCTGATGCTCGCTTCGCACAACATCCTGAACCCCTCGAATGGCGCACCTATCACGCTGCCTTCGCAGGATATGGTTTTGGGTCTGTATTATATCACCAAGCCTCGCAAGAGCACGCCCGAACACCCTGTGAAGGGCCAAGGCATGTCGTTCTACTCGCCTGAAGAGGTCATCATTGCCCACAACGAGGGTCGTGCAGATATGCATGCCATCATCAAGGTGAGGGTGAATGTGCGCGAGGACGACAAGCTCGTGACGAAATTGGTGGAAACCACTGTGGGTCGCGTCATCTTCAACCAAGTCGTTCCTGACGATTTCGGCTTCATCAACGAACTGCTGACGAAGAAGTCGCTTCGTAGCATTGTGGGCGACATGGTGCGTAGGGAAGGCACGGCTGTGACCACCAAGTTCTTGGACGACATCAAGAATATGGGTTACTATCAGGCTTACAAGGGCGGTTTGTCGTTCAACCTCGGCAACGTGCTCGTGCCTCAAATGAAGGGCAACCTCATCAGCGATGCCAACGCCCAAGCCTCCCAGATTCGTGAATACGAGAAGATGGGCTTTATGGGTCCCAACGAGCGTTACAACCAGATTGTCGACCTTTGGACTGACGTCAACGCCAAGCTGACACAAGAGGTGATGAAGGTGTTGTCGACCGACGACCAAGGCTTCAACCCTGTGTATATGATGCTTCACTCAGGCGCTCGTGGTTCGGAGGCTCAGGTGTCGCAGCTCTGCGGTATGAGAGGCCTGATGGCCAAGCCTATGAAGGCTGGTTCGGGTGGCTCCGAAATCATCGAGAACCCGATTCTTTCCAATTTCCAGGAAGGTCTGTCGGTGTTGGAATACTTCATCTCCACCCACGGCGCCCGTAAGGGTTTGGCCGACACCGCCCTGAAGACCGCCGACGCTGGTTACTTGACCCGTCGTTTGGTCGACGTGGCGCACGATGTCATCATCACTGAGAAGGACTGCGGCACATTGCGCGGCATGACCATCTCGCGTGGTGAGGAAATCAAGGAACCCGGAAAGCACTCCTTGTTGTATGACCGCATCCTTGGCCGTGTGGCCTTGCACGACGTGTTCCATCCTCAAACGGGCGAACTCATCGTGGCCAGTGGCCAGGAAATCAATGAGACTTTGGCCGAGGCCATCGACGAATCGCCGTCGGAGAGCGTCGAAATCCGTTCCGTGCTGACTTGCGAGTCGAAGCGCGGCGTGTGCGCCAACTGCTACGGACGCAACCTGTCGTCGAGCAAGTTGGTTCAGAAAGGTGAGGCCGTGGGCGTCATTGCTGCACAGTCCATCGGTGAGCCTGGCACCCAGCTGACCCTGCGTACCTTCCACCAAGGTGGTAAGGCTTCGAAGGGCTTGGTGGCCAACAGCACCGATGCAAAGTATGACGGCTACCTTGAAATCGACGAACTCCGTTCCGTTGAGGTCAACAAGGACGACGACAGCTATCAAATCGTCATTGGCCGTTCGGCTGAATTGAAGCTCCACGACAACAACACCGACGTCGTCTTGATGACCACCAACATCCCATACGGCGCCAAGTTGTTCTTCAAGGCTGGCGATCAGGTGAAGAAAGGCGACAAGATTTGCGAATGGGATCCCTACAACGCCACTATCATTTCCGAACATAGCGGTAAGGTGCGCTTCCAGAACGTGATCGAAGGCATCACCTATCGTAATGAGACCATCGCTGAGACGGGCTTCAACGAGCGCGTCATCATCGAGGGTAGGAGAGGCGCCAAGAACCCGCTTATCGAAATCGTTGACGAAAATGGCGAAACTATCGTTTCCTACGACTTGCCTGTCGATGCCCACGTTGTAGTTGAAGAAGGCGATATGATTGCCGCTGGCGACCAGTTGGTGCGTATCCCGCGTAACGTCTCTGGCGGTGGCGACATCACCGGCGGTCTGCCGCGTGTGCAAGAACTATTCGAGGCCCGTAACTCCATCGACCCCGCCATCGTTTCCGAAATCGACGGCATCGTCCGTTTGGAGAAGAAACTGAAGCGTGGCAACCGTGAAGTCGTGGTGACGGCCAAGACCGGCGAGGAGAAACGTTACCTCATCCCGACATCGAAGCAGATTTTGGCTCAGGAGAACGACTTCGTGAAGGCTGGCCAGCCGCTTTCCGAAGGTGTCATCACACCAGCCAGCATCTTGGCCATCATGGGCCCGATGAAGGTGCAGGAATATATCGTCAACGAGGCGCAAAGCGTTTACCGTCAGCAAGGTGTGGTCATCAACGACAAACACTTTGAGGTCATCGTGCGTCAGATGATGCGTAAGGTCGAAATCATCGACCCGGGCGACACCCGCTTCCTGCAAGGCGAGTTGGTGAACAAGTTGACCTTCCAAGAGGAGAACGATGACATCTACGGCAAGTTCTTCGTCGAGGACAAGGGCGCTTCCGACAAGCTGCAGGCGGGCGAAATCGTTTCGGCCATGAAGTTGCGTGAGGAAGAGTCGGCCCTGAAGCGTAAGGACTTGACCCTGCCAACGGTGCGTCCGGCACGTCCGGCCACTGCCACTCAGGTGCTGCAAGGTATCACCCGCGCTGCTTTGGCAACTGACAGCTTCATCTCGGCTGCCTCCTTCCAGGAAACGACCAAGGTGTTGACCAATGCCGCCATTGCCGCCAAGAGCGACTTCCTGCTCGGCATGAAGGAAAATGTGATTGTTGGTCACAAGATTCCTGCTGGAACGGGCTTGCGCGAATACGAAGACCTGATTGTGGGCTCTCGTGATGAATACGAGGAACTGCAAGCCAAGGCCACTAACTAATTGTAAATCAATTTGCGGGGACGGCCAAAAAGCTGTCCCCGCTTTTTAAATGGAAAAAATATGGAAAACAACCAAAAGAATCAGTTGAATATCGAAATCAGTGACGAGGTTGCCGAGGGCAAATACTCCAATTTGGCCATCATCACCCACTCGCCGAATGAGTTTATCGTCGACTTTGCCCAGATGATGCCCGGCACACCCAAGGCGAAAGTCCGCTCAAGGGTGATTATGAACCCCTTGAACGCCAAGCGTTTGTACAAGGCCTTGGCCGACAACATCGCCAAATACGAGCAGCAGTTTGGCACCATTCAGGACTTGGGCAGCAACGTGGCCCAATTCCCGATTGGAACGCCCACTGCACAGGCTTGATTTTCAAGTCTATACCCGATTAAAACGGAAAATGCACCAAAAAAGGTGCAAAATTTGATCAAAAATGCACCAGATTTGGTGCATTTTTTTTGTTCCAAAAGTGGATTTTATAGGAAAAGTGTATTTTTGATGGGTGAATTTTATCGGAAAAGTGTGTTTTTATAGGTCGTAATTTATAGGAAAAGTGTATTTTTGCAGGGTGAAATATATAGGAAAAGTGTAATTGTTATGCTTAAGAGAAAGATACAGAGATATTTGGAAGATTATCTGAAGTCGGATTCCAACAAGATGTTGGTTGTGTCAGGGGCGCGACAGGTCGGGAAATCGTTCATCATTCGCCATGTGGGGAAACAACTCTTCCCGAATTTCGTGGAAGTCAACATGGCGGAAGACAGTTATGGCCCAAGGATCTTCGCCAATGCGAAGACTTTGGAAGATTTCTACCTTAATTTGAGTACCGTGGCGGGCAACAAATTGAAAGACAAGCACAACACACTCGTTTTCATTGATGAAATACAAGCATACGACCATCTGCTCAGCATGGTCAAGTTCCTTAAACAAGACGACCGTTTTACTTATATTGCCAGCGGGTCACAACTTGGCATCACGCTCAAGGAAACCCCGACAGTCCCTGTTGGGAGTATTATCATCAAGAATATGTATCCGCTTGATTTTGAAGAGTTTGTATGGGCTAATGGCGTTGGGGAAGATGCCATTGACATTATGGAAACCAAAATCAACCAACGCGAAAGCCTCTCTGAGGCCTTGCATACAAGGATGATGGACTTGTTCAAGAAATACCTGCTCGTTGGCGGCTTGCCTGATGCCGTGAACAGTTTCATCAGTCGGAAGAACATCGTTGAGGTGCGCGAGATTCAGCAGGAAATACACCATCTCTACCTTCTTGACGCAGCCCGTTATGAGCAAGAAAGCCAGCGGAAACTGAAGATACAGCGTATTTTCGAGATGGTTCCGTCCAACCTCGAAAACAAAAAGAAAAGGGTGGTCGCATCAAAGATTGACGCAAAGAAGGAGGCAAGAATGAGCGACTATGCCGATGAATTTGAGTATCTTATCCATTCCGGCGTTGCGCTGCAGGTGCAAGCCATCAGCCAGCCTTCCTATCCCATCATCGAAAACAGCGGAAAGAATCTGCTGAAACTCTATCTCAACGATGTGGGCATTTTCACTGGAATACTGTATCAAGATCAGATTCAAGCCATTATGAATGACATTCGCAGTGTCAATCTTGGCTCTGTGTATGAGGCGGTTGTAGCCCAGGAATTGGCTGCTCACGGTTTCAGGCTTTGCTATTACGACAACAAGAAATTGGGCGAAGTGGATTTTCTCATCGATGACACGGAACATCTTTCTGTGACCCCTATTGAAGTGAAATCAGGGAAGGACTATTATGTCCATAGCGCGTTGTCGAACATCCTCGCTGTCAAAGATTACAACATCCGGCAAGCGTTTGTCTTGAACAACGACAGGGAAATCCGTATCAAAAACGGGATAACCTATCTTCCCGTTTATAGCGTCATGTTTTTCAAGAAGCATAGTTTGGCGCGATTGGTTTTGGGGTAGGTGTTGATCGCTTTAACTATGCGACACCTTCCCGCAAATAAAAGGATTGTGAGGGATGTGTAAAATGGATCGAATTGCTTTTGAAAAACAATGTGGATGCAAAAATATGGTAATGTTGCAAATAATGTAAAGTGTTGAAAATCTGATTTTTTTATTTATACGAAAATAGGTTTCGCAAATAATTCGTACCTTTGCGTCAGAAAAACATACAGACTATGCCTGCAAATAAAAACGCCGTAACACGTTACTATATCCTCGACAAACTGTTAGCCAACCGCTATCACCATTATTCTACTGAGGATTTGCTTCGACTCGTCAATGAGGAATTGACCGAAATGGATCAAGAGCCTGTCAGTCGTCGAACCATCGAGCTTGACCTTAATTATATTGAAAACGAAGGGCCTTTCCTGGCAGAGATAGAGCATTATCAGGTTGATGATGTCAGCCAACGAACCCTCAAAACCATCAAGAAAAGTTGCCATCGGTATGCTGACCCTTCGTTTTCCATATTTACGCAGAAACTTACCGATGACGAGAAACACCTGCTTGGAGAGGCTTTCACGCTTCTCGGGCAATTTGACGGACTGCCTACTCTTGTGGGCTTGGAAAGGCTGAGGGAAAGCCTCAAAGTGAAAACCGACCGCCAGATAGTGTCATTCACAAAGAATCCTTTGGAAGGCAAGAACCTGCTGGGTGAATTGTTCACGGCAATCTCACAGAAACAGGTGGTGGAATTGCATTACCATCGGTTTGACACGCCTGACGAGGACCGCAAAACCGTTGTGCATCCTTACCTGCTTAAAGAATACAACCGCCGTTGGTATCTTATCGTTGCCGCCGACAATGATGGCAAAATACTGTCGTTTGCACTCGACCGTATTGATAAGTTTGTCCCTTTGCCTTCCCGTAGTTATAAGGAATACGATGGCGACCTCAACGAGCGCTTTGAAGACATCATCGGAGTGACACTCATCGACGGCAATCCCTTGCAGACCATCTTTTTCTGGGTAAGTGATTTTTCTAAGGATTATGTGGCCACCAAACCCCTACATGAGTCTCAGCGGCATTACAAAGGGGAAAGGGAAAAGGAATTGCGCCAACAATACCCAAAGCTCGAAGGAGGCGCATTCTTCTCCATTGACTGCATAGAGAACTATGAGCTTATCCGCGAATTGTCCTCTTTCGGCAAAGACCTGTTGGTGCTCTCGCCCGCCGACATCCAGCAGAAGGTGCGCGACCGCGTTGCGGCACAATTTCAGGCGTATCAGGCTTTGTAAAGGTTTTATTTGTATTTTTGCGTTTCACTAATCCCGTTAAAGATGAGCGACAAACCGACATTCGTATCCCGTGACATGATGATCGCCGATGAAGGCTATGTGCAGTGGATGGCCGACATCAAGCAGCGATTCCGCCAAAGCCAAGTCAAGGCGGCGGTTCGAGTGAACACAGCCATGCTTGAGTTTTATTGGCGCGTGGGGCGTGATTTGGTGGCACTTCGTGCTGAAGAACGTTGGGGCGCAGGTGTGGTGAAACAGTTTGCCCTCGACATGCGCCAAGCCTTTCCCGATGAAACGGGCTTCTCGGATACCAATGTAAAGTATATGAAAAGATGGTATCTATTTTATTATGAACGGGTTATAAAAGGTCAACGACCCGTTGACCAAATTGGTCACCAAGCTGGTGACGAATTAGTAGTTATAATTCGTCAGCAAGTTGCTGACCAAATTGAAGAGTGCGAAAAAGGTCAACGACTCGTTGACCAATTAGAGATGCCTGAGCTTTTTGGACGAGTGCCATGGGGCCAGCATATCGATATTATTTCAAGATGTGCGACATTGGATGAAGCTCTTTTCTATGTTCAGCAGGTAGTGGACGGAGGGTGGTCGCGCCCCAAGCTTAATGCCAATATTGACAAACATTTGTATCAATCTCAAGGTGCAGCCGTGACCAACTTTGAGCACACGCTTCCGGCGCCACAGAGCCAGTTGGCCAAGGAGATACTGAAAGACCCTTATCATTTCGGTTTCCTTTCGATGAGCGAGGAGTACGAGGAGAAAGACTTGGAGGATGCGCTTGTTTCGAATGTCACGCGCTTCTTGATGGAGTTGGGCAAGGGCTTTTCGTATGTGGGGCGACAGATGGAGTTGCAGATGCCTGGCGGACAGACCTTCTTCCCCGATTTGTTGTTCTATCACATCCCGCAGCACCGCTATGTCGTCATTGAGCTGAAGGTGGTGAAGTACATCCCCGAGTTTGCTGGCAAGCTGAATTTCTACGTTACTGCCGTTGACGAGTTGCTGCGTGGCGAGGGCGACAATCCCACTGTGGGGCTAATCATCTGCAAATCGACCGACAAGACTGTTGTGGAATGGTCGTTGCGCGACATCAACAAGCCGCTGGGCGTGTCCTCCTACCAGCTTGAACAGGTGGTGGAGCGCACGGTGAGGGAGTTGGAACTGAAAAAAGAAAATTCGCGAAAATAGGTTGCGCGGCAGGGTTGTAGTTTTGCAAACGAAAACGAGAGAGAACAGGCAAAGCACTCTCGAAAAACAAATGCTAACGCCTAAAGTTCTTTGAAACGATTGTCATCACAAACACCCTGAATTAGACCCGCTGTGTGGTTAGCCATACAGCAAAGCCTGCTGCATCGGCAGGCTCATGTGCTCGGCGCATGATTTGCAATGTTAGTCCTTGATGGTATTATGATTCGTGATATTATGTATTATGATATTGTATATTATTGAGATTATTACTGTTTCTGAAGTAATGAACGGTGCAAGTGGTGACAATCGTGGAAAAGTGAATAAGTTGAAATAATTGGTATGGCAAAGAAAAAGAACATAACAAAGAAACAGAACCTCAAGAAAAAGCTTGGACAAACCAGTGCTTCAAAGAAAACTGAGGTTTCTGAACCGGTTTCTTCTGGATCAGAAAAAGCCGAAGAAGTTCTCTTTGCTATTGAACCTATTGAGGATGATTTGGTTAGAGTGGCTGCGGCTGTTACGGAATTGGAAGATATTGATTCCGCAAAAGTGCCAGATGAGGAAACTATTTCGACCCAAGCCAATGCCCTTTCCAAAATTGATGAATTACCAAAATATGGAGGTAGTCCTCTGACTGGTGAAGAGCTCAAACAACAATTGGCAAAGATTGTTGAGGGGTGGCATTCAATGAATGGAATAGACGATTTATGTGTTGTCCTGAATATGGCATTGCAGGCATTGCATGGAATGGAAGCTGTAAAAACCACGATTGGTCGTTTGAAGTTAATGGCTCGCAAAGGCCGTTATGTTACCTTTAAAATACCCAAGAAGAAAAAAGGAGAATTTCGCACCATTGATGCACCGTGCAGTGAACTAAAGAACATCCAGCAAGCGTTGAATTTCGTACTGCAAGAGGTGTATAATCCCAATGCTGCTGCGATGGGCTTCGTGAAAGGCAAGTCTGTTGTCACAAACGCCCAAGTCCATCTTGGCCAAAACTTTGTTTATAATATTGACCTAAAGGATTTCTTCCCTTCTATTACTTCAGGTCGTGTATTCAAGCGGTTGTTGGTAAAGCCATTCTCTCTGAATGAAAAAGTGGCGAGTTTGATTAGCGACTTGTGTTGCTATCAAAAAGGAGAAAACAAGGTCCTTCCTCAAGGAGCGCCAACTTCGCCAATCATTACCAATATTATTTGTGAGAAGTTGGATTTCAAACTTACTCGTCTTGCTAAAGCTTACGGATTGAAATACACTCGTTATGCAGATGACATTACCTTCAGCGGTATGAGCAATGTATTTGCTGAAAATGGCAAATTCTGTACTTCAATGCGTAACATTATTGAAAATGAAGAAGGTTTCAAGATAAACACTGACAAGACTCGCCTTTGCCATCGTGGTATGAGGCAAGAAGTGACTGGCTTAACCGTGAACACCAAGTCAAATGTTTCTCGCAAGTATATCAAGCAGTTGCGCCCTCTTATTCATAATTGGGAGGTGAAAGGATATGAAGAAGCACAAGCCATATTTGCCAAACACTATGCCGAGACCAATACTCGCAACCTTAGATTTAAGGGCGAACATCATATAGAAAACATTATTTCAGGAAAACTCATGTATCTCAAAATGGTAAAGGGTGAAACCGATTCTACCTATAAATCACTTGCCAATAGATTTGAGAAACTCTACTTTGAAAAGTTTGGCGCAAGTTTGCAGAAAGGCCAAACCCAATTAATCACAACCATAGATGATAGCGGCATCTTATCTGAACTGAACAATCTTGCCACTCTCATTGAAACAAACACCTCAGAATAAGCTATGGACAACAGGGAAGCCATAATAAAAACAATAGATAAAATTGCTCAACTCTCAAAGCAACCAGGAAATGAATGGCTGCTTAAAGAGTTTTTTAAGCATTATTGTCCTGAAGAAACAATTGGCAACACAAAGTTGGATGAAATTTATGAGTATTGTATAGGAAAGGTAATTCGAGAACAAGCAACTCGGTTTTATGAGCATTTCCCTATTACTGAACTAACTAGCCAATTAGTTGATGACTTCTGTCGGATGGAAAGATACAGAAGACAAAACAATTTTGGAGATTTTTGTCTTGCGGTATTTCAACAAATAGAAAGCATTACTAATTGGTTTTGTCAAAGACAAAAATTTATCGATTTATACAAAAGCAAAAAGAATGACGAAAATGGTTTTAAGGATAAAGACGGTATGCCATATAAAGATATTCATGGTAATGTAATAGAAACAATTGGGCAATTGATTATTCAATCAGACTATCAAAACAGGAAGAGCTTGGATTTGAATAGCGATAAAGTGTATTTTAATGAGAGAATTAGGGCTGTATTGTATTTTGTTTATTTCAACGAAAAAACAACTAAAATTGTCTTTGAAGGCAAGTATGGTGAATTAAATAGTCTTTATCAATGTCGCAACCTTAACCACCGAGGAGGGGGACAAAATCCATATCAAAAATCCATTACGGATAGCATTTTACCTCACAAATACAATTACTATCTAAAGTTTACCGGATTATTAGTGGATTATGTAGAGAGAATAAGTCAATTCATGTCAAAGCAAGAAGAAAAAGGTGTTGTGTCTAGTAAACTCCCAGGCCAATTATACATTAAGCCTGAAAATGGTGATGTGTTTGTGATAGATAGTGGAAAAAATATGAAATTATGGTATAAGGTAAAATCGTTAGAGAAAGGAGATGAAGTTATAATTGAATGGGATAAGGTTACAAAGGAAATCGCAAGTATTAGACATGTCTAATAATTGCCAATATTAAGTATAATACTATTTGGTCGAACAATAATTATACACATAATGTCTAATCGTATATATCCAAATTGGGATCAATTAAATTCAATGCACAATCCATTAACCGAAGGAGAGCGTGCTTTGCTTAAATATTTGGATGACAATCTTCCTAAAGACAATGCATGGAAAGAGGGAGATAATTTGAAAGACTACAAAGGGTGGATTATTTTTGCACAACCATACTTAAATGGAACAAGACCAGATGTCGTTATTTTCAATCCTCAAATTGGCATCGTCATATATGAAGTCAAGGATTGGCATCTGAATTCATATGAAATAGATAATTGGGGCAATGTTCGAGTTAAAAATCAAGTAGAATCAATTGATATATTATCCCCAATTAAACAAGTTGAGCATTACAAAGAAGTTTTGATTGGCCAATTGATTCCTTTAATTGGTGAAGCCATTGATGGGAATAAAAGATTTTTTGGATTGATTAAAACAGGTGTATATTTTCATAATTCAACAACGAAGGACTGTACATCTTTGTTTTTCCCACAAGGAAAGCCGAACTATTGTCCAATGTTTGGACGTGATTCATTAAGTGATAAGCATATAACAGAAATTGTTCCTGATGTTAGGTTACAGAGCAGCTATTATTGGAAGAAAGAATGGAATGAGGAAATCTTATTTTGGCTTAAACCGCCATACCATAGTATCGAACAAGGCACAATACTTAAACTAAAAGGGAACCAAAATAGGATAGCAGAACCTCAAAGTGGTCATTATAGAGTCAGAGGAACAGCTGGTAGTGGCAAAACTCAAGCACTTGCATATAGAGCTGCCAAACTCGCATCTCAAGGTTATAATGTACTGATTATTACATTTAATATAACCTTATGGCATTTTATCAGAGATATGATAGCAAGAGCTCCTTTTGGATTCTATTGGAACAAAATTAAATTTGACCATTTTCATGGATTCTGCAAAGATATACTAAATGAATTTGAGATGAAGTGGCCATCAGATGATGATGAAAATAGATTCTTTAAAGTTACTGTTCCAAGTGCTGTAATAAATGCTATTGATTGTAACAAACACAAAAAGTATCAAAAATACGATGCGATTTTGATTGACGAAGGACAAGATTTTGAATATGAATGGTATGATTTATTGAACTCATATTTTATTGCTCAAAGAGATGAATTGGTTGTGGTTTGTGACAAAAACCAGAATGTTTATGAAAGAGATTTGTTATGGTTAGATAAAAGACAAAACAGAAGGGGTTTGGAAAAATTTGGTGATTATATTGATTTGACGATTTCTTTTAGATTACCCCCAATTGTTGCTGATATGGCAATAGAATTTGCAGAAAGATTTAGCTTAAAATCTGAATTAAAGCTTAAAAAAGCTGAGGACAACTTTAGGCTAATTAATTATGAACATATAATATGGAAAAACATTGATGAGAGTCAATTGGAGACAGAAGTATATTCGATATATGTATTATTAAAAGATAAAGAATTTCATGCTTCTGACACAGTGGTATTATTCCCAAATCATAAATTGGGACTTGATGTGGTTGGTTTCTTTGAAAGCAAAGGCATTCATGTGAATCATGTTTTTGGCTTGGATTATAATGACAGAAGACGCCACAAAAAGTCTTTCTGGATGGGTGATGGACGATTGAAAATGTGTACTATATATTCATTCAAGGGATGGGAATCTCAAAATGTCGTTATCTATATTCCAGAAGACTATGTTTTTAAAATTAATTTCGACGGCGAGGAAGATCCTTCCAGTGCAGATAATCTTGATTCTTTGGTATATACGGCAATAACAAGAACAAGATGTAATTTGATAGTCTTAAACAACAATAGTAGATATAAAACCTTTGGATCGAAGTATTCTTCGGTATGGACATAATAAAAACAATTTATAATGTTTGTGCAGCTCTTTTGCACAAGTGCTCATTATCTTTGCACCGTAATTAAATCAAACCGATGAAAAACCAAATATTTAGCCGCTACAGCAGAATGAACTTCGGTAAACACCGTGGCAAAACAATTGGACAAATTGTTGAAGAAAATCCGTCATATATCAAATGGATGATTGAGAATATTGACAACATTGCTTTCGACGAAGGTGTGGTGTCAGAATTGAATCTATCGGATGATTTAGTTGAAATAAATTCTGAAAAACTGGAAAGATTTGAAGACGGTTCATGGAATAATGATGATTTATACGATCATAATAGTTATGATAACGATTATGATTATCGGAGAGAATCATGGGATGCCATGACAGATGGCCAATATGGCGATATGCCGGATGGGTTTGATGGAGATTATAGCTTTTTAGGATATTAGAATTATGTGTACAAAACAATCAGCTCCCATGCGAAAAAGTCCTGTTGTGTTTATGGTTTTTGGCATTAGTGCCAAAATCATGGCATTAGTTATTGTGGCATTCTTCCTGTGGTCATGTGAAGGAAAGAAACAGACGCCAACAGAAACTGAAAACACAACCGAAATAAACATGATTCCACAAGATGGAATTGTCGATTCTTCCGGCGTTCCACTTTATGAAGATGACACAAGCCGACAAAAAGGAAATGGCCTCTATGAAAAATGGTTCGTCTATGACCAGCCTATCAACGGCTACAATGTCAAGATCCATTGGCTATGTGACAAAACGCAACTTTTTTCCGGGACGGGCTATTTTTATTTCTCAAATACCGACACGACGAAAATGCTAACCCATGAAATCAATGTGGACGTTTGGTTTGACGAAACGCGATTGATGGAAAGCCCAGACACGATAGTCCTGAATCAGTATTACAAAGAATCAATGCATCCCTATTTGGATTGGAGGGCCATTGTGGGTTTTGCAGATTACAATTTTGATGGGAAAAAAGATCTTGTCATTTGTGGCTCTCCCAGACCATACAGAGAGTTAGATAAGGATGATTGGCTTGACTGTGAGGATTTTACTTTCTATTCGGATTTCCCTGAAGGCTTTGTACAAATCCACAATGAGCCTTTTTACAGATTATCCACGGAAACTTGCCGGACATATTGCAAATTTGACCCAACCAATGAAACCCTCTTGTTGCTTACAAGCGATGGGGCGTGTTGCTCCGATTCCACGACTTACTATTTCCGTGACGGCAGACCTTATAAAAGTGTGGAGGTCAGGCAGGAGCAACTGATGGATACTACAATAAATGAAACCACTGTGTTACACTATAGCTATTAAGGATTTTAATTTGTAATGATTATGCCAAACGACACTATACAATTTAATGACATTGCCAAAACGCTTAGAGATGAGCTTTCACTCATAAATGATGATGATCCAAGAATAAAAGAATTGGAAATAGCTAAAGCACTAAATAAAAGGCTTGATGAGATTGAACTTAACGAACAGGATTTCATCATTATGGATGAGCTCTGCATCCTAAGATACCTACCAGATGCGTTAGTGCATCAAGAATTTGGCACAGATAGTTTGAATGCCCAGTTCTATAGCTTGTTTGAGGAAAACCCGACACGTGCCATTAGTGTTTTGAACAAGCTGCTAAAAAGTGAGCCTGAGTTTGTTGAAAAAAACTACATTGAAAGGACTACCACTATATCATTTGGCAGGATTATTCCAGTGAAACCAGATGAAAAAACCATCATTGTAACACCAGAAGAGGAGCAATATCCAATAAAACAACTGATGGACAAACTTCAGTCGAGCAACAACCAGGAAAGAAGTGATGCTTCTGTCTTTCTCGAAATGCGTTTCTGGGGGCAATCTCTGCCATGTCAAATCCAAATTATAAAGGCTGTCTTATCTGCAAAATCATTACACAGGATGGACTGGTTAGACATATTACTGAATAATTGGTGGGATGATGCCATTATGCCCGATGTCGAGAAAGCATGGCTGTCTTATGGTGAACCTGAATGTGCTAGGGTCATTATGCACAGATTTCCTCTGGATTATGTTTTGATGCATCAAGAAGAGTTGGGGAAGGCCGATTACCAATTTCTTTGTATGCGCCTTGCCAAAGAGGAGGGCTTTAACATCGACAAAAGCAGATTGTCTCAAATACAGTACTACCAAGTATTGGCAAACACACACATGCGTCTTAATGACGATGAAGCTGAAAGCCTCTTGTTCGGGCGTGTCAAACGCCTTTTGAATCGCAATTATAAACCATGGATATATGCAGTGGACAACTATTATCGCTATAGTCGTACCGTATTTGACTGTGCTGATTTTTATAACAACCCTGATAAATACTTAAAGTTGTTGCTCAACTACAAACCGACATTGTATTTCCTGTCAGATTTGAAAGGACGTATTCAACTGTTAATACAAGCAGGAAACACAAACACTGTGATTAAATTCATTGCATGGAACAAATATCTTCAACAAAATATACCATCATTTTTATCGGAGGAGCCCGACCAAAAGATTGCCTTGCAACAACTTGGCGACCGTTTCAGAGAATACCGAAGTCGAAGTTGGGAACGCTTAATCGATCTTGCCAGAGAAACTTTCCCAGTAGAAATCAAGACAGAAGCTAAGGGGTTTCTTGATGATGATGAAGATAACGAGCGGGATTATTTCAAACCATTTTAAAAGTGATTTCTGACGATGGTTTCAAGAAGATGCTCTACGAAGCTGACAAGACCAGCGTGACATTCAAGTTGTTTGCATTAAGGGCACGGAAAATCAAAATGGAAGAAAACTAATCAGTACAAAAACAGAAATATGGAAGACAAGAAAACATTTTCGCGAAGCAATTTGATTTCAGCAGCGATTGGTGTCGTGATCATGGGCGTGTTATACTCTTTGCAAGACCATTCATTTGTTTGGCTTATTCTTTGCGGTTGTCTTGCTCTCGGAATCATGATAGTTTACATTTTGAGCCTTACCCTTTGGAAAAGCACGCAAGCTATTGAAGCCGATATATGCAAACGCTTGGACAAAGAAGGCTATCGTTATGAAAAGAACGAGGGAACCCTTTATGTCAACAAAAACAATAGCCGTTTCCAGATCCAGTTGGCTGATAGCTATAACAGAAGGATAAAACATCTTTATGTCTTCTACAAATTCAGGGATGATGATTTCGGCAAGGTCAACAT
This sequence comes from uncultured Bacteroidia bacterium, assembly GCA_902769875.1. Classification (GTDB taxonomy): domain Bacteria; phylum Bacteroidota; class Bacteroidia; order Bacteroidales; family F082; genus Limimorpha. The sequence continues at coordinate 18,200 of CACXQV010000032.1, forward strand.
GGATGGCTGGAGTCGTGCCGCCAATGCCATCAATATCAATAACACTGACACTGTTTTTGTTGCGCTGGAGGATCATCTTTGCTGTTGCTATCAGACTTCCATTGGAAACTCGAAAGATTTCATGAACGAGTTTGGCCGAGCATACCAAGCCATTGGTGAGGCGATGGAGGATTACGGCAAACTCATTCCTTATTTGGAGCGTGATTATCCGAGTCATAAGGAAAACAAAACGGGTATTGGATTCAAGCAAAGCGAAGTGTAATTACTGATTGTGTTGAAACGGCCTTAAAAACATTCCATATCAGGGTGGGGGAATGGTGAGGATTTTCCAAAAGCAAGACTGCTGCTGGTTTGCACATTATAACTGCAATGCAAATGCAAGGTTGAAGAGCTTCATCACGGTGTTGAAACAAGACCTTTACACAAGCCTCATCGTAAACGCCTCGGAATATGGAATAATCTGGTTACCCTCGCGATAGTGCTTCCAAGCGTCTTCTTCATGGCTTCTTTCAATCACCTCTTGTGTGCTCATGGGTTGGATTTTGGCCAACACATCGCCAAGCGTTTTCAATTCTTGTTCGCTGAAAACGTTGGTGTTACACGAATCACATCTCAATTTGGTGCTTTCCATGTCGTGTGCAACAACAATCTCTTTGCTGATGCCTTCAATGTTGTCGTAAACCGTGTCGTAATGGACGGGAACAGGGCCATATTGGATGGCTTGGTACTGTAGCCCACTGATGGATTGTCCGTGCAACTTGTAGTGCAAGAAATCGGCATAAAACATCTCTTTGTTGAGTTTTGTGGGAAACAGGCCACCTTCTTTGCAAATGAAAAACTTGGCCATTTCGGATACTTTTTCTATGTTCAGTTGCCCAAAGCCATTATAGATGGAGCGGCGGATGTCGCGATAGATGAGCCTTTTTTGCACCTCGTTTTCGGGCTTCGCTTCCGAGACCAAAATAGATTGATGCACCTTATTATACTCGGCTTCGTCAAATTCGGCACGGCTGTCCTCCAACAGATGGAGCATGAATTGTCGGTTCATGGCCGCCGAAAGCAGCTTGCCGTTGGATTCCGAAGGCATTTGGCCTTTTTCGTATTGCGCATACTGGTTGGCGCCGAAGCCAAGAATCTTGGTGATTTGTTGATAATTCAAGCCATAACGCAGCCTGATTCCTTTGATTTCCTCTGGAAAAGGAATGCCGTGGTTCACGCGATATTGGGAATAGAGTTCGTTGAACAGGAGTTCGTCTTGCTCTGTTGTGGTAAACCGCTCGCCAGTGTCTTCGCAGACATAATAGCGCACATGAACCGAAAACCGCTCTTTCCGGAATTCATGCTCTTCCACTGTGCATACTTCTTTTACTTTTCCGCCAGTGAAAGGGCTTTTTATGTTGATATACTTTTCCATATTATTCCTCCTTTTTGAATGCGTAATTGATAGGATGTTCCGCAATATGGAACGGTCTTAATCATAATCTATCTGCTATCACGGTGCAAATATACATATTATTATGTTTTAAAGTGTAAAAAAATATAAAAAATGCACTTTTTAGTGGATAATTATTATCGTGATGGGCTTCTTGGCTTATTTTATGTTATTCGGTTAATGAACCAACTGAAAATTTATGCAAAAAGGTTATTAGACTAACCGAAAAACTAACAATAAAGGTTGTTGCGATAACCTTTTTTTGTATCTTTGCAGCCGAAATACTTGGAGAAAAATGGAAACACTGTTCAAAAAGCATCAGATTCTGGTTTCGCAGGTGAATATGGACATCATCCGCGAAATGATTAACAGCATATCGTGGGAAAGGCAATTGGTGGCTATTCGTGGCTCGCGTGGGGTAGGGAAGACCACGCTGATGAGGCAATACATCAGGCAAAAATACGGCGTAAAACCCGGCGAGGCTTTGTATTGCGTGCTCGACAGCCTCTATTTCACGAGCCATTCCTTGCTTCAGTTGGCCGAACACTTCCACTTGATGGGCGGCAAGCACCTTTTCCTTGACGAAGTACACAAATACCCTACTTGGAGCAGGGAAATCAAGGAAATCATCGACCTTTATCCTGACCTGAAAATCACATTTACAGGATCTTCGCTGTTGCAAATCCTCAATGCCGATGCCGACTTGTCGCGCCGTGTGCTCAGTTACGATATGGCGGGCTTGTCGTTCCGCGAATTCCTCCATTTTTATAAAGGTATCCGAATGTCCGCTTGCAGCCTCAATGAGGTTCTTTCCAATGCCGACGACATTTGTTTGGAAATCAACAAATTATGCAAGCCTCAACAAATGTTTGAGCAGTATCTTCGTGTCGGTTATTATCCTTTTTATGACGGCAACGAGGAGGAATACTACAGCCGCATTGAGAATGTGGTCAGTTTCATCATCGATCAGGAAATGACGCAATTGTGTGGCGTTGACATTTCCAACACGCGCAAAGTCAAGGCGTTGCTGATGTTTTTGGCCGAAAATGTGCCTTACGAGGTGAACATAGCCAAACTCTCCACCTATCTCGAACTCAACAAGCAGACCGTGCTCGGCTATTTGAACGGTATGCAACGTGCGGAGTTGCTGCACCTGCTTTATTCCGACAACAAGTCGGTGACGCGCCTGCAAAAGCCCGACAAGATTTATCTGCACAACCCCAACATGTTTTATGCGCTTGGGCAACAGAACAAAATCGGCACCATCAGGGAGTGTTTCGCCGTCAACCAACTTGCTGTGAAACACACAGTTGAGTACGGGAAGGCGCAAGGCGATTTTCGCATCGACGGGCGCATCACGATTGAGGTGGGCGGACAAGACAAGACCTTCGACCAGATTGCCGACCTGCCTGATTCCTACATCCTTGCCGACATGATGGAATACCCCGTTGGGAAGAAACTGCCCCTTTGGTTAGCTGGAATGACCTATTAAGTGTAGAATCCTTACTCTCCTTCCATCTCCCCGGCATTAATCTCGTCCAGCAGCAGCATGGTCTTGTCGTAGTCCTTGTCGAAGACATACACCGAGGCATCGCCTTGGATGGTGCCTGCCGCCCAGCCGGCCACGAGGCTCTCTTCTTGGAAGTTGCGGATGAGGAACTGGATGTCGTTGTTGGCAAGCACACTGCCAATGAATTCCGCATTGATTATTGAGCCGGAATAAACTCTCTTGATTTCGTTGTCCATGATGTAAGTTTTTTGATGATGCTGCAAAGTTAAACAAATTAATTGAGTGTCCAAAAACAACTTCAATTCCTTTCGTCACGAGACCATAGAGGACCCGCTCCTGAGCATGTAGAAGGACTTGTAGCCCCGTGTCATGTGTCAAATGAATAGGTGGCTTGATTCGGGATAGTCAATTGTCATCAGAAAGCATCGTCAAATCACCTCGACAATCCCGTTACGGTCGCAGCGGACGATGATGCGTCGGTATTCTGTCTTGTCCTCGTAGGAGCACTGGATGACGAAAGTGATGCGGTAGATTTTCCTGCCGTTGATGGGTCGGTAGCTTTCTTCTTCCCAAGTGCCCGACAGAGGGAAGTCGGGATTGTCCATCTTGCGCACGAACTCAGTGAAATTGAACCTCAAGATGTCGTTGATGCCTTTCATCGGGAAGGGACTCACCTTGGAGAGCTCGCCGCGCCACACTTGCACCTTCTTCCGGTAAAGCATCACCTTCTCGTCTTTGCCGCTCACCTCCGAAAACAAGGGATTGCGGCTGCGCATCTCCATCACCTTCGGGATGACTTTGTCGCTGTCGATGAAGTCGAAGCTGTCTTTGCTCCAGCCGATGTGCTGCCCTTTGATGCTGAAATCCGTGCGGGTGTCGTAAACCCTTGGGCTGACCCTTTTGGCGAAAAACATCCTCAGCCAGTCTTTCAGCCTGTCCTTGAACATATAGCTGACTACCAACGCGATAAGGAAAGGCATGGTGAAGTTGCCGTATTTCTGTTGGAAGAAGAACGAGGACAGCGTGGCCACCACCATTGCGGCGCCGGCGGCAAGGCTGTAAAGGATTTGCTCGATCAAAAAGGTGTTTTTGCGCTTGTAGGAACTGAGGTAGAGGTCGCTTTCGGCAAACTTCTTCAGCAGGCTGGCCCTGAACACGAAATGGCTGTTGCCGTTAGGGTCGTCGGGCTTCACGCTGAGATAGCTCTTGCTTTCGCGGTAGCGTCTTTCTTCGGTCAGCACGGCCTTGAACTTGGGCTCCATCGTTGCGTATTCCTTGGGATGGCGAAGCCTTATGGTGTCGCGCAGGCGGTAGGTGTATTTCTCCATCACGTTGCTCAGGAACTCGTCGCCGTAGTCAAACACCTGTCGGGTGCGGGCGGTGATCCTGTGGTTGTCGAGGCGGGCGAGCAGGCTGCGGAAACGGCATAACACGTTGCCGCAATCGTCGAGGTAGGCCATGCAGGCGGTTTGGCGTTCTTCGGGGCTCGTTTTTTGTGCCACCTCGTTGCTGGCGTCGCGGAATGCGCTTTTCGCAATGGCGCAATACATTTTGATGGAGTGGGTGAGGTCGGTGGTTTGTTCGGGTGCAGCGAAGATGTCGTTGAAGTCGTCGTTAAGCGACTGGTTGGGAAGCAGTTGCTCGTCGTTGGCAAGGTCGTGGAGCGAGTAGTCGGGCGTAATCAGGCGCACGTCCGACTTGAGGTCGCGGTAGAAACTTTCCTTGCTGTATTTCGAGGCGTTGATGTCGAGGCTGTTGGGCACAAAAATCCATGTGTTCATCACATAGTCATTGACTTTGATGGGTTTGATGGCCTCGTCGGTGTTGAACCCCACCTTGAACTCCAAAGTGAATTTGTCGTGTATTTTTGTCATCAGGTCGATCATGCGGGCGCGTTTCTGTATTGTTCGTCAAGGTTGAAGCCTTCGGGGTGCTTGGCTTTCACATCTTTGTAGTAGTCCCAAATCTCGGCCAAGTCTTTTTCGTAATCGCCTGTGGGATAGAAGATTCGCTCGATGCCGCAATATCGTTTCTTGTAGTCGATAAACCCAAGGATGATGGGCACGTTGGCTCCTTGTGCGATGACGTAGAATCCTTTTTTCCAATGCTTTACGGCCTTGCGTGTGCCTTCGGGGCAGATGATGAGGTGCGTGTCCTTGTTTTGGCCGAACATGTCGACCATTTGTTCCACGAGGTGGTTTTGGTGCCCACGGTTGACGGGGATGCCTCCGACCTTCTTCAGCAGCCAGCCCAAAACCGGATACTTGAAGAACTCAATCTTGATCATCACCTTGAATTTCATGCCGTAGTACCAATAGAATGCCAATCCGACCAAGAAATCCTCGATGGCCGTGTGAGGCGCCACTATGCAGACCGCGTTGCCAAGGTCTTTAGGGGCTTCGTTGACGGTTTTCCAGCCTCCCAATTTGAGGCCTGCTTTTCCTATGAATTTTCTGATTCCCATATTCTAATGATTTTCCAACTTTCTATCCTTAATGTTTCGAAAGTCAACTTAATGACTTTTTATATTGTTTATGACTGAAATATTGACAATAAGCCTTGTTTGACATCTTCATTAGGAATTCTAAAGTTGGAATCCGTCCGCAAAAATAAACATTTCTTGGGGAAAGATGGAAAAAAGAAAGGAAAAACACGAATTGCCATTGAATTAAGCCACGAATTTTCCATAAATTCAAATTCTTGATAATTGACTTCGTCGAATCTTCGATTTCGTGATTTATTCTTGGGAATTCGTGTGGAAGAAAAAAGGAAAACACGAATTATCATTGAATTAAGCCACGAATTGGTTCATAAATTTTTATTTTTGATAATTCGTGATATATTCTTGGAAATTCGTGTAAAAGGAAAAACACGAATTGCCATAAATTATCCATGAATTGTTCCATAAATTCTTGTTTTTGAAAATTTGTGTTCGATTTATGGAAATTCGTGTAAAAAATGAAATAGGAAAAAGATATTTTTGTAATTTTGCAACTTCAATCCGAAATTCGGTGAATAATCTGTGTAAAATATTGATTATCAAGCAATTGTGTTGGGGCTGAATCTCCGCTCCACACTTTTGCATATCCTCTATCCAAGGCAGGGCCAATGGGCTCGGTCTTGGATTTTTTTGTATCGGAACTACGGATTAAACGGATTAAACAGATTAAACGGATATCCGTATCCGTCCGCTGCGAGGCAGCATAATTGCTTCCGTATCCACTCCGTAAAATCAGTGCAATCTGTAGTTGAATCTTGAATCTTTAAATCATCAACTTAAAAATCGTCAAAAAAATGAACAACAAGAAAAAACTGAAAGCCATCGCGCTTTCGATGGGATTGGGGGTGGCGATGCTTGCGTCCACCCCGGTGCAGGCCCAGATGGTTGACCAGCGAGGCAACGGTTTGTTTCACGCGA
>CACXQV010000033.1 GCA_902769875.1 uncultured Bacteroidia bacterium
CTATTCCGCCTCGAAAATCGCCCGCGACGAGTTCCCCGACTACGACATCACCGTGCGCGGCGCGGTCAGCATCGGGCGAAGGCTGATGGACCCCTTGGCAGAGTTGGTGAAAATCGACCCGAAGAGCATCGGCGTGGGACAATACCAGCACGACGTGGACCAAAAGAAACTCGGTGAGAGCCTCGACCAGACCGTGGAAAGTTGCGTGAACGCCGTCGGCGTGGAACTGAACACGGCCAGCCAGCAACTGCTGTCGTATGTGAGCGGCGTTGGCCCAAGTTTGGCCTCCAACATCATCCAATACCGCGAGGAACAAGGCGGTTTCAAGAACCGCAAACAACTCAAGGAGGTGCCGCGCCTCGGCGACAAGGTTTTCGAGCAATGCGCCGGCTTTCTGCGTATCCATAATGGTGAAAATCCACTTGACCAAAGTGCCGTCCACCCGGAAAGTTACCACATCGTTGAAAAAATGGCCAAGTCGCTGAACGTAAAGGTGAAAGACCTTATCGGCAACAAGGAACTCATCGCGAAAATCAAGCCGGAGAATTTCGTTGAAAAGGACTTCGGCTTGGAGACCATCAACGACATCCTCACCGAATTGGACAAGCCCGGTCGCGACCCAAGAAAGACTTTTGAGGCTTTCGAATTCGACAAGAACATCCGCGAGGTCAAGGACTTGCGTGCCGGAATGACCTTGAACGGCATCGTGACTAACATCACGGCTTTCGGTGCTTTTGTCGATATTGGCGTTCACCAAGACGGCCTCGTCCACATCAGCCAAATGGCCGACCATTACATCAAAGACCCGAATGAGGAGGTGCATCTGAACCAAAAGGTGCGCGTGAAGGTTTTGGAAGTCGATGCAAACAGAAACAGGATTAGTTTGACGATGAAATTGTAATTTTGCGTCGCGTTTCGCAATAAAACCACCTCAATCGAGTTAAACAATAAAATCGGAATCAGATGAAGAAACTCAGAATACTCACATTGGTTTTTGCTTTCACGATGGCCACCCCTGCCCTGCTTCACGCACAAATCATCAAAGGTGAGGTGTTTTTCGGCGGCAACGCCTGTCAGGTTGATGGCGATGAATGCTATGGTTTCCACAAGTTCGGCGTACATGCCGGCGCTGGGGCATTGATACCGCTCACCAATTGGATGGATGTGGGGTTGGAAGTGTTGTTCAACCAGAAAGGCGCTTACAAGAAGAACGCCCACGTCTCGAACAGCACCTTCCCGTATGCCTACAACCTGAAACTCAACTACGCCGAAATCCCGCTGATGATTTATTTGACCGACAAGGATATGGTGTCGGTGGGCATTGGCGTTTCGTATGGGCGAGTCGTAGGTTTGGGTGAGCTAATGGATGGAGAACCATCCAACTACGAAGGCGTTGGCATTGGCATCGGCGATGGGCAGCTGCATTGGAGAGAGTACGAGGATATGCGCCCAGACATCAGCAAAGTTCTCGACATCAATGAGTTGGCAGACATCGTCTATTCCGAAGGCTTCGATCCGACCACGCATATTTCAGAGGTGATTGCCAACTCCAACACCTATCGCGGCAACGACTTCAACATTTGTGCCGACGCGCGTTTCCGCCTTTGGGAAGGCATCCACGCCGAACTACGCTACCAATATTCGCTGCGCCCCATCCGCTACAGGATGTTTTATGAAGACGCCAACCTCGTTTTGGCCAACCAAATCAGGGCACAATACAACAACACCATCACGTTGCGCGTGGTTTACATCTTCAACGAACACCGAAGCAAGTCGAACAAGGAAGGCACAAAGAAGAACTAAACCTCAGCCCAAGTAATAATCTTTCAGGAAATCAACATATTGCGCTGTGAAACGACCCTCGGCATCGCGGATGGTGAAATACGCCTCGTCAGCTTTTTTGGCAAATCCAAAACCCATTTCCAAATTGAAACGATTCGGTTCTTTTCCATCCATTGGAATGATTGACAGCCGTTTATGAAGGAAAAGGCCGTGTTCAGCCGCTTCGTGCAAGAAATCATCCGACACATTGACGGGCAACACCACAGAAAAACGCCCATCGGGCTTCAACAAACCTGCCGCCACAGCGCAAAGCGAGGTATATGAAAGGCTCACATCATTGTGGCGAGCGCGGCTTTTCCGGTCTTCGTCACATTTGGAATAGCGGTTGAAAAACGGAGGGTTGGAAACAACCAAATCATACTTCTTGTCAGGATGGAAATCAGCGATGTCCATACAATATGCATTCAAATGGTCGCACCACCGCGAAGCCTCGAAATTGACCGTTGCCTCTTCGATGGAGGCCCTATCAATGTCGACCGCATCCACTTGAGCCACACCTTTTTGCGAAAGCATCAACGGCAAAAGACCGCAACCCGTGCCAATGTCCAACACCACATCCGTTGGCTTGACCTCAGTCCAGCGTCCGAGCAAAATGGCATCCGTGCCCACCTTCATCGTCGAGCGGTGATGGAAAAGGCTGAAATGCTTGAAGTGGAACGGACGCGCATCAGTCATTGCAAATACATGTCAATCAAGCCTTCAGGGGCAGTTATCGTCAGGATTTTCTTGTTGCGGTCCACATTTTGGATCACTTCATCAATAATCGGAATCAGGATTTCTTTCTTGCCTTTCAACACTTGCAAGACGGCCTGAGTGGGATACTCCAAGACATCGGCGACAGGGCCAAGCTCGCCTTTTTCGGTGTCAACGACGGTATATCCGACAATTTCATGGAAATAGAATTGCTTTCCGCTCAGTTTGGGCAGCATTCCCAAGGGCAAGTAAACGGGCTTCCCGACCAGATTTCGAGCCTGTTCGACAGTATTCACATCCTGCACGCTGATGAAAAACTTGTCGCCATTCGGGGTGATTTTCTCCACGAAAAAGGGTGTCAGCACCTTGTTGATTTCGAGGAAGAAATGCTTCATTTCAAGATAAACCGAAGGGTCGTCGGCCTCAAGTTTGATAGTCACCTCACCTTTCAGGCCGTGGGTCTTGGCCACTCGACCCAAGTAAAAACAGTCTTCTTTTTTCATGGTCTTTTTTTGACTTAGGGACGCGAGACTTCGGGGCTTTTTTGACTATGGCTATCGACTATGACCATCGACTATGACTATGGCAGTTTTCAAGAGATTGCCAAAACCTCAACCTTTGGTCGAAGCAGTCATTGCCAAAGTCAGAGCTCATCGTCTCAAGTCATCGCCACACAATCTCGCGTCTGTTTTTTCGCTGCAAAAGTAATAAATTCTTATCTTTGCCGCTCATTTTTCAAGCTATGCACGAATTTTCGCATTTGTTTTTGGATGTGCTGAGAAACAGCGTCTTAATCACTGGCTTGGTGATTATCATGATGTTATTGCTTGAGTTTGTCAACCTCAATTCGCATGGGAGATGGTTTTCGAGGCTTCGCCAACGGCCTTTGGGTCAGGTCGTCTTGGGTGCGGGATTAGGGTTGGTACCAGGCTGCATAGGTGGTTTTGCCGCCGTATCGATGTATTCACACAAATTGCTGAGTTTCGGCGCATTAATCGCAATGATGATTGCTTCATCGGGCGACGAAGCCTTCGTGATGCTCGCCATCATTCCCAAGCAGGCCTTGGTGTTGATGGGGATTTTGTTTGTCGTTGCGGTGGCGGTTGGACTGATGGTGGACAAGTTTTCCCATCAAAACAAAAAACGCCATCCCGAAGGTTGTCAGGAAGGATTTCCCATCCACGAGGAAGACGAAGAACGGGAATACAAACGCGAGAAACCCAACGTGCACAACCTGCGTCACCCCAGCATCGAGCGCATCGTTTTGTTATCGGGTGTTGTCCTTTTCATCATTGGTTTGGCTTTCGGTTGGTTCGAACACGACCATAATGCGGAAACCCATCATAATCAACTCAATATCTTCAATGAATACTGGTTGAATCTCGTCTTTGCGGTCATCAGCCTGTTTGTGGTGTGGTTCATCGCCACGGCTGCCGACCACGTTGTCAAGGAGCATCTGTGGGAACACATCATCAAGAAACACCTTTTAAGCATCTTCCTTTGGACTTTCGGCGCCTTGTTCGTCATTCAAGTCGGACTGCATTACTTTGACATTGAAACACTTATCAGCAACAACATCCCTTGGATGATTTTGTTGGCCGTGCTCATCGGCATCATTCCCGAGTCGGGACCACATTTTGTGTTTGTCACCTTGTTTGCCACGGGTGTGGTGCCGTTTTCGGTGCTGTTGGCAAGCAGCATTTCCCAAGACGGGCACGCTTCTTTGCCGCTTTTGGCCGAGAGCAAGCGGAGTTTTGCCAAGGCAAAGATTGTCAATGCTTTGGTGGCGGCTGTTGAGGGGTATTTTTGTTATTTTGTAGGGTTTTAGGAATCACAAGGCTTCAATCTGTTCGGCAGACAAACCTGTATGTTTGACGATGAGTTCCAGAGGGAAACCATCATCTTTCAGACTTTTTGCCACTTTTATCAATCCTTTTTCCATACCCTTCTCCATACCCTTCTCCATACCCTCTTCTGCTGCCCTTTCGGCGATGGCAAGATTGTCACAGTAAACCTTAATGCTTTCCTCATATCGACTACGCTCTTGGGGCGTAAGAGCCGCTGTTTCACATATTTGCGATAATCTTTGGAATGCCGCATATTGTGCCGCCCAAGGCATTCGATTCAGTATTTCCATATTTTTCAAGACATAAATCCAACGTTCAAAATAGTTCTCACATTCGTCTGCTTCTTTCTTAAATTCAGGCAGTTGCAGAAACACCATTCGCAATTTATCGCTGAAAAGGCTTCCTGTTTGCTTATCCATCAAAGCAACATCAGTACGGAATTTCTGCACGAACCTACTATCACTGAAATTCATAAAAACACGCCATATACCGCACTAATCTCATAACTATTGCCATCACTGCCTCTCCGACTTTGCTCAACAATAGCCTTGGATAGATACAACAAAGCCCTCTCCTTAAAATGACTTTGGGAACGATTCTGCATCTCAACAATGATGCGTTCACCAGTATCCGTCATACAATAGACATCGTAAATCAGGCCTCTATCCTCTTTGCTTTCAGGAAGTTGTTCCTTGTCCAAAAATTGGACATCCGTGATATGCCGCTCACCTTCTAGCAAGTTGTTCAAGAAATCAATCAATAACGGCTTTGAAATCTCTTGGCCGAATATCATTTTGAATCCCACATCAGTAAATGGATTAATGAACTTGCTCATAGTTGATTCGCTTAGGTTTGTGCCACAAAAATACACAAACTTTTCTATTTCGTTATTATCCCAATGATTTTTTCTCGCCATTCGAAAAAAGCCGTATCTTTGCCGCCGAATTACCAATAGGGGTGCCTTATCTGCTCGCGCAGATTGAAAGACAGGCTGAGATCAAACCCTTTGCACCTGATACGGATAATGCCGACACAGGGAATCGAGTTCCTCAACATTCCTCTATTGATTTAAAGTTTAGTATTAATCATTAAATCAACGAGTTATGCTCAAAAAACAACATCTTTTCCTCACTTTCGCAACAATGTTTGCGTCGAGCCTTTTTGCACAACATCAAGTCAGCATCAATGGCCAAATACCTGACACTTTGCAACTTAACGAAGTGGTTATCAATGCCTCTCGCGCCGATGGCAAAACCCCACTCACCACATCGGAGATGGGACGCCAACAATTGGAGGAAATCAGGATTTTACCATCGCTGCCCTACCAAATCGAGTTGGAGCCTTCGGTGGTCGTCAGCGGCGAAAACGGTATGGTAGGTGCCACCTCGTTCCGCATCCGTGGCGTGGACGCAACCCGTATCAATGTGAATATCAATGGAATCACCCTCAACGACCCTGAGAGCCAGTCGGTGTTTTGGTACAACATCCCCAACCTCGGCGGCATGGCGCAGAACATCCAAATTCAGCGCGGCATTGGTGCCAGCAGCGGCGGAACAGCTTCCGTCGGCGGAGCAATGAACCTGCAAACCTTCACCGTTGCGCCCAAGGCCTACGGTCAGGCGGATTTGTCTTACGGTTCGTTCAACACAAAGCAATACGGTGTGACTGTCGGATCGGGTCGCACCAAAAACGGCTTTGCTTTCGATATGGCCTACAACGGACTCAACAGTGACGGCTTCGTGCGCAATGGCAAGGCCGACCAACAGAGCCTCTTCCTCAACGGCGGCTGGTATGGCAAACGCTCCTTGCTGAAAGCCGTATTCATTTTGGGCCACCAAAAAACGGGTATCACTTGGGATGGTGCCTCAGCCGAAGACCTCAATCAAGACCCGACCTTTAACGGAACGGGAGCCTATTACGACGAGTTCGGCAATGTGCATTACTATGATAATGAGACCGATAACTACAACCAACGCCATTACCAGCTCTATTATTCGTTCCGTCCCACCAACAGATGGACGTTGAACGCTGCCTTCGACTACACCCACGGCGATGGCTATTACGAACAATACAAAGACAACAAAAAGCCCGGTTCCTATTATGGCTTTACGAGCCTTTCGGGCACATCGAAAAGCGACTTCATCCATCGCAAGAAGATGGACAACAACGGATATACGGGAATCCTTTCCGCAGCCTATCAAACTGAACGCTTCAGTGCCACCCTCGGCGATACCTATTTGTATTATGACGGCTGGCATTTCGGCAACCTCATTTGGGCGCAGGACGAGTTGAGTCTTGACGGCGAAAAACCATTGGAAATCAGCGAAAAAACTCCTTACGAATGGTATCGCAACCGTGGCCAAAAGCACGACAACACCGCTTTCCTGAAACTCAACTACGAATTTTCGGAGCGTTTCAATATGTATGGCGACCTGCAAGTGCGCTACATCAACTACAACCTTTCAGGAATGGACGACACTTTCGACAGCATCCATTATCATCAGAACTACCTGTTTTTCAACCCAAAACTTGGAGCAAACTTCCAAATCAATCCTGAGAACCGACTCTATTTTGTGGCCGGAATGGTGAACCGTGAACCTACGCGCTCCGACATCAAGGATGCCATCGAGAACGACAAAACCGTGAAACCCGAAACGATGCTCGACTTTGAATTGGGCTACGGCTTGGAAAAGATGGACTTCACCCTGCACGCCAACCTCTACGCAATGCTCTACAAAGACCAACTCACTCCTTCAGGCGATTTGAGTTCGACGGGCTACGCACTGATGGAGAATGTGGACAAGTCGTATCGCGCTGGCATCGAGCTGGTTACTGGCTACCGCTTCACCAAGTGGTTCAGCCTCGACGGCAACATCACCTTGAGCCAAAACAAGGTTCTTGACTACACCTTCACCGACTTCAACGACGGCGACAGCACTCTGACAACCTACACAAAAAACACCAACCTTTCGTTCTCGCCCAACATTGTGGGAGCCGCCATCGCCACCTTCAGGCCTTTCGACGGTGCCAAGTTGCAAATCATCGGCAAGTATGTGGGCAAGCAATACTGCGACAACACATCGCGTGAAGTTTATGCCCTCGACCCCTATTTCCTTCTCAACGCTCGCGCCAGTTATGAAGTAACGCTGAAGGAAGGCGGTTTCGTGAGGTTCAGCCTCGCCCTCAACAACCTGACTGACAACAACTACCGCCTCAGCGCATGGGTCGGCGACTGGGTGGACGACTACAGTTCCGAAACCACCAATCATTACTACCATAGCCGCGCCTTCTTGCAGCAGCCGGGCTTCAACTTTATGGCTGGGGTGAGTGTGGGGTTCTGACGATCTGGATGCATAAAACAAGAAAGCCCCAGCAAAAAAACGCTGGGGACTTTCAAGAACCAAAAACCAAAATTTATGAAACCTTTTACTTGCATCCGATTTCTCGGATACAGGTCTTTTTGATAAGAACCGCTGCAAAATTACGTTTTTTTTTATTACAAAATAATGTTTGGACTACAAATCCATTATTTTTTCGATTTTTTTTTTCGTCAAAACTTGACAAAAGCCCAAGAATACCCTATATTTGCAGTCCAAAACAACAAAAACATACCCTTATGGATAACCTTATCACAAAAATCATCACCAACGACGGCCTCAACGAAACCGAGGCAAAAGCCAAACTCAATCTCATCTACATCAAGATGCAACAGTCTGAAATCAAGGAGTTTGTGGACGAATTCACCGAATGGCTAATGGACGAGAAAAAACTGAACTACAAGGCTATTCTGCAAACGCCCGACATTCAGTTGCACGACATTTACCTGAAAGAATTCAAGCACTAACCATTGGCGGTTTCACGCAATTGGCGCATTTCGTACAAATCATCGAGGTGCGCCTTTAGTCTTTTTGCCATTGGCCTGAAAGTGTAATAAGTGATGGTGGCCGAAATGGGCGCACCCACCAAAGGTAACACTTTGCCCACGCCTTTGGCAAAGCTTTCTTTTGTCATATTGATGCCAATCCACTGCGCGATTTTGATGGTGTATTGCGCCAAAACGCCCTCCGAAATTTTCACTCCCGCGTTTTTCGAGACCTGTCCCACCACTTTGGTCAGGGCCTCAACCGCAACTTTGTTGCCCATCATCGCGCCCACAAAGAGCGTCATAATGTTGAGCGACTCGTCGTCCAATTGGTTGTTCACATCGGTCAGCGAAGGCCAGCCGTAAAGATAAATCAGCTTCTGCATCAGGGCGAGGATTTGACCATAGAACTGGGTGAGGTCGGTGGGAATGGTGCCTGCCATCCACCAGCCGCCGGGCAAGCCCATCAAAGCCGAAGTGCCGCACACCATCGTCAGATGATAGCTGATACACTGGTTGGCCAACTTGTCTATCTCTTTCTTGCTCAATACTTTAAGTGGAGTATCATCCAATGCGGTCATCACTTCCATTGGCGTACAGAACTTCGAGAGTTCTTTGGTCAGGAACTCTTGCCGGTCAACTTTCACGAACGGCAGTTTCAGACTGGTGGCCAGCACCTTGTTCCACAGGCTGACACTTTTTTCTTTGGTTTCTTCGCTCATATCTATTCGTTTTGCAGGGACTTACGTCGATTTACGTCGATGCAGGGACTTACGTCGCCTGCTTATTGGTCTATCGTCCCTATGGGACTAACTACAACCTGTTTGTTACTTCATTTGCAGGGGTTTACACCACCTGCCTATTATCTTTCGTCCCTACGAGACTATCAACAAACAACCTTCAACTATCAACGGACTCTAAACTAATATCATTTGCAGGGGTTTACACCACCTGCCTATTATCTTTCATCCCTACGGGATTCGCTACAACACAAAACTAAACATCTATCAACTGACTCTAAACTCTATACACTCAACCCTAAACTAATACCCATACTTCTCTTTCCATTTTTCCCGCAAACTCTTCCGCAGTTCGCGCTCGCGCGGGTTGTCTTGAGGCTCATACAAAACCGTGCCAGAAATCTCAGCGGGCAAAAATTCTTGCTCCACGAAATTGCCCGAATAAGCGTGTGCGTACTTGTAACCATCAGCGTAACCGAGGTCTTTCATCAGTTTGGTCGGGGCGTTGCGCAGATGCAAAGGCACTGACAAATCGCCAGTTTCGCGTACCAAGGCTTGAGCCGCATCGATGGCGGCCACGGCTGCATTGCTTTTCGGCGATGAGGCCAAATAGGTGACCGTTTGTGCCAAGATGATACGGCTCTCCGGCCAGCCGATTTTGTTCACCGCATCGAAACAGGCATTAGCCAAAAGCAAGGCATTGGGGTTGGCGTTGCCGATGTCCTCCGACGAAAGTATCAACATTCTCCGGGCGATGAAAAGCGGGTCCTCCCCTGCCTCAATCATGCGGGCGAGGTAATACAAGGCCGCGTTAGGGTCGCTGCCGCGCATACTCTTGATGAAGGCCGAAATGATGTCGTAGTGCATCTCGCCCTGCTTGTCGTACTTCACAAGGTTGCTTTGGATGCATTGCGTCGTGAAGTCGTTGGTGATGACCAATTCCTCGGCGGTTTCGTCCAAGTCGTTTAATGAATTGACAACCAATTCGATGGCATTCAACAACTTGCGTCCATCCCCCCCACTGATTTGCATCAAGGCTTCAGGCTCTTTGACGGTGATTTTCTTGCCGAAATCGTATTCCAAAGCCTTCACTGCCTTCGCCAAAAGGATTTCCAAATCCTCTTTTTCCAACGACTTGAGCACATACACCTGACAGCGCGACAGCAAAGGCGAAATGACCTCGAAACTTGGATTTTCCGTCGTCGCGCCAATCAGCGTGACCAAACCGCGCTCCACCGCACCGAGCAACGAGTCCTGCTGCGACTTGCTGAAACGGTGGATTTCGTCAATAAATAAAATAGGTGCTTCGGGGAGCATTCTTGCGCGGTCAATGACTTCGCGCACCTCCTTCACGCCGCTGCTGACCGCACTGAGTTGGAAAAACTGCCGCTTCACCTGCTTGGAGATGATGAAGGCCAAAGTGGTCTTGCCCACGCCGGGCGGTCCCCAGAAAATCATAGACGGCACGCGCCCCGTCTCGATGGCACGGCGCAGCACGGCATGTTCGCCGATGATATGCTTCTGCCCGATGTAGTCGTCGAGCGAGGTCGGGCGCAGGCGTTCCGCTAATGGGATGGTGGATTGCATCTCTGAATATTTTGCGCAAAGGTACAACTATTTTTTGGCCTGCAAAACAATTTGTAAAAATGACATTTTATGCTTTGGAAAGCAGAAAAATTTGCAAAATTTATACTTTGAAAAGCAGAAAATTCTCGGATTTTATGCTTTGGAAAGCAGAAAATATGTATTTTTGCACATCAAAACTATAATACTATGGAATACCAAGACATTTTACCCCTTGTAGATCAGTTCAATAGAAAACTGACGGAAACCCATCTTGACTTCAAACGCTATTTGCACAAGAAAATCGATTGGGAATCAAGGTTGATTGGAATAAAAGGAGCCAGAGGCGTGGGGAAAAGCACATTGTTGCTTCAGCACATCAAAGAAAGTTTTCCTGATGTGCAAAATGTCTTTTATGCCTCTTTGGACGACTTGTGGTTTCGCACCCACAGCCTGAGCGATTTGACACACTATCTTTATACGCACGGAACAACCCATTTGTTTTTGGACGAAGTTCACAAATACGAAGATTGGAGCCTGAATATCAAGAATATATACGATAATTATCCTAATTTGCATATCGTATATACGGGTTCTTCTATGTTGGAAATCGACCATTCCAAAGTGGATTTGTCTCGCAGGCAGGCACTCTACACTATGCACGGGATGTCGTTTCGTGAATATCTTGAATTTGAAGGTGTTATAGCCTTGCCCGCCATCAGCATTGAGGAATTGTTAAAGTCGCATTATCCTTTGGCGATGGACATTGTGGCCAAAACGAAGGTGCTTCAGCATTTCGAGCAATATTTGCAAATGGGGTACTATCCTTTTTATCGCGACACGAATTCTGTGGCCGACTATCATTCCCGTTTGCGCGAAGTAATCAATGTGGTGGTAGAGAGCGATATGCCCGCCGTGACTGACATCACTTACACTACCGTACAAAAAGCCAAACAGTTGCTGATGGTCATCGCGCCCAACGTGCCTTTGATGCCCAACATTAGCAGGTTGAGCCAAGAGTTGGAGGTCACGCCTTCGCAATGCCTGAAAATCCTCTATTTATTGGACAGGGCGGGCCTGCTCATGCTTCTGACCAAGGAGCAAAAAGACTACAAACACCTTTCGAAACCCGGAAAAATCTTCTTGGGCAACGGCAATTTGATGTATGCACTTTCAAGCACGGTGAACCTCGGCACTTGCAGGGAGACATTCTTCGCCAACCAATTGTTCGCCATCGGTGAACTGACCATGCCCGAAAAAGGCGATTTTATGCTCAACAACCGCTTTCTTTTCGAAGTGGGCGGCAGCAGCAAGGACTTCCGCCAAATCGCCAACATCCCCGACAGTTATTTGGCCATCGACGACATCGAAATGGGCTGGAAAAATCGGATTCCTATGTGGATGTTTGGGTTGCTGTATTAACAACAAAATCAACGATGAGCAATCATAAACTCACATTCGGCAAAAGCTTATTGCTAAACAGATTAGTCTCGATAAACGAGGTTGAAAGAGGACTAAACTGTAATTGTGTTTGTCCATTTGAAGATTGTAATGAACCATTAGAAGCGTGTAAAGGTGAAATCAGAGAGCCTTATTTCCGTCATAAATCAAGGAAAAACTGTGCAGGTGCTTTCGAATCTCAATTGCATTTGCTTTGCAAAGAGATTATTATGGATAACAAAGCCGTTTATATTCCAGAGTATAAAAACGGCCATATTTGTTTTGTCCCCAACCTCATCAAATTTGATTCTATCAAATCAGAAACTATTAGTGATGGAAAAAGGCCTGATTTAGTTGGAGTTTTTACCGATAGTACGGGAAACAAGCAAGAACTTTGGATTGAAATTCGGTGTACTCATCAAATAGACGAACCTAAAAATCGCTTAATCAAAGAAAACAACATCAATTGTTTAGAAATTGATGTTAGACTTTTTCTAAAAGAAAAAATCGTAAACAAAGAAACATTAAGTGAGTTTCTACTGAAAATGGAGAATCATAGAGAATGGATTAATTGCTACTATAGAAAATCTGATTGCGATAGGATTTCCAGAATAATAAATGACATTATTGCATCTAATGTAAAAATGGAAGACATAATAAAACAATATTCTGATAATGAAAACCTTAGATATGAATTGGGAACGATATTATTCTCATTATATCAAACAAAACCAAATCGATATGATTTTTTCTTAGATAAAGAAACTTTGAAATACTTGTATTCAATTATTTCTGATAACATTGGTAGAATAGATTCATTAAGTAAGAAAGGTAAACAAAGATTTGTCAGCATTGTCCAACTTCTTTATTTTGAATTAATTAGATGGGACAAATATGAAAACAAGCATTATCGCGAAAAAACAGACGCATACAAAGATTGTTCAAGGAAAAGAGATGAAATAGAGAAGAACCTTTTACAGTACGCATCTAACGCACTCGATTGGTGTAGAGAATTATTGCCAATCAGGAAATAAGAAACAGAGAAACGAAAAAATTTGCTTACGCTAACATAACAGCATTATTTTCACTATTTTTGTCACATTAAAATCAATATTGAATCCTTTATGAATACCATCAAATTCCTCCTCCTCATCGCCTTGCTCGCCGCCTTCAACGCGGCGCAGGCTTGCACCAACTTCCTGATTACCAAAGGCGCCAGTGTGGACGGCTCCACAATGATCAGCTATTGCGCCGATTCGCACATCCGCTACGGCGAACTCTACTTCACCCCTGCCGCCGACTGGCCGGCGGGCAGTATGCGCGTGTGTTACGACCGTGGCACCAACGCGCCTCGTGGCAGCGTGCCGCAACCGCCTCACACCTACCAAGTTGTGGGCTACATCAACGAGTTCCAAGTGGCACTCGGCGAGACCACTTTCGGTGGTCGCGAGGAACTTATCGACCCGACGGGCATCGTGGATTACGGCAGCCTCATGTTCATCGCCTTGGAGCGCAGCCGCACCGCCCGCGAAGCCATCAAAGTGATGGCCGACTTGGTGGAGGAATACGGCTACGGCTCTGACGGCGAGTCATTCAGCATCAGCGATGCCAACGAGGTTTGGTATATGGAAATCATGCCCA
This sequence comes from uncultured Bacteroidia bacterium, assembly GCA_902769875.1. Lineage (GTDB taxonomy): Bacteria > Bacteroidota > Bacteroidia > Bacteroidales > F082 > Limimorpha. Next base: position 13,629 of record CACXQV010000033.1, read on the forward strand.
AAGGCTACACGCTGCAAGTGACCAAGACCGGCGACACCATCAATGCCGACCGTGGAGCGGTGTGGGTGGCCATCCGCATCCCCGACGGCTATGTGAGCGGTCACGCCAATGCCGCGAGAATCACCACTTTCCCGCTTCGCGACGGCAAGACCTCCATCACCGACAAGGACTGGAAAAAACTTTACAATGAGCAAGTTGAGGTGATTTACAAGCACGACATCATCGACTTTGCGCGTCGCAAGGGCTACTTCAGCGGCAAGGACAAGGACTTCGACTTCTCCGCCGCATACGCCCCCGTCGATTTCAGTGCCGCCCGTGTGTGCGACCTCCGCGTTTGGACGATGTTCAACAAGGTTTGCGATGGTATGGATGCGTATTGGGATTATGTTACTGGCAAGGATTTGAGCCACCGTATGCCGCTGTATGTCAAGCCAAAGCAGAAAGTCAGCCTCAGTGATATGATGGCTTTCCAGCGCGACCATTTCCAAGGCACGGAATTGGACAAAACCAAGGATGTGGGCGGTGGTCCCTTCGGTTCGCCCTTCCGCTTCAACCCGCTTTATTGGGAATACGAAGGCAAGCCTTACCTCAATGAAAGAAGTATTGAAGTGGTGCAAACGGGGTTCTCCTTTATTGCGCAGAGCAGAAATTGGCTGCCCAATCCCATCGGCGGAATCATTTGGTTTGGCGTGGACGACACAAATTCAACGGTTTACACACCCTTCTATTGCTCCATCACCGAAGTGCCGATTGAATACCGCGTGGGCAACGGCGATATGCTGACTTACAGCGACAACGCCGCATTCTGGGTCTTCAACCGCTTGGCGCATTTCAAATACCTATTTTATAATAGGGTCATCGGCGACATTCAGGCCGTGCAAAACGAGTTGGAAAGTGGCTATCAAGAACAAGTGAATTATGCCGACAATCAGGCTTTGAACCTTTACGAGCAAGACCTGCAAAAGGCCATCGCCTACCTCACCGACTTCTCCAACCAAGCCGGACACAACACCGTGGCTACTTGGAAAGAATTGGACAACTACTTGTTAGTGAAGTATTTGGACAGTAATGTCAAGCAAGAGGAAAACGGCCAATTCAAGCGCAACGGCTACGGCTATCCTGTCCGACCGAAACAGCCCGGCTACCCCGACTCGTGGAAAAAAGCCGTGATTGAACAGACGGGAGAACGGTTCAGAAGGCCATAAACGCCTTGATTTCGTCTTCCTGCATATTGCGGAAACCGTATTCATGTATTACTTCCCCGTTGTCCATCAGCACGATGACGGGGAAGTTTCCGTTTACGCATTTCAACAGCCGAACCGCATCCAAATACAGCACGTCGCGATAACGCACCGACTCCGAAAGCTCATAAAACCTTGCAACTCCCTCATCGCTGCCCATAAAGATATAGGTGACCCTTTCCGCCGGGAAACCATAAAACTGCTGCATCAACGACAACTTTCGAGCCGCCATCCGGCAATATTCGCAACCCGTAGAGAATAATCCAACGACCTGCTTCCCCTCCATCAAATCAAGCGAATCCAAAGGCGCATCGGTCATGGCATCGTTGAACAATTCCACATTCAGGTTCTGCTCAGGATTGGAATTTGAAGTGAAACTGTCGGGTGGCGAAATTATGAAAACCGCTATGATAGAAGCCATTACGACAAGGCACAAAATGAGCCAGCGAAATCGTGTTTTCCGATTTTCCATCCTGTAAATCGGGAGGAAAAGCAATATGAGCACTCCGTTTTTTTTTTTTTTTTTCTTGGGGTCGAGCTGAAGCACATCGCCGAAGCAATGGCAACTGTCGGTGCGACCAATGGCGAAGGCATATATTAATAATAAGGTATAGCCCAAAAGCATCGTCACACTTCCCCACCACATCAGTTTATGCAAAATGTTGAAAACCAACCCAAAGCCGAAAATTAGCTCAAGGATGATGGCCGCTCGCGCCACCAAAAAAGAGAAATTGAGGGAAAAGAAATGGTAACTGTAGACGTAAATCTCGAAGTTGTCCAAGCCGACAATCTTCAGCACCGCCGACACGATGAACAGAAGGCCAAGCAGGACCTTCAACGCCAATTGAGGAAAGGACCCGTCCAAGCCAACTATTTCGGTTTGTTGTTGTTATTGTTGCCGAACAAAAAGTCCCACCAATGCGACTCCTCGCCCGTCACTTCCGATTCCGACACCTCGGTGCAAATCACCTGTCCCCAACCGACGATTTCCTTAGAACGGTCGTTGCACGAAGAGCCGTCCTCGATGGTATAGTAGTCTTCGCCCAAGTTCACGACCTCGTCGTTTTGGATGGTCGTGCAACGGCAATAGCGCGTCTTCTTGCACGAAGGCAAGGCTACTATTGCCAAGGCAAGCATAACGAACAATAATTTTTTCATTCCAAATTCAAATTTCAGCGCAAAAGTACAAAATTTTGCTGTTTTCATACGAAAACGACAAAAATTAAAGGATATTGCGTCTATGGTTCAGTCAAAAACTCAGGATGCAACTCGTAGAATTTCCTTTCGTATTGGCGGATGCGGTTCAAGGAGCGGCGCGTCCAAAGCAGGCGAAGCTCATTGCGCTCAGCCTCAGTCAGATGCCAAGGGATGTCGGCAGAGGCGTGCAGCCGGTTCGTCAGCGAATAAAGCAGCAAGGCCGCCGAAACGCTGATGTTATAGCTCTCCGTGAAGCCGAACATAGGGATGCGGACGTGCATATCGGCGTGCTCAACGGCATAATCAGAGAGGCCGAGTTTCTCAGTGCCAAACACCAAGGCCACGGGTTGGTCGAGCGGCAGGGTGTCGGGCGTGAAGTCGTCGCGGTGCGGGCAAGTGGCCACAATCTTGTAGCCCTTCTCGTGCAAACGCTCGTATGCCGTCGGGGTATTGAAATCCTTATCCTCGTAATGATAGAGGTTGAGCCACTTCGTGCTGCCCATCACCACCTCCGGATTCACGTCGTAATGGTTCATGTTCTCCACGATGTGGACATCCTGAATGCCACGCAACTCGCAACTGCGCAACACCGCGCTGGCATTGTGCGGCTGGAAAATGTCTTCCAAAACGACGGCGACATGGCGTGTCCGAAAGTCGAGAATCTCCTCAAAACGCTGCCTGCGCTCGTCGGTGATGAACTGTGACATAAAAGCCAACATTGCGGCATCGCGAGATGTATTCTCTTGTAATTCATCATTTTGCAACTCACGACCATCATATATTATGGACTTCTTCATGCGGTCTATTCTTTATTAAATGAGTGCAAAAATACGAAAAAAGAAAAAATTGCAAAAAAATGGTCGAAGGTATGCTGAAAAAGCGTACTTTTGCACGCAAAATTTTGAATCGATATGGCACAACAAAACACAAAACAAGGAGACGAAAGACTCGAAAACGTTGAAGAGGCGTTAAGCAAAACCGAACTTTGGATTGAAAACAACCAGAAAACCCTGTGGATCATCCTCATTGCACTGTTGGTCGTGGCATTCGCCATTTATGGCATCACCAACTATAACAAGAAACGCAACGAGACCGCCAAGAACCTGAGCTTCCCGCAGGAAATCAGTTTTGAACAAGAGGCAACGAAAGCCATCGACTTCGCATCCTACTATATGGAGAACGAAAACTACGCCGCAGCCCTCAACGGCGACGGCGAAAAGCCCGGCTTCCTCGAAATCGTCGACAAATACGGCTCAACCAAGGCCGGCAACTTGGCCGCCTATTATACGGGGCTCTGCTACCTGAAGCAAGGCAACTACAACCAAGCCATCGAATACCTCAAGAAATACACCAACGATGACAAGATCTTGTCGGGCCTCGCATTAAGCCTCATCGGCGACTGCTACCTCGAACTGGGCGACCAACAGAATGCCGTTGCCTATTACGAGAAGGCCTGCAAGAAGAACCCCAACGAGTTCAACACCCCGATGTTCCTATACAAACTTGGCATGACCTATGAAATCATGGGCAACAACGCCAAGGCTTTGGAAGCCTACAAGACCTTGAAGAAGGACTTCCCGATGAGCAACGAGGCTTTCGAAATCAACAAGAACATCGCTTTCCTCGAAGAGAAAATAAAGTAATGATTTTTTTACATAATGATTTTTTACACAATTTTTGGTTTTCACCGTTCCTGACCTCTAAGAGGTCAGGTTTTTTTTTGAAAGCACCATGGAAAAAAACATCAGAATCGCCTATTTCGGCACACCCGAATTCGCCGCCTCGCAATTGGAAGCCATCCTCATGGCCGGCTACGAAGTGGCAGTGGTCGTCACCATGCCCGACAAACCCGCCGGACGCGGGCGAAAAATACAATACTCAGAGGTGAAAAAGACCGCATTGGAACACAACCTGCCCTTGTTGCAACCTGAAAAACTGAAAGCCCCTGAGTTTCTCGACCAATTGGCATCTTTCGAAGCCAACCTCTTTATCGTGGTGGCTTTCAGGATGTTGCCCGCAAGTGTGTGGCAAATGCCAGAGTTGGGAACCTTCAACCTGCACGCATCACTGCTGCCCCAATACCGAGGCGCAGCCCCCATCAACTTCGCCATCATCAACGGGGAGACCGAGACCGGACTAACCACCTTCTTCCTCAACGAGGAGATTGACAAAGGGGCCGTCATCAAGCGAGAGAAAGTAGACATCCGTCACGACGAGACCGCAGGCGAACTCCATGATGAACTGATGCTTTTGGGCAACCGCGTCGTGGTCGACACCATCAGGCAAATCGAAAAAGGCGAAGCGAAAGCCTTGCCGCAAGAAGAACTGCTTGAGAGCCAACCCTTAAAAGCCGCGCCGAAAATCACAAAGGAATTCTGCAACGTTGACTGGAGCCAAGATTGCCAAACTGTGTATAACCACATCAGAGGCCTGTCGCCCTACCCTGCCGCCCACACCCAATTGCATTCCGAAAATGGCGACACGATGGACATGAAGCTGTTCGCTTCGGAAATCGAAAAATGCCGACACGACCTTCCCGTGGGCAGCGTAGTCACCGACAACAAAACGGGCCTCAAAATCGCAGCCAAAGACGGTTTCATCCATTTGACCCAAGTGCAGCAAGCCGGCAAAAAAAGCATGCCAATCGAGGATTTTTTGAGAGGAACGCAACTTGTAGGCCGTTGGAATGCCAACAATTAAGGCAAAAAACGCCGATTTTTTGAGTTTTTCTTGCTTTTTTGAAAAAAAATGTCATATTTTTCGCCATTATTGCTTGCATTAATCAAAAATGCATTATTTTTGTGGGGTCAAATTCTAACCACTAATATGAACTAAAATGAATAAAGTCGAATTGATTAACGCCATCGCCGAAAAGGCTGGCATGACTAAAGTTGATGCAAGAAAGGCAGTTGATGCCATGATGGACGTCACAAAGGAAGCACTGAACAAAGGCGACAAAATCGCCCTCGTTGGATTAGGAACGATGAGCGTCATCGAGCGCCCGGCCAGAACCGGTCGCAACCCAAAAACCGGCAAGGACATTATGATTGAAGCCAAGAAGGTTGTCAAATTCAAGCCAGCCGCCAACATTCTGAACTAAGAATGCCTCACACAGTAACGAAAATAGCCGCCTTTCAACGACGGCTTTTTTTGTTTCCTTTCCGAAGTTTCGAGCCGTTGTCGTCCATCTGCAAAACCCCATTGTCGACGAGGAATCGGATGGCATCCAGCACGTTGCCTTCCTCGAAACCATCGCATTGCGAAACCACCTCACGGATAGGCTTGCCCCCCTCGCCCACCATGCTCACCAAACGGTTCTCAACAGTATCGTAAGCCACTGGCCGAATCCCGTTGCGCAAACACACATCGCAGCGACCGCATTTTTCCGTCGTCTTCTCGTTGAAATAGCGCAGCAATTGAACGCTACGGCATTCCTCGTCATTTTCCACAAAGCCAATCACGGCCTTCATCCGCTCTTCGGCTTCTTTCTTGCGGTCATGATAGTTCTCCTTCGACAGGTCAAAATGCTTAGTGTCAACAAATTCAGAAAGGAAAAGAATCTGAGGCTTGTCGGTTTGCGGCACATAGGAGAGAAAATTGTACGACTCCAACCGTTTCAGTTGCTCCTTCACTTTTTCCGCAGTCAACCCCGTTTTCTTCGCAACGGTTTCCTCGTTGATTCTCACGAAATCCGTCATCACTCCGGGCATTGTGCGCAACATAAACTTGATCAAATCGCCAAACTGCGGATTGTTGACCTGAAAGCCATAAATGTCGTCACGCGAAGCCTTGATCATCACTTTCGAAGGCTCGTTGAAGCTGTCGGAAAGCACGATGAATCCCTCTTTTTCAAGGAGTTTCAGAGTATGGAACACCTCGACCACCGAAAACCCATAACGGTTGGCGAAATCGTAAATCACGAAAGGATATGACACGTTCTCGCCTGCTCCAACGGGAATATTGAAATAATTTCCCAAAGCATTATAAATCAACTTGATGCGATTGATTTCAGGGAACGACTGCATCAGGTTTTCCTGCAATTTCTTGACATCATCGGGCGAAACGAGCAAGAAAGCGGAAGAAGGCTTCAGGTCGCGCCCCGCCCGCCCCGCTTCCTGGAAATAAGCCTCCAAACTGTCGGGCAAATCCAGATGGATGACGAGCCGCACATCGGGCTTGTCGATGCCCATTCCGAAAGCGTTGGTGGCGGCAATGACTTTCACCTTGCCTTTCATCCACATTTCCTGACGCTCGTCGCGGGTCTTGGAGTCCAAGCCGGCATGATAGAACGTGGCCGAAATGCCTACCGAGTTGAGCCAATCCGCAACGACCTGCGTCCGCTTGCGGTTGCGCACATAAACAATAGCGCTTCCTTCGGCCATGGCGTTCAACTTGCGATACAACACGCCATATTTATCCGCTTCGTGCAACACATTGTAAGTCACATTCTTGCGCTCGAAGCTGCTTTGGAAGACATTTTTCTCCTTGAAACCGAGACGCAACTGGATGTCGTCCACCACCTTAGCCGTTGCCGTGGCGGTCAAGGCCAATACGGGAGCCTTCCGTATGAAAGGCCTGATTTCAGCGATTTTCAGGTAAGGAGGACGGAAATCGTAGCCCCATTGCGAGATGCAGTGCGACTCGTCGACGGCCAAAAGGCAGACTTTCATCCTTTTCAAGGCTTCGATGAAAGCATCGGTCTGCAAGCGTTCAGGCGATACATAGAGGAATTTCAGTCGCCCAAAAACCGCTTGATTATAAGCCAGTTCCAGTTGGTCAGGATGCATACCCGAATAGATGGCCGCAGCGGGAATGCCCTTGTCCACGAGGTGCGCCACTTGGTCTTTCATCAATGCAATGAGAGGCGTGATGACTATGCATAAGCCCTCCATCGCCATCGCCGGCACCTGAAAGCAGATGCTCTTGCCCCCTCCGGTGGGCAGCAAAGCAAGGGTGTCGCGGCCTGCCATGACAGAGTCGACGATTTCTTCTTGAAGCGGGCGGAAGTCCGGATAGCCCCAATATTTGTTCAGGATGCTTTTTGTGAGGGTACTCATTTCGAATGCAAAATTACAAGAAAAAGTATTATCTTTGCACCATTATGACGAAGAAAAGCCGAAGCGATTACCCAAGCGGAGCGCGCACCAATTGGAAGGTGGTGCTCACCTATCTCTTTGTCTTCGCCCTGAGCTGCGCCTTGTTCTACTACATCTTCAACCTCCGCAACTCCATCCAAAACCAACGCGCCAACATCGACATGCAGCACCAAGCCCTTGACTGGGCCAACCGCTTCACAAAAACCGTCCACGAAGCGCAAAACGCGGCCAACCTTTATGCCTTCACCGAACAGCCAAGATACAAACAGCAATTCCGCGATGCCCGCAACGCCATCACGATGCAAATCGACTCACTGATGACAGTCGAAATAAGCGAGGACAACAAAAAGATGGTCAACGAAATAGACGATCTCATCAAAAGCAAGGGCCGCCTCAGCAACGAGCTTTCGAAACAGTTCCACGACTTCAACCCCTTGGCTGAGTTCGACCGCACCATCGACGCCTATTCGCCGCCGCCGCCGGAAGAAGAAGTCGTAGTCACCAGCATTTCGAAAGACACCGTCATCATTGTACCGAAAACGCCCACCAAAAAAGGCTTTTGGGGTCGCATTAGCGATGTGTTCAGCCCCGACAAACGACAAGAGGACAGCGTGGTCCACATCACCATGGAACGCTCCGACACAGTACGCATCCAGCAGCAACGCTCCGACTCGCTCACCATCCTCGCCGACCTCCGCGTCTTGTCAAACCGGGCCAAAACCGAATATTGGAACAAAATCCAAGAATATGAGAAAAAAACGCAAGAATTGGTGAGGGCCGACAACAAGCTCTCGGAGCAAATCTCCACCTTACTGATACGCCTCAACCAAGAAATCCTCAATTCCACCATCAGCGAAATCGAGAAAAGCGAAGCCATCATAAACGACAACACGCGCACGTCCATTCTTATCGGAGCAGTGACATTGATCCTTATCGTCATATTCATCATATTGATTATCAGCGACGTAAACAAAGGCTACCGCGCCCGTCGCGCTGCCGAGGAAGCCAAAAAACGCACCGAGGAAATCATGGAAAGCCGCCACAAACTGCTGCTTTCGGTCTCACACGACATCAAGACTCCTTTGAGTTCAATCCTCGGCTATGTGGAAGTGCTTGATAAGACGGGTAACGAAAAGGAAATCAACTCAATACAACAGTCCGCTGACCACATCCTCAACCTACTGAACAACCTGCTGGAGTTCTCGAGCCTCGAACAAGGCAAGCTGAAAGTCAGCTACGAGGCCTTTAACTTCAAGCAATTATGCGACGAGACTGCGGAGATGTTTGAGTCCATTGCACGCCACAAAAACCTGCAATTCAACTACGAGCCTTCCATCGAAGACG
>CACXQV010000034.1 GCA_902769875.1 uncultured Bacteroidia bacterium
TCTCCGCACCTATGACAAAACCACGAAAATTCTCAGCCTTACATTTGTCCATTAATGGGGATACGTCTCAAAAACAGCCTTACATTTGTCCATTAGACCGATTTTTTTGTACCTTTGCCGATATTTTCAATCCTTTTATGGCTGAAAACCAGAACATAGAATACAAGGAATCGTGGCGGACGGAGTACCTGAAGTGGCTCTGCGGCTTTGCCAATGCGCAAGGCGGGACAATCTATGTCGGGGTCAACGACAAGGGCGAGGTGGTCGGTTTGCCCAATGCGAAAAAGCTGATGGAGGACATCCCGAACCAAGTGCAAGCGGGATTGGGCATTATGCCTGATGTCAGTCTTTTGGAGAAGGACGGAAAGGACTATATCGCGATAAAAGTGGAGCCGAGTGCCTTCCCCGTCAGTTACCACGGCGAGTTCCATTACCGCAGCGGCAGCACCAAGCAGTTGCTGACAGGAAATGCCCTTTCAGCGTTCATTATGCGCAGGACAGGTTTCCGTTGGGAGGATGTCACCGTTGACGATGTCACCGTTGACGACCTCGACAGCGATAGTTTCAAGATATTCCGCCGCGAGGCTTTGCGGAGCAAGCGGATGACTCAAGAGGATTTGGACATTTCGAACGAAGAATTGCTGAACAAACTCCACTTGATGGCCGACGGCAAACTGAAACGCTCGGCGGTGCTGCTTTTCCACAGCGACCCGAGTCGGGTTCAGGTGGGCAGTTATGTGAAGATAGGCCGTTTTAGCGGTAACGCCGACTTGCTGTATCAGGATGTTTTGGAGGATTCGCTCATCAAAATTGCCGACAAGGTGATTGACCTGATATACCTGAAATATTTGAAGGCGAAAATCACCTACGAACACGACCGGCGGGTTGAGACCTACCCTTTTGCGCGCGATGCCATACGCGAGGCGGTTTACAACGCTATCGCCCACAATTGCTATATGTTTGGCACGCCCATACAAATCCGAATCGAGGACGAGGCCATCATCATCAGCAACCGTTGCATCTTGCCCGAAAACTGGACGGTGGAAACCTTGATGGAGCCGCACGAATCGATACCTTACAACGAAAACATCGCCAACGCTTTCTATTACGCTGGCTACATCGAGACTTGGGGGCGTGGCATACAGAAAATATGCAACGCCTGCACGGATCTTGGTGCAGCAAAGCCGAGATATGAGTTGTTAGGCACGGGTTTACGTGTACATTTCGCCGCTTTGAAAAGTGCCTTGTTCGACGAAACGCAAGAACAAGGCGAAAACAGGTTGGGTGAAAACATCGTAGAAACTACACAGAAAACTACACAGAAAACTGGCACAAAAACTGGCACAAAAACTGGCACAAAAACTGGCACAAAAAACAGAGAAAAAATACTTAATGCAATAAAAGAATCTCCCAATGTAACTTTAGAAAACCTAATGAAAATATGCGAACTTTCAAGAAATGGAGTACGGTTTCACATCAATTTACTTAAAGCAGAAGGAGTTATTTCAAGAGTGAACGGTCAAAAAGGTGGCCATTGGGAAATCAACGAAACCGCCATTGAAATTTCAGACAGTAGGTTGGGTGAAAAGTTGGGTGAAAAATCCGATGGATGGTTGGGTGAAAAGTTGGGTGAAAAATCCGATGAATGGTTGGGTGAAAAGTTGGGTGAAAACCGAGAAACCATTTTACGCTGTCTCGCCCAAAATCCTTCCATATCGACGCACAGATTGGCGGAGTTGTTGGGTATGAGCACGACCGCGATGGACAAAAACATCAAATGGCTGAAAGATAACGGAATCATCCGGCACATTGGCCCTGCCAAAGGCGGACGGTGGGAGGTGATTGGAAAATAGGTGTTGGAATAGTAAGGCTCAAGTTCAAAACATAACTGATTTTTCCTGTCTCAAGGTCTGGTGTCACACAGATTACACGGATTCCACTGATTTTCTGCATATAGCAGCCGCTCGCCATCGGCGAGCAATATCTGTGTAATCTGTGAAATCCGTGTGACATAACAGCGTTTGTCCCAAAAATCCCTACAAATGGGGATAGTGCCCGATTCCAGTAACCTCTATTTTTGTGGCCAAAAACGATTCAAATGAGAAAAGACCATCCTTTGAGAATGATTAAAGCAGGCCGTTACAAGGTCTGCTTTGCCGAGTTAAGCCCTGAAATTCAGGATGATGTGTTGAAACGTATGGCACGGCTAATTGAGGAAAACCGCGAATGGTACGACCGTGGCAACTACGGCCATTTGTGCAACATCCTCCCGACTTTGGCCATCGATGAGGCACTGCAAGCCGCTGGCAAATCGCCCGAAGAATCGTTGGCGTTGCTGTCAAAATACATGTGGGCATCATTGAAGCCAGAAAAAATGCAGAGGTTGGCCGAAAAGAGTTATTTCGTGCCGTTGATGAAGATTGTGGTGCCCTTGGGGTTCAAGATGGGCTCGGGAAAGGGCTGGCGATATGTGTGGCACAAGGACACCGACGGCCCCAACGAGTTCCATTTCGAGTGTATAGAGTGCCTCTACAAGCACATCTTCACGAAATACGGCGTGATTGACCGCTTCGGCCCGATGTTCTGTCACTCGGACATCATCAACTACGGCAACCTGCCCCACACCGACTTCATCCGCACCCAAACCCTTTGCCAAGGCGGGGAATTGTGCGATTTCCATTTCGTCCGCCACGGGAAGGACGAAGTTTGGGAACGGACGAAAAGCGTTTGATCCTATCCCGTCACCACATCCAACACCATCATCAGCACAAAACCGATGGCGCTGAGGTTGGAATGCTTGTCCGACGTGGCTTCGGGAATCGTTATCTGCGAATCATGAAGCTGTCGTCCATCTCAAAGGTGTGGCTGTACGAAGCACGTTTGGCGGCCACCGGGTCATTGCCGTAGGGCACAAAGCGGGCTATGAAGTCCATGATGTCCTGCTTCATTTCCAGGGAAAAATGCTCTCCGTTGTTAATGTCATGATTGTGAATGCCCATAGGGTTGATGATCAGTTTGGAATACTGCTCGTTGATGCGGTCGGGACGCGCACCGGTCCATGGGTCGTCCTTGGCATAGACGAAGAGGATGGGACAAGTGGTGTTTGGGATGAACCTGTTCAACATGTCCACTATCAAGGCGTTGCTGTAGGTGGCATAAATCCAGCGGTCTTCAGGTTTCAGATAGCACGAGTTCTCCATGATTTCGTCGATGTTGAAAGATGTATCTTCAAGCAAGTCGTTGTAAGGCTCAAAATCCACTACCGGTCGTCCCAACTCTTTGGCCGCCTGGATATAATAGGGATATGTCCAACTGTAGTCCACGTTTTCGAACAGGTCGGATAAGACGGTTCGAATTAACTCGTCAGCAGGCGTATCAAGTGCCGGCAATTGCCGTGTGGCAGGCGTTTGATAGGAGAAATAACTGAAAAACCAATCAAAACAGTTGTCAACATACCAATTGTAGGTTTGCTCTTCTGGTTTGAAGATGTTGTTTTCCTCTGCCAGTTCGACGAAACGGGCATATATACCGTTCTCCCCGTCCTGAAGCAGACGTTCCATGAGTGCCCTCATTTGGCTGCGTTCTTCGGGAGTGCCACTTTCTTCCTGCATGTAACGGCCCACAGGCAGATGGGTGAGCGAGGGCGTGAAAGGTGCGCAGAAAGCGGTGGTGACGGTGATGTCGTCAGGATAGAAATAGCGCAGGTAGACCGAGGTCATGCCGTCCTTGCTGGTGCCCGTGCTCACCCATTCGCGAGGCATCAGAGGCTTGAGTGCCTGGATGATGGTGTGATGGTCGGCGGCAGCTTGTGTCATGTCGAGATAGGTCCAGTCGGTGGGGCTGGCGGGCTTCGAGTCGCCGAAGTAGCGGTGCTCCACCATCACCAAGTTGGCGTTCATGTTGTAGGCAATGTCAACAAAAGGTTTCTTCCTGAACCGCTCATAGAGGGTGTAGCCGCAGGTGTAAAGCACTGTGGGGCGGTCACTGTCGACATAGAAAACGTAAGCCTTCTGCTCGAAAGTGCCGGCCGAGGGGTTGCGATGGTCCACGGGCTGGGTGAAGAACACCTCGTAGAGTTCGGTGAATTCGTTGGGGTTTTCCTCGGGAACGATGGTGTCTACGCGGCTAACGATGTCGATAGACCTCAATGCACGGCCAAAGGCCGAGCCGGTCGGCTCGTCAGGTGTTGGAAGATTGTCTTTCTTGCAGCCCATCAGCATCAGTGTGGCTGCCAATGCGAATAATGCTAATTTTCTCATTTGTAAATTGTTATTGGGTTTGTGAAGTGTTCGTGTTTTCATCCTGAAGGAGAATTTGACGCAAAATTACGAAAAAAACCGACGGCAAAAAACAGAAAAACACAATAGGATTCCAATTCATTTTTGTACTTTTGTCCCCATCAATACCAATAACGATGGAAAAACCGAAATTTGTTATCGCCATCAACCGCGAATTCGGTTCGGGTGGCAGGGAAATCGCCTACAAGCTCGGCGAGTTGCTTGGTGTCAACGTTTACGACAAAGCCATTCTCGACACTTTGACCTCCAAATTCAACCTGACCGTTGAGGAGATGCAGCGCATCAAAGAAACCAAACCCAACTGGTGGAACGAATTCTGCCAGTTCTACCAGCAATTCGGCGCCGTTGGAGAGAGTGGCTACACACCGCTGGAAGACCGTGAGTTGACCTCGCAACAAATCTATCTTGCCGAAGCGCAAATCCTCCGCGAATTGGCTGGGCAGGAGTCGTGCGTCATCATCGGGCGCACCGGGTTCCATATCTTCAGGAACCATCCTTACGCCATGAAGATTTTCTTCATTGCCGACAGGAAAGCCCGCGTGAAACGTGTTATGGAGAAGTATGCCTTGGACGAGGACGCTGCCAACATGCGCATCGACAAAGTCGACGACGCCCGCGACAATTATACGAAGACTATCGCCGGCGTGTCGCGTTACGACGCCCGCAACTACGACTTCGTGTTCAACGTCACCCAGTTTCCCACCGAACTTGTTGCGCAGTTCCTCGCCGACAACATCAGGAAAAAGTACCCGTTCATAACGGATTAGCAAAACACCGTAAAAAAGGCAATAATATGGGTAATCAAAACAACACTCTTGAAGGACACTTGAACTCTTTTAAGGACCCAAAAACACAAGAATTGGCAGCGGCTTGGATTATAAATAAAAGAGAACTATCAAAACCGCTTTCCACGATTACAACAGCGTTTCCCACCTATAGTTTGCATGATGCCAGTCATTCGCAAACCATCATTGAGACTATCGAACGCCTTTTGGGAAACAACATTAGGAAATTAAGTGCCACGGACACTTTTATGTTGCTTATGGCGGCTTATACACATGATTTGGGAATGTTCCTTTCGTATAAGACGATTGAAGACAAGTGGAAAACGAAAGTTTTTGCCAAAAAGATTAACGAACTTGAGAACCATCGTGACCCACAAATTGCAAAAGCAGCAAAACTCTTGCGTGAAACACAGGAAAAGTTTAATACTACAAGTAACTCCAGCAACGGCACTATGCTTTGGGCACTTGAAGTCAAGAATGCCGTGACACTTCTTACCATTGAATTGTTCAGAGGTGAACACGCCAAAAGGAGTGAGGACTATCTAAATAACGATAGCGAATTTGCAAAACTATTGGCAAACATCAACCAGTACGGAGGATTGAGACCAACCCTTGCCAAAATTGCCTATCTGCATTGCGAAGATTTTAGCAAAGTTTTTATTCTCGACAAAGAAGCCAATGGCTACACAGGTGCTGGCGATATGTGCCATCCTCGTTTTGTCGCTTGCATGATTCGGTTGGGCGACCTTCTTGATTTTGACAACAACAGGTTCAACAACTTTGCGTTGGCTATGGTCAAAGAAGTGCCGGAAACATCCCTCGTCCACTATAGGAAGCACCTCTCCACTGGAGACGAAACATCTCTCATTTCTCCAAATGAAATCAGAGTGTCATTCAATTGTCAACAAGATGATGTCTATCGTGAAGCCGACAAGTGGAAAAAGATGGTGGAACAGGAACTATACAACATGCACGCCTTTTGGCCTGAAATTGTACCTGAAGAATTGTCAGGCAACGGAAGGAACGGATTCCGACTCCCCAGTGCAAAGCAAATCAACATCAAACTTAAATACCAAGGCAAAGAGAATCCGAATCCAGACTTAATGAACCTCCGCTTCGACATCTCAAGCAAAAAAACTTTTGAGATGCTGAAAGGCGGTGCCATCTATGAGAATCCCGGACGGGTGTTTTTGCGTGAGATTGTGCAGAACGCTTTGGATGCCACCAAATTGCAGATTTGGCAAGACATGGACATCCATCTGCCATTTGACCTAAAAGCCCCTGAACGTCATATCGGAAGCCGAGAGGACATTCGTTTCTTTGGCGACATCCCCGCTTCGGTGTACAACAAATACCCTGTCAGCCTTGATGTTGACTTTAACAAGGAGAATCAATCAATCATTGTTACTTGTGAGGACTGCGGCACGGGCATTTCCGATGAGAGCCTGATTCGTATGACCAGCCAAGTGGGTGCCAGCCGCAAGGCCGACAAGGACTATGAAAAGACCATCAAGGCGATGCCTTATTTCCTGCAACCCACCGCCGCTTTTGGATTGGGACTGCAAACCGTCTTCTATGTGACAGATGAGTTCACCGTTGAGACCCGATGCCCCGGCGAGAAGGCGCGTCGCATTGTTTTCCGCACCTCCACCAATGGCAGTTATTGTTCCATAGAGGATGAAGACATCGAGTTTCAGCGTACTGTTGCTGGCACAGACCAAAAACGGGATGTCCCTCACGGCACGACGGTTAAGATAGTCATTGACAAAGAACATCTTGACAGACTATTTGAACTTGACGAAAAAAAGTTCAAAGAATTCATCAATAACCCAGCATCCATAGGATACCACATACCAGCGAGTATTGACAGGTTTGCAAGTGATACATTTACGAGCATCGATGACATCCCATTCCGATACCATTCGCCATACGACTCTTTTGAAACCCATAATTCTTTTGAAATCATAAAAGACGAAGAAAAATATGAATTCTTGGTCAAAGACAAAGACAAAGAGGAAGTCTTTCGCTTATACGGGAGATTTGACAAGAAATGGAATCGTTACTACTTTTGGTTAGAAGAACGGAAATACGGGTCTCATTTGGAAATTGAATTTAATGACATTTCTACCGGAATAATGTTACGGAATATTCCAGTAACTAAAAAAAATTGGTGGTGGAGTAATTATGCCAGCATAAAATGGAACATGTGTTGTAGGGAAGCGGACCAACAGGTGAACCTGTCCAGAGACGGCCTGTTGCCACAAGGTGAAAGTTGGTGCTTGGAAACAATGAATGAGTTATTGCCCACTTGCATCCAACTGACGCATAAGTTTCTATTGGAGCGATGCCAGAGTAGTGTAGGAGAAGTTAAAGACCGTCTGCTGGAACAATATGCTAAACTTTGCTTACTCAACTGGCTTCTTCCACAACCCATTAAAAAAGTAGACCTTGCTCCACTGAAAGAACATTTTATCAAAGATTTTTTTGAGGAGAATTATGTTGCAATATACAAACGCGGTAAACCCATAGACACCAAACAAGTGATTGAGTCTGAAGAATTTGTTGTGGTAGATGTTTATGCCTTTACAGAAAACATCATAAAAAACAGCAGCAAGTTTTATGATGACGAACTGATTATTATATATGATGAAAATGTAGTATCCATTCCCAGTACCTATACATGCTCTGAGGTATTCTCTGTGCAGGATAAAGATAACGACAACCGCACCTGTTATCGCTTAATCAAAGAGAACCCAAGCGACGGCCCTCAATGGGTCACTATTTCTGATGACGATTTAAGAAAAACAAGAATTAGTGGCGATTGCATCCATGCATTCAAGAACTACGAGGAAATTGTTGTCAGCAAAGATGCTCCTCTATTGGGATTCGCTCCACCTTTCTATGGCAAGTGTTGGATATATCCAATCAGAAGTTTTGGGATGATTGGAGAATCATTTCCTGACGACAGAGCGGAAGCAGAAACATTCCTTCGCGAAAAAGGCCGAATGGAAAAATTGGTGCCAGACCATATCGTCGAACTGATACAGAAATACAATGTGCTGAAGAACGAAAGCCTGTCAAAAGAAGAAATCCATAACGCCTATATTCGCCTCATCCTTGACAATAAATTTGGTGTTGAGAAGCCTTCTAAGCAGAAAAAGTAAGAGAACACCCAAATATTTACCCCATCACCACATCCAACACCATCATCAGCACAAAACCGACAGCGAAGCCGATGGTGCTGAGGTTGGAATGTTCGCCCGAGGAGGCCTCTGGTATCAGTTCCTCGACCACCACATAACACATGGCGCCGGCGGCGAAAGCGAGCATATAGGGCAGCATCGGCATAAGCCACGCGGCCAACAACACCACGGCCAAACCACCCAACGGCTCCACCACACCGCTCAGGCTGGCAATGAGGAACGAGCGCCATTTGCTGTTGCCCTCGGCGCACATCGGCATGGAGATGATGGCCCCTTCAGGGATGTTTTGGATGGCGATGCCGAGCGAAACGGCCACGGCACCCGCCAACGACACGCTTCCAGCCCCTTGCGAGGCGGCGGCAAACACCACACCCACGGCCATGCCCTCGGGCAGGTTGTGGATGGTGACGGCCAAGGCCAACATCGCCGTGCGTGAGAGTTTTGAACGCGGCCCTTCGGGATGGGCTGAGCCAAGGTGAAGGTGGGGCGTCAGTTCGTCCAAGAGCAGCAAGAAACCGACACCCGCAAGGAAACCTATGGCAGCTGGCCATACAGCCCAACTGCCGCTCTCCGCCCGCATCTCAATGGCCGGGATGAGCAGCGACCACACCGAGGCCGCCACCATCACGCCCGAAGCAAAGCCCAACAACGATTTCTGCAAACGCGCCGACATGTCCTTTTTCATGAAAAAGACAAAAGCCGCGCCAAGCATTGTGCCCAACAAAGGGATTAATAAACCGATGGTGATACCCATAATGATTGTGAATTTGACTGCAAATGTAGGCTTTTTTGGCCATCAGACGGTGTGGCGGATGTGGAAATGCGACAAAAAACAGCAAACCAATCAAAAAATGCTTTATCTTTGCGGCTTGTAAATGAATCCATTATGACACAACAAGAAGCTATCGTTGCCCGCCATTCGGTGCGGCAATACTTGGAAAAACCTATCGAATCGGAAAAGGTCGCGCAATTGCAGGCCTTGATTGAAGAATGCAACACAAAAGGCGGGCTGCACCTTCAGTTGGTCACCAACGAGCCGAAAGCCTTTGCGGCTGGTATGGCGAAATATGGCGGTTTCAAAGGGGTCGGCAACTACATCGCCGTAGTCGGGCCGAAAGGCGAGGATGTGAAACTCGGCTATTATGGTGAGAAAGTGGTGCTTTTGGCCCAAACCCTCGGAATGAACACCTGCTGGGTGGGCTTGTCCTACAAGAAGCAGCCCGACCAATACCAAGTGCTTGAAGGCGAGGTGCTTGTGGCTGTGATAGCCTTGGGCTATGGAGCCAACCAAGGTCAGGCGCATCCGCAAAAGAAGGGCATCGGGCATTTCTGCCGCGTCGATGGGGCTATGCCTGAATGGTTCCGCAAGGGAATGGAAGCCGCTTTGCTGGCACCCACTGCCGTCAACCAACAGAAGTTTGAGTTTGTCCTTCACGAAGGCAACCGCGTGGAGGCCAAGGCGAAGTTCTCCTTCATCGGCTATGCCGCCCTCGACCTTGGCATCGCCAAATGCCATTTCGAGATTGGAGCCGGAAAGGAGAATTTCAGCTGGGCTTAATGACGGTCACAGATTCTTTCAAAACGCAAACTCATATCCCGCGCCAATCCAGCCACGGAAGCCTGTTTCCTTGGTGTAGGATTTCAGTTTGGTGCCTTCGGCGTTGGCGTCCACTTGTTTTTCCATAAGGTAATCGGACAAGATGTAGAAATTCAGGGTGTTGCGCTTGTCCAACTTAATATCCACGCCCAATGAGCCTCGCAGACGGTTGACATAGCCGCCGTTGAAGCCCTTCAGGAACCAGCCGGCATCGCCTTCCTCGGAGTAGTCGTCCAAGGTGAGATAGACGTTGCCGTCGTAGGCCGCCTCGATGACGGGCGCATTCAGATAGTTGCGCACCTCGAAATAGGCGTAGGGCTGCACCTTGCCGAAGCCCTTATACAAAGCCTTCACGCGGCTTTTCAGCGTCAGGGCGTTTTGGGGATTTTGGTACACGTTGAAGTCGCCCGTGCGCCGTGTCACTTGAAAACGTTCCTTCAGCGAGAAGTTCCAGTTTCCATAGTGTATTGTTCCCGTGACATCGGCCATCAGCCTGTGGCGCGGGTTCTTGAACAGTCCCGAATTGGCTCCATAGCCGTTGATGAGCGCATAGCCCAACCCGAGTTTGATGTTGGGATGCACCTTGTAACTCAACGCCAAGGTGGTTTGCAGGCGGTCGAGGCTGCCGAAGTTGTTGTCGAAACGCACCTCTTCCTCAAGGGAAACATGCAGGCCTCGGGTGATTCTTTTGTCAAGGCTCAAGGAAACCCTGCCGCCAAATTCAGGGTCGAGGGCAACATCGGTTTGGGCTGCTGCCAAAATGGGGAACAACAACCCTAACATCAATATGATACTCTGTTTGCTTTTCATAATTCTAAACTTTAAACTCTAAACTCTAAACTCTATATCTGGACTGCTTCGTTCCTCTCAGTGACGCAAAGCGCAACTCTAAACTCTAAACACTAAACTCTCAACTTAAAAAGGACTATGACCTCCGCCGCCCGGGACGCCTCCACCTCCATTGCCACCCGAATAAGACGAAAGACTGACCGAACTGCCACCACTGACAGCAGCATCGGTGTAGAACAAACCTTCAAAGCACACCGTTCCACTGCCGACATTCACACCGGATTGTAAGATAGGCGTAGAACCTCCCGAAACGACAAGAGGTGTTCCGCCGCTCGCTGGGGTCTTGAAGGCGTAAGTCGTTGAGCCAACGGTCAATCCGTACCAAGTGTTTTGCGACCAAGAAGAGGCCGAAAAGCAACTCTGTGTAAGCGACGAACCGCTCTCCAAGCCGCCAATGGCCACCAAAGTGCCGCCAGTGAGGTAGAGTTTGTAGCCGCCTTCCGTGTTGGCATCGATGGCTACTTCGGGCGAACTGGCACTGATGGCATACACCACGCCGCCTTTGATGTAGCAATTGCCATTGGCATCGAGGCCGTCGTTGCCTTGGCTGTAGGCACAAACCAACCCGCCCGAAACGGTGAGGTTGCCGCCCGAGTTGATGGCGTCGTCCGATTGGGAATGGCTGTACACCTCGCCGCCCGAAACGGAAAGCGTGCCCTTGGCTTCTATGCCCTCGTGGGCAGTGCAGTTCACCACCACTTTGCTCCCTTTGAAAATCAGGTTTCCGTCGAATTTCAGGCCTTTGGCCGAAACGCCGTCGGAACTATTGTTGTCCCATCCGCCGAAGCCTCCACCTCCGCCGCCACCATTGGAGCCGAAATTGCTCCCTGTTACCGTCACATTGACCGTGCCACCATAGAAGTAGCCGTTGCCGTCGCTGCTGATGCCCTTGCCACCCGTGCCCGTGCTGGTGAGGGTTAGCGTGCCATTGGTCATCTTGACATAGTCCTTGCCTTTCACACAAGCAGGCTTCAAAGTGTCGTTCCCATTGACTGTGGCGGAACTCGACACATTGACGGTAATGGTGCCACTTATAAAATGCACATAGTCATCGGAAACGATGCCCGACTTGCCCATTGCTGCAACGTTGAGGCTGCCTTCGCCGCTGAAGATGAACTGGCCTTCGCCAAACATTGCTGCCTTCTCGTCCTCGGTGGTGGGCGTGTCGGTGTAGTTTGCGCCATCGGCAAGGGTGTTTTCGCCTTTCAAAACGATGAAAGTGCGCTTGCCTTTGCTCGGTTCAGCGGTCGTTCCTTGCACATTGATGGCTGCGCCATTAGGGTTGGTGATGCTCACTCCATTCAGCGTAATGCCTTGTTTCTTCGCGCTGTAGAGTTTGAAGAAACCATCGTTGGCAGTCCCCGAAAGTTCATACATCACATACTCTTCGCCTGCGTAAATGATGGTCACATCGTTGCCGTTGACGGTCACGGTGAAGTCGTCGTTGGTGCCTGTAACAGCGGCGTTTCCATCAGAAGAAAACGCCACGCCAACCGTTTGGGTGAACACGGTATTGGCGATGAGGTCCTCGCTGTCGTCGGTATCAATCGGGTCGATGAGGACGATGTTGTCCTTCGCGCAACCCAACAAAAGGAGCGGAACCAACAAGAGAAAATTCAAAAAACGTTTCATAGAATTGAGTTTGTTGTGGCTAAAACTGCAAAACAATGTGTTTTATTGTGTATTTCTTTTCCACCAAAGGGTTGCGATTCTGTGTTTTTTCCTATTTTTGTCGGGTCGCATTGCAAACCAACCCTATGCGATTTGAACAACAAATGAAACGTATCTATTTGATTATCTGCTTTGTCGGAGCATTTGTAGCCTCCGTGAACCTTCGCGCACAAACCCCTGAAGAAGTCGTCGAGCGTATGGGCATCGAGTTCGCCAAAGGCGATTCCCTCGGCAAGTCTTTCGATTTCGTAATGTCAATCCCCATCATCGGAACGTTCCGAAGCACAAACTATGTGTTGGGCGACAAGTTGAGGATAGAGGTGGACTCCAAGGACGAGAAAAGCATCTTCTGGACCGATGGCACAACCAACTGGGATTATGACGTCGTGGCAAACGAGGTGAAAATCACCAAAGCCAAACCAAAAGAAAACACCGACAAATCGGGCAACACCGAACTCGTCACCAGCGTTTCCGAAGGGTACGACCTCTCTTTCGACAAAAAAACCGACGACAAGGTGTGGTATATCGTTTGCAAGAAAAACAAGTCGAACAAAGAAAAAGACGACCCGAAGCGTATCGACCTCGCCGTTTCGAAAGCCGATTATTCGACCATCTATTTGAAAACCAAGTCGAAAGGCATCAGCATTTCGATGGAGAACTTCAAGATTGGCGTAACCGAAGCGAAAGTTACCTTCAATCCCGCCGATTACCCGAATGCCAAGATCATCGACGAGCGATAAATTAATAAAAAAGTAGATGAACAAGTTTCGTTTACATGAAAGACGCGAGACCGTAAAGCTATGTCTTGTAACGATGACGATGACAATGACTTGAGACGATGACAATGACCACTTCTACCAAGGGTTAAATTATCGGCATTCCCTTGAAATCGGTTATGGTCTCGCAGTCCCGTGTTCCGCAGTCCCGTGTTCCGCAGTCCCGAAGTCCCGAAGACAATAAATCATAAATCCCTAACAATTAAACCTATGGAAGCAAAAGAACAAGTATTGAATGCAATGCGCGAAGCAGGCGCACCCGTCAACGCTGGCAAGGTGGCCGAAATGACCGGCCTTGACCGTAAGGTGGTTGACAAGGCTTTCGCCGACCTGAAGAAAGAAGGCGCCATCGTGTCGCCCGTCCGCTGCAAGTGGGAGCCCGCCAAATGATCGACGTGGAGATTTCCAGTGCCGAGACGATGGAGCAGGCCATCCGCAAAGCGGGAATCATCCCGTTTTTCAGGCATCAGCTTTCGGGCTTTTCCATTCAGGAACTCACAAAGCCCGGCTGTTGGTTTGATGGCGACGAAGACCCGCTCGGCCCTTGGGACTGGAAAATCGATTGCCTAATGAGTGGCGACATCGCCTATGGGAAATTCCTCTGCGGAGGCAAGGCCTCATTTGCGACGTTTGCCTTCTACCGCGAGCTGATGAACATTCGCCGTGCGGCAACCCTTCCCGACAAAAGCGGGGAGATGATAATGAATTGTCTCGAAAAGCAGGGCAGCATCACCATCAAGGAGGTGCGAGCCCTGCTTGGCGTGAAAAAAGGCCAAGCCGACGCCGCCATGTCGAAGCTGATGCATCAGTGCCGCGTCGTTACGGGAGCCATCGAGAGGGTGTATAGAGGCCCCGAACAAACCTACAACGGTTGGCAGGTCTCGTATTTCTGCACGCCTGAGTCGCTGTTCGACGGCATCATTCCCCTCCACACCGACCACTCGCCCGAGGAGTCGCTGGAGTTCTTGATTGGCCACATCGCAAAGCTGACGGACGGGGCGGCTTCGCGGAAGCAGATTCTTAAAGTGTTGAGATAAAGGCGTTTCAGTTGTCGATGTCGTCGATAGAATCATTCCCCAAATGCCTCAAAACGATGTCGATGATTTCTGCTCCATAGTTCCTGATTCGTTTGGTTCCCATGCCTTCAACGGCGCGTAGTTCGGCTATGGTGACGGGCTTCGCCGAATCGATGGCTCGGAGCGTGCGAATGGGCGCAATGTTGGAAGCAGGTATGTTGTCGGCCTCGGCACGGGCGGTTCGCCACGCTAACAGGCTGGAATAGAGGCTTCCGATCTTGCTTGGCTCAAATTTGATCTCCACTTTCTTCTTTTCCCCCTTCTCTGCCTCAATCACCTTGACCGACTTGGTTTTCTGGTAATCTTTCATCGTGAAGCCGCCCTTGCAAGCCTCCAAGCAACTGGATTTCAGGTAGATGTCTTCTTTGAGCCTTTGCAAGGCTTCCGTGATTTGGTCGTTTACGGCTTTGTTGTCGGTCTTGAAAGGCATGTCGAGCAATCCCGCCGAAATGGCTTTCAGGTGCTCGTCAAAATAAGCCACGCCTTTCTTCAGGCGTTCTTGCAAGACGGTGTTTTGCTCGCAGGTCGCGCAAGTGTCGTGCAGCTTCCTGATTTGTGGCTCAAACTTGATGCTGACCGCGCAAAGGTCTTCGTGAATCTTGTTGCGCCGCTGCGAAAGCTCTTGGATTGTGGTCTTGTCGAATAGCGTGTCGTTGTCGTAAACCACTTTCATCAGCTTGCCGAAGCTCATGTAGATGCCATCGAAGTTGATGAGTTCGAGCATGGTGGCCAACTCGAAGTCGTGACGCAGTTGGTCGACTTTTTCTTGTGTGGGCTCCTTTTCGGGAAGGGCGTCAACAAATTGGTTGACAGCGTAATCGTTGACCAGGGCATTGGAGGTGATGTGGGTTTTCAGCACCAAGCCTTCCAACGAGGTGCAGCGGCTGAGGGCGACATAAACCTGCCCATGGGCGAAGGCTTGTCCCGCGTCGACGATGACCTTGCTGAAAGTCAGGCCTTGGCTCTTGTGGATGGTCACTGCCCATGCCAACCGCAACGGAATCTGTGTGAAACTGCCGATTTCGTTTTCCTCAATCTCCTGATTTTCAGGATTGATGACATATTCCATATTCTGCCATTTCAGCTTGGGTACGGTGATGTATTCCGTGCCACATCGCACCTCAACGGTGTTTTCCTCCTCATTGAAACCAACCAGCACCCCGATTTTTCCGTTGTAAAACGCCTTTTCGGGATTGGGGTCGTTTTTGACGAACATCACCTGCGCCCCGACTTTCAGCTCCAGTTCCTCTTTGGTGGGGTAGGTGTTCTCTGGGAAAGTGCCGTGTATTTCGGCCTTGAAAACCAACGACTTGTTATGGATGGCCGCCAATTTCGACTCATTGATTTGGTCGGCTTGGTAGTTGTGGGTCGTCAGGGTGATGTAGCCTTCTTCGTCCTTGGGGCGGAAGTTGGGCAGGAAGCGCGTGTTGAGCAGGCGTACGCATTCCGCGTCCATTTGGTTGTTGCGCACTTTGTTCAACAAGGTGATGAAATCCACGTCGTGTTGGCGGTAGATGTGCTCCAATTCCACGCAGATGTAAGATGTTTTTTTCAGCACATGGCTTCCGAAGAAATAAGGCGTGTCGTAATATGGCGACAGCACTTCCCATTCCTCGGCCTTGGCCACGGGGGCGAGTTGGTGTACGTCGCCGATCATCAGGAGCTGCACCCCGCCGAAAGGCTTTGGCGAGCGGCGGGCACGGCGCAACACCGCATCGATGGCATCCAAGACATCGGCACGTACCATGCTGATTTCGTCGATGATGAGCAGGTCGAGGCTGCGGATGAGGTTGAGTTTCCTTTTGTTGAGTTTCTGCAATTGCGCCGCTTTTGACTTGGCAGCCATGTTGCCCCAATTTTTGCCCCCTTGCGCGTCTTCGGGCAGTTGGGGCCCAAAAGGCAGTTGGAAGAACGAATGGATGGTTTGTCCGCCCGCATTGATGGCGGCCACGCCTGTGGGAGCCACCACGACCATGCGTTTGTAGGTCTTCAGCGGCAGGTTTTTCAGGAAGGTTGTCTTTCCCGTGCCCGCTTTTCCCGTCAGGAAGATGTGCGAGTCGGTGTAGAGCACCAATTCCTCGACGAAGTCAAGTTTCTTGTTTACAAAGGTTTGCTGTGCTATGCTTTTTATCGCGTTCATTTGGCTAAAGTAGGGAATATTTTTCATTTTTGTGGTGGGGTTTGGGATTTTTTTGTAATTTTGCATCGGATATTAGTCAGGAATCAGGTATGACTTACCGAAAGTCCGCGCGGTGGCCTATCGTTTCAGTACGACTTACCTCCTGCCTTCTGCGGCAAACTCTACGGGTGGAAATCAGGATGAGAGAACACCGAAAACAGGACTCTTTAGATTTCCATCCGTTTTGTTTTAAGTTTGGATGACCGTGATGCAATATTGGACTTTGTCTTTTGTTCGCCTGACTATACCAACCATCAGTTTGACCTCACCTACACCAGGCAAGTTATGTTTCATCCAAAGCAATTTGTTGAATTGTTTTTGGTTTTTGTCATTTGGTTTGGCTTTTACTACTCGATACTTTTTTGCCAAGGTTAGAATTGAATCCAATTGGAGTACTGCCAAAGTGGAAAGATAGCTTTTCGCAGCTTGATGGCTGGTTTCGTCAATGGATACAAACCTTATGTTGATGTAATCATTTAGGGCAAGATTATACTTTTTCAGAGAAGGGTTTTTCTTCTTCCAATCTTGATAGAATTGCCAAATGATTTGTTTTCTGATCCTGAAGTCTTCTTTGCTTTCTCCAGTAGGAATTTCAATAGTTTTGCCGTCTTGTATTTCCATAGTGATTCTTATTAGTATTCCGCTGCAAAATTGCAAAAGCCGTCAAGACAAAGCCGTTGATTAAACGTTTGTAGTCGACAGTAGTCGTTTGTTGTCGGGTAGGTTGTTGATAACCAAACACAAACAAACAATTCAACAATTCAACCGCATGCAATCAAACAAATTACTATCTTTGTGGCTCATTTTGTAAACAACAATTAATCTAACAGACAATGAAAAAGACATTCTCAGCAATCGTGGCCTTGGCCCTTGTTTTTTCCTTCGGGAAGGCCAATGCCTGCACCAACTTCCTCATCACCAAAGGCGCTTCCACCGATGGCTCCTGCATGATCAGCTACGCCGCCGACAGCCATGTGCTTTACGGCGAACTCTACCATTATCCCGCCACTGACTGGCCCGCCGGCGCCATGCTCGATGTGTACGACTGGGACGGCGGCATGTATCGCGGCCAAATCCCGCAAATCGCCCACACCTACAACGTGGTCGGCAACATGAACGAATGGCAACTCGCCATCGGCGAAACCACCTACGGCGGCCTCGAAAGCCTCTGGGAAGGTGACGGCATCATCGACTACGGCAGCCTGATTTACATCACCTTGCAACGCGCCAAGACCGCCCGCGAAGCCATCAAGGTCATGGGCGAGCTGGTGTTTAACTACGGCTACGTCAGCGAAGGCGAATCCTTCTCCATCAGCGACACCGAAGAATGCTGGATCCTCGAAATGATCGGCAAAGGCAAGGGAAACAAAGGCGCCGTTTGGGTGGCCCGCCGCATCCCCGATGGCTATGTGAGCGGCCATGCCAACCAAGCCCGCATCACCACTTTCCCCTTGGCCAAGAAAAACAAGACCAGCATCACTTTCAAGCAGATCGACAAACTCCTGAAAGACCCGAAGATTGACTGCGTCTATTCCGACGACGTCATCAGCTTCGCGAAAGAGAACAAACTTTACAACGGTCCTGATGACCAGTTCTCGTTCTCCGATGTTTACGCTCCCGTCGATTTCAGCGCTGCCCGTTTCTGCGACCTCCGCGTGTGGGCCATGTTCAACAAGGTGACCGACAACATGAAGGACTATTGGGATTATGCCACGGGTCGCGACATCAAGCGGGTGCAGCCCTACACCAAGGGCATGTGCCAAACTCCCGACAACTTCCCGACCAACCGTATGCCTCTGTGGGTGTTGCCCAACAAGAAAGTCAGCGTGCTTGACATGATGGACTTTATGCGCGACCACCTCGAAGGCACTGAGCTCGACATGTCGCAAGACGTGGGTGCAGGCCCGTTCCACTGCCCTTACCGTTGGCGTCCGATGGAGTTTGACGTGAACGGCCAGACCTACGTTCACGAGCGCACCACCGCCACCCAACAGACAGGCTTCTCGTTTGTGGCCCAAAGCCGTGGCAACCAGCAATATGGCATCATCTGGTTCGGCGTCGACGACACTGACAATTGCGTTTATTGCCCGATGTACACCTGCATGACCGAAATCCCCGAATGCTTCCGCGAGGGTAACGGCTCGATGAGCGAATGGTCGGAAACCTCTGCCTTCTGGACCTTCAACCAGATGAGCAACTGGGCCTACACCAAGTATGACTACATCCACCCCGAAATCCGCAAGGTGCAGCACGAAATGGAAACGAAATGGGTAGAAAGCGTGATTCCCGCATTGGACAAGCGCGTGTTCGCAATGAAGGGCAAGGAAGCCCAAGTGAAGGAACTCACCAGCTTCTCTTGCAATGCCGCCAATGAAATGACCGCGATGTGGAAGCGTTTCTATCAAGCATTGTTCATGAAGTATATGGACGGCAACCTGAACATGGCTGTGCCCAACAAGCCCGGCCACAAATATACGCCCATCAAGAGCGAACACCCGAAATACAGCGATGAATATTACCAAATTCTCATCGAGAAAACAGGGGATAAGTACAAGGCTTATTGATGGTTTAGAGTTTAGTGTTTAGAGTTTAGAGATTTAAGTTTAGAGATATGACAAACCCGGAAGAAGAAAAAGGGATCCCCCAGACCCCCTTTGAAGGGGGAATGGAAAAGAAATCGCTCAATTTCATTGAAGCGAAAGTGGAAGAAGACCTCGCCAACGGCAAGAACGGCGGTCGTGTGCAGACGCGCTTCCCCCCAGAGCCTAACGGCTATCTCCACATTGGCCATGCCAAGGCCATTTGCCTCGACTTCGGCATTGCCGCACAACACGGCGGCATTTGCAACCTGCGTTTCGACGACACCAACCCCACCAAGGAGAACATGGAATACGTCGATGCTATCAAAGAGGATATCCAATGGCTTGGTTACCAGTGGGGTAACGAATACTACGCCTCTGATTACTTCCAGCAACTTTGGGATTTTGCCATAGAACTGATTAAAAGAGGTAAGGCTTACATCGATGAGCAAAGTTCGGAAGAGATTGCTGCACAGAAAGGTACACCCACGCAACCTGGCATAGAGAGCCCTTACCGCAACCGTCCCATCGAGGAGTCGCTCGACCTGTTCAACAAGATGAACAACGGCGAGATTGGCGAAGGCAAGATGGTGCTTCGTGCCAAGATCGACATGGCCAACCCGAACATGCACTTCCGCGACCCGATTATCTATCGCGTTGTCGACACGCCGCACCACCGCACTGGCACCAAGTGGCACGCCTACCCGATGTACGACTTCGCCCACGGGCAAAGCGACTACTTCGAGGGCGTCACCCACTCGCTCTGCACCTTGGAGTTTGTAGTACACCGTCCGCTCTACGACTTGTTCGTCGATTGGCTCAAGGAAATCCGTGGCGAAGGCGACAACATGGACGACAACCGCCCGCGCCAAACCGAGTTCAACAAACTGAACCTCAACTATATTCTTTTGAGCAAGCGCAATTTGCTCGTTTTGGTGAACGAAGGCCTCGTGAGCGGTTGGGACGACCCGCGCATGCCCACGATTTGCGGCTTCCGTCGCCGTGGCTACACGCCCAGCGGCATCCACAAGTTCATCGACAAGATTGGCTACACCACCTACGATGCCCTGAACGACTTCGCCCTGATGGAGAGCGCCATCCGCGAGGACCTCAACGCCACCGCCACCCGCGTGGCCGCCGTGGTCAATCCGGTGAAATTGGTCATCACCAACTATCCCGAAGGGCAAATTGAGGAGATGGATGCCATCAACAACCCCGAAGACGAGGGCGCAGGCAGCCACAAGATTGCCTTCAGCCGCGAGTTGTGGATCGAAAAAGAGGACTTTATGGAAGATGCGCCGAAAAAGTATTTCCGCATGACCCCCGGCAACGAAGTCCGCCTCAAGAACGCCTACATCGTGAAATGCACGGGCTGCAAGAAGGACGAAAACGGCGAGGTCGTCGAAGTCTATGCCGAATACGACCCCGACACAAAGAGCGGCCTGCCCGGCGCCAACCGCAAGGTGAAAGGCACCATCCATTGGGTGAGTTGCGAGCGTTGCCTCGAAGCCGAAGTGCGCATGTACGACCGCCTCTGGAAGGTGGAGAACCCCCGCGACGAACTGGCCCGCCTGCAAAACGAAGGCAAGACCTCATTGGAAGCCATGAAGGAGATGATGAACCCCAATTCGCTTGAGGTGCGCCCCGTTTGCTATGTGGAAGAATTTTTGGCCGACGCCAAGCCCCTCGACCATTTCCAGTTCCAGCGCATCGGCTACTTCACCGTCGACAAGGACAGCACGGCAGGCCATTTGGTCTTCAACCGTACCGTGGCGCTGAAGGACACATGGGCGAAAACGATGTGAATGCTTGTAGAGACGGTGCATGCACCGTCTGAACCAATGCGACACGAATACACAGGTAGAGACGGTGCATGCACCGTCTGAACCATACAACACGAATACGCGGATGGAGACGGTGCATGCACCGTCTCTACTATGGAAATCGACAATGTGATTTGTAATCATCTTGAATTCATTGTCTTGTGGAGGCGGAGTGCACACCGCCTCCACGTTTTTTGGATGAAACAGAAAATTTGGGTTTTTTAAAACAAAATTGTTGACGGACAAGATTTTTCCGTAATTTTGCACCCTCAACCAGAAAACCAA
Organism: uncultured Bacteroidia bacterium; assembly: GCA_902769875.1. Classification (GTDB taxonomy): domain Bacteria; phylum Bacteroidota; class Bacteroidia; order Bacteroidales; family F082; genus Limimorpha. The sequence continues at coordinate 21,122 of CACXQV010000034.1, forward strand.
TGAAATTACTATGTAAAACATTGATTATCAAGCAATTGTGTGGTGGGGGGGGGTAAATCTCCTCTCAATGCTTTTGCATATCCACTATCCAAGGCAGAGCCAATGGGTCCGGTCTTGGATTTTTTTGTATCGGAACTACGGATTAAACGGATTAAACAGATTAAACGGATACCCGTATCCGTCCGCTGCGAGTCAGCATAATTACTTCTGTATCCACTCCGTAAAATCAGTGTAATCTGTAGTTGAATCTTGAATCTTTAAATCATCAACTTATAAATCGTCAAAAAAATGAACAACAAGAAAAAACTGAAAGCCATCGCGCTTTCGATGGGGCTGGCGGCCATGACGCTTCCTTCGAATGCCCAAGTCATCAACAGGGGGCTGCTTCAAAATCCTTACAAGGACGAAAGCATTAAAAAACATGGAATGATGAACCCGCAAGGCAACCGAAGCGAAGGCTCAATCTTGGGCAATGAGGTCTTTGGCGCAGCCGGAAGCCAGATTGACAACGAGCTGTTCGGCACCCCTTTGGGCGGGGGCATCGGCATACTGCTTGCCGCCGGCATGGGCTATGCCTTCATCCAATCGAAGAAAAACAAACAGAATTAAGCAAACAAGAAAAAAAGAAGAAAAAATGAATTAAGCAAACAAGAAAAAAAGAAGAAAAAATGAAGAAACTGAGTTTGATTGCCTTGGCCTGCATGATGGTGCTGGGCCTGGCACAATGCAAGAAAAACGAACCTACAAACAATAACACTGCCGACAACGGCAACCGCGTGAGCATCACCCTGACGCTCGACAACGGCGGACAAAGGGTGCATCCCGAAGAAGTTCCAGAAACTGGATGGGCCAAAATCGTTTACGACAACAATGATGTGGTGTATGTTGGCAGCGGTGGCAAGTACATGGGCTACCTGACCTACAACGGCAGCGTGTTCACGGGAAGCATCAACGCCGAGGCCACCGTGGGCCAGCCTCTTCAATTTATTTTGATGGGCGGCCAAGACTTCCACGGGAGCCTGACCGAGAACAGCACAACCGAATACACCTTCAACATCGGCAACCAAAGCGACGACTTGGCCGTGATTTCGTGCGCAGCCTCGAACGAGAACTTCAGCGCAACCAAACTTGACTACACCGCCACCCTGCGCAACAAGTGCGCCTTGGTGAAGTTCGTCTTGGGCGAGGTGAGCACCGATGCCGTGATTACCCTCACGGGCGTGAAGACCGAGGCCACCATCGGCTTCGACGGCACGGTGACCAACGGCACGGCGACGGGCGACATCGCAACCTACGGCACAGGCTCGACAAGGCACCAGCAGCGCGGAAGGCTACACGGGCACGTTCAGCATCCCCACGGCGGCCTACACCAACGCTTTCCTGACCGATGCCACCATGACGCTGACGGCTACGTCATCCGTTCCCACAGGCGCCATCAACGGCAAGTTCACCATAAACGGCAATAACGACCAAGTGTATTTCTCGCAAGGCAACCTGCAATACATTGGCAGTGCCGCCACGCCTTACTGGAAGTTTGCCAACCACCAGTGGGATTATCTTGGTGAAGGACAGGGCGTCGGCATTGAGACCGCCGATTACGACCTCTTCGGCTGGGGAACGAGCGGCTACAACCACGGTGCCACCTGCTACCAGCCTTGGAGTTATGATAATAATTATACTCGCTATTATGCCTACGGTGAGTACTCTAAAAACCTGTTCGACGAATCCGGCAAAGCCGATTGGGGTTACAACGCGATAAGCAACGGCGGCGGCGAGGAACACAAGTGGAGAACGTTGTCCCGTCCCGAATGGGTATATATCCTCGATGAACGCGCAACGAGCACAGGCATCCGCTATGCCAAGGCTAAGGTGAACGATGTGAATGGCGTAATCCTGTTGCCCGACGACTGGAGCAGCGACACCTACAGTTTGAGCAACACCAACAGCAGTGGTGCCAGCTACAGCAGCAATACTGTCTCGGCGACACAGTGGAGTACTTTGGAGCAAGCAGGTGCGGTCTTCCTGCCGGCTGCGGGCAACCGCAAAGGAACTACGTTCTACAATGTGGGCAGCAAAGGCTACTACTGGTCGGCCTCGCAAGAAGATAAATACGGCGCGAAATGCATGTACTTCGACGGGTCGAACCTCCAATCGTACGACAAATACGAAAGGTACAACGGTCAAAGTGTGCGCCTTGTTCGCCCTGTCGAGAATTAGTTTTATGTGTTGGCAGAGGCAAGGCGTTTGGCAGCCGTTCTTGCGAATTTGCCATTCCCGTATGATTGTAGAGACGTCACAATGTGGCGCCTCTACTTTTTTTGTGCCTGCCGGGGTGCTGCCGCAGGTCTCGGCTCTGCCGTAGGTCACGACCTACGGTTACGGGCAGTTGCGTCTTACAGACGCGGGGGCGGCTGAAAAATTCGTTTAATTCGCATAATTCGCCGTTGTATTTGCGTCCGATAGGCTTCCCCTTTTTTAAAGGGGGTAGGGGGATTAAACATACCCACAAACGACCCATCAAGGAACCGTGACTTGGCGGCGGGATTGGTCGTATGCCTGTCGGGGTGCTGCCGCAGACGAGGCCGTCTGCTAACCCGTTGGAGGCTACCATCATCACCCGTGCCCCTCATTGCGGGCTTGACCCGCAATCCCTACGCCTATGTACATTCCCACCCTCCAAGCCATCGACTATGCATTTGCGGGGACGCAAATGACGACAATGCCAGTCGGGGTG
>CACXQV010000035.1 GCA_902769875.1 uncultured Bacteroidia bacterium
TTGGGGTTCCATATAATAAAAGAGACTGGTGCCTACGCCACTGAGCAACACAGCTCCGGTTTCAACCGCCATCAAATCCTCGTTGATGTCGCCCACACAGATCCATAGGGAATCAGCCTTGCGCTTATGATAAATAACAAAAAGCTGGTCGTCATTTCCTTTTGACAAGATAGAGCGGCCATACATCTCAAAGCCTCCTTCGTTGAGATGAGCTTGCTCGACGTACTCCAGTTCCGTGCCGTCAGTTGTCATCCTGCACAGCCCCATTTGCCTATCCTCATTGAATGTAGTGACCAGAACTTCATCTTTAGCGATAGGCAGCAGAGCAACATAACATCTGCTGTCACCAATGAGTTCCACTTCCAACTGTTCTTGCGCTTGCATCGTCACCCCTCCCGCCATCAGCAGGAGCGCAAGCAGGGTGTAAAATTTTATGTTTTTCATTGTATCGTGATTTTATTCGTGTAAACTTTTCCTTCATCATCCACAATGCGTAGTAGATAAACTCCTTGCGGCAAGTCTGCTACAGGAATTTCATTTGAGCCTTGAATGGTTTTCACCATCTGCCCAAAAGCATTGAACACCTGCACTTCGGCAACTTCAATGCCTTCAATTTTAATAATATCTTTGGTGGGATTTGGATAGAGTTTAACCTCGTCGGAAATCTCGGTAACATTCAGAAGGCCACCCCAGAAGAGGATGCTGTATGTTATCTGTCCAGCACTTGATTCAAGGATAATATTAGTGCCAATCCAATCATCAGGCACTTGGAAGTTTGAATCGAGACGGAGATACATGTCAACACGGAAATACTCCTTTACCGGTAAATCGTAGGGCAACTCATATTGAGGCACAATATCAAAATAATCCGTACCATCTTCGGCAACGGAATAAATCGTGATTGGCGTCAGGGTACCATAGTTCTGGTTGCATATTATACCGGTCAGATGGCTGGCTTCAGGAATCGGAATATAAAAGTTAGTGGGACTATCAAGGAAAAGACCGTGATCGACAAGAGTTGAGGAAGCCATCATGGCAACCACTGTCCTTTCTTCCAAGGAAGTCAGGATTTGAATATCGGTAGGCGTGTAATCTCCCTTTCCAGCAAAAGGTCTTTGTAACCAAACTGATAAAAAGATAGAGTCTCCCACTGGGATTGTGTAAGGATATTGGCAAGGGTAAGGTAATAGCACGTCAATAGGTGTATCGTGGTCATAATCGGTTCCACTAAGTGTTACCACTTCGGTGGTAAAATTTCTAATGATGATTTCGTCACATCTTCCAATTTCATTTAGCCACAGCGTATCAGGGGTGATAATCAGGCCACTATTCCGCTGTTCCTGCGCTTGCATCGTCACCCTTCCCGCCATCAGCAGGAGCGCAAGCAGGGTACAAAGTCTTGTTGCTTTCATCGTGTTACGGTTTTGAAATTTTCGCAAAGTTAATGATAAAGATTACTTGTCAAGAGCTTTTCGGGGGCAGCTCCTGCCTTGTCCATACTTTTTTTTGTTGCCAACTTTTCAAAATATTGTTTTTCAATGATTTGAAAAATAGCAGCAAAACGGCTTGTCCCTATTTTTTTTGACAATATGCAATCTGTTTTCATCCCTAAAAAGGTGTTTTCATTCCTTAATCCACTTCCCAACTTCCGCTTCCTTCCCCTCTACAATTACCTTCCAAACATAAACGCCCGAAGGCCAACTCTCAGCATTTATGGAAGTGACATTCTCCGTAATTTCTTTCTTGCAAACCAGTTTCCCAGTCAAGTCATAGATTTCCACACTGGCATTTTGCAAGGCCGTGAGGATGTTCAAGCGGTCGGTGCCTGGCACAGGAAACACCTCTGTGCAAACCGATTCGGCCTCTCCCACCCCATCGACAGACCAATACACCCGCACGAAATACTCAAATTCGCTGTACTTCGAGCGTGCCGGGGCGGAATAGCAGTCGATGGCTTGGTAATAGGCCACCACCTTATAAAGATAAGCGGTTTCATCCTCCATTGAGGTGTTGTCGGTATAGGACGTGTAATTGGCTCCCAATGTCTTGATTTTCTGCCAGTTCATATCCGCTTCCTTGGTGCGGTAGATGTAGAACCCCGAAAGGCCGTCGTTGGGTTGCGGCATTTCCCAAGTGAGTTTCACCTTGTTATTGTTGGTCATCTCATACCAAAGGTTGGTGGCAGGCTGGCAGTCGTCGCCAATGGTGATGCAAACTTCGTTGGTCGGGTCGCTTTCGCCCGCTTCGCAAAAGGCCGTCACATAATAACAATTGCCTCCATAATTCGGTTCCTCGTCAATGAATTCGGGGATGTGGCCTTGCACGGTCTGCAGCAACACGCCGTCACGGTACACATTGTAATCGGATGAGTTCGTTGATGGACTCCAAGCCAAAAAGATGGATTGGTCGTCGAAGGCTTCTGCATAAAGGTCGGAAGGAGCATCGCAACTCGCGTTGTTGCCGCAATCGTTGTTCATCTGCAAGAAAACGCCATCAGGCAAATCGGCTGGTGCACCAGAATAAGAATAAACCACTTGGTTTTCAGCGTCTTTGATTTCAAAACTCACATCGCTGACGGTGGAATTGCCTTTCTGCCAAGCCCAAGAGACATAGCCCAGCGGAACTTCAATATGAAGCGTCTCGCTCGACGAATGCGCAGAAACGCTGCCACACACTTGCGAAGCGTTGTTAATCACCTGTAAAACAGCTCCTTGCCACCCCGTGAAGGATGTCGTACCGGCCACGACTGTCCAAGTGCAACTCGGGCCGAAACGCACCTCATTTTGGGAAGCAATCAATCCGTGGATTCCATTGTTGACCGCATACACTTGATAGTCGAACAGCCCGTAATGCGGCACTTCGTCGGTGATATGCATCGTTACGCCAGGCGCGACGTTGTCCTCGGTATAAATCACCATTCCATTGCGTTTGACCACGATTTGGTCGATATGGTTCAAATTGCTGTTGTTCAAGGTTTTGTTAGGATTCGTCCAATGCAAATCGGCGGTATACGACACATCCGACAGCGGCTCGACCGTGAAATTGGTTGGTGCATTGGGCGTTTCGTTATAGACAGGCAAAGGTCTTGCATCGGGCACCATCTTTTGGTAAATATTCCAACTGTTGCCTCCCGCTTGTAGGTTGTCGATGCTGAAATAGCCGTCGTAAACGCCTCCCCAGCACCAGTTGAAATGAAACAGACCGTTGGCGTCGTAGCCATCGCAAACGAAAGCGTGACCCCCGTTGACACCATCCTGACCCGCATACAAAATGGGAACCTCGGCATCCAAAGCCTCGTGCATTATGGCCACCCATTCGTCGTGGGAATAATCCTCACGCATCAGGCACTGCGACGGGCCGTAGCCGAAATAAGTGCTCAACGCCGACGGTATGTCCTGCTGAAAAGCGCCGCTGCCGTAGGCACTATACATCATATTGACACTCACGCCGCAATGGTACATAAGGATGGCCAAATCGGGGTGAGGCGCCGTCAAAGCATCGGGCATCTCGTCCCAATGGTACAGTCCCTGACTGAAATCGACATACAACTCGCCGTAGGGTTGACAAGTATAGGAATGTTCGCCCGTGCCGTGTTCGGGATAGCTCCAATACTTCATCACTTGCGCCATCGAAGCGGCCACGCAACCGACGTAGGCTTTTTCGCAAGGACCGTTGTCGTCTTTCGGGCAGCTGGCGTTGTAGTAGCAACCTTGGTCCCAGCGGGTCGTGATGAGAGGCGTTACCACCCTCGATTTTGAGGTTTGAATTCTGCCGAAACGATCAAGGTTCTGCCATTCAAAGGCGATGGCGAAAGTGGCTTTTTGCATCCTTGCCTCCGCATAGTCAACGGATTGGCCGTAACCGTCAAGGAAATACTGCAAACCCGAAGGAATGTTTTCGTTTTCGAAGCTGCCCGTCTCGGAATAACCCAAAATCGGACTCGTCAGGTCGCAGGCCGAAACGATGACGAAGCCTTCTGTAGTGCCATTGAAGACATAAAACGAGGGATGCCCTTCCACGGTGACAGCCGTATAAACCCATTCGAGTGTTGTGGGGCTTTTGAAATTGGCCTCGACGAACTTCGCACCCAAGGCCTTGGCGCGTTGCATACTGACCTCGCCACCCGATGCACGGACGGAAACCATCAATACGAGGACGAGGAAAGTGTAAAATCTGTGGTTTTTCATTGGTTGAAATTTTTAGTTGAACATTGCTCTGATTTGCTTGCGACAAAACTATAGAAAAAATCAAGCAAAAAACCAATGAAAAAGGCCAAGTACAGATTTTTCTTTTTAACCCATTTTGATAATCAACGAGTTACGAGAAAAAAGTACAGATTTTTGTTGGCGGTTAGGAGGGAAAAAAGTGGCAAAATTGCCCGATTTTAATCCGAAAATCAACTGGATTTCCTTGCTGAATTCCGACAATTCGCTATATTTGCATAAAATTACAAATCGGCATGAGCAAACAAATCGAGATAAGGAACAGCACGGCGGAGTTTCTGATTTTCCAAGCAGAGGGAAAAGAAGACGGCATCCAGGTCGTTTACAAAGACGAGACCATTTGGTGTACGCAAAAGGCAATGGCAGCTTTGTTTGACGTTGGAGTGCCTGCTATCAACAAGCATCTAAACAACCTTTATCTTGAAGGAGAAATTCGGCGTGAAGCAACTGTTTCCAAAATGGAAATAGTTCAACTTGAAGGCCAACGAGAAGTAAAAAGACTTACTGAATTATACAATCTCGATGCCATTATCTCTGTAGGATATCGTGTCAATTCATTGAGAGCCACGCAATTCAGGCAGTGGTGTACATACGTGCTTCGGCAGTTCACCATACGAGGTTATGTCATCGACAAGAAACGTATGGAAAACGGGGCTTTCATCAATGAAGACTACTTCGAGCATCTGTTGGCTGAAATCAGGGAAATAAGGTTGAGTGAACGACGTTTCTACCAAAAACTGACCGACATCTACGCCACCGCCATCGACTACAACAAAGACGCTCCCACCACAAGGCTTTTCTTCAAGATGGTGCAAAACAAGATGCACTATGCCGTACACGGTCATACCGCCGCCGAACTCATTGTTGACCGCGCCAACGCCGAAAAAGAACACATGGGACTAACCACTTGGGAAAACGCCCCTAACGGGAAGATTGTGAAAACCGATGTGAGTATTGCCAAGAATTACCTGAACGAGTTGGAGTTGGAGGACATGGGACGATTAGTCAATGCTGTGTTGGACATGGCCGAGCGTATGGCCAACCGCCATATTCCAATGACGATGGAAGACTGGGCAAAAAGAATCGACATCATCCTACAGGCTGGTGGCGATGCCGTTCTTACCGACGGTGGCTTGGTGACGGCAGAATATGCCAAGACCTTCGCCGAAACCGAATTTGAAAAATACCGTCTCATCCAAGACCGCCTTTTCCAATCCGACTTCGACAAGTTCGCCTCCGAGCACCTCTTGCCGCTTGACGACATCAAGGAGATTGAAGAGTCAAACGATTAGAAGCCAATTTTTCTTTTCAACTCATTTTGATAATCAATGAGTTACGAGAAAAAAGTACAGATTTTTCTCAGTCCAAAAGCGCAGAAATCGCGTTAAAATCGGCCTTGTTTTTGAGGTTGGAGCGGTATTTTCTACTATGTTTTAGCGTTCAAACCTTTATCACATCTTCACCCAAAACCGTGGAGATTTTTGCCAATGTGCGAAGGGTGAAATTGTGCGTTCCTCCCACCCATCGCGACACTTCTGGTTCGGTTTTGCCCATGAGGTGAGCAAATTCCTTTTGTGACAAACCTCTCGCTTTCAGTAGCGAATCAATCTTGTCGGCAATGACCCACGACATGTCAACCTGCTTCTTCATCTCGGCAGGAATCTTGGCCAATTCTTTCTGAAACATGCTGCTTGCGCTCATAACTCAAAATATTTGTTTTCGACACCAACCAGTTTTGTTTCTTTTATTTCGATTTCTCCAGCACGGATGTACGATTTTAGCAAAGCATCAAATTTCTGTAAATCAATCACATAACCTTTCAGTTCTTCACTTTCTTCGTAGGTTTTTGTTGTCTTCTCTCCACCATTTCCCAAAATCAATATCTTGTCTGTCATTCTCAAACAATATAAGCGCAATCTGCTTTTCTCAATGGGTAAGGCCACAACATTGTCATTCATTTTCCCTTCGGGGCGAAAATTTCTTTCTAATGCGCCATGTGAGGCTATCTTGTCAAGTGCAAGCAATATCATCTGATAATCGCGCTGCAAAACAGCATTATCCTTGAATTTCTACATAAACTTCTCAAATTCAGAGATTTCACTATTCTCAAAGATAATCGTGTAAAGACTGACAAAATCTGTCTCATTCATAATGTCAAGTTTGGCCTGCTTCATATTAATCATTATTGTTACATAGTGCAAAAATAAACATTTTTCGGAAACCAATTACTTTATATGCTATTTTTTTGTAAAAAACCACCAAAAGCCACAACCATCCCCTGTCGCCATTGGGAACGGTTAGGCTTTCGATGGCTTGTCGGTTTACTTTATTCCTTAACCCACTTCCCCATCTCCGCGAGGGTCGTTGAGCCTGTCGAAATGCCCGTTGTATACACCTTCCAAACATAAACGCCCGAAGGCCATGCTTCAGCATTTATGGAAGTGACATTCTCCGTGATTTCTTTCTTGCAAACCAGTTTCCCTGCCAAGTCATAGATTTCCACACGGGCGTTCTGCAAGGCTGTTCGAATATTCAGCACATCCTTCCCAGGGTTGGGATAAGCCACCGCCACAGCGAAACCAGCATCATGGGCTTCCTCAATGCCAACCAATGTTTCTTTCGAAATTCTGTAGATGGCGTGTTGCTGTTCGCCCGTCCTGCGGTCTTGCCCGCCCGTCGTGACCAAGCAGCCGCCCGACTGAAGGGCAAGGATGCTATAAGGAATGATAAAGCGCGTCTCGCTGTGGTAGTAAATCTCGCCTTTGAGGTTCATGTTTCCATCAAGCAAGGCCACATAGAAGTTTTCAGATTCCATCGGATTGACGATACCAGGGGCCATCATGTTCATGGAACCGCACATGTAAATGTCATCCCCGTGGAAGTCAATCGCTTCGCACAATGCCTTTTGGTCGTGTTCGTCAACGGTATAAGGCCCCATAACATACTTCGTCTGCGTGAAATCCTGATTAAACTGGCTCATGTAAATATCCTGTCCTATCTTTGGATTGCCATTGAAAGCCGGAAAATTGACATCGGACAAAAGATAGACCATGTCCGTTTCGGGATGGACAGCAAAATACTCGTAATGAGGTATGTAGATGCCAACTGAATAAATGCTGTGCTTGATGTCAACGACCTTCAGGCTATCGTCAAAGATGACACATTCTGAATTCACATCCTTGGTGTCTGGGTCGTCCATCACGAGGCGGCATCCTGAAGCACCTTTTGCGGGCGGCAACAGGCTTGTGGTGGCGCGGTCGGTGTTTGCGGCCCGCTGGTGGGTCAACTCTCCCGCCTCGTTGTAGCGTGCCATCACATGAACGCTTTGGCTGCCGTCGATATAGGCGCTTGAAACGAACACACTGCCATCTTCGTTGGTCAGCCATTCAAAATCCCACCACTGGTCGTGCGGGATTTCTTCCGGGATGGGGAATGGGTCAGGGAACTCAAAAGTAGTAAGTTCGAAATCATCCGAGACGGTCACCTTACACACAATAGGTCTGTCGGGGCCTTTCACATAGTAGAAGCAAGGTCTGCCATCGTTGTCTCTGAAGAACTTGCTTTCGGTGAGGAACGAGCAGGTGTTTGTGTTGAGGAACCACACCACCGAATCAAGAAGATGGCCGTCTTCATCGATTTTCATGACGTAGAGGCCTTCGCCCAAAACGGCGCCATTGAGCAAGATGTTATTGTCGTCCCAATTGCACAGATGGTAGGCAATGATTGTGGGTGATGGAAGGATTTCGGTAGGTTCCAATTCCTGCGCTTGCATTTTCCACCCGCCCAACAATAGGGCTGCAAGCAGGGTGAAAAGTCTGATGTTTTTCATTGTGTTTTAGTTTTGATGTTTTGCCATTCGGTTGCGCTTGTCGTCAATGCGAGGAACGAAGCAGTCCAAACAATTCGTTTCATTCGCCTAATTCGCCGTTTTTTGTTGTCGGCAAATTACGCGAATTTCGCGAATTGGATTGCTTCACTTCGTTCGCAATGACTCGAAGCCACCTCAAAATTATATCAAAAATCCATCTAAAAAACAAGATTTAGGCCAAGTACAGATTTTTGTTATTAACCCATTTTGATAATCAATGAATTACGAGAAAAAAGTACAGATTTTTCTCACCCAATAAGCGCAGAAATCGGGTCAAAATCGGCAAAATACTCAATCCAAATCCAGCAAATAAGTACAATATTTCCCCAACAAATGACTTATGGGCAGCTCGTCTTTCCGATAACGCTCGGCATCCAAAGAAAGCAGGCGTTCCCTGACTTTTGTATGCCCGTCGAGAACCGCAGTGAGATAATAGCCTCCCGCTTCCTCGCTGATGGCTATGTCACCGAAACGCGACACAATGTCATCCCTTTCGCCTCCATAATTGATGGAATAGGAAGGCCGTTTGGCTCCGGGATTGTCTTCGATAAGGATATGCTTTTCCAACAAGTCCTGAATGTCGCGAATGGCCGTGTCTTTCGAGCATTTACCCAAATTCGCCCAAGTTTTTGAAGTGATTTTGGCCTCGTAACCGTCGAGGAAAAGGTTCAGTGTGTTGGTTTGGCGCTCTGTCAGTGGGACACTGGCAAAACGCATCCAGAAGAAACTCTTGTTGAGCACTGTGCTCACCGTGGCCGAAGCCTCACGGATAGCCCCCAACAAAGTCTTCAAGTACCACACAACCCATTCGGTGATGTCGCCGTCGCCGTGCTGCACCCGCTCCAGAATGTCGTAATAATGGTTCTTGTCGCGGTTGATTTCCGACGAGATGTTGTAGAATCGGAAACGGCTGTTGTCGCCTCGGGCAAGGTACATATCACCAAGGATACGTGCCAACCTGCCATTGCCATCCTCGAAAGGGTGAATGGAAACGAACCACAAATGGACGATGGCAGAACGGATGACTGGAGAGATGGGCTTGTCGGCATTGAACCAGTCGATGAACTTGCGCATCTCCTCCTCCACTCGTTCGGGCGATGGGGCCACGTAATGCACCCGCTCACGCCCCCAAAGACCCGAAACGACGTGCTCCTCGTGGGTGCGGTATTGTCCAACCTCAATGGGTGCGCCCTCGCTGAATCCCGAAGGGAAGAACGCCGACTGCCAGCCGCAGAGTTTCTCCTTCGTCAAAGGCTGATCGTAGTTCTCCATCGCATCAAGCATCACCGCCACCACACCTTCCACATAATGCGACGAAGGGACAAACTTGGCGTTTTCAATCCCCAGTCGGCGGGCAATGGACGAGCGCACCTCATCAATATTGAGCCTTATGCCTTCTATTTCAGAGGAATAGACCACATCGCGGGTAAGGTTTTCGGCCACCGCCTTCAATTGGCTGTCGAAGCCCAAACCGCTCAAGCGGCCAAGCAGTTTGCCTTGCTCGCGGCAAACTTCGTCCAAAAGCAAGGCCACCTTTTCCGCCGACCATCGGAAATCCGTCCAGTTCTCGTGTTCGTGTAAATACATAATGCAATAGTTTCTGCGGCATTATCCATCCAATATCGTCGCAAATTTTGCGACAAAAATACATAAAAAATGTCGCAGAAACGATATAAAAGTAAAAAGTACAGATTTTTCTCAGTCCAAAAGCGCAGAAATCGCGTTAAAATCGGCCTTGTTTTTGAGCTTGGAGCGGTATTTCGCCACCGTGTTTTCTCTCAGACCGAGGAGGTCGGCCTCTTCCTTGATGCGGAAGCCGAGGAACGACAAAATGACGAGATGCGTCTCCGTCTTGTTGAGGTCGGGATAGGCCGATTTCATTTTCCCAACGCCTTGGGGATAGGCCGCCTCGAAAGCCTCCATAATGCGCTGCAGGCGGTCTTTCTGCCCCGATTGGTAAATCGCCAAAACTTGTTGGTTGAGCATCTCCTTCTGCTGGGCGGTGAGTTGCTCCAACTCCGTTTGCAGTTGGCGTTGCGCCTCGCGGAGTTTCAGCGTTTCCAATTCCTTGTTCTTGCGATAGCGCAACGCCGCCCAAAGCACCGCCATCAGCACGATGACCAACAGGGCTATCCACAAATAGAGGCGGTAACGCTTCAACTGCTGCTCGCTTTCCAAACGCTGGATTTCCAACTGTTTGTCGTATTCTTCTTTCACTTGGGCAACGGCTTTACCGCTATAATCGTATTTATGCCTCCCATCCATATATTTTTCTGCATACAACAAGGCACTATCCATACAGCCCAAAGCCTCAAACGATTTGTAAAGATACATGTTGGCATTCATCCTCCACACCTCCAATCCGTATTGATTCGCTGCTTGCTTGGCAAAAAAGATGCATGAATCGTATTGCCCTAACTCGAAATAGGCATGGGTCAGTCCGTCGATGGTGCTTGCCCTGAACTTGGCCGTTTGCCCGCCCAACAGCTGCAAAGCCTTTTTCTCTTCTGCAATGGCTTCTCTCAACAATTTCTGCATTTCCTCCTCACTTTTAGCCTTTTTCTGCTTCTCGTAACGAAAAAGCAAATGCAAGGCAGCCGAACTGTGGCAGGCAGCCATTTTCCAAGTGTCGCCAAGCGTTTGGGCAGAGCGAAAGCCTTTTTCCAGATACAACGCGCTGCTGTCGTACTCTCTGAAACGAAGGTACAATTCACCTATCATGAGTGCCGTGAGGCAATGTTGGTCGAGCCATTGCCGATGGCACAAAAAACGTTCAGCCTCTTTCAGCACCTCCAGACTTTCATTGTGGTAACCGAAATCACCGTAAGCCGAACCAAGACCGCTGTAGATTTTGTATTTCAAGTGGTCGATCACGTCTTGCTCGGTGGTGGGTGTGGGTGAAAAACGCACAAGACGCTCGTCCACATGCTGGCATTGGTCGATGCTTTGTTTGGCTTTTTGGTAATTGTCGATGCAAAGCCAACGGTGCTGTGGCGACGAGCGGTAGGCATAGCCTTTGGCGTAATACGACTTTGCCTCGAAATACTTGTCACCACCGCCGATAAAGCAATTTTCGGCCACTTGCAGAAGCGAATCGATTTCGGCGTTATAGAACATCGTATCGAATAAGGCATCAAGCCGCAGCAGGCAATAATGCGCCCGTTCCTTCTCCGAAAAGGCGGAAATGTTCAACGTGTCGAGAATCCGACGTGCGCTGTCGAGGTTGGTTTGGTAGAAACACTCTACGCGATAAAGTATGTCCTCCTCGGGCGGCGGCCCGGCAGGCTGGCGGCTGCAAGAAAACATCGCAACGAAAGCCAGAACCATGATATGTCGATGGATTTTCATTGGAAATGCATTCAAAACTTCACATAATGTTCCAAAAGCGGATTCACTTCGCCATCATCCTTGATGAGCGCCACGAGCTGTGGCCAATCTTTGATCAAGCCGCGTTTCTCGCGTTGGTTGAAGATGCGCTTCACCTGCTCGTAGTTGAGGTATGGATGGTTGACCAAGGTCTTGAAATCGGCACGGTTCACATCAATTCTGCGCACTTCGGCCTCACCTATGTCAATATAAGGCGCTATCGTGGCAAGGCGTGCCGAGTCCATACCTTTCACGTCGAGCAGCTGTTCCTTGTCCATAAAGCCGCCCAACTTGTCGCGGAAGGCCAAAATGCGCGAGGCCGTGTATCCCCCAATTTGCGGCAACGCCACCAAAGTGGCCGAATCCGCCTCGTTGAGGTCGACCACAGGAATGTCTTTCTTTTCAATGCGTTTCGGTTCTTCTGCAACGGGTTGGGAATCAGATTTTTTCCCGTGCGGTTTTTTGCTCGTGCCGTGGCTCACTTCGGGCAAGACGATGAAGGGTTCCAGCAGGTCGAAGTCTTCCTCGCTGATGGTATAGAGCTTGCCGAGGTCGCTTTTCGAGTAGAACTTGCCACCTTTGTCGCGGTAGTTGACTATGTTTCGTATCTGTCTGTCGGTCAATCCCATGCTTCTCCCTTCTTCCTCCGTCATCGTATTGGGGTTGAAAGGGAAAGGTGTCAATTCGGCGGGTTCTTGCGTTTGCGTGGCCTTTTTCCGTTGTAGCTCCTCAATGGCCGCCTGACGCAGGGCCAGCAACGAATCCAGATTGTGCAAAGAGGCGTCACTCAACGACTTGCGCGCAGGCCGAAACAGGCAAGCCAAAACCAAAAGCATTATGGCCGCCATGATTGTGATGATGGCAACACGCTCGCCTTTATTGAACGAAAGCCATTTGCGCATTGAATCCATAGGAAACCGGCTATGATTTGATTAATCCGCTGATAAAAACGACAGCGATAGCCAAAGGAGCCAAGTATCTGATAATGAAGAAAAAGATTTTCGTAAGTGATGACTTCAGCGTACCCTCGTTGGTCACCTCATCGAAGAACTTCTGCTTGCCGAATTTCCAACCCACGAAGATGACAATCAGCAATCCGCCGATAGGCAGCAGAATGTCGGAAGAAATGGCGTCCATCAGGTCGAAAACAGTCTTGCCACCAATGGCAAACGGCGTGTTTTCCATAAGGCTCAGTGAGGCGAAACTGCCAATGATCAGTGTGAGGACACAGGTCAGGATGGTAGCCTTCTTTCGGTTGAGGTGCAACTCCTCGGAAAGGAAGGCTACCACGACTTCAAGCAGTGAAATCGTGGAAGTCAGTGCGGCGATGGCCAACAGAGCGAAGAAGATGATGCAGAAGATATACCCACCGGTCATTTGGTTGAAAATCATCGGTATCGTATTGAACACCAATCCCATGCCCGCCGTCGGTCGGATGCCAAACGAGAAAGCCGCAGGGAAGATGACGATTCCCGCAAGCACCGCAACCAAAGTGTCGGCAAATATCACGGAAAAGGCCGTGGAAGTCAGGTTGTCGGTTTTCTTCACGTATGAACCGTATGTGATGAGCACACCCATGCCGAGGCTCAACGAGAAGAAACTTTGCCCCAAGGCATCAATGAGCACTTCCCCCGTAATCTTCGAGAAATCAGGCTTAAAGAGGAAAGCCAAGCCTTCGTGGGCACCGGGCAAGGTGGCGGAACGGATGCCAAGGATGACAAGGATTCCCAAAAGCAACGGCATCAGGATTTTCGAGAACTTCTCGATGCCGTTTTGCACGCCCCGGAAAACCACATACCCCGTCAGGAAGATGAACATGGCCTGCAATATCACGTTGAGCCAACCCAAGTTATGGAAATCGGCAAAGTCTTGTTGCATGGTCGCCAAATCCTTGCCATGAAACGAGTTGGTCACGGCCTTGAAGATGTATTCCAAGGTCCATCCCGCCACGGTGGTATAGAACGCGAAAATGATGATGCCGCACAACACACCCATGTAACCTACCAAAGGCCAACCCGACTTGGGCGCCAGTATTTTGAAGGCACCAACGGCGTTGCTTTGGGTTCGACGACCGATGACCAATTCTGAAAGCATCACGGGGATGCCGAGGAGAACGACCATGACGAGATACATCAAGAGGAACGCCGCCCCTCCATTGTCACCCAACTCACAAGGGAAACGGTAAATGTTGCCTAATCCGATGGCCGAGCCTGCCGCTGCGGCAATAATGCCCAATTTCGAGCCAAAGCCATCACGTTTTTTGTTTTCTTCGGACATGATTTCTGTTTTTTTGACTCGTGACGCGCAACTTCGAGACACAAGACAATCCTTCATCTCGAAATCACATGACACTTGGTTTACAATTATCAGGAATTTAGGAAGATCTTATTTCGTTGATTATATGAATGTTATCAAATTTCGGCAATAATGATGCAGGCCATTTCCGGAAATGGCCATCAATAATCCGATCATCGTTTCTCTCCGTATGCCAAATCGCCGGCATCGCCAATGCCCGGAACGATATAGGCACGGGCGGTCAGCTCCTCGTCGATGCTGCCCACCCAAATGGTGACAGGCTGGCGCGACAGGGCGCGTAGCACATAGTCCAAGCCTTCTTGGCTGGCCACTGCCACGGCGATATGGATGTGCTTGGGCGACATGTCGTCGGTAAGGCCTTGCAGCGTCTTGACGATGCTCTCGCCCGTTGCCAACATCGGGTCGCAAAGGATGAGCACCTTGTCGTCGAGCTGCGCCGAGGAGTAGTATTCCACCTTGATTTCGAAGTCCTCGTTCTTGTCGTATTTGCGATAGGCCGCAATGAAGGCATTGTCGGCGTGGTCGAACATACTGAGCATCCCATTGTGGAACGGCAGTCCGGCACGGAGAATGGTGGCGATGACGGGTTGTTCCTTCAACGTCCGTATCTCCTTGATGCCCAATGGAGTGGTGATTTCCTCCTCCTCATATTCGAGGGTCTTGCTGATTTCGTAGGCCATCACTTCGCCTATGCGCTCGAGGTTGCGGCGAAAGCGCAAGCGGTCTTGTTGGATGGTGGCGTCGCGCAATTCAGCCATGAACTGGTTGAATACGCTGTCGGTTGAGCCTAAGTCGTGAACTGTAATCATAGTGTTGGTTTTTGCCACAAAAGTACAGGAAATATTAATACAATGCAAATAATGTCCTCATTTTCCTTTCTTCCAAAGTTTCAAAGCGGCTTTTCCTATTGGCGAAAGTCGGTTGAAAGTGTATGAAGGATAGGCCACCTCTTTTCCCCCGAAACCTAAGTAGAAACGGGCCAGATTGTCATCGTCGGAGCCTTCGAAATCGAAAGTCATGGGGCGGTTGGCGTTTTGTTGGATGACTTGGTCCAAAAGGAAGGTCATTGCTTGGCGTTGCTTGCCGTCTTCGGTAAGGCCCGAAAACAGGAAAGTGATACGGTCGCTGGTTTTCATGAAAATGGCCGCACAAAGCAAATGCCCCACGCCTTTTTCGGTCACGCCGAGCAAAAAGGCCGCTTTCCGATTGACCGCTACTTGGGTCAGGTGGGTCAGCCGAGAGTATTCGGCATCGCCCCATTTGTCCAACAGGGCTCCCCTATTGTCGGTGAACAAGGCCACCACATGATAAGGAATCACCGTGTTGACCAATTGCAGGTTGTTGCCTTCAGCCTTGGCCAAATTGCGCTTCGCATTGGTGTGGTAGTTCGCTTTGATGCTCTCGTAATCACGGTTCAGGTCAAGAATCACATTTCGGTGGTATTCAATGCCTTGAATGTTGTCACTTACAGTATTGCTTTCATTCAACCTAATCTCCGCGAAACGGTATTTCTTGGGGATGGCTTGGAGGAAAGCCTCGGTTTTTTCGGGCGTCATCGGGTCAATCGAAAACACGCCCAACTGCTGCACGAAATAAGGCTGGAACAAATAGTTGACGCCGAATTTCTTTCCGCCTGTCAGGGGCATAACAGACTGATAATCACCTTCCACGAGGGCTTCCCAACCGGGATGGACCATATCGAGATACCAAGAAAAGGCGTAAATGTTGCCGCAGGCGGCAATGGTGGCATCCCATTTTGTTTTGTCGATGGCTTTATGTTCGAGATATTTCATCATAAATAAATGTATTCTAATAAGTTACGGTACATTTCGGGCCAACCTGCCCAGCGTTGTTCGCCGCCAAGGGTCTCGTTGTGCGTGAGATAGATGAAGGTGCCTCCCACGGCTTTCACCTCGTCGACGAGTTGTTTGGCAAGGGCAAACGAAGCCTCCACATCGATTTTGAGATAGTCGCGCATAGTGCCGTCCATCAAGGCGAAGGGATGGACGCGCAGGTTGGTAACCATATCGTTTTCAAGGTCATAGAAACGGAACGTGTCGGCTATGCCCGCACGGAAACCCGCTTGCGAAGCGAAGCCCATCGTGTAGTCGTCGCTAATGTCCAACTCAATGAGTTTCTGATAGCTACGCGGAAGGTTCATCCTCAAGAAATGCTGCCGGCTCTTGGTCACAGGCCGATGCAACACGTCCGAAAGCCTATCGATTTCGGTACGCATCTTCTGAATGTCCAAATAGGACGAGAACGATGGATGGATGCCCACATCGGCATAGTCGCCGAGATGCTTGATGAGGTTGCGAAAAGCCTCCTTGCGAATCGAAATGTTCTTGTCGTATGTGTCGTAATCGCCACAAAGAATGAAATATATGGGCTTTAACTTAAACTCTTTTTGCAAGTCGATCTGGAAATCGAATGAATCGAAAGGGTCTCTCCTTTTCCCCCTCAGCACCTGATGACGCTGACAGATGCGATTGCGGTCGCCGGCGGCCAAGTCTTTCAGGAAACCGCCCACGGTACGATAGAGCCCTTTTTGCTTGAATGCCCAAGCGGCATCCACGTCGTAGGTAGGCAGAAAAGCGAACTTCCGTTCATTGATAACCATTTCAGGATAAATGGATTGCAACCGATTACCTAAAGCATTGCTCCAAATGTTGACCAACGGTTTTTGCAGCATCCCATTTGCGTACATCCACGACGCCTCAGCGCGAAAACGCCCAAATTGGTCGCGCACCTGCGAGAGGTATTCCTCATAGCGCGAGACCAAGAAAAACGAGGAGGCAAACACATCGAATGGCAGCAGATTACCATCACCATACACTGCGTATGGTGCCACGGTGCCATCAAAATCGACGGTGCGGAAGTTCTGCTCGTGGATATGGCGTTCAAAAAGCAGGTCGACGGCTTTCACAAAAGGCTCGTCGCCAATGCGTTGCGTGCCATAATGCAATTTCGGGCCTTCGTAAGCCTCGAACTTTTCGGCATCGGTGGTGAAACCATAATCCAAGCCGAGCAACTGGCTCATGACCAGTTCGAAGACATACATCACACGCCCAGTGATTTTCGGAACAAGAACCAACATTTTCATAGGCACAAAAATAAAAGGAATTTCAATGCCAATTGACATTAACGACAAAAAATCGTGGAATCGACTATATGAATATGATTTAAAACACGAATTATCAGGAATTTATCACGAATTGATTCATTAATTGGTTTTCGATAATTCGTAGATAATTGATGGAAATTTATGTCGAAAAACAAACAAAAACGATTTCCATGGCCATTTCGGGCGAACCAATCCCGAAAAGTTGTAATTTTGTCGGTTTAAAACAAGGCTTCCCGATATGGAAAATTTCGTAGTATCCGCAAGAAAATACAGGCCGATGACCTTTGACACCGTTGTGGGTCAAGGCTCCATCACCAACACCTTGAAGAACGCTATTCGCAACAACACTTTGGCGCAAGCCTTCCTGTTTTGCGGGCCGCGCGGTGTGGGCAAGACCACCTGCGCGCGCATCATGGCCAAGACCATCAACTGCCTCAACCCCACCGAGACGATGGAAGCCTGCAACGAGTGCGAGTCGTGCCGGGCGTTCAACAACAACGCCTCGTTCAACATCTACGAGCTTGACGCCGCTTCGAACAACTCCGTCGAGGACATCCGCAGTTTGGTCGACCAAGTGAGGATTCCGCCACAAATCGGGCAATACAAGGTCTACATCATCGATGAGGTTCACATGCTTTCGGCGGCGGCCTTCAATGCCTTCCTGAAAACCTTGGAAGAGCCGCCCGCGTATGCCAAGTTCATCTTGGCCACGACGGAGAAGCACAAAATTATCCCAACCATCCTATCACGCTGCCAAATCTTTGACTTCAAGCGGATTACGGTCGATGACATTGCCAAACATCTGGCTTTTGTCGCCCAAAGCGAAGGCGTTGCTGCCGAGCCTGAAGCCCTGAACATCATCGCGCAAAAAGCCGACGGCGCCTTGCGCGACGCGCTTTCCATCTTCGACCAAATGGTCAGCTTCAGCGGCAAGTCCATCACCTATAAGGACGTCATCGAAAACCTGAACGTCTTGGATTACGACTATTATTTCCAAATCGTCGACCACATCCTGCAAGGCAACACGAGCGACATCCTGCTCCTCCTCAACGACATCATCAGCAAAGGCTTTGAGCCACAACATTTTGTCAGTGGGATGGGCAATCACCTGAGAAGCCTTTTGGTGAGCAAAGACCCCGTGACACTGCAACTTTTGGAAGTGAGCGAGCAACTGAAGCAACGCTATATGACCCAATCGCAGGCTTGCCCCCTTCCCTTCCTGATTAAAGCCTTGGAAATCAACAACCAATGCGACATCGACTACCGCGCCGCCAACAACAAACGGCTGCATTTGGAGATTGCCTTGCTGAAAATGTGTGCGCTTTGCAGTCAGGCTTTGGCCATGCCGACCGCACAAGCACAACCTGTGCCAATGCCACAAAACAGGCCAACACAACAGTCTCCTTCTATGACAGCGGGTCATGACCCGCTGCCGCTGCCAGCACAAGCAACACAACAACAACCTACACCAACTATGACAACGGGGCATGCCCCATTGCCGCCAACCCACAATCCCAACCCTATCCAAGCAACAACCCCTCAGCCATCCAACAATTCAACAGTTCAACAATCAACAGTTCAACAATCAACAGCTCCCGTTTCGACAGGCTCAACGTCCGCTGCTCCTGCACAGCCCACAGTAAGGCCACGCGGCGCCACCAGCAGCATTAGCATCAACAAAGCCTTGCAGCAAGCCGAGCAAAAGGCCGAGGAAAAGGAGGAAACGTGGGACTCGCCTTTCACCCAAGAGCAACTGACCGCATCGTGGGCCGACTTTGTCAACCGTTACAAGAATGTCTCACCCAATTTCGCGGCGGCTTTGGGAAAATACACACCTAAATTAATGGGCAGTTCCGAAATCCATTTCAGCGTCGACAACTTGCTTTTCGAGCACGACATCGAAGGAATGACCGCCTTGAAAAAACATCTGAAAAACAGCCTGCACAACAACCAATTCGCGCTCAAACCAGAGCAGATGGAACGCCCCGCCGAAATCGAGGCCTACACCGACAAGGACAAGTTCGAGAAAATGGTGGAGGAACGGCCTTATTTGCGGACTTTGCAAACCGAGTTAAAGTTGGAGGGAGATTTGTAAATGCGGAATTAGGATTGTTAAATCTTGAAATTTGAAATCCTGAAATTTGAAATCCTGAAATTTGAAATCCTGATATTTTGAAATATGAAATCTTGAAATCTTGAAATTTGAAATCCTGAAATTTGAAATCTTGAAATTTGAAATCCTGAAATCCTGAAATATGAAATCTTGAAATATGAAATCTTTGAATTTCAAATCTTTAAATAATCAAATAATGAAAAAAAGAAACTTTATCGCCATGATGATCTTGACAACAGTGGCAACGGGCTGCGGAGAAAAGGCAGTCGAAACACAAGAACCCAAGAAAGAAGTCGTTCCGGCCATCGAATTGGGCAACATGGACACCAGCATCAATCCTGCGGACGACTTTTTCCGCTATTGCAACAACAACTGGATGAAGAACAACCCGATTCCGGAAGAGTATTCCACTTTCGGGGCCTTCACCGAAATCGACCAGCACAATGAAATCCTCATTCAGGAGATTATTGACGAGGTATCGAAAGACGCCAATGCCGCCCAAGGCAGCGTGGCACAGAAAATCCGCGACTTCTACAACGCCGGTATGGACACCGTGGCCATCAACGAGCGCGGTTACAGCGAGTTGAAGCCTTATTTCGAGATGATCGACAACCTGAACGACAAGGCTCAATTGGCCGTGCTGATGGGCAAGCTCCACAGCGACGGCATTGGAGGTTTCTTTGGAGCTGGCGGCAGTTCCGACCCCAAGAATGCCGAAATGGTCATCATGCACCTCTACCAAGGCGGGCTGAGCCTCACCGACCGCGACGACTACCTGAAGGAAGAGACGCAAGAAATGCGCGACAAGTATGTGGAGCACGTCGCCAAGATGTTTGAACTCACTGGCACTGCCCCCGATGCCGCTGCCGACAAAGCCAAGCGCATCCTCGCCCTCGAATCCGAGATGGCCAAAAACTCGATGAGCCGCGTTGAACGCCGCGACCCCGACAAGACCTACAATATGAGGACTTTGGCCGAATTGCAGAAATCCACGCCCAACTTCGATTGGAACACCTATTTCAAGAATGCCGGCGCCCCGACGATCGAAAGCCTCAACGTGGGTATGCCCAACTACATTGCCGCCCTCGACAAAATCATCAGCAAAACCGACCTCGAAACCCTCAAGGACTACTTGCGCTGGAAGGTCATCCACGGCAGCGCCTCCATGCTGAGCAGCGACCTCGACGCCGAGAACTTCAACTTCTACGGCAACTACCTCTATGGCCAAGAAGTGCAGCAACCCCGTTGGCGCCGCGTGCTTGACGCAACATCCGGCTGCTTGGGTGAGGCCGTCGGCCAACTCTATGTGGAGAAGCACTTCCCCGCCGAAGCCAAAGCCAGAATGTTGGAACTCGTCGGCAACCTGCGCGTGGCGTTGGGCGAGCGCATCAAGAACCTTGAATGGATGAGCGAAGACACCAAAGCCAAAGCCCTCGTCAAACTCGATGCCTTCAACGTGAAAATCGGCTATCCCGACAAGTGGAAGGATTACAGCAAGTATGAAGTCACGCCGGAGTCGTATTTCGAGAATGTACACCGCGCCATCCGCTTTGAAAATGAGAGAGACATGGCCAAAATCGGCAAGCCCGTCGACAAGGACGAATGGTTCATGACGCCTCAAACCGTCAACGCATACTACAGCCCCGAGATGAACGAAATCGTGTTTCCCGCCGCCATCCTGCAACCGCCTTTCTTCAACATGGATGCCGACGATGCCATCAACTACGGCGGCATCGGCGTGGTGATTGGCCACGAAATGACCCACGGTTTCGACGACCAAGGCTGCAAGTACGACGAAAAAGGCAACCTCAACAACTGGTGGACCGAGGAAGACTCCAAGAAGTTCAACGAGCGCACCGCACAATTGGCCAAGTTGTTCGATGAATTCCAAGTGCGTGGCTACCAAATCAATGGCCAGCTGACCCTTGGCGAGAACATCGCCGACCTCGGTGGCCTGAATGTGGCCTGGGACGCCTACCAAATGACCGACGAGGCCAAGGCCAACAAGAGCATCGACGGCTTCACGCCCGCACAGCGTTTCTTCATCAGCTACGGCACCATCTGGCGCAACAACTCCCGCGACAAGTACCTCGAGCGCCAAGTCGTCACCGATGTGCATTCGCCCGCCGAAGCCCGCGTCAACCGCACCCTCGGCTCGATGCCGCACTTCTATGAGGCTTTCGACATACCGGCCGAAAGCAAGATGTATATCGCTCCTGAGGAACGCGCTGCCATTTGGTAATCCGAATGTTGCCTGTAAATCATTAATGAAAGAAGGCCATCTGCTCCGAGCATTGTGGAGCGATGGCCTTCGTCTTTTTATGGATCGGCAGGGGTGAAATGCAATGCAACCCCTGCGGCGAAGGATAAACAACGGCGAATTATGCGAATTAGACGAATTTTTCATTGTCGTCATTTTACCCTCAACGGGTTAGCAGACGGCCTCGTCTGCGGCAGCACCCCGACTGGCATTGTCGTCATTTGCGTCCCCGCAAATGCATAGTCGATGGCTTGGAGGGTGGGAATGTACATAGGCGTAGGGATTGCGGGTCAAGC
>CACXQV010000036.1 GCA_902769875.1 uncultured Bacteroidia bacterium
TTTCAAGGTTTTTGTCTTTTTCATTTTTTTATTGATTTAAAGATTTAAGATTCATGATTCAA
Organism: uncultured Bacteroidia bacterium; assembly: GCA_902769875.1. Taxonomy (GTDB): domain Bacteria; phylum Bacteroidota; class Bacteroidia; order Bacteroidales; family F082; genus Limimorpha. Next base: position 63 of record CACXQV010000036.1, read on the forward strand.
CTACAGATTGCACTGATTTTACGGAGTGGATACAGAAGTAATTTTGCTGCCTCGCAGCGGACGGATACGGACATCCGTTTAATCCGTAGTTCCGATACAAAAAAATCCAAGACCGAGCCCATTGGCCTTGCCTTGGATAGAGGATATGCAAAAGCATTGAGAGGAGATTTACCCCCCCCCCGTAATATCATTGAAAATCAATAAGTTACAAGTTTTTGCCATTGCTTTTGTCCTGTTTTGAGGGTGCAAAAGTACAATTTTTTTCTCTCAACACACACGAATTACCAAAAAAACACAATGGCAATTCCAAATAGAGGCATCGTTGACAATGGAAAAATTCCGAAAAACCATTGTCAGAATAAAAAATGTTTGTATCTTTGCAGCGACAGTTTCCACCACGCTTCCCATAAGAATAGCGAACCAGGGTGGAACTTTTGTTTTAAGATTATGCAGTACAACAAACAACCAATTAGCATCGCCGACCAGATTGCTCAGTTGAAAAGCCGCGGTCTGATAATAGAAGACGAGAATGTTGCCTCGAAAGTGCTGTCTGTCATCAGTTATTTTCGCTTTGCGAACTATCTGCGACCAAGTGAAGCCGACAAAGTGACTCATGTTTTCAAACCGGGTAAACACTTCAGCGATGCCTTAAGCCTTTACTATCCAAATGTTGACTCATCGGCGATGGGTTTCCCCATAGGATGGGAGACGGAGCCGCTATGGAAATAATTCATCTTGAATTTCAAATTAAATGAACAAGACAAAAAAGAAAAGAAACTTTTGGTTCCATTTCGGCAGGGTGATGGCAGGCCTTGGCATCGCCTTGCTGCTGATGGTCTTGTATGTCTACCTCTCTGTGCCTACCTATAGCTTTAAGGAGCCGAAGCCGTTCAGCGGCGAATACCTTTACAACCCCTATCAGGACATGAAGCCCGACCAATGGAAGAAATACCATTTCCATTGCCATTCGCGCAAGTATTTCGGCCTGACCAACGGGCGCAAAAGCACCGAGACGGCCATCGACAGTGTGTATTCGGCCTTGGGCTACGACCATTACGGCATTTCAGACTATATGGGCATCAACCCGCACGGGGCTGACAGAGAGGATTATATCCCCGCCTACGAGCACGGCTACGGCCTCATCCGCAAGACGCACCAAATCTGCATCGGAGCCGAAAAGGTGTATTGGCCCGACTTCCCCTTCATGCAAAACCTCAACATGAAGCAACACACCATCAACAAGTTGGGCGAACACAGCCGCTTCGTCATGCCCGCCCATGCCTCGTTCACGAAGGGCTACAAGGTGGGCGACATGAAATGGTTGAGCAACTACAGGCTCATCGAGGTCGTCAACCCGTTTGGCAACGCCTTCGAGCACTGGGACATGGCGCTTTCCAACGGGCATCGCGTTTATGCCCTCGGCGACGACGACATGCACAACATCACCAACATCCACGAGGTGTGCCGCAATATGACCATGGTCAACACGCCCGACCTGAACGCCGAAAACGTGTATGACGCTTTGGAAAACGGCCTCTGCTATGCCGTGGAGTTCGACAACTACTATTACTTCCCACTGACGCTCGAACAAAAGGCCAAAGAAATCCAAGAACTCGACCACTTGACTCAGGCCCAACTGTTTGGCGACACTCTGTTCATCACAACCTCAGCCGAAACGATGCGCGAGGTCCAATTCATCGGCCAAGGCGGCAAGGTGCTGAAAACCGAACAAGGCGTGGGCACTGCCTTTTACGTCATCCAGCCCGAAGACACCTACGTCAGGACGCGCATCGACCTCAACGGCAGGAACTTCCTGTATCTGAACCCCGTCACGCGACACCAAAGCGCCAACATCGACGACCGCCGCCTCGATGTGGTGAACTATTCGCAAACCATCCTCTATTGGTTTGTTTATGCTGTGGCTTTTGTGGCCTTCATCTGGTATCTCATCAAAAAAGCCAAAGAAAGGAAAACCGATGAGGCTACAAGTTAAGGAACAGGGAATCAGCCAGATGATGGTTTGGCTATTGGCCATCAGTGCCATCACAAGAGGCGTTTTGGCTGCCTGCTTAGAGTTCGGCAACGACGAAGTGTACTATTGGACCTACGCCCTTTATCCCGATTGGAGCCACTTCGACCATCCCCCCATGGTGGGTTGGATGATTCAATTGTTCAGCCTTAACCTGCTCTTTGACAGCGAGTTCTTCATCCGATTGGCTTCCGTCATCTTTATGACCGCCAACACCTATGTCATTTACCGCATCGGAAAGGAAATCAGGGACGCGCAGACGGGTTTTTATGCCGCCTTGCTCTACACTGCCTCGATTTACGCCTTCGTCATCACCGGCGTTTTCATCATGCCCGACACGCCATTGATGCTGTTTTGGCTGCTGGCGTTTTGGATGGCAGTCAGGTTTTGCGGCAATGAAACGGCGCCTCGGCAGGCTCGGCGTCCTTCATATTTGCTCCTTTTCGGACTATTCGCAGGATTGGCGATGCTCTCCAAATACTCAGGCGTTTTCCTTTGGGTTGGAATGGGACTCTACATCCTCATTTTCAACAGAAAAGAGCTGAGAAACCCATACTTGTATCTTGCACTTCTCGTATCGGCGATTTGCTGTCTGCCCATCCTTTTTTGGAACTTGAAATACGATTTCATCAGTTTCAGTTTCCACGGCGACCGCATAGGAGGCGGAAAAATCGATTTCGGCACGTTTGGGACCGAGTTGGCCGGAGAATTCCTCTACAACAACCCCGTGAATTTCATCCTGATCGTCATTGCGCTCGCAGCAACGTTCAAAGGGAAAAACCACCTCGAAAAACCGGTTCAAAGGTTGCTGCTTTGCACTTCCATTCCGTTGATAGCCGCTTTTTTGGTCATTTCGCTGACCCGACCAACCCTGCCCCATTGGAACGCGCCTGCCTACTGCCTACTCATTCTGTTAGTCGCCAGTCAGTTAAGCGACAAAAATCCGATCATGGATGGCCTCGTCAAGATTCCAAAAAGCATCATCATGGCGGTAAGCATAATGCTTTTCGTGGTCGTTTTCGGAGCCATCGAAATCCAAACGGGTTTCATTCCTCTTGACCGGCACACCGAGCCGGAAATGCTGGGACGCAACGACTTCACCCTCGACATGTATGGCTGGCGACAATTGGAAACGAAATTCGCCGATTTGCGACAACAGAAAATCGAGGAAGGCGCGATGAAAGAAGAAGACGGCATCGTGGCCGACGAATGGTTCCCGTTGGCCAACCTCGACTATTATGTGGCGCGGCCATTGGGCATGAAAGTGATGGGAATCGGTTGGCCTCACAATTTGCATAAATATTTATGGATCAATGAGGAACGCGGCGGTTTCCACAAGGGCGATGACTTCTGGTTTTTGACCGACAGCCACTATTTCAAACGGCCCGAAGCACTCTATCCCGGTGGTTTCGAGTCGATTGAACACATCGGCACCATCACCATCAATCGCTGCGGCAAACCCGCCAAAAACTTCTTCGTCTATGCTTGCAAAGGCTTGATTTACATGCAGCCCAACATTTCCGAACTGATGGCCGAGCGAAAGGCGGCCAAGCAAATACCCACCGTGCCATGAACATTGGAAAGACACCGGAAAAACGGCATCCTGCGCTTGAATGCCTGCTTTTGTTGGCATTGGCCGTCGTGATGCGTGCCTTGTTCATCGGAAAGACCGACCTTGGCGGCGACGAAAGTTTCTCGCTCTACATGGCCATGCAAAGCGTGCCCGACATTGTCCGCCTGCTTTGCTTGGGCGACAATCCCCCGCTTTGGGAAATCCTATTGCATTTTTGGACCAAAACCTTTGGCGTTTCCGAAGTGGCGATTCGCACTTTGTCCCTCATTTTCAGCGCATTGACCATCATCCCAATTTATCTTCTTGGCGAAAAGCATATCCATCGTTTTGCGGGCATTGCAGCCTCTCTATCCTATTGTTTCTCAACGTTTTCGATATATTTGGCGCACGAGTGTCGCGTCTACAGTCTCATCGGGTTTGCCACGGCAAGCTCGGTTTTCCTGTTTGTCAGCTGCATCCATCGCCCCAAGACCTTCAAATTCGTCCTTTTGACCCTCGCCAATCTGATGCTGATGTACGGCCATTACCTCTCCGTCTGGATTGTCGTGATGGAGTTTCTTATCGCATTGGGTATCAATCCTATAAGAAAGAAAATCTGGAAACCATACCTGATTCACGCCGCGTCGCTTATCCTACTCTTCGCGCCGATGTTTCCCGTGTTGTTCGCCCGCTTTTTCGACTCAGGCCTACACGGCACTTGGATTGCCAAGACCACCAGTCCCGAAGCGCTTTATGATTTCCTTTGGCGAATGTGCAACGTTCCCGTCACAACGGTGTTTGCCATCGGAATCTTGGTTTCTTCATTCATCATATTGATTATCAATATTGTAAAGAAAACGTTTAGTTTTGGCAACACGAGCATCCTCACCTTGCTTTGGGTCGTGCCGCTGCTGGTTTCGTTTGTACTTTCCTACTTCACCGGCTTTTTCCTCGACCGCTATTTCTACTTCCTTTTCCCGGTTTTCCACCTTTCCATTGCGGCGTATTGCCTGTATTTGTTCCCGAAACGCAAACCATTGGGAATCAGTATGATGGCACTGTTTGCAGTGGCGATGGCCATTTCCTGCTCGCCCGACAGTTCCACCAAGCGTTTCAGCGGATGGCATTCTGACATCAAACCCATTGTCAATCAGTTGGTTGAAGCCAAGGAAAAGGAAAACGCGCTTGTCATTCTGCCTGAGTATTTCGACAAGCAGTTCACCTATTATTTAGACGAAAACCACCACATTTTCCGGACCCAAAGCGAGCCAAGCAATTATTACGTTTTCAGGAAATACCTGCTTTCGCAAGGCTACTTTTACGATTACGATTATCCGAAAAACAATCTTACCGATTACTCAAAAGTAGTGTTTCCTTACCATAAGGATATGCCTATCAAGGGGTTAAGGGAGAACTTGGAAAATGCGGGATTTCATCTCGAAAAAGAGCAAGACGAACACCCGTTTGTGGTCAGCTATTATGTGAAATGAAACTTCAGTCCGACTTGCGCTTCAGCAAAAAGACTGTTCCGTCGGTGGCAACCGTCTCATAATCATTGCGATTGGTGAAAATCGGACGGTCTTTCAAGCCATAGTTGAAATAAGGTTCGGTAATCAGCACATAATCCGCGCTCACATGGCCGGCCCGCGAAAAGAAGTCATAGATTTCGGCACGCAAAGCCAAATGGGGCACAAAGGCCGTTGCGGCACAAACCGAGGCATCGTCGGGGATTTGCTTGATGACTTCGTAGGCAAAATGCACATCGAAATTTTTCTGCTCGTAATGCCGCCCTTGATAGATGCAGGTCTGGTCGAGAATGACGTATGAACGCGGCACCCCGATGGTATAGAAGGTCGTCAAAAGGGTGGAAAACAGCAATGCGACAGCCAAAACCATCCTCAAAACATGGTGTTTCAGCTTGATAATCACCATGAAAGAAGAAACGACCAATATGGGCATAAACTCGACCGAGTATTGCAGCGAAACGCCCCAAAACAAATGGTAGGATGACAGCATTTTTTGCCCGATGAGCGGGATGAGCATCAGCAAATAGTTGGGTTTCAGGATGGTGAACACGAGCCCAGAGGCCAAAGCACAAAAATAGAACTCAGCTTTAATGCCATCAAATTGCCCAAATCCGGAAGTGTTGGTAAACAGCAAACGTATGGTTTCGCCCGGATGGGTGACCAATTGCAAGGCAATTTCCGCATAATTGCTGCCCAAGTGATGGTAGCGACTGATGCCTTCACCACCAATCTTCGGGATAACCATCATATTGATTATCAAGAAATAAGCCAAACCGAAAAGGGCGTAGGCCAACAGATGCCAAAGCGTCTTTCGGTCATTGCGGTAGTCCCACATCAGGCCGATGGCGATGAAAAACAGCCACAACGAAAGGTTCTCTTTGCCCAAAACAAACAACACAACCAAAAGTGACGACTGCCAAAAACGCCGCTTCTTGATGAAATAGAGCAGCCAAGGCAACATCATGGCCGTCAACACATTGGAATGATAGTCAAAGGCGAGGGGATGGATGACGCCAAACGAGAAAAACAACGTGGCCGCAGCCAAAATGGGCAGCCAATCGTCGTCGGTGTAAAGCCCGATGAGCTTATAGACGCCCCAACCGCCAAGAAGCACAGCCACGATTTGCACGACAAGCAGCGTGTAACTGCCAAACACATAGATCAATGGCGACAAAAGGAAAAGATACAGGTCGAAATGGGCGCCAAGGATGCTTTGCGGCTGGTTTTTGAACATGCTGCAATCATCGATGCGCCCGTGCAGGAAGTCGTACATCGCGTGGGTGTAAAGCCCCAAGTCGAGCGCGTAGGTCTTGAAAAGGTAATGGTTGACCAAGGAAATGAGGCAAAACACCACCCCGGCAACGGTGAAAACCGATGCCAGAGCTATCTTGTTCCCGCTAACCGACTTGCTGTTGTTTTTCATTTCAATTGGCAAAAATACAAAAAATCGGCTTACAGTCAGAGTCTGAAAGCCGATTTGGTATGGGAGTTTCTCCTGCTCGAAGGGGAATCTCCATTATCTTATCACAATCTTCTGCGTTCTAACGTCGTCGCCATTGATGAGACGCAAAACATACACGCCAGAGGCAATCCCATTTGTGGACAGAGACGCAGGCACTGCTTCTCTACAGACGATGATGCGTCCCATCATGTCAACGATCTGTAGAGACGCATTGAATGCGTCTCCAACACCCGTAATAATGATTTCACCATTGCTGACAAAGGCAAATGGTGCATTCTCATTGTCGCCATTGGCATCGCCGCTGGCGAACACAAGACGGAAGCGCGATTCATAGTCGGTGGTCTTGGCGGTGAAGGTGTAGTCAGACGTAGCCAGAAGGTCGATGTCGGCACCTGTCAAATTGTCAATAAGGTGCAGATAGTCCATCACCACGCCTTCGGGGTTGATCGAAATGGTGTATTGGCCGTCTTTCGTGGCTTTGAAATTGATGGGCATTTCGCCGTAGCCTCCACTTGTGGCTATGGCAAACTCCTTGTTGTCCTGCGGGATATAGATATTGGCATCCTGCTCCAAGAAGTGGAACTTGGGCAGCGCACTGCCTTCGTTGAAGCTCACGATGGCGTTATCGACGATGGCGGCAGTGCCACGGTCGGGGGCTTGTTGCGTCACAGCGATGTTCAGGCTGGCATTGCTCGGAGCAGGGGTTTGGTCTGGTTCGACCATGGTGAAGGTCACTTCATCACCGGCATTGCCATAAACCGCAATACCTGCGCAAGGCATGATGGTGTTGCCACTGGTCTTATAGTCCACGGCACTTCCGTTGTCCAGTTCGGCGAAAGCATGGTCCACGGTGACTTTGCAGGTGAAAGGATTGCCGATGAGGTTCCAACCTGTCCTCGCAAGGGTTACTTTGTTATAATCGGCACCTCTATAGGGATACACCAGGCCCCTAAACCGTAAGGTTATCGAATTGGCATTGGCATAGAGGTAGCCTCTTCCATCTTCGATGTTGAAAGTATGTTGACGATAGTTATACCACGGCTTGGCATTGTTCGCAAAGTATATGTAAAGGTCGTAGGAGTGTCCATTGGGGTTTGTCTCGGTGATGAGTGAGGGGTCGTCGGCGGTAAGCATATTGGTCGAATTGACCGGATGAAGGGCGCCATACATTGGCGCAGTAATGAAATACCAGCCGTTGCTTGCATTTGCCCAGTCATCGGGGCCTGTGCCTATGATGTTTTTCTCCACTGTGGCCTGAAGGAATTGATCTTCGGTTGGATGTTCAGCATTGTAGAAAGTGTAGATTAATTGTCCGCCATCGGCAATAGTGAGAGTGGCATTGTCGCTGAAAAATACTCTGTAAACCTGGGCCACGCAACCGGCAGGAATGGTTGCAGAAGCACGCATGAGTACATAATCGTTACGGTCTGGCAGTTCACCTTTATACCAGTTGCCGGTATTGCTCCATTCGCCTTCGGTGAGGAATAGCTTGCCCGCAGGCTTCAGTGTTTTGTTGTCAAGATCAGTCCCGTCATGATATTCATAGGTATAGACTTTGGGTTCATATATCGTATTGTTGTCATCTGAAAAGAACCTTTCCAATGTGACAATGTTTCCGTAGCTGTTTGTCCAAACAGTTCCTCCACGGAGGGTAATGGTTTCGCCACGGATGCCTTTTTTCAAAATTCCGCCTTGTGCTCTGACCGTGCCTCCGTTGAAGCTGATATAACCATGGGCATCATAAAAATCATTATTACCAATACCATAGTTGCTGTTATCGGGTTCTGTCACTTTCCATGTGCCGGTGCCAGCACGCTGTCCCCAGAAGTTCAGGCTCTTTCCAATATACGTGTCGATGCCCAAGCTGTTGGTCATGGTGACACCGTCGCAAAGGATGATGTTCACGTCGCCTTCGGCTTGGATTCGGTTGTTGTTGGTCACATTTGAGGTAACGGCATACCAACCATCGCCCAAAGTACTGGTACTGCTCGTGATGGAGTGTGCAGTCGCGTATTGTGTCACGCCGGCAAGGTCCAGATACGGTATCTTGAAATCGACGTAGAGATTGACTTCTTCGAAAAGCATGGTGAAGGTGTATGAGTTCCCGCTATTGTTGAGGGTGATTTCGTCGCCCGAGGTTGCGCCTTTAGCGGAGACAAAACAGGTATATCTGTCAACAGGAGTGATGGTTACCGTGACAATAGAATCGCTGAAGGCGAGTTCATCGGAAAGGGTGATATGGTTGGAGAATTCTTCGATATTGCATATAGTGTGGATGTTGTATGCTGCTCTCGGAACAAGGGTTTTGCCTGCCAAGATGCTGTTGTCGTTGACTGTGCCAGACAAACTCGAAATGGTGCCATCGGTGGAAGTGAAGAATTTGTTTGTTGTCACAGTAACCGTGCCTTCGTAGGTAGTGGAGGTGTAACTATCGGTAAGGTTTGTCCAGTCCAGGGTGATATTGGCTCCTGTGTTTCCGATGCCTGTACCACCTATGGCATTGACGTTGCCACCATTGATGGTGATAGTTCCGCCATTGCTCCCATAGCCGCCGCCGATGCTGGAAGCTCCACTACCACCTTGCGCTGTGACAGTGCCACCATTGATGGTGATGGAGCCGCCATTACCAATATTTCCCCCTCCGATACCGGCTCCTTGCCCTCCACCTGTGGCATCAACGATACCGCCATTGATGGTGAGGATTCCGCCATCGTGATCGATTGCGCCGCCAATAGCAGCAGCTCCACTACCACCTTGCGCTGTGACATGGCCGCCATTGATTGTGATGGTTCCGGTATTGTTGGAAGAATTGCCGCCGATTGCTGCGTATAGTTCGATGGAATTGGCATTGAGTATTCCCGTCTGTCCGCTCTGCCCATAAATGGTAAGGGTGTTGTTTTCGTTGACAGCAATACCCTCGGTTGTGTTAAGGGTTTTGCCGTCGGCAAGGATAAATTTCACGTCGCCGTTCACTGTGATGCGGTTGTTGAAGGTCTTGTTGACATCCACCACATACCATCCGCTGTTCAGCGTTGCACCGTCGCTGATGTTGCTCAACCTGTTGCAAGTCCATGCGGTTTTCTCGGTGTCGTCATCATCGATGTAGTTGGCTGGCTCGACCAAAGCAGCTGTGTTTAATACCACTTCGTTGCCGCTCAACTGAACGCCGTAATTGGCGTCGGAGAAGAAGAAAACATCAGGGGCAGTGTCTGGGTTCTTGGATTTGTATCCGTAGGTTAAGGTATGTGATGTATTATAGGGAGTGAGGCCAATACGTGCCCCTTCGGTGAAAGCACCGTTTATATAGATGACGCGAGTGGTGCCATTATCGTCTGCGAGATAGAGGTTGTTTATTGTTGCGCTATTAGTGCCAGTGTTGTCTTTGATGATGGGGTTGCCGTGCATATTGAGAATCCCGTCGGTGTAGATGCCGCCGCCGTTGCCAGTGCTGCTGTTGCTGGTGAAGGTACCGCCATAAACATTGAGTGTGCCATGGTTGGAGACGGCACCACCGCCGTACTGGGAAGTACTGTTGTCGGTGAAGGTGCCGCTGTTGATAGTCATCATGGCGCTTTGTTTATTGTAAACGGCCCCGCCTTCTCTCGAAGTGTTGTTTTGGAAGGTGCCGCCATTGATGATTATCCAGCCTTCGTTGTTAAGGATAGCCCCACCTCTGCCTTGTTCGTTGCCTGTGCTGAGGGCTTGGCAGTTTTCGATGGTGACATTGTTGAGCGTGACGGTGCTGCCGTTCCAGAGACCGCCGCCGTTGGTGCCTGCGTTGCTACCGGAAATGCTACAGCCAGTGATGGTCATTGCTGAGGCACCCGAGGCGTTGCCGATGGCACCGCAACCGCCGGTGCTGCTGTTGTTGGTGAAAGTGCAGCCCTCAATGGCTACGAAGCCAGAGCCACCCGCCGCGTTATAGATGCCGCCTACATCATTTGCGTTGTTGTCGGTGAAGGTGCAGTTCGTAACCGTGAGCGGACCTTTGTTCCAAATGGCACCGGCATGGTCTGAAGCGGTGCAATCGGAAAAATCACAGGTAGAAACAGTAAGCGAGCCACCATCGTTATAGATACCGCCACCGTGGTTGTTGGCAGTGCAGTTTTGGATGGTGATGCCATTCAAATTGAGAATGGCATTGGCACAGACATAGATACCTCCACCATAGTCGGCGTGACCGCCGGAAATGATACTTCCACTCGTATTTGAACCAGATGCGATTGTGAGTGTGCCACTTATCAAATAGATAACCTGGCCATAGGAGTAATTGGAGTCATCGTCGAAGGAATTCGGATCGCGGCTTATGGAATGGCCATCCATGTATAGTGTCACTTCCCGGTCGCCAAGTGTGACATAAAGCCTTTTATCATCTATGTCGCGTTGAACGCCTTGCAAGACAATGTCAGCACCCAAATGGATGTCGGTGTAGTTAGGATTACCAATGGCAGATTTTAAATCTAACTCCGTGCTTACGGTAATCGATGTTGATTGAGCCCAAATGTTTGGCCCGAAGGCGAAGAGGGAGAGGAGGATGAGGATAGTTTTTTTCATTTTGTTATTATGTTTGTTGATTGTTGTTTGCTGTGTTCTCCCCGACTGCGCTGCGCTTGTCGAGGGTTGAGATACTTCATCCCTCCGCTTGGAACAGCGTGATGATGTTGAGAATCACCTCCGAAGCCTTCATCATGCTTTCCAAAGGAACATATTCCAATTTGCCGTGGAAATTGTGTCCGCCGGCGAAGATGTTGGGGCAAGGCAAGCCCATGAACGAAAGGTTGGCGCCGTCGGTGCCGCCACGGATGGGCTGCACTTTCGGTTTGATGTTGGCCATCTCCATCGCCTTGATGGCCCGCTCGACAATGAAGAAATGCGGCTCCACCTCTTGGCGCATGTTGTAGTATTGGTGCTTCAGTTCCAACTTCACCACGTCGCCGTATTTCTTGTTCAAAAACTCAGCAACCGAGGTGATCAAGGCCTTCTTTTCCTCGAACTTGGCGCGGTCGTGGTCGCGGATGATGTAGTTCATCGTGGTTTCTTCAACCGTGCCGTTGATTTCGGTCAGGTGGAAGAAGCCTTCGTAGCCTTGCGTAAAGCGCGGACGTTGTTCCACGGGCAGCATCGCATTGAGTTCCATGGCGATAAGCATCGAGTTCACCATCTTGTCCTTGCCGTAGCCGGGGTGGATGTTACTGCCCTGCACATGAATCTTTGCGGCGGCGGCGTTGAAGTTTTCGTACTCCAACTCGCCGATTTCGCCGCCGTCCATCGTGTAGGCGTATTTCGCGCCGAACTTCTTCACATCGAACTTCACCACACCGCGTCCGATTTCCTCATCGGGCGTGAACCCGATCTTGATTTCGCCATGCTTGAAGTCGGGGTGCTCCATGATGTATTGGGCGGCATACATGATTTCGGCCACACCCGCCTTGTCGTCGGCGCCAAGCAAGGTCAAGCCGTCGGTGGTAATCATCGTCTGGCCTTTGTATTGCTGCATTTCAGGGAATTCCGAAACGCGCAGGACGATGTTCTTTTCCTTGTTCAAGACGATGTCGCCACCGTCGTAGTTCGGGATGATTTGCGGCTTGATGTCCGCTCCCGAAGCATCCGGCGAGGTGTCGACATGGGCAATGAAACCGATGGCGGGGATTTCCCTGTCCACATTCGAGGGGATGGTGGCCATCACATAGCCGTATTCGTCCAGTTCGGCCTGAATGCCAAGGGCTTGCAACTCGTCGCGGAGCATCCGCAAGAGGTTGAGTTGCTTGTCGGTGCTGGGCTGTGATTCAGAGTTCTCGTCGGAGGTGGTCTCCACAGAGACGTATCTCAGGAATTTGTCTATCAGTTTTTCCATATTGTTGAGGTTAATTATTTGTTGTCTGATTGGTTGATTGGGTGATAAAGTGCCGCAAAGGTAAGAAAAAAAGCGACAAACCAATGATTATTTTTCATAGGGTCAATGAGCCTATGATACTAACAGACAGAATAATAACGGAGAAAAGAAAACAAAGAGATTATGAGACACATTGGCTAAAGGAGTCTGGCCATCTCTTTGCCTTTCTCAGTGGCCATCTTCTCAGGGTCAGGAATGAAGTTGACGCGCCCTAAATCGAGGCGGTCGGCATCGAAACAAGCGTCGATGGTGGGATTGCCCGTGCGGTGAGTGCTGGTGTGGAGGCGGCAGGCTTCCTGAAGCAGTTTGAATTGATGGTCGGTAAGGTCTTTGAGCAGGGATGTTCTCAAACCGACAATCATTTTGGCGGCACGCGGACCGTGATGAATGTCGCACATGTCGTTTTCCCTACAGCTGTCGTGGAGGTAGGCAAACAGGCGGATAACCGTTACGTCACACTCCGGTGTTACCAACAAAAGACCGTTGCGCTCGACTCGTTCCCAATGGGATACGCCATGCATCTCACCCAAAGTCCAACGGCTAACCGCCCATTGTTTCACTTGTTCGATGTCTACCATAAATCACCGCTTCTCGGCGTGTTTTCTTGCCCGGTGGCGGTCTTTCGCCCACAGGCCGTACACCTCACTCACGTTGCCTGCCGTGGTGAAGGCATTGATTTCGTTCTTGCCGAGATATTCCATCAGTTTTGAGAATTCGTCGTTGGTGAGCAACGATTCCAATTCAATCGACTTTTCGTTGGTATAGCCTCCGATGACTTCATAAAGCGTGCAGCCACGATGTAGGTCGTCAATAATGAAACGGCGGATGCGGTCGTAGTCTTTCGAGACGATGCAAACACGCTTGCGTTGGTTGAGGTTGGCAGTGAACATATTCACTACCAAACCGTTAATCCAAGTGGCGATGAGGCCGATGACAACCATCTGGAAGGGGTTGATGGCGAAAGCCGTGAGGCAGATGATGGCACCCGCCACGCTCACCGACTTGCCCATGTCGAAGTGCAGGTATTTGTTGACGATCTTGGCCAAAATGTCGAGGCCGCCCGTGGAAGCGTTGATGGAGAACATCAGCGTTTGGGCCGCGCTGAGGATGATCACGCAGCAAAGCAGGTCGAACCACGGGTTGCCCATCACTGAATAGGCCGAACTGGGGTCGACACCCATATTAATAAGGTAGCTGTTCGGGGTGGCGAAGTTTTCCCAAGGGTAAATCCACTCGCACACCTTGGTCATGGGACCGAGAATCATGGCGCAATACACCGTTTTGAGTCCGAACTCCTTACCGATGAGCAAATAGGCCAGAATCAGCAAGATAGCGTTGATGATGGAAATCATCATCGAAAGGCTGATGCTGATGCCCATACCGTTGAAAATGTTGGTCAGCACGATGGAGAGACCCGAAATGGAGCCGACAATCAGTTTGCTCGGGACGAGGAAATAATACACGCAAACGCCCGTCATGAACATGCCGAAAGTCATGATCAGCAGTTCCACCCAGAACTTTTTGCTCACCAGAGCCGAGCCAATTTCGCTCATTATGTCGTTAAACTTACTCATAATACTTTGAATTACAATTTTTTAATTACAAATTCTTTTTTTATTTTTGCGGCTGCAAAGGTCGGAAATCTTTTTGAGATATGAAAATAATTCGAATAATAATTGTATTTTTGCTCCACTAAAGATCAAATCATGGAAACCTATCATATCAGAAAACAGATTCACCGTTTGCCCGGCAAGGTGATTCACACCGTCCCGCTGCCGCAGCCACAGTTGGTGGAAGGCCACGGCGCACGCAAAAAGTTGGGCAAGATTTGCCAAAAATGCGGCTACAAAAATGCGCTGGTGGTCACAGACCAAACTTTGAGCAGCCTCGGTTATGAGCAAGCCATTACGCAAGCCTTGGAGGAGGCCGAAATCCATTATGCCATCTACAACGACATCAATTCCGAACCCACTATCGACCTCATTGAAGCGGGTCGCAAAAAGGCCATTGAATGTCAGGCTGAATGTGTGATTGCCCTCGGAGGCGGTTCGGTGATGGATACCACCAAGATGATTGCTGCTGGAGCAAAGATGCCTCGTAGAAGCGTCAAGTCCTTGCTGATGAAGTTCTTGCCTGTCCCGGGTAAGACGTTGCCCATGATTTCGGTGCCTTCCACGGCTGGCACGGGAGCCGAAGTCACTGTGGGTGCCGTGGTGCATAACAGCCAAGGGGTGAAGACTTCCACCGTGTTGATTGGCCTTGATGTGACCCATGTGGTGCTCGACAGCGAACTAACCATCCATGCCCCTCAAACTGTGACTGCCGCCTGCGGCATGGATGCCCTCAGCCATGTCATTGAAGGTGCCGTCAGCGATGTCAAAGTGGATGAGGCGAACATGTACCTCTCCAAGGAGGGTGTGCGGCTCATTTTCGAGAATCTTCCTGTCGTGATTCGCGAACCGGAGAATATCGAAGCGCGTTTGAACATGTGTCGGGCGGCCTATTTTGGCGGCCACGCCATCAACACGCAGTTGGCGGGCTATGTCCACGCCTTTGCCCACAGCATCGGGGCCAGGTATCACCTGCCTCACGGACAAGCCATCTCCTTGATGCTCATGCCCGTATTAGAGTTCCAAAAAGAGGTCTGCACAGAAAAATACGCTATGTTGGCAAGACATTGCCACATTGCCAATCTCGACACTGACGACGGGCAGGCCGCCGAACTATTCCTGCAAGCCGTTGCCCAATTGATGGCTCAATGCGGCATGGACAAGCTCGTGTCTCCCGTAAAAAGCGAGGATTACGAGGAATTGACTCGAATAATTGTCCAAGACTCCATCAATTATTCTGCGCCTATCACAATGAATAATAACGATATAGAACAGATCCTAAAAACTGTCACACCCACCCCATAACCCTTCATCATGTCCTACTCCGAACACGAAATCAGTGCAATTGTGGCCGCGCAACGGAAGTTTTTCCGCACCGGCACAACCTTACCCATAAAATGGAGAATCCAACAGCTCAAGAAACTGAAAGCCGCCGTGATTGCCCACGAAACCGAGATGGAAGATGCCCTTGGCCAAGACCTTGGCCGGAGCCGCGTGGAGGCTTATCTCTGCGACGTTGGCCCCATCATCGTGGAAATCAATGAGATGATTCGCGGTTTGCGGCGTTGGTCGCGCCCCGAGAGGCATTTCAGCGGGCTTATGTGCTTCCCGAGCGTAATTACTAAAGTGTATAAGATGCCATACGGCGTGTCGTTGGTCATCAGTCCGTTCAATTTCCCGATGCTGCTCACCATCGGCGTGGTGGCGGCGGCGATGTGTGGCGGTAATACGGCGGTCATCAAGGCCAGTTCCAAGTCGGCGGCCAGCACTGCATTTCTCAAAAAGTTTTTCGCCGAGGTCTTCTCGCCCGAATATGTCACTCTGATTGATGGAGGCCACGATGTGGCAGATTTATGTCTGGCGCAGCGTTTCGACAAGATTTTCTACACAGGCTCGCCCTCGGTGGGCAAACATGTGTTGGCCGAAGCCGCCAAAAATCTCACCCCTGTGGCCTTGGAACTTGGTGGCGAGACCGGCAACTGGTGCATCGTCCGCAAGAATGCTGACCTGAAGGACACCGCCCGCAAGATTGCCTTCTTCAAACTCTGCAACGCCGGACAAATCTGCATCAATATCAATCAGATAGCCGTGGCGGAAGAGGTGGCAAAGCCTTTCATTGAAGAACTCAAACAAGCCTTCATCAAGCAAATCGGCGAACATCCCGAAAGCAATCCCGAATATCCCAAACTCATCACCGATGGCGCCTACGACAAATGCGCCCGCCTCGCCGACGAATACCGTGAACGTATCATTTTTGGTGGCATCGGCGACAAGGAAACCCGCCGCTTTGCGCCCACCATCATTTATCCCGTCGACATCGACGAACACATCGTGCAACACGAGCTTTTCTGTCCTTTGTTGCCCATCGTGCCCTTCAAAGATGCCGATGTTGACGCGCTGATGGACGCCATCGCCGAGCGCGAGCATCCCTTGGCCATGTATCTGTTTACCAAGGATATGAAATGGGCCAACCGCGTCATGCAGACCCAACAATATGGCGGTGGTTGCATCAACGAGGTCTGCATCCACATGATGGTGAAAGGCGTTCCCTTCAACGGCACAGGCCACTCCGGCATGGGTGCCTATCACGGCGAGTGGGGATTCCGGGAGTTCACGCATCCACAAACGGTGCTCAAAGGAAAGACAAGGTTCAATCTGCCTTTGCGCGAGCATCCCTACGGCGGCAAGATGGAGAAGACGAAACTGGCGATTTTGAGGGTGTTTGAACGGTAAAACTCGTTGGAAAGAAGTGTAGGATTTTCGGTTGAGTTTTTTCCAAAATTGTGATTTTTTATCAACTTTGGAAAAAACTCAGATTACGAAAACCAATTATTGGAACAAGTCATCCATCGTTAAAATCGAAACAAAAGTTGAGGAATAACGGCCTTCATTAAGACCGTAAGTGGTTAGCAATGTGAGCCATAAGGCTTTCTTTGTTTTTGTTTCATTGCGGAAAGCCGCTATCCTGTTTTGCAGTTTTTTGGCCTCATCGTTATCAAGGCGAAAATCCGCCTCGCTGTATTTGATTTCAAACAGATTGATGATGCCATCGGCGCGGTCAAGAACCATGTCGATTTGCGCTTTTGGTGTACTTTTCTGGCTTCGCCACGAATAAAATTGGGTCGAAATCCTATCAATGTGGAGTGCTTGCTTGATTTGTTGTACATGGGTCAGGCACACCCGCTCAAAACTCAATCCCAACCATGTGTTGACCTCGGAAGTGCCGATATGGTTGCTCCAATAGCCCGTCTCAGCCTCGGCACGCGACACGAAGGTAAGGTAGAAAAGTGAGTAAAAATCAACAAGTTGGTAGATGGCGGAATTCTTTTTCGTGGTTTTGTTATGGATGGGATACTTGCGAAGAATGTCGCAATTGACGAGGTCTTCAAGTTTCCCGCTGAGCGATCCGCTTGAATCCTGCCCCAAAGCCTTTCTCAATTCGTCGCGCGACATTCCTGCCTTGGCTTTTGCCAGAGCATTGACGATGGTCATATACGATTCAGGCGACTTGAACAAAGTGGAATACAGCCGTTTGTATTCCCTGCGAAGTTCTTCTTCGTCGCCGAAAAACAGTCGGTCGATGTTGGCGGCGAAACTCTCGCCACGATGAAGCAGGCTCAAATAATAGGGCACGCCGCCCAAGGCCATGTATGCCTGCATGACGGTCAGGCGGTCCCACTTGAATTGCCGGCTCTTGAGGTATAACTCTGTCTCTTTCAGCGTGAACGGATGCAAATGCAATTCGTGCGTGATGCGGTCGTGGAGGCCGCCTTTGTCGTTGACGATGTTGCGTATCATCCACGAGGTGGCGCTGCCGCACACAATCAGCGTCAGGTTGTCTTGCAGCGAAGCCCAACTGTTCCAAAAATAGCCCAATGCCCGCACGAATCCCGACCGTTGCGTGTCCATCGAAGGCAATTCATCGAGGAACACGATGCAACGGCGTTTCAGCGTGACTTTCTTTTTCAGATAAAGTTTCAGAATCCTGAAAGCCTCCATCCATGTCTTGGGTTTTTCGGGCAGTTTGCCGCTATATTCCTGCATGGCGTCAATGAAAGCCTCCATCTGCTCCTCCTTGGTGCCGTTGAGTACGCCCGTTATGGCAAAAGCCATTTTTCCATTGAACAGTTGGTTGACGAGATAAGTCTTGCCGACCCTTCGGCGACCATAAATAGCAACAAATTCAGGACGCTCGGAACTGGTATATTCCTTCAGCAATTTTATCTCATGTTCGCGACCTATCAATTTTTCCATAACATTCTATATTCTAACAGGATGCAAAGGAAATAAATTATTCTGAAACCACAATGAGTTTTTTCCAAAATCGTGAAATTTTGTCAATTTTGGAAAAAACTCGTTCCAAAAAGTATAATGAAAATCTGTTTTTCCCTTGAAAAAATGTAAAAATCTTGAATTATTCGTTGGAAAAAGTGTAAAGAAACCGCTAAAATTCGTTCCAAAAAGTGTAACAATAAAATGCAAATCATTTAAAATCAATATTTTACTTTTTTTTGCATAAAATAATGGCAAATAAATGTGCAATCATCACGGTTTTCTACCAAAAACGGCGTAGTTTTTGAAGCTCCGCTGTTTTGTAGTAAAATCCAAAGTAACGCTTAAACAATAAGCGCGTGTAATGAAAAACTCGTTGGAGAAAATGTGACATAAACAAGCGGCTGCCACGATGCTTCGACAGGCTCAGCAACCTTGTGACAGCCCTACACCGCCCCGCCCAGGCTGTAGGGCTGTCGTACCACGGCAGCCGCATTATTCATTCGCGCATTGCAAATGCTGATATTCAGGCTTTCCGAATTGCAAATTCGGAAGAACGGGTAAGGTGACTATTTATAATTGATTTCGTTTAGAAACTGTTCGGTACCGATAGATAAACCATCGGCCATTTTGTTCACATACTCTTGAAACTTTCCATCATCAGTTACCAGTTTGCAGCCATCTTTCAGATATAACAAATGGCAAATATCGTTAAAATCATTACGAGCAGGTTTTTCGTGCGCATGCTTCTTTTGTTCAACATAGTAATAGTGAATCAACATAAAATAGTCTATTGAATGGTCATAATCTTCAATTAAATACCATTTTGGCAGGCCATACCTTTCCTCCAGTTTCCCAGCATGATAATCAACTGCATCTTGAATCAATCCGCTCTTGTTTCCTTTCCATTTGTTCTCAAAATCAATTATTTCGTATGTGTTATTAGCGATATATTTACCAGAAATACTACTTAGATTATCCACATCTCTAATGGATTTTAATGATTTTTCCAGACCAGAATCATGAATTCGTTTCAAATACTCATCGTAATCTATAGAGTTTATTACAATCGGAATAATTCTCTCACGAAATACGGAAAAGTCATAAGGTTCAGGTTCAACCATACCAAATGCCTGTAATCGCTTTATTGATGGGATGGCCTGATCCACATAAATCCTACTATCCGATAAATGCTTCAAAGCGGCTTTTTTCCTTCGAAAACTATCATCATCTTTAATTGCACTTACAAGTTCAATTTGTGCCCAGATAGATGTAAAAATCCACTCTGAAGAGATAGATTCGAGTTTTAATCCCAATGATTGAACTTCATTTGTGTCAAGATAATACTTTACATTCATGTTTCATTATTCTTATGGTTAATAATCTTGAACAAGACGAACTGAAAAACCTGCATAACGACTGACACTACCAGAATGAACAGTATTCCAACTAAAGCTAACATACCGAGCACTTATGTTAGTACCCCGAGAGGATGTCCAATATCTTCCCACCCATAAGTTTTTTACTTCATTCCCCTCCCTATAACCAGTTATAGGTAAGAACACTGCTCCCTCATTTTCAAAAACGCTATTCCAAACCTCTAAATCAATGATATTACTCGCAAATGCTGAATCAGTCATATTGAAGTTACTTATGTAATAAGAAGAATTCCAATTGTCTGGAAGTAAGATTATTCCGTTAATGCCATTAACCTGCCCTTTTGCATAACGTATTCCTAATATGGTAGTCCTTGAATAAAGAATATAATTAAATTCATCAGAAGTTATTGTTCGCCATTCATTATTTTGATTGCCTCCATTAATAATAGCATTGTAACCCCAATCTGCTTGTCCAGTTTGGTCGTAAAGATTGCTTGTTTGTGTACCATAAGCATAGTAATCACTTTCGTTTTTACTAATACTCCATGGCTGATAACATACTGCGCCATGGTTATATCCGCTTGTAGCCCACCCGAAAAGATCTATCCAACCATTATAACTCGGAAAAATCAAGTGATTACTACTCCCAGTAACAGTTCCCCCTGATTCTCCTCCCTGTGTCACAGTACTTCCAACAAAATCCCACTGATTATCTGCAAAACGCCAAGTGTTCGTTGAGGCATGATATTGCAAGTTGCCTTTGGAGAAAAACACTTGTTTGGTGGCACTTACTGAGAATATTCCATTAATTGCGCCAATAGGAGGCAAATTGGTATTCACTATAATATTAACACCTTCAGCAAGGTATCCATTATCGAATATTTCAGAAATTACGGGGCGTGTTCCCATATATCTTCCGTTTAGAGAATAAGCACTCCCTTCTTCCCCTTCCTCCAAAGCCTCTTGCGGCAGCAAAATCGCCCATTTCTCAACATTCTCGCCACTTCCAGCAGGCAGCATAATCACGCCTTCGCCATCCATACTGGGTGTCATTGTATTTTGCGTGAAATCCACCGTCACCTTGTTTTTCATTCCTGTAATGCAAATAGGTGAATTTGACGGCGTGGTCACATTGAACCTCACCAAGGCGCACTTGTTCAACAAATGTCCCGTGTAGGATGTCAAACCCGAAACATAGTTTTCGTTTGAGGCAGCACACGAAATCACGGGCAAATGCTCCGTCTGGTCACTAATAATCACAGAACATTCCTCGGTTGTACCAGCGGAAAGCGTTTCGGTTGGCGTTACATTGCCAAGGAAGTAGAATTGTAAAGGTTGGTTTTCGGTCGGGTTGGTGATGTTGCCACTGAAGTTGGTGCCGTTGTGGGTCAAAAAGCCGACATACTTACCGCCACTGCCCACATAAATCTTGTCGCCAGTTTCAAAGTCGACCGTGCCTGTATTGGGATTCACCACTACTTTTGAGCCATTGTTTTGTTTTACATCAAGGGTGATGGTCACAACCTCGTCGTTGGAGGTCGTTTGTCCTTCGTTTTTCTTGCATTGCGACATCATCATGGCCAATGCAAAAGCCATCAGAATC
>CACXQV010000037.1 GCA_902769875.1 uncultured Bacteroidia bacterium
CGTCAACTAAGCCATTGGTACGGCTGCCACAATGCTTCGACAAGCTCAGCGACCCTGTGACAGCCCCACAACCGTAAACTATTAACTTTCAACTGACAACTGAATGAAATACTACCTCCTCCCCTTGGGATGCCAAATGAACTTGAGCGACTCGGAGCGCGTGCGCACGGTGCTCAACGGTATGGGCTTCGTGCAAACCGAAAACGAAGACGAGGCCACCATCCTCGGCATCATCGCCTGCTCGGTGCGCCAAAAAGGCATCGACAAAGTGTATGGCCGCATCGAGAAATGGAACGCGATGAAAAACCGCCAAAGCGTGATCACCTTCGTGTCGGGATGCGTGCTGCCCGCCGACCGCGAGCGTTTCCTCAAACTCTTCGACTTGGTCTTCCCGATGAACGACCTGCCCAAACTGCCCGACATGATCAGGCAATACGGCATCGTCACACCAGCATCGTTGCGTTTCGGAGAAGAGATTGGATTTCAGCCTGTTGTCAAGCCCATTGCGCCGCTGTTCCACAAAAACGACAAAATCAACCCGTCGGCCAACATGGACAAGTTTTGGTCGATTGTGCCGACACAAACCTCCAATTTCGAGGCCTTCATCCCGATTCAGAACGGCTGCAACAAGTTCTGCACCTACTGCGCCGTGCCCTACACCCGTGGCCGCGAGGTTTCGAGACCTTCGGAAGAGATTCTGTCCGAACTGAAGGCGTTGGTCGAAAAAGGCTACAAGAGCATCACGCTTTTGGGACAAAACGTCAATTCCTATGGCCTCGACAAGAAAGGCGAAGAGATTGATTTTGCGGAACTTCTGCGCCGCGTGGGTGAGTTCGGCAAGGCCAGCGGCAAGGAGTTTTGGGTGTATTACACCGCACCGCATCCCCGCGACATGAAGGACGACGTGATTGAGGTGATGGCGCAATACGACTGCCTCGGCAAGCAAATCCACATCCCCATCCAATCGGGCGACGAGAACATGCTGCAACGCATGAACCGACACCACGACTTGGCCACCTACCGCCACATCATCCAGACCATCCGCGAGAAACTCCCCACTGCCACCATCTTCACCGACATCATCGTGGGCTTCACGCACGAGACCGAAGAGGAGTTTGAGAACACGCGCAAGGCCATGGAGGAGTTCAAGTACAACATGGCATTCATCGCGCAATACAGCGTGCGCCCCGGCGCAGTGGCATCGGAATGGGATGACGACGTGCCCAAGGAAGTGAAACGCCAACGCTATCACCGCCTCACCGAGGAACTGATGAAACACAGCCTCGTCTATAACCAAAACCTCATCGGAAAGACCGTTAAGATGCTCGTGGAAAGCCACGACCGCAAAAACGGCTACCTCACCGGTCACACCGAAGGCAAGATTGTCATCCGCTTCGCCTCGAAAGACACGAGCCTCATCGGGCAGATAGTGAATGTCAAGGTCACTTCGGCTTCGCCGTTGTCGATTGAGGGGGAACTGGCATCATCGAAAACGGAATAAATGGTCGTTTTCCTCCCTTAAAAAACGGAATAAGTGGTAATTTTTATGGTTGATTTTATGGAATAAGTGGTTTTTCGCTTGCAAGATTCTTGAAATTACTGCATGTTTCTCCAGCACGACCCCGAAAACGACACTACGGTCATCCTTCCTGAATTGGAAATGGTGTAGAGCCGTTTTGGGGTATTTGCCGTTGACGGAGATTACAAATCTCCTTCCAATTTCGGCTTCGCCGCTGTCGATTGAAAGAGAGTTGATTGGATGATTATTTTACACACCATAATCGGGCAAAAACTTGCAAAAAACAGAAGTTTTTGCCCGATTAAAACCTTAGACAAAGTCCCAAAAAAGCATATAAGTATCTAATCCACAAATAGTTCATTCATAGTTATCGGGATTGGAGAAATCTCAGAATACATATTATTTTGAAGAGAAAAAGTGGTGACTATGCTTGCCTGAACACCGCCTTTATAACCCGTTTCTTTTTGGAATGTCTCCATGCGATGTACGATTTTTTTGTATTCTCCTTCTGTCAGCGTATAGTCATCTTTGGAATATTTCATCTCGCATATCGTCGCCATGCCGTCAGCGCGGTCAATGACCAAATCAATCTGGACGGCTGGTTTGCTATTTTGGCTACGCCATGCATAATAATCATGCCTGATGGCATCCAAGCGCAAACCTCTAACTATCTGTCTCTCATGCCATAGGCAAACCCGCTCAAAGATTAACCCATACCAATTGTTCTGCTCAGGAGTACCCAAGGCATTGCGCCAAAAGTGTTCATCGGTGACGCGGTTCGTGCCAAACTTATAATGGAACAACGAGAAAAAGTCTATCAACTGGTAAATGCCGTTTTTTTGCAGCGTGCCGTTATTGTATCTTCGGACGAAGTCGCAATGTTCCAGGTCATCCATCATCTCACACAAGTGTCCGTTATCCGCGATCTTCAGTTCCCGCGCGATTTCCGCTCTCGTATAGCCGTCGCGATGAGAACTGAGCAACCGAATGATTTCCATATAGCCTTCGGCATTCTTAAACAACGAGTTGAAAAGCCGCTGATACTCGTTTTCAAGTTCTGGTTCGGCAGAGAAAAACAGTGCGTCAATGTTGTCAGGGACATTTAGTTTCGGGTCGAGCAGACTCAAATAATACGGCACGCCGCCAAGCACCATATAGGCCTGCAAAACCGCAATCCTCGGCCATCGGAACTTCCTGCTCTTGAGATATTCCTCGGTCTGTCCCAAAGTGAATGGGCGCAAATGCATGGTGTGGGTCGTGCGTTTATGCAACCCCGCCTTGTTGTTGACAATGTTTCGCATCATCCACGAAGTTGCCGAACCGCACACCACGAAATAGATGTTGTCCATCCAAGAGGCTCGGCTGTTCCAGAACAAGTCCAACGCCGGCAAAAAGCCTGAACGAGGCGTGTCGAAGCAAGGCAATTCATCGAGAAATACAGTCAAACGTCGTGTCCGATTGCGGTTTTTGCGTTCCAGCAAATCCGCAAGTTGGGTAAAGGCCTGAATCCAAGTCTTTGCCCGCTCGCCCTTATATCCATATCGCACAAGGGCATTGTGGAAAGCCTCCATTTCGGTTTCGCGCGACCCGTCGATAACCCCAGTAGCATAGAAATCGAACTTGTCTTTGAAGAAACTTCTGACGAGGAATGTCTTGCCCACACGACGGCGGCCATAAAGCGCGACAAACTCGCTCCTCCCCTACTCAAAATAATCGTTCAACTTGCCCAACTCCGTTTCTCTTCCGATAATCTTTTCCATTTGATTTTCTTGTTGTTAAATCCGACCACAAAGGTACAAACATTTTCAAATCAAAACGCGAAAGCGGGCAAAAACTTGCAAAAAACAGAAGTTTTTGCCCGATTTAGGAAAAGATTACTCATTAAAATGCTGAAAGAAAACCATATTTGAATCAGATAGTGAACGTGAAGGTGACTTCAGCTTCGCCGCTGTCGATTGAGGGGGAGCTGTGATGTTTCTCCCGCCCCTATGGGGCTCATCGGTGTTTTTGTTTCGTTTTTGGCAGGGGTTGACACCGCCTGCCTAATGTGCTGTCACCCCTTTGGGGTTCCCATGCGCCGACACAAAGTCACGGAGTGACGATGGATATTAGGCAGGGGTGAAATGCAATGCAACCCCTGCCAACAAAAAAACAATTCCCAAACAAAACAAAAAATATTTCGATAACGAAAGCGATTTGCAAGCCTTGCGAAACGAAGCATTTTGAAAAAATCGTAATTTTGCGCCATGAAACAAGAAGAGCGGATGAACAAGGCCTCCATAAAAGCAGCATTGCTGAAGGGCGAAAAAGTTACGCTGGAGTGCAAACGAGCAAGAAACGAGGTTCCCAAGTCGGTTTGGGAAACCTATTCGGCGTTTGCCAATACCATTGGCGGACTGATTCTTTTGGGTGTCGATGAAGACCTAAAGGAGAAAAATTCGAAAAAGCGGTACCAAATCCTCGGCGTTGAAGACCCACAGAAGATTGTCACCGATTTCTGGAACACCATCAACAGCGACAAAGTGAATCAAAACATCCTTAATAATAGTGATGTGGAGATTGTAAGCATAGACGGAATGCAGATTGTTTGCATCCATGTCCCACAGGCTGACTGGCGGATGAAGCCTATCTATTTGAATGGCAATGTGTATAAGGGAACATTCCGACGCAACCACGAAGGGGATTACCATTGCACCGAGCGTCAGGTCAAGTCCATGATACGCGACTCTTTCGAGGATGGCAACGACGGCTTGTTGATGGAGCATTTCGGCATGGACGACATCGACCCTGACTCGCTGCGCCGCTATCGTACCTTGTTCCAATACCGAAACGAAGGCCATGTGTGGAATGAGATTGACGACAAGTCGTTTCTGAAAAACCTTGGCGGCTATATCGTTGACAGAGCATCCGGAAAAGAAGGCTTGACGATGGCCGGACTGCTGATGTTCGGCAAGGGCTTGTCGGTGCGCGAGCGTTTCGACAATTTCCGCATGGACTACATCGACTTTTGCAACCTTATCGGCGAGGAACGATACAGCGACCGCTTGACTTACGATGGCCGCTGGGAAAACAACCTATACCAGTTTTTCAGTCGGGTGATACCCAAAGTGACTTTCGACCTGCCAAGGCCTTTCCGTATGGAAGGCATACAAAGGATTGATGACACGCCTCAACACAAAGCGGTGCGCGAAGCCTTCACAAACGCCATCATCCATTCCGATTTTGCCATGGATGCGGGGATTTTGCGAATAGAGAAACACGACGAGAAACTTGTATTCCGCAACCCTGGCCTTCTGCGTGTGCCCATAGAACAAATTTACGAAGGTGGCGTTTCATACGCACGCAACCCAAAGATTCAGAACATGCTGCGCATGGTTGGCTATGGAGAAAACCTTGGCTCTGGCTTTCCGCTCATTTTGGAGGCATGGAAACAGGCTGGATGGGCATTGCCAGAGTTGAAGAACAAAATTGATTTGGACGAAGTTGAATTGACATTGCCTGTGCAAAGGGATGAGGATAATACATTGAAAGGTACATTGAAAAGTTCGCAGAAAAGTACATTGAAAAGTATGCAGAAAAAACCAGAAAATACAAGGGAAAGCACGCAGAAAAGTACATTGAAAAGTTCGCAGAAAAGTTCGCAGAAAAGTTCGCAGAAAAGTATGCAGAAAATCATAGAACTAATAATAACCTCACCCTATATCACGCTTTCTGAAATGGCAACTTTCCTTGGTATGACTCGGCGTGGAGTCGACAAAAACATCCAAAAGTTAAAAGAACAAGGAATCATCCAAAGAGTAGGCTCTGACAAAGGCGGCCATTGGGAAATCATAGAAGAAAAATGAAAAAAATCTCCTTCAAAACCCTCGGTTGCCGCGTCAACCTGTATGAAACCGATGCCTTGGCTTCGCGGTTCAAGGCGGCGGGATATGAAATCGCGGAAAACGACGACGACGAAATTGACGTCTTCGTCGTGAACACCTGCACCGTCACCAACACGAGCGACCAGAAATGCCGACAGGCCATCCACCAAATCAGGCGGAAGCATCCCGAGGCCCTGATTGCCGTCACGGGCTGCATGGTGAACCATAGGAAGGAGGAACTTTTGCAATCGGGCTTGGCGGATTACGTCATCGACAACGAGCGCAAATCCGCCCTGTTCGACATCGTGGACGAGCATTTCCGCAACGGCCACAGCGACCCCGAAGGCTACGACCGCGACCTGTTCAGCTACCAACCCGCCTTCGACACCTTCCACACGCGCAGCCTCATCAAGATACACGACGGTTGCAACAACTTCTGCTCCTATTGCATCATCCCGATGGTGCGCGGCAGGGCGACGAGCCGCCCCGCAGAGGACATCTATAATAATGTGCGCGAAGTGCTCGCCCACGGCTTCAAGGAAATCGTGCTGACGGGCGTAAACATAGGGCGTTACCAACACGAAAACACGAATTTCGAGCAGCTTGTGGAGCATATCCTTGAGATTGGAGGCGATTTCCGCGTGCGTGTTTCGTCCATCGAGCCTGACCAGTTCAGCGACCGTTTTTTGGCTTTGTTACAACACGAAAAACTCGCGCCGCACATGCACATCTGCCTGCAAAGCGGCTCCGACGACACCCTGAAACGCATGAACCGGCATTACACCGCCGCCCAGTTCCGCGAGCTTTGCCAGCGCATCAAGGCCGTGCGCCCCGACTTCAACCTCACCACCGACATCATCGTGGGCTTCCCCGGCGAAACGGAGCAAACCTTCAAGGAAAGCTGCGACTTCGCCCGCGAAATAGGCTTCAGCCACATCCACACCTTCAAATACTCGGTGCGTACAGGCACCAAAGCCGCCACCATGCCCAACCAAGTGCCTGAAAAAGTGAAATCGGAGCGGAGCGAGGTGATGCGGCAGATTTCGTTGGAGAACAAGACCAAGTATTTCGAGGCCATGCAAGGCCGGACAGAGCGCATGCTGGTGGAGCGGATAGACAGCCGAGGCATCGCCCGGGGCTATGGTGAGCATTACCTGCCCATCGTGGCCAAAGGGAAAGGCATCGGGCGCAACACCTTCATCAATGTAAAGCTCGGCGACATCATCCACCGGGAATTTGAGGACAAAATGGCATTCCAAAGTTTTGGTTTCCAACAATTTTAGCTTTAAAAAGAAAAAAAATCGCCAAATTGGTTGGGGTTTCGCAGAAAAGTTGTAATTTTGCAGCCCGATTCAAGAAGAATTATTAAGCAATAAGGAATAAAGATATGGCAAATCACAAAGACGCTATCAAGAGAGTTCGTCAGAACGAAAAAAGACGTTTGCACAACCGTTACTATGCCAAGAATATGCGTAACGAGATGAAGAAATTCAGGGCATTGACCGACAAGTCAGCCGCAGAGAGCCAACTCCCGAAGTTGTACTCCATTATCGACAAGGTGGCCAAGCGTGGCATCATCCACAAGAACAAAGCCGCCAACCTGAAGTCGAAGCTGACGAAGTTCACGAACAAATTGGCATAATTGGAAGTTTTATTCATACATGTTGGTGCCTCTTCCACTTTTGTGGAAGGGGCTTTTTTGGTTGGCACAAGCCGAAAATGACTATCTTTACAGCCCAATTGCAACCATGACGCCATGAACGAAAAGAAATCCATCAAGGAATGGGCTGCCGACGACCGTCCGCGCGAGAAGATGATGGACAAGGGAAAGGCTTCGCTCAGCAACGCCGAGCTCATCGCCATCCTCATCGGGTCGGGCAATGCCGAACAATCGGCGGTGGAACTCGCCCGCGACATCCTTGACAGGGTGGGCAACAACCTCATCAACCTCTCCAACCTCAGCCTGAAAGAGCTGATGGAGCACAAAGGCATCGGCGAGGCCAAAGCCATCTCCATCATGGCGGCACTTGAGTTGGGCAAACGCCGCCGCGCCGCCGAAGCCGCCACCGACAACATCCTGCGCGACTCCAAAAACGCCTACGAGCGTATTCTCGACAAACTCGACGACACGCAACAGGAGCATTTCTTCGCCATATACATCAACCAAAGCCGGAACATCCTGAAAATCGAATGCGTCAGCTATGGCGGCCTCACCAATGCCATTGCCGACCCGAAGGTCATTTTCAGGAACGCCATCAACATCGGAGCCACCAGCATCCTCCTCAGCCACAACCACCCCTCCGGCAATCCCAAACCCAGCGAGGAGGACCGCCAGCTGACCAAAAAATTCGTCGCTGCCGGCAAGCTGTTGGACATCAGCGTCGTAGACCACATCATCATCGGCAAGGAACGTTACTATAGTTTCTTGGACAACGGCGAAATTTAGCCATAAAAACCCCGAAAAAGTATGAAAATCGTCACCATCGTCGGGGCACGCCCCCAAATCATCAAGGCAGCCGCACTGAGCCGCGCCATCAAGAGCCATCGCGACAGGCAAATCGAGGAAATCATCGTCCACACCGGGCAGCACTACGACGAAAACATGTCGCAAGTCTTTTTCGACGAGTTGGGCATCCCCCGCCCCGACTACAACCTCCACGTCGGCTCAGCCTCCCATGGGGTGCAAACCGCCCGAATGACCGAAGGCATCGAGGCCATATTAATAAAGGAGCAGCCCGACTTCATCGTACTTTATGGCGACACCAACTCGACCTTGGCCGGCGCCATAGCAGCCGCCAAGATCCACGTCCCCATTGTCCACATCGAGGCGGGGCTGCGCTCGTTCAACAAAGCCATGCCCGAAGAAATCAACCGCATCGTGTGCGACCACTGCTCCACCTTGCTCTTCACCCCCACCTTGGCCGGACTGGAGAACCTGAAACGCGAAGGGTTTCAAGTCGATGAAGGCGACACTTCGGCACTTCGACAGGCTCAGGGCCCGACTGCCACAATCCCGACCATCAACAACCCGAAGGTCTACCACTGCGGCGACATCATGTACGACAACAGCCTGCATTTCTCAAGCATCGCCGAAACCAAGACCGACATCATCAACCGCTTGGGGCTGGGCGAAAAGCCCTTCATCCTTGCCACCATCCACCGCGACATCAACACCGACCACAAGGAACGTCTCTCAGCCATCTTCGAGGCCATCATCCGCCTTTCGGAAGAAATGCGCGTGGTGCTTCCCTTGCATCCACGGACAGCCAAACTGCTGAAAACCAACTTGGACGAGCAGCAACAATCCCGCATCTCCAACGAGGCGAACATCAGCATCATCCCTCCCGCATCCTTCTTGGAGATGACCGCCTTGGAACGCCATGCCCGATTGGTCGTCACCGACTCGGGCGGGGTGCAGAAGGAGGCCTATTTCTTCAAAAAGCCCTGCATCATTCTGAGGCCTGAGACCGAATGGGTGGAAATCGTCAATACGGGCAACGCCATCCTCGCCGATGCCGACGAAAGCCGCATCTGGCAGGCCTGGCAGCAATTCAAAGGCAACACAACGGCCACGTTTCCAGAGATTTTCGGCGACGGCCACGCGGCGGAATTCATATTGGAAAAAATAATTTCGGGCAAAATGCAGTAGATAAGGAAAAAAGTCGTACCTTTGCAGCCTCAAATCAAGCATATACCAATAATAATTTAATCACTTAACTATCGAACAGTTATGAATCAGTACGAAACCGTTTTCATTTTAACTCCCGTTTTGTCTGACGAACAGATGAAGGAAGCGGTAAAGAAGTATGAAGATCATCTGACCAGCAATGGAGCAGAGATTGTTCATGAAGAGAACTGGGGCATGCGCAAGCTGGCCTATCCGATCCAAAAGAAGTCAACCGGCTTCTATCAACTCATTGAATACAAAGCCGAAGGTAACGTTATTGCCGATGTCGAAACCGAATTGAAGCGTGACGAGCGCATTCTCCGTTTCCTCACCGTGAAGCTTGACAAACACGCCATTGCTTACAACGAGAAGAAACGCAACAAGAAAGCCGAAGCCGCCGCCGAAGAAGCACAAGCCTAATGTTGAACAATTAAAAAACGAAGAAAATGGCACAAGTGAACAACAACAACGACATCAAGTATTTGACTCCCATAGCAGTCGACACCAAGAGAAAGAAATACTGCCGCTTCAAGAAGAACCGCATCAAGTACATCGACTACAAAGACGCCGACTTCTTGCTGAAGTTTGTGAACGAGCAAGGCAAGATCCTTCCTCGCCGCATCACCGGCACTTCAACAAAATACCAGCGCAAGGTCGCCCAAGCCGTCAAGCGTGCCCGTCACCTCGCCCTGATGCCATTCGTAGCAGATTGTTTGAAATAATTTGAAGGAGGAAAAGACATGGATATCATTCTGAAACAAGACATCGCCAACTTAGGATACAAGAACGACATCGTCAACGTGAAGCCCGGTTTTGGCCGCAACTATCTCATCCCGCAAGGCTTGGCCATCCTCGCCACCGAGCGCAACCGCAAAATCCTTGCCGAAGAAATCCGCCAACAGGCTCACAAGGAAGAAAAAATCAAGAACGAGGCTATCGAGAAGGCCAAGGCTCTGGAAGGCCTGAAGCTGCAAATCCCCGCCAAGGCTGCCGCCACAGGCAAGATTTTCGGCTCGGTCAACAACATCATGATTGCCAACGCCATCAAGGAAGCCACCGGCATCGAAGTGGACCGCAAGCACATCGTGCTCAATGAAGACGCCATCAAGGAAGTGGGCGACTACACCGCCAAACTGAAACTCCACAAGGAAGTGGCCGTCGACATCGACTTCAATGTCTTTGCAGAGTAATTATCAATGATTTACAATATTTAGCTTTTTTGAGAGTGGCTGTCTCATTGCGAGACAGCCTTTTTTGTAGTTTTCACGAATGATTACCAAGAACACCATAAAACAAATCGCTTCGTTGCGGCAACAGAAGTTCCGCAAGCAACTCGGGCTTTTCGCAGTGGAAGGCCGCAAGATGGTTGACGAGCTGCTCCAGTCACGTTTTGAGACGGTGGGGCTGTATGCCACCGAGGCTTTCGTGGCCGCCCATCCTTTGGCTGCCGCCGAAACGGTGAGCGACGTGCAAATGCAGCAAATGAGCAGCCTCGACACTCCGCCGGGCATCCTCGCCGTGGCCAAGATTCCTGAACCCACACCGTTCCACCCCCATAGCCGTTTCACGCTCGCCTTGGACGGCATCGCCAATCCAGGCAACATGGGCACACTCGTCCGCACGGCGGAATGGTTCGGCATCAGCGAAGTGGTGTGCAGCACGGACTGTGTGGAGATTTGGAACCCCAAGGTGATTCAGGCCACGATGGGCTCTGTGTTCAGAGTAAGCATCAGCGTGGCCGACCTGCCCGCGTTCCTCGGCGAACAACGCGAGCGGGGCAAAGCCGTTTACGGGGCTTTGTTGGAAGGGCGAAACCTGTTCGAGATGCGGGAGAAGCCCGATGGCATTTTGGTCATCGGGAGCGAGTCGCATGGGATTAGGGCCGAGGTCTTGCCTTGCATCACGCATCCCGTCACCATACCACGGGCGGGCGGCAGCGCAACCGAATCGCTGAACGCTGCCGTGGCCGGAGGAATCATCATGGCTGAAATGACGAGATGATGGTTAGTTATTACATGAATTATCACGAATTGGTTTCACACGAATTACCATGAATTGACCACGAATTTTTCATCAATAATTCCTGATAATTCGTGTCAAATTTCATGGCAATTCGTGTAAACGAACTGATTCTTTCCACACAAATTACCATGAATTGACCACGAATTTTTCATCAATAATTGCTGATAATTCGTGTCAGATTTTATGGCAATTCGTGTCGAAACACAAAAAAAAACCGCCCCAAAAGGAGCGGTTCTTTCGTTCTTTCCCGTCAGGGGAAACGCTTACTTCACGATGACGACGCGCTGGACGCTGTTGCGGCCATTGTTGTCGTAGATGCTGAAGAAGTAGACGCCGGCTTCAACATTCATTTCGATGTTGTTGCTCATGCTGTCGAGTTTCACCACGCGGATGAGCTGGCCAGCCACGTTGTAGATGGCCACGCTGTTCAGGTTGTCGCCTTCGAGGGTGACCTGCGAAGCGGCGGGGTTGGGATAGATGCTGGCGAGTTGCAAGGTGCTTTCCTCGACGGCATCGGGGTCGTAGTTGAGGACGACGGGGATTTCAACCTCGGCCAATTCTTCATCGTTGGTCTTGATGACGAGGTTGGCTTCGTAGCGAAGCTCGCTGAGGCCAATGCTGTTGAGGCTCAGGGTGATGACGTCGTTGGCGCCGCCCATGATGGAGCCATAGTTCTTGTCGATGGTGGCCCAAGTGGCGGGAACAGGAGTGCCTTGGCAAGTCATACGAATGTGAATATTACCATATGAAGTTGAGAATACCTCATGGCACTTGCGGAATCCACCACCAGTGCTATAGTAATCGCCTTCACCAACCGGTGTACCACCATCAAAATTCATCGGATAGCCACCTACAGCCTGCGTGAACGAGCAAGTCACCCACACGTCAAAGCCTGTAATGTCAACAGGCGTGTCGAATGTAGCAACATTCCAATCATTGGCAATAATTGAACTGTAAGGTATTTCCTTTTCGGCAAGAATTTCACCAGGCTGGTCATTCACGCCTTGACCATAGATGCGGAAAATAAGGGGTGTGCCTTCGACAATACCCATACCACTGTCTTGACCTTCGAATAAAGTGTACTGAGCGCTAATGACTTTAGTACCCATTGCTGCACCAGCATATGCAGTGGCGGGGAATTTTGCACCCACCTCAATTTGAACTGGCTCTTCAGTATTGAGGCCAACCAGCGACACGTTTGCACCAGTTTGAATATCGGGATCAAGATCATAATTGAGCACCTGAGTATTATTGCCTCCTTGGCCTTCGCCAAAGTCGAGCCAACCCATCCAGTCACCAATGGAATTGCCTTGGTTGTCAATGGTGATTTCAACGGTCTTGAATTCGTCTTCTATGAGCGTCTCTTGTATGTTTTCGGGAGTGATAACAAAATGCGGAGCCGATTCGCCACCAATCTTTGTGAATTGGATATTATCAACATAGAATTGAGAAGTGGACAAAGGACCAAAGAAGTTGGCACCAGCAAGGACTCTTGTAGCGGGATCACCAAAACTACCAAGGCTCCATTGCCAAGTGTAGATTTCTTCTTCGTTGAAGAATAGTGTGGCTTGGTCAGTGTCGCAATCAATAAGGACGCGGACACTCATCCATTCGTCCTCAACGCAAGGCAGGTCGGCCACCAAAGCACCACCAGCATGAACCGAACCATGACCAGTGCTGTGCCACATTTCATTATTTGTTTCGTCAGATTCGGCGTTGAAATAGGCTTGCATAGCCCAGTCACCATTATCAGAAGCGGGGAAAGCGTGAAGGATGTTGAAATAGCCATCCTTTCCAGCTGGTGTGTAAACATCGAAACTCAGGTCATACACACCAGTTTCATAGTCGCCAAGCAGAAGCACTTGGTCAGAAGCATTGGTGAAATAACCAGAGTTGTTGCCTTCGGAAGCATAGTCGTTGGAAACAGTACCATCGTTGGCACCACCTGGGTTGTTGTTCCAAGTGGTCCACCAGTCATGACCAGCAGCAACGGCAGATTGGGCAATTTTGCCTCCCACGGGATACTCCTCAAAAGACTCACCAATAAGAACCTGTTCACCACCTTGTGAAGTAAAGACAACATTATCAACATAGAACGCCGAGTTGCTTGTTCCAGGGGGATAGAAGTCGATACCGCCAAGGGTTCTGTCGCTATAACCATCTTCGCCAAAGCTATTAAGACTCCACTGCCAAGTGTGCATCAACTCGTCGTCAAAGTAGAATTCGGCAGCATCCATATCCAAGTCAACGTGGATTCTGAAGTGCATCCAGTCATTCCAGCGGCAAGGCAAGTCGAAAGAGCTGTTGGAACCGCAGTGAGCCGTTCCATGACCATCACTCATAGTTGTGCTACTGCTTGATCCATCATTGGTGCACTGAAGGTAAATCTGAATAGCTTGGTCGCTGTTGCAGGGGAAATGGTGCATAAGGTTGAAATAACCTATCTTGTTCTCTTCGATGTAAACATCGAATTCGATGTCGTAAACGCCTGCGGTCTTTTCACCAAGGGCGACAACTTGGTCAACGCCATTGGCAAAATAGGCGGCCATATCGCCGTTAACTGCAGCGAACACGCCGTCTTCGGAACTACCTGGGTTATCGCTCCATGTCGTCCATGGCATACCCAAGGTTTGTGCGACTTTGGCACCTTCGGGGCAACCAGTAAAGTCGTAACTGAACTGTGCGAAAGCATTGCCGCAAACGAAGGCAATCATCGCAATGAGTAAAGATACTTTTTTCATTTTTTTGAAATTTTAGTTAGTATTAAGTGAATTGAATTGAATCAAAGAAAGGTGCGAAAAACGCGCTGCAAATATAATGAATTTTTGTTTGATGTCATGCCGCAAAGGAAAATTTATTCCATTTTGCCTTTGGTTAATTCGGATTCAAGAAAAGAGAACACATAACGAGGACTTTGGTAATAAAGCCTGGTCTTTTCATTCAACACTTTTTGGTAAGTGTCGGAGTTAAACACTATTGAAAGCGCTTGCTCCATGCCCAACGTCGCATCTTGATCCTTTTCTGTTCCGAAAAAATACTGGATAGTCAATCCTTTTATATAATGTAGATTCTTTACTAATGTGGGTAGGTCAATAGACTTGTTCTCGTATCTCCAAAGTTGTGCGCCTACGGTATCGTTGGCTATCGGTCCAATCACCACATCATAATCATGCATCGCCGTTTTCGATACACTGTTGCGGTTTAAAATGATGAATTTGGCCCATTCCTCGGAATAATCGTCAAAACGGAGGATGCGCAACGATGGAAACTCTGCCTCGTCCACTTGGTAGGCCATAACCACAGGAACGCCCGTTTCCAATTGTTCCACTTTTGTCTTGGCCATCTCAAAAGCCTGGTCATAATTGTCAGACAAATAGAAACCTTTACCAAAGTCCTTGTTTGGCTTTGATTTCAGCAGGTCGATGCTGTCAAATTCCACATTGGAACCATGATACAGAATCATACGAGAGCCCCTCCTTTTCTATGGCAATATTCCGTCAGGTCAGCGACCATGGAAGGAAACGACTGGGTATGGACATAATCATAATGACGGTCCACGAAATCAATGCCTTTGAATCGGCTCAAATAGTTAAATGCCTGCTTCATAGTGAGGCGGTGCTTCCGAGCAAACTCAACGATGAAAATCAGTGTCCAATCCAGTTTGTCTTGAATGTTGTATGCCATATCCATCCCGAACATTTATAACTCAGCGGCAAAAGTAGTCAAAAAAAAGGATTTCCGCATAGATTTATGGCAATTTATTTCTCATGATTCTGCGGGTTCTGTGCGAGGCGATTTGGCTTCTTTCCAATAGGCAAGCATCTCGTCGAGGGTGAGGTGCTGGACGCCTTTGCCTTGCTCGCGTGCGCGTTGCTCCACATGGGCGAAACGCTCGCGGAATTTCTTGTCGGTCTTTTCGAGGGCGTCGTCGGGGTTCACGCCGATGTAGTTGCCGTAGGCGGCCAAGGCGAAGAGCAGGTCGCCGTATTCCTCCTCGACGCGGCTGATGTTGTCGGGCTTCTGCAACTCCTCAAACAGTTCTTCCTTTTCTTCCTCCACCTTCAGCCAGGCCTGCTCCGCGTTGGGCCAGCGGAAACCCACGCCGGAGGTCTTTTGGTGCATTCGGTAGGCTTTCAGCAACGACGGAAGCCTATCGGGCACACCGCCCAACACGCTGCGGTTGTGCTCGCGCTCCAGCTTGATTTTCTCCCAGTTCTGCTCCACTTGCTCGGCGTTTTCGACATGCTCGGCGCCGAAGATGTGCGGATGGCGCACGATCATCTTCTCGCAAATGCCGTTGAGCACGTCGGCGATGTCGAACACGCCCTGCTCCTGCCCTATCTTGGCGTAGAAAACGATGTGGAGCATAAGGTCGCCGAGTTCCTTTTTCACTTCGTTGAGGTCGTCGTTGAGGATGGCTTGGCTGAGTTCGTAGGTCTCCTCGATGGTGAGGTGGCGCAGGCTGTGTATGGTTTGGGTGCTGTCCCAAGGGCAGCCGGCGCGCACTGCGTCCATGATGTCGAGCAAACGCTTGAAGGCTTTTAGTCTTTCGTCCATAGTAGTTT
The DNA here is from genome assembly GCA_902769875.1 of uncultured Bacteroidia bacterium. GTDB lineage: Bacteria > Bacteroidota > Bacteroidia > Bacteroidales > F082 > Limimorpha. The sequence goes on from CACXQV010000037.1 coordinate 15,637, forward strand.
TTGAAATAAGATGCAAAGATAGGTATTTTTCAGGATACACTTCGTGTAGAAATCTGTCAAAAATCAAAATAAAATCCATCAAAAATCCCGGTCGAAGCCTTTGAGTGCCAAAATGATTTTTGAATGATTTAACTGCGTTGAATACTTCGTATTTCTTTGCGAAGCAAATAAGCCTCCCATAGGCTCTTTTTTTGTACTTTTGCAGGCCAGATGCGACATCAAAAACGCCATATCCTTTTCATGCTGTTCACCTTATTATTAATAGGTGTGGGTCGAGTGTGTGCCCAATCGAGCCACAAGAACCTTGAAATCGAGGCGCGGATGCACTATGGCTACATGTACTTCCAGAACGACGAGTACCACTCGGCCTTGGGGCGCTACAGCCGGCACACGCCCGCCTTCGAGTTTTCGCTCCACCGCAACACCTACGGCGAGCGTCGTTGGGAGGTGCTGCACAACTACCCTTCCATCGGGTTCACCTTCTATTATTCGGGCTTCGGCAACGACAGCATCTCCGCCGAGTTGGGCAAGGTGTTCGCCCTCTACCCCTTCATCAACTTCCCCATCACGCCGAGCGAAACGAGCCGGCTGACCTTCAAGTTGGGCGTGGGCGTGTCGTTTCTCACCAACAAGTTCGACCCGAAGGAGAATTTCCACAACTATGCCATCGGTTCTCATGTGAATGCCGCCGTCAACCTGTCGTTCGAATACCGCCAACGCATCGTCAAGCGGCTGCACTGGGTGACCTCCGTGGGCCTCACCCACTTCTCGAACGGCGCCACCCGCTCGCCCAACATGGGCATCAACATCTTCAGCGTCGCCACCGGGTTTTCGTGGTGCTTGTCGCCGCCCAAGGCCCAGATGGACACGAAACTGAGGCCCAAAAACTACCTCTTCGAGTTTGACGGCAAACGGCATTTCGTCACCGACTACCAATATATGCTCGGAATCAAGGACTTGAGCCAACAATACGGCACGCACCAGTATTACTTCGTACACAACGTGGGGGCCAACTTTATGTTCCAAATCACCGAGCGAGACCGAGTGGGCTTGGGTGTCGAATTGGTGTACGACAACTCCGACAAAATCACCAAGCCCGACTGGGGCCTCTACTTGAAGCCCGGTGTCTTGTTCTCTTACGAGATGCTGCTCGACCGCGTCAGCTTCATGTTCAACGTTGGGCTTCGAAACAACGTGCCGCTCAACGCGAAGACGTTTGGGATGCTGTTCTACCAAAAGGTGGCGGCGCGCTACTACCTCAGCGACAACCTGTTTGCCTCAATCGCCTTCACCACCTACGACATCAAGGCCGACTTCATCGGGGTCGGCATCGGATACCATATCCAACACAAATACTATTTGCCACGCCATGGAAAGAAACCGTATCGCAGTCCTGTTTTTCCTCGTTAGCCTGCTGGCCACGTCGTGCTCGAAGATGGACGCGCTGTTCAACAACGGCGAGCCCGTCACGGAGCAGCGCGACGTCGGGCATCGGTTCAGCGTCGTCTCGATGTTCAACAACGTGAACGTCAGGTTGGTGCAGAGCGACCATCCCCGTTTGGAACTGACCTGCCCCAAAAACCTCATCGAAAAGGTGGTCACCGAAGTGGACGGCGACACCTTGTTCGTCAAAAACACCAACGAATACAACTGGCTTAGGAGCTTTGACTACAGCATCGACCTGACCGTGTATTACGACAGCCTGAGCGCCATCCACTATGCCTCAATCGGCGACCTCACCTGCACCGACTCCATCCGTGGCATCGGCAAATTGACCATCGACTCGATAGAAGCCGACTTCGACACCCTTTGGACCCACAGTTTCGACCTGAAAATCAACGAAGGTTCGGGCCGTTTGGACCTGACGTTCAATTGCGACGTGCTCAAGACCAACTTCAACAACGGCACTTCAGCCGTGACTTTGCGAGGCTATTCGGGCTACACCGAAATCAACATGAGAAGCTACGGCAACGTGCATGCCGAAACGCTGGAATCGAATTTCGTCCGCGTGCAGTCACACTCCACCAACGATGCCTACGTTTGGGCCAAGAGCGGGCTGCGCGTATGGATCTATAGCATTGGAAACGTGTACTATAAGGGCAATCCATGGATTACGGACGCCTATTACGGAGAAGGAAGAATCTTCAAGTTGGAACAAAAATGAAAAACATGGCAAGAAAATCGGATTTTGGTACGAAAATTGTATGTATTTTTGCACAATCGAACCATTTTTCAAGGACAAATAAAAACTCAATAAAATGAAAGCGTTAAGACTTATCCCCATCATCGCCTTAATGGCCTTCGCCAGCTGCTCATCGAGCAAGCAAACGGCCTACGACGACACCTACTATTCGCCTTACGGCAACACAGGCGGACAAATGACGAAGGGCAACGGCTCATACGTCAGCCCAAGCATCAGCAGCAGCTCGGAATACGACTACCAAGCCTACTATTCCGACAGCAAGAACTACATCAGCAACACGGAACCCGTCTATCAGACCACTGAGACGGTGACCGACACCAACGGCGTGGTTTACACCACCACCGAAACCTACTACGACGCCGACTTTGCAGCCCGCATCAAGCGCTTCGGCACGCAAGCCTCCTCGACGAGAGACTATTACGACGACTACTACACCGGAGGCAGCGACGGCGGCACGACCTACGTCTACGTGAACAGCTACGACCCGTTCTATTGGGACTTCTACTATCCCAGCTTCTACGTCAGCTGGGGCTACCGTCCCTACTGGCGCAGCTATTACTGGGGCTGGGACTACTATTGGGGCTATCCCTACTACAGCTACTGGGGCTGGAACCCGTACTGGAGCTATGCTTGGTATCAACCTTACCATCATCACCATCATCATTACGCCTACGGCGACAGCTGGGGCTACAACGGTGGCGGAAATCATCATGGCGGCCACGGCAACAGCGGCAGCGGATTAGGCAACTATGTGGCCAGTGTGCGACACAACAACAGTGGCTCAAGTGCCGGCTCGATGAGCCATCGCCTGCAAAACGACGGTCGCACCAACGCAAGCAACAGCGGCAGCATGTCGGGACGCACCAACAGCAGCGCGTCGGTCAACGGCAGGAGCAGCGGAAGCATGTCGAGCCGCCCGACGGCAAGCGCAAGCCGCCCGACATCGACACGGCCCACAGTGAGCAACCGCCCGACCAGCAGCAGCCGTCCGACGGCGGGCACCAGCAGCCGCACCGGCAACGCCTCGGCCAGCCGTCCTTCGAGTTCGAGCAACGCGCGTCAGAGCAGCCAAGGCAGCGAGCGCCAATCCTACACCTCGCCCAACAACAGCCGCCAATCGCGCTCCAGCTCGGAATACGTGCGCCCGCAAGGCTCCAACTCGCAACGTCCTTCCTCGAGCGGAAGCTACAGCAGGAGCAACTCAAGCAGCAGCTACAACAGAGGCAGCTCGTCAGGCAGCAGAAGCAGTTCGTCCAACAGCAGCTACAACCGTAGCTCATCGTCGAGCTCAAGCCGCAGCTCAGGTGGCAGCTACAGCGGAGGCAGCCATAGCTCAAGTTCGGGCAGCGCAGGCGGAAGCCGTGGCTCAAGCGGAGGCGGAAGCCACAGCTCAGGCGGTGGCCGCAGCTCGGGTGGCGGAGGAAGAAGATAAATTCGCCGCACAACCTTGATATTGGAAATAAAAGACTACCTTTGCAGTTTCAAATTGCAAGGTAGTCTTTTTTATGGAAATGAAGAGAACCATCACAACGATATGCACGTTATTGGCCTTGGTGGCGGCTTTCGCGCAAGGCAGCGACGACGCCTGCCTGTTTTCGCAGACCTATTACCAAGGCACGGCCAAAGCGACAGGCATGGGCAACGCCTTGGGCGCAGTAGGCGGCGACGTGACGGCGGCCAACATCAACCCAGCCGGAATGGGCATCTATCGCAGCAACGAATTAACCGCCACGCTCAACTTGCTCGACAATTACCACTCGTCGACTTATTACGGCACGAAAAACGGCGCCAATATGATGAGAATGTCCATCCCCAACGTGGGCTACGTCCACACCAGATACAGGAGCAACTACCGCCCAGTGCGCTTCACGCAGTTCGGCATCACACTGAACCGCACCAACGACTACAATATCCACACATTTGCCAAAGGCATCAATCCCACAAGCTCAAAAGTCGACAATTACCTCAACACCATCAACGATTTAGGCCTGACACCTGATGACCTGAAAGACTTCCCTTACGACCTCTTTCCCGCTTGGAACACCTATATCATCGACCAATATCAAGATGACCAAGGGACTTACTTCGGCAGCCCCGTCCCACAAGGCAACATTTGGCAAGGCTTGGAAACCAACTACAAAGGCCGTTCCGAGGAATGGACTTTTGCGGGCAGCGCCAATCTTTTCGAAAAGCTATTCATCGGCGGCAGCATCGGGCTGACCCACATCAAGCGTTTCGGGACGAGCGTCGTGGAGGAAAGCCGGCCCGAAGGCAGCGAAGCCAATTTTGACCGATGGTCCTACACCCAAGACTTGAGCACTATGGCCTGGGGCTGCAATGCCAAAGTGGGCCTGATTTTCTTGGCCAGCCCTTGGCTGCGCATCGGAGCCGCGTTCCACTCGCCGACCTTCTATGGATTTGACGAGACTTGGCAAACCGAAACCGAATCGCAAATCCAGAATGTCACCCATAAAAGCCTGAGTCCCAAAAGCCCATACGAATACAACTTCATCACGCCCTTGAAATGGATTGGGAGCATGGCGTTCATCATCGGTGATGCCGGTTTGGTGAGTTTCGATGCGGAATACACCAACTTTGGCGCGGCACGATTCAAGGCGGTCCCAAATGACGACTTCGATTACAGCAATGTCAACAACGAAATCGAGGAAGTGTATGGGAGGACTCTCAATTTCCGCTTGGGCAGTGAATGGCGTTTGGGCGGCTCGTATCTCCGCCTTGGCGCGGCCTACTATGGCAGCCCGTTTGGCATTGGTGAACAGGGCGGCAGCGTCAAGAAAGGTTCGGTCGGCATCAGTCTCCCCGTCTCGGAAGCCACCACCTTCGATTTCGCCTACGAACTGACTTACGGACAAACCTACATCTACCTTTACGACCCGGGCGACCTCGGCATCGAGGCAATCGACCAAAAACAGTTCAAGAGCAATTTGGCCGCCACGCTCAAGGTGAGATTCTGAACAAAAAAAGGCCACACGAATGTGGCCAAAAACACTAAATCTCAAACAGATATCAGTGAACTATGCGTTGTATTGCGCAATGATGTCTTTATCGACCAAGATACGTCCGCAATACTCACAAACGATAATCTTCTTGTGGGTGCAGATGTCCAACTGGTGTTGCGGCGGGATGCGGTTGAAGCAACCTCCGCAGGCTTCATTGTGGATGCCCACCACGGCCAAACCGTTACGCGCGTTTTTGCGGATGCGCTTGTAGGCGACCAACAGACGGTCTTCCACCAACTTCTCGCAGTCGGCTGAACGCTGTAGCAGTTGCTCCTCTTCCTTTTCGGTGCCTTCAACCAACGAATGAAGCTCCTCCTTCTTTTCCTTCAGCTCACCTTTCAGCTCGGTCAAACGCGACAAGGCTTCGTTCACCTTGACGCCCATTTCGGCCTCCTTGGCTGTGTATTCCTTGATGCGCTTTTCCGAAAGCTGAATATCAAGCGATTGGTATTCAATCTCTTTCGTCAAGGAGTCGTATTCACGGTTGTTGCGGACATTGTTCTGCTGCTCCTCATATTTCTTGATGAGAGCCTCAGTCTCCTTGATTTTGATTTTGTAGGAAGAAATCTCCTTTTGGAAAGTCTTGCTTTCTTCCTTGAAATTGGCGATACGAGTCTCAAGACCAGCGATTTCGTCCTCCATATCCTGGATTTCAAGGGGCAGGTTGCCACGATAAGCGCGGATTTCGTCAATCTTCGAGTCGACCTGCTGAAGCGTGTAAAGCGCTACCAATTTCCGTTCGACGCTGATCTCGACGGGATCCTTCGGGGTTTCCTCCTCCACCACCTCGGTTTCCTCCTCCTCCGCAGGCGTTTCCTTCACTTCAGGTTCGGGTTCGGCCACGGGTTCGGGAGCGGGTTCTGGCTCAGGCTCCGGTTCGGGGGCTGGCTCAGGTTCGGGTTCGGCTTTGGCTTTTGACGGCTTTTTGGCAGGCTTCTTGGTTTCCTCCACTTCGGCAGGCTCAGCCTTTTCTTCAGACTCCGCCTTGGCCTTAGCGGTTTTCTTGGTGGATTTCTTGGTTTCCTTAACCTCTTCAACTTCAGCGACTTCAGTCACCTCTGCAACTTCTTTGTTCTCTTTCTTAGCCATATTGATTGTTTACTTATTTCTGACAAAATAATGCACTGAATTCGTCTTCGTTTCAGCAATTTCGGCTGCAAAGGTAGGAAATTTTTTCCGAATCAGCTCACATATTAATTCTTTCGTGAATTGTTCGGTCTCGAAATGCCCTCCATCAACCATGAGCATACGACCTTCGGGAACAAAAAAGTCGTGATATTTTATGTCGGCCGTAAGGTAGGCATCGGCTTTTTGGCACAAGGCATCAGCGATGAACGGGCTGCCCGACCCACCACACAAAGCTACTTTCTTGATTTTGCGACCCGTCAAATCGGAATGGCGCAAGCAGGGCGAACCGATGGTATCAGCCACAAGTGTAAGAAAATCAATTTCTTCCATAGGAAGGGCCAAATCGCCAATCATTCCCGCCCCGTAAAGGTCGGGGTCGTCGGAGGCAGGCTGGAGGATGTGCAAGTCGCTCAGGCCGAGACGCTCAGCCAAAACCCGACTCACGCCTTTGAAACTATTGTCCAAATTGGTATGCATCGAAATCATAGCGATGTCTGATTTTATGGCTTTCATGACGGCGCGTTCGATGTAAGTCTCCGGCGTCAGATGCTTCAATCCTTTGAAAATCAATGGATGATGGCTGACGATGAGGTCACAGCCTTTGGCAATGGCTTCGTCGACAACCTGTTCGGTAATATCCAAGCAAACCAAGGCTTTATGGGCTTCGGCGTTGAGGTCGCCCACTTGCAGGCCGGCATTGTCGTAGCTCTCCTGCCATTGCAACGGAGCCACTTCGGTAATGCAGTTCAAAATATCGTTTACGGTCATAATAATATAATGTGGACGCGAGGCTTCGGAACTGATGACGCAGGACTGTCTCGCGTCGCGCATCTCAAAGTCCCGCGTCTTTTTTGTGAAATTGGCCGTAAAATTAGAGATTTTTGCGTAATTTTGACCCCAAAATGAGAATTTTACTTTTGCCCATATCGCTTCTTTACCATATCGTGCTGAAAATCAGGCATAAACTATATGATTGGCACATCTTGGGAACGACACGTTTCGAGAAGCCCGTGATTTGCGTGGGCAACCTCAACCTTGGCGGAACGGGGAAAACGCCGCACACCGAATACCTCATCGATTTGCTGAAAGGCCGATTCCGTGTGGCCACTTTGAGCAGAGGCTATGGGCGCAAGTCCAAAGGCTTTCAACTCGCTGATTCACAAAGCACTTTCGAGGACATAGGCGACGAGCCGATGCAATATCGCAAGAAATTCCCTGAGATTATTGTTGCTGTGGACGAAGACCGTGTGAATGGCACGAGACGATTGCTTTTCAACCCAATCAATGCCAATGTCGTCGTGCTCGACGATGCTTTCCAGCACCGCAAAATCAAGGCCGGACTGAATGTTTTACTTACTGAATACCAGCATCTTTATTGCGACGATTTCCTCTTTCCCGCAGGCACTTTGCGCGACGTGAAATCAGCCACCAAACGTGCCCACATCATCGTGGTCAGCAAGTCGCCGAAGGAGTTGGATGAAAGAGAAAAACAACAGATCGTCAGGAAGTTAAAGCCGACAATCGGGCAGAAAGTGTTTTTTTCCTATTTGGAATACGCGCCATTGCAACCTTTGAACGAGGCAGCCAAACAATTTGAGGTTGCCAAAGCCGATTCGGCACTGCTGTTTTGCGGCATTGCAAATCCGAAACCACTAATCAAAGAGCTTCACAACCGATTTCAAACACTTGACAATCTGACTTTTGCAGACCATCACGCATATACCGAGGACAATTTGAAAACCATCATACAGCGATTTGGGCAACTCGACGGCAAGCAAAGAATCATCGTCACGACAGAAAAAGATGCAGCACGATTGACAAATTCTCCTTATCTTTGTCAGTTTGAATCTGCGCCGCTGTTCGCTTTGCCCGTTGGTGTGAGGTTCCACGAAGAAGAAAAGTTTAACGAAGAAATATTGGATTATGTACGACAAAATTCTTACCACAATTGATTATATCAACCTGAAAACAAGGAATTTCCGTCCAGAAATCGGAATCGTTTTGGGTTCTGGTTTAGGCGGATTGGCCAATGGCATCACGGTTCAACACGCCATCTCCTATTCTGACATCCCGAACTTTCCCGTTTCCACTGTGCAAGGCCACAAGGGGCAACTGCTGTTCGGGACCATCGCAGGTCGGCGTGTGGTGGCCATGCAAGGGCGTTTCCACTTCTATGAAGGCTACCCGATAGAAACCGTCACCTTCCCCATTCGCGTGATGATGCAGTTGGGCATACAGTTCCTCATCCTCAGCAATGCCGCTGGCGGCCTGAACCCCGACTTCAAAGTGGGCGACATCATGATCATCACCGACCAAATCCACATGATGCCCAACCCGCTGATTGGGCCGCACGACGACCGTTTCGGCGACCGTTTCCCCGACATGAGCGAGCCTTACGACAAGCGCCTCATCCACTTGGCCAATGCCATCGCAAAAGAGAAAGGCATTGAGGTTCAGCACGGTGTGTACACCGCCACCACCGGCCCGACCTACGAAACACCAGCCGAGTGCCGCTACTTCCGCATCATCGGGACTGACGCCATCGGAATGTCAACCACGCCAGAGGTCATCGTGGCGCGACAAGGCAAACTGCCCGTTTTCGGCCTGTCCATCATCTCCGACATGGGCAACATCTACGGCGAGGATCATCCAGTCACCATCACGCACGAGGAAGTCATCAAGGCCGTGAACGCCGTGGAGCCGAAACTCATCACCCTCATCACCGAACTCATCCGCCGCTCGTCCGAAATCAAGTTCTGATGGCCGTTTATTTCGTCACCGACTTCCATTTGGGCATCCCCACGCTTGCCGACAGCCACGAGCGCGAAAAGAAACTCGTGCGCTTCTTGGACGACATCCGCCCCGACTGCGAGGAACTCTACCTCATGGGCGATTTGTTCGACTTTTGGTTTGAGTACAAGACCGTGATTCCCAAGGGTTTCGTCAGGCTGCAAGGCAAATTGGCCGAGTTCACTGATGCAGGCGTTCCCGTGCATTTGTTCATCGGCAACCACGATTTGTGGAGTTTTGGTTACTTGCGCGATGAAATCGGGATTGAACTGCACCGCGAACCCATCATCAAGACCATCAAAGGAAAGAAGTTCTTCCTCGTCCACGGCGACGGACGAGGTCCGGGAGACAAAGGCTACAAGTTCCTCAAAAAGGTGTTTGAATGTAAGCTCAACCAGTTCTTATTCAGACTGATACATCCCGATTTCGGCATAGGATTGGCTTTGAAATGGTCGCACAACCACCGCCTGAAAAAACTCAAAAACGAGGTGGAATGCGGCTATTACGACGACATCCCCAACACGCGCCTCTACCAATACGCCCAAGAACAAGCCCAACTCGACCCTTCAATTGACTTCTTCGTCTTCGGCCACCAGCACAAACCGATGCAATACAAGACCGGCGACCACGCCATAACAACCGTTGTGGGGAATTGGATTTATGATTTCAGTTATGCGGTGTTTGATGGGGAGAAGGTGGAGTTGAAGAGGTTTGAGGAAGAGTTGAAAGCGTGAAAGACAATCGCGATTTGAATCGGTTACAAATTGTAACCAGTTGGAAAAACTTTTCTAACTTTGCCGCCACTATGACTACCGAAATCATTCACATTGAAGAATCCGAATACAACTCAATTCTGCTACAGGCCGTAGCAGTAATTGACAAAGCCCGTGCAAATGCAGCAAAAAGCGTGAGTTGCATTGCCAACACTGCTTATTGGGAAATCGGCAAACTGCTTTATGAGAAAAAACTTGATAGTGGTTATGGAAACCGCGTCGTTGAAAGGCTTTCCGTCGACTTAAAGCAATTGTATCCCTCAATGGGCCTTTCGCCCCGTAACTTATGGGATATGAAACGCTTTTATGTTCGCTTTCTTGAAAGCGACGAAAAACTGCGACAGGCTGTCGCAGTTTTGCCTTGGTCGCATAACTTGATGCTAATCAACAAAAAACTCGGATTATCTGATGACCAGATTCTTTTCTATTCACAACAAGTTGTGGCAAAAGGTTGGAATCGTGATTTGCTGATGAACGCCATCAAACTCAAGATGCACGAAAACCAGATGCCCGTTCTTCCCGACAACAATTTTTCGACAACGCTTCCCGCTCTTCAGGCCAATTATGCCAATGAGGTATTCAGGGACAATTACAACCTTGGCTTTCTCGGGGTTACGGAACCCATTGGCGAACTCGAACTTGAACGCCGTTTGGTCGAAAAGGTCAAACTGTTTCTTTTGGAACTTGGCAAAGGCTTTACCTTCATCGGAAACCAGTATGTATTGGAGTACAACGGCAAGGAAAGCAAGGTCGATATGCTTTTCTTCCATCGAGGATTACGCTGTTTGGTGGCCATCGATTTGAAGATTGGAGCCTTCAAGCCCGAATACGCTGGCAAGATGAATTACTATCTTTCCCTTCTCGACAGAATAGAGCGGGGCGAGGACGAGAACCGTTCCATAGGCATCATCCTTTGTGCAGAGAAAGACCATGTGGATGTGGAACTGGCATTGGAAGACATGGGAAAACCGATAGGCGTGGCCGAATACCAGTTGATACTTCCGAAGCAAGAATTGGAAAAGGTTGTCAGGGACGAAATCGCCATATACGAAAGAGACCGGCAGAGAATTTCGAGCAATTCTACAGAAAACGAATTCAATTAACTTGAAATCGACCACAATATGGAGACCAACATGCAGAAAGCCATCTTCTCACACCTAAACCAAGTGGAACGCGAAAACAATGTGAAAGTCCTGCTTGCTGTTGAATCAGGGAGCAGGGCTTGGGGCTTCCATTCCGCTGAAAGCGATTGGGATGTGCGCTTCGTCTATGTCCACCGACTCGACTGGTATCTGAGAGTGAATGAAGGCAAAGATGTGATTGAACACATTTACGACGATGATGTTGACCTCGTGGGTTGGGATTTGCGCAAGACTTTACGCTTATTCCAGAAGTCCAACCCTGCACTGATGGAATGGCTTCATTCGCCCATCATCTACCGCGCCGACGAGGTTTTCCTCTCACGCATGAGAGGGTTAGAGCCTGCCTATTTCAACCCCATCAAAGTCATGTACCATTATGCGAGCATCTACATCAAGCACGACAAACGCTATTTGCAAAACGCTGCCTATCCGCTGAAGCGTTTCCTTTACTACCTGCGCGGCATCCTCGCCTGTCGTTGGATTGAAGAAAGGCAATCTATGCCGCCTGTGTTGTTTATCGACTTGGTCAATGGCACTGTAAAAGAAGAAGCCATCCGTCAGAAAATCCAGGAATTACTTGCACTGAAAAAGGCGAGCAAAGAAAACGACCTCAAGGAAGTGGACGCCAGCCTTGTGGAATACGCCCGCCATTGGGCCGATTATTATACGGAACGTGTAGGCACATTCCGTCCAGAGCATGACAAGACTTCTTCTGAGGCACTGGATTCCATCTTGTTTGATATGGTAATGCTCAACACAAACCATTAATTCCCATCGGAGGCGACTGCCCTGCCTCCTTAATCGCTTTCTTGATCACAACTTTTTCTCCAAACAACTCACCATTTGGATTTTTTGCGTAAATTTGCCCACAATCTTGAAATCTTCAAATCTTGAAATTCTAAATTCAATAATTATGCAAATCACCAACAACTACATCGAAGCCAACAAGGAGCGTTTCCTTGAGGAATTGTTTGACCTGATCAGAATCCCGTCCATCAGCTCGGAATCGGCGCACAAGCCCGACATGATCCGCTGTGCCGAGTGCTGGCGCGACCATCTTTTGAAAGCCGGCGCCGACAAGGCAGAGGTGATGCCCACCGAGGGCAACCCCATCGTCTATGGCGAGAAAACCATCGACCCGAAACTGCCTACCGTCTTGGTTTACGGCCACTACGACGTGATGCCCGTCGATCCCATCGACCTGTGGCACACCGACCCGTTTGAACCCGTCGTCAAGGACGGAAAAATCTGGGCTCGCGGCGCCGACGACGACAAAGGCCAGTCGTTCATGCACGCCAAAGCCTTTGAAACGATGGTGAAAACCAACACTTTGCCCTGCAACGTGAAGTTCATGCTCGAAGGCGAGGAGGAAATCGGCTCGGGTAGCCTCTCGAAGTGGATTGAGGATTACAAAGACCTCGTGAAGGCCGACGTCATCCTCGTGTCCGACACCTCTATGATTGCCACCGACGTGCCGAGCATCACCACTGGCTTGCGCGGCTTGGCCTATTGGGAAATCGAGGTCACCGGCCCCAACGCCGACCTCCACTCCGGCCTCTTCGGCGGCAGCGTGGCCAACCCGCTCAACACCTTGTGCGAGATGATTGCCAAATGCACCGACGAAAACAACCACATCACCATTCCGCATTTCTACGACGACGTCATTGAATGTTCCGCCCGCGAGCGCGAACTGCTCAATATGGCACCTTACAATGAGGAAAACTACAAGAACAGCCTCGGTGTGAAGGCTTTGCGCGGCGAGGAAGGCTACACCAAGATCGAGCGCGTGGGCGTGCGTCCCAGCTTCGACCTTTGCGGAATGTGGGGCGGCTACACAGGCGAAGGCTCCAAGACCGTGCTGCCTTCGAAGGCCTACGCCAAACTCTCCTGCCGCTTGGTGCCCAACCAAAACCACGAGAAGATTGCCGCTTTGGTGAAGGACTATTTCGAGAAGAACGCTCCCGATTACGTCACGGTGAAGGTCACGCCGCTGCACGGCGGACAGGCCTACGGCTGCCCCATCGACCTGCCGGCTTACAAGGCCGCCGAAGCCGCCTACATGGACACCTACGGCAAGCAGCCCATCCCGATGCGCTCGGGCGGAAGCATCCCGATTATCGCGAGATTCGAGGAAGTGCTGGGCATCAAGTCCATCCTGATGGGCTTCGGCCTCGGCGAAGACGCCATCCACTCGCCCAACGAGAACTACCGCCTCGACCATTTCTACAAAGGCATCGAGACCATCATCGCCTTCTATCAGCATTTTGCGAAGGGCGGAGAGATTGCTTAAAACTACTCTTTATTGAAATGAAAAAGAGCGGCAAACACCGCTCTTTTTCATTTACTTCGAGAACATCACCTTCTCGCTGTTGAACATTCGGGTCAGACCCCAAATGGCGAAACCTGTGTAAACCACGTTGGCCACCAAAGTGACGATGACGGGCATCCATTTCATTTCGTGGGCAAAGACAGAAGTCATCACCTGAATGGAGTTGTAGAAAGGTATCAGGTAGGCCGTCAGGCTCTCAGGCGTGCCACTCTGGAACATAGGCATCAAGCCACAGAACATCACCACCAGCATGAAAGGCGTAATCATGGTACCCGCGTTCTTCACGTCTTTGGCCAAAGCAGAAAGCAAACTGACGGCCGAGGCCATAATGAGCACCGATGAAAGGATGATAAGCAGCAAAACCGTGTAATCTGCGCTCGTGTAGTTGAGCCCCAATTCTATGCCAGCCTCGTCGGCCTGTATCATCTTAGGCAGCGACAGCACGATACCAATGAAACTCGATATACCGCTCAGCAGCGCGATGCCACTCAACGAAACCACTTTGCCCAAGGCCAGCTCATTTCTCCTCAAAGGAGTCACTAACAAGGTAGCAATCGTGCCACGTTCCTTCTCGCCAGCGATGCTGCTTGGCGCGATGGCCATCACACCACTGAAGAGCATCATCAAGATAAGCATCGGGATGAGCTTGGACAAAATGCTACCCAGCACGTCGTCTTGATTGGCCATGTCGAATTGGGCTTCCTCAGAATCGGCACGATTGATGTCGAAACGATTGCTCAGTTGGTCTTCGTAAGCAGAAAGGGAGGCTTCGAGGATATGATAAACGCGACTTGACGCATTATTGGCCGAGTTGTAGTAGATTTCCACATTGGGAGCCGCAGTGCCGCTTTGCGGGTCAAAGGCAGCCACCTTTTCGTCGAACGCCTCGGGGAAGCGCATCAGAACGACATCGAGTTCCTTGTCTTCAAGATTCTTGACATCATCCTCCAAAAGGGGCATTGGCAGCAATGTCGTATTGGGTATCTCTTTCAAGATTGGCAGCATACTTTCTGGCAGATTCTCCACTTGGAGGACGACCTCCTCATCGGCTCCCTCATTGGCCATCTTTTTCATGCCCATACCCATAATGGTATAAATAATGTATATGAGCAGACCCGGCATGATGACCGTGGTAAACAGCAGCTGACGGTCGCCAAAGAAACGTGCGAACTCTTTCTTGATGATAGTCAATGCGTTGCTTTTCATTCTTCACCTCCTTTCACTTCTTTGTACAATTCGAAGAAACGGTCTTCCATTGTCATGCCATTACACACCTCGCCAAGGGTGTCGCAGGCTATCATACGACCATCGATGATGATGCCCACGCGGTCACATAACCGTTCCACAAGACTGAAAATATGGGTACTGAGGATAATGGTCTTGCCCTCGTCGCGCAATTCTTGCAAATAGTCAGTAACAGTGCGGGCGGTCAGCACGTCGAGGCCATTGGTAGGCTCGTCGAAGATGATGATGTCGGGGTTGTGAACCAGTGAGATGACCAGCGAGAGTTTCTGTTTCATGCCGGTGGAAAGGTTGGCCACCTTCACCTCAGCGAACTTGTTGACTCCAAAACGCTCAAACATCTTGGCCTTGCGTTCAGCCACTACCTCGGGCTCAATGCCGTAAAGCTGCGAGAAAAAGTCGAACAGGTAATTGGGCGTAAAGAAATCCTCGAGTTTCAGTTCCGAGGTCAAGAATCCAATCTTGCCGCGCACTTCTTCGGGCTGGTTCACCACACTGAAGCCATCCAACAGGGCGTCGCCACTGTCGGGGCGTATCAGGGTGGCCAACATGCGCAAGGTCGTGGTCTTGCCCGCCCCGTTGGGACCGAGCAGACCGAAAATCTCGCCTTTGTTGGCGGTAAACGAAAGGTTATCGACTGCCACAATCTCCTTGCGATCCGTCTTTTCAATCTGTTGTTGTTTGCGTGAGAGCCTGAAGGTCTTGCTCAGGCTCTCAACGCGAAGGATTTCGTTCATAGTATTCTATTTTGATATGTTGCCACAATTTATGTAAATCTGAAAATCGAATTTTATGATTTGCATAAAACCTAAAGGTTTTTCCATGAAATATAGTCGCCATTGGAGGTTTTGATGTTCTGCTCGCCGCCGTAAACCACATGCAGCCGATCCGTGTCCAATTGGGCGGTCTTGGCGAAAGTCTTCAACGAAGCAAAATGGTCGCTGTGCATGGTGGCCACCGACTTGATTTCGTAACACTCCAAAGTCATTCCTTGCTCTGAAAGCAAATCAACTTCGTCATTGTTGTTGTCGCGCCAAAAATAGAGGTTTGGCTCGCGGCCTTGCGCGTATGCCCGTTTCACGAACTCGGCAACTACCATGTTTTCAAACAGTTCGCCGCGCAAGTAATGCGTTTCCATCTGTTTCGTTTCCTCCATTCCCAACAATGAGGCGACCAATCCCGTGTCGCAAAAATACAGTTTCGGTGACTTCACGAGGCGTTTGTTGAAGTTTTTGTGGTAAGGTTTCAGCAAAAAAATAGTGTAACTCGTCTCCAAAATGGATAACCAAACATTGGCAGTGGGCACCGAAATTCCACATTCCGTGGCCAATGACGCCACATTGAGCAGTTGCCCCACACGACCCGCACAGAGTTTCAGGAAGCGGACAAACTGCGACATGTCGCTGATGTTGCGAAGCAAACGCACATCACGCTCGAGGTAAGTCTGCACATAATTGGGGAAGAAATCCACGGGAGCAATGTCCTTGTCGTAGATGCGCGGATAGCCACCGGTCATCAGCCATTCGTTCAAATTCTCAGGCAATAACGAGACTTGGCGAAGTTCGCCGACGGAGAGCGGTGCCATCTTCATCACTGCCGTGCGTCCGGCAAGGCTTTGCGAGATGCGCTCCATCAGCAGGAAGTTGTGTGAACCAGAAAGGATGTACATTCCCGTTTCGTTTCGTTCATCGACTTGGGTTTGGATGTAGGAGAACAAATCGGGGGCGTATTGTGCCTCGTCTATGATCAAAGGTGTGCCGAAGTTCATCAGGAAACCGCGAGGGTCTTCGATGGCAAACTGGCGACGGTCCAAGTCCTCCAACGAGATGTATTTGAAGTCGTTAAAGCGCTGTTTTAACAAGGTGGATTTCCCGCATTGGCGCGTGCCCGTCAGCGTGACAACAGGGAATTTTGTCGTCATTTGTCGCAGTTTTTTTTCTATGGAGCGTTCTATCATACCCGAAATTTTATGCAAAAATACAAATTCGATTTTATGATTTGCATAAAAATCGAGAAAAATTTACTCCTATTTCCTACAGTTTTGAGGCTCATTCCACCCCAAACAAACTCTTATACTGCTCCGCAACATAAGCATCCACCCAATCATAATACGCCTCCATCGTCTTGAAGCTCTTCAATTTACGAAGTCCGTCAAGGGCATCTTCTCCACGGCGCATCACTTCTTTTTCGATCGGGAGAATCCGCTGCAAAATGCCTGTTCCTTTCTTGTTTATCAACTTGGAAAGATCGCCATAAAACTCAACATTGCCGCTTTTGAGCGAGAAAACGCGGTCTTTCAGTTGCAAGCCCATCTCATTCAGGCGGGAATGGCCCGTTCCGTCATTCGTAACAAGAGCAGGCAGCTTCCCCGAAGGCGTAAGCACCAACGGAATGGCAACGGTGGTTAGCGGCCAGCCGATAATCGTCCAACTGACTGTGTTCTGCGGCGACTCACCCGCCTTCACGCCCTGCACCATAATCACCGAAGCCGATGAATGCCGCGAAATGTAGTCATGAAATGGGAAATAGCGAGTATCATTCTCGTTTTCAGGCATATAATCATACATATCGAATTTGGTCACTCCGTGTTTCAAGTAACGCGAAATGTGTGTCATCAAATAATCGTGTTCCAAATGACCTTCCTTGCAGGCCTCGGCCATGAAGTCGGTGATGGCGCAATAACGCTCCACACCTTGGTCCAATTTGTGGTTGCCCGTGGTGCCGAAATTGGTGCGCATCAAGTAACCATTGGGAGCAACATTCGGGTCGTTCACATCGAACTTCACGTAATCGTAATTGCCTGTCTCATAGTAGGCACAGCCGCCATTGGCATCAAGCACGGCAAAGTTGGAATTGACCTCGCGAGGCTTTTTGACGGTGTCCAAGAGCCGCTCGAAATCCTCCAACGTGGCGCAGAGTTCCAAAGCCTTGCGGATGAAAATGCCATCGCCGTCGGTGTCGCCGCCGTCGCCGTTCAAATTGTAGGCCGCCGTATTGATGATGCCGAATCCGGCCTCATTGTGACCGCCCCAAACATCCACAGGCATTGTGTCCTCAGCGTTCACAAGGCCAAGATAACGAAACCTTTGGCCCTGAACGACAATCATCATATTGTGCAACTTGCCCGAATCGCGATGCTTGAAAATCATCGGGCGACCGTCTTTCGTGGCCTTGCCAGAAACAATGACCGAGGTACAGGCCAAAACAGGCTGCACCTCGGTCATCATAGCTGCCAAAAGGAAAAGTGCCAACAAACGCTTTTTCATGGCAAGTCGATTTAGTCTATCACATGCTGATAATACGTCCCTTCCTTGAAATTCTTGATACCGTCTTTCAGGAAGTTCACGAAGGCATCCTTGTCCAAATCGTAGGCGCGGGGCTTCATCAAGAGGTTGCCGTTGTGGTCCATCAGGCAGTAATACGGCTGGGCGTTGGTGCCGAACTTTGAGATTTGGAAATCGGCATACTTGCGCCCGATGGTCTTCTTTTCCTTGCCGTCGTAGGTGGAAGTATACCACTCGTTTTCAGGCAAAGAAGTCTTGTCGTCGACATACAAGGCGCAGAGCACAAAGTCATTGCGCAGCATATCCTTCACACGCGGGTCGCTCCACACGTTGGCTTCCATCTCGCGGCAGTTCACGCAACCGTGGCCAGTGAAGTCAACGAAAATGGGACGGTTCAAGGCTTTTGCGGCGGCAAGGGCTTGGTCGTAGTCGAAATAGCCTTTCAGGTTGTGTGGCAAATGGAAAAGGTCGGCATATTTGGGAGCTTCAGTAAATTCCACAGTTGCAGCAGCTTGACCTTGAGGAGCCACCGCCATCTTGGCCATCTTGGCATCCACATAATCAATGACCTTCTCACTGTTCTCCTCGATAATCCTGTTCAAGTCGAAATCGAGGGTTTGCTTTGGCGGCAAATAACCCGAAAGGGCCTTCAACGGAGCGCCCCACATACCGGGAATCATATAAACCACAAAGGTGAAGTCGATGATAATCAGCACCAAACGGAACACGCCCAACTCCTTGACTTCCTTCTCGCCCTTGAAGCGGATTTTGCCGAGGAGGTAAAGCCCGAGCAAAGCAAAGCAAACAATCCAAATGCCGAGATAGACCTCGCGGTCGAGCAGATGCCAGTGGTAGGTTTGGTCGGCCACGCTGAGGAACTTGAAGCCCAACGCGACTTCGACGAAACCCAAAACGACCTTCACCGAGTTGAGCCATCCGCCACTCTTTGGAAGGCTTTGCAGCAGGTTCGGGAAAAAGGCGAAAATGGCAAACGGCAGGGCAAAAGCCACGGCGAAAGCAAACATCGTCACGATGGGAGCCCAGAACTCGCCCGAAGTGGACTTGATAAGCACCGTGCCCACGATGGGACCCGTGCAGGCAAACGACACCAAAACGAGGGTCAATGCCATAAAGAAGATGCCGCCGAGGTTCTTGGTGCTTTGTTTGCTGTCGCTCTTGTTCACCATATTGCTGCCCAAAGTGATTTCGAAAGCGCCGAAGAACGAGGCCGCGAAAATCATAAACACCAAGAAGAACAGGATATTCGGCAGCCAGTGCGTCGCCAACCAGTTGAAAATGTCGGCAGTGACACTATTGCCACCCACAAGCCAAGTCACCAAGATGATGATAGCAATAGGCAAAGTGTAGAGCAACACAATGAAAATGAAGTACATAAACGCCTTGAAACGTCCTTGTGCCTTGCTCTCGCCTTCGCCATGCATAAAGAACGACACGGTCATGGGAATCATCGGGAAGACGCAAGGCGTGAGCAGTGCGGCAAAGCCCCAAAGGATGGCTTCGAGAATCATACCCCAAATGTTCGACTTGCCTCCAGCAGTTTTTTGGGGCTCAGCAGCCTCAATCACAGCAGGTTCAGAGCCGTACATCAGGTAGACATCCTCAGTCAGGGAGACGCATTGGCCGTCCTTGCAAGCCTGATAGGAAATCTCGCCAGTGATGGGGAAAGAGCCATCTTTCAGCTTACGGAAGGTCCGCAGAACCAGCGAATTGCTTGTATTCCGTCTCAAAGATGTCATCATAGTAAAGCGGCACATCGGTAAGGTCGCGAGCTTCGCCCACGGCCTCGAAAAATTCCGAAGTTTGGATGTCGAACACCGTTGGCAGGGGTGCCAAATCGGGCATCTTAGTAGAATAAATGTGGTACTGCGGGTCGATGGTGGCCGTGGCGACCAAATCAAACTCGTTGTCGTTGAGGTCTTCAATGGCAATGGTCCATTTCACAGGCTCGATAATCTGTGCCCTGACCTCCGTAGGCACGATGGCTGCAAAGGCCATCAGCAGGAATAGAAATAGTTTTTTCATATTATAATTATTGGATTTTCAATTAGTTATATTCTCAATAGTTTTTTTCATTCCTATACAGCACTTTTCCTTCCCGTTCAATGCTTTCAACCAAATCTTTATTCTTAAGCATTGAAAAAAGGCTCAAATCCACAAAATAAGGCAAATACAAATCGTCAATCTTGGCATCCAAAAGTGCCAATTGAAGATAGGTTAAGTTACTGCCTTTCAATGTAATATCAATATCCGACGAAACTCGGTTTTTTCCCCTTGCACGTGAACCGTAGATAATGGCCTCTTCCACTTCAGGTACGGAAGCCAATACATCGCGCAACGCCTTAATTTCCTGATTCTTAAGTCCAAATTCCATCGGATTGTTCTCCATTACACAGTAAATTTCGGGCAAAAGTAGGAAATTTTCTTGCACCATGCAAAAATTAGTCTTCAAGTCTGCAAACAAATACAGATTTTGTCCCGTTTGTGACCTTAAACCGGTCGTCAATGCGCTGCCCGACCACCCAAAGGATTTCATTTTTGGCTGAAACCAACAAAAAGACATTCTGTTTTTGTGCTTCCGTAAACCTTTGATCCACAAAGAAATCGCTCAACAGTTTCGAGCCTTTCATGCCTAAAGGATAAAAGCGGTCACCATGCCGCCAATGGCGCAAAGTGAGCGGAAACTGGACTTTGTCGGCATCAAGCATGGCCACAATCGGCGACTTGTCAATGACGAAATCGGAACTTTTTTCAATATGGGAAAAACGAAGATGAATTGGTGAAGCGATTTCCTCCTCCCCTACTTCAATTTGGATTTCCTCATCCACAACAGGCTTGATTTCAGAGAGTTGCAATTCATTTCTTCCAATCACCAATTGATGGGTTGGAGAGAAATATTTGTTCCCGATGCCCGTTTCCATCGCCTCAAAAATGAAATGGCATTGGTCGGTGTTGAAGCCGTATTGGCGAAGCCACTCAAACAGCAATTGGAATTCGGAATTCAGAATGTTGAATGCGGAATAGGGAACACTTTGGAGTCCACCATCTAGTTCAACAATTTGATTCAGTTTCCCCTTCAGTAATTCTCTATACAACTCATTCTCAGCAGAAAGATGTTCCAAAGATTTGTACAAACCTTGTCGCGCCTCGGGATGAAGTTCGTCGAAAACGGGTAACAATTGGTTGCGGATTTTATTGCGCAAATACACGCTCTCGGCATTGGTATGGTCTTCGCGCCAAAGGATTTGGTTTTCAATGGCATACTGATGGATTTGCTCTCGCGAAGCCCAAAGCAAAGGACGAATAATCACACCATTTTTCGGTTGCATTCCCTTCAAGCCGCGCAATCCTGCACCGCGCAACAGATTGATGAAAAAGGTCTCGGCTTGGTCGTCGGCATGGTGCGCCACCGCGATTTTTTCGCAGTCTAATTGCTGTCGCAACTCTTCAAACCAAACATAGCGAAGGTCGCGGGCAGCCATTTCGATGGAAACACCTTTTTCTTCGGCATATTTCTCCGTTTCAAAATGCTTCACAAAACATTGAACCCCATGCTTTTCCGCAAACTCGCGAACAAACTTTTCATCGCTATCGGATTCCTCGCTGCGTAGATGAAAATTGCAATGCGCCACAACGAAATCCACCTTCGTTTTCAGCAGCAAGTCGGCCAGCACCATGGAATCGATGCCACCGCTGAGGGCTAAGACAGCCCTTTCATTTGGCTGAATTAGGTTGTGTTGAGTATTGTATTTTTGGAATCCTTCTAACATCCTCAAATCTCCTCCAGCCCCAACTCCTTCAAAAACACATTGAGTTTACCCTGTGCTTCCCCGATTTTCGCATCCGTTTCATGCAGTTGCTTGGTAACGGTCTCAAGGTCAATCTGTTCTTCTTCTTTCGACAGGTTGACATAACGAGTGATGTTAAGGTTGTAGTCGTTTTCCTTGATTTCCGCCAATGAAACCAAGCGCGAAAAACGCGGTTCCTCTCTGCGGAATTGGTAAGTCTCCACAATCTTATCCACATCCTTGTCGCGAAGATAGTTCTGGCGTTTGCCTTTCTCGTAATGCTCCTCACCGCTGGCATTGATGAACAAAATTTTGTCGTTCTTGCGGCATTTCTTCAACACGAGGATGCACACCGGAATGCCCGTGGAATAGAACAAATTGGCGGGAAGGCCAATGACGGTATCAATGTTGTCATCTTCAAGCAGTTTCTTGCGGATGACTTCCTCCTTACCGCCACGGAACAACACACCGTGAGGCAAAATGATGGCCATTGTGCCGTTGTCGCTCAAAAAGTGGAAGCCATGCAACAGGAATGCAAAATCAGCAGCGGACTTGGGGGCCACACCATAGCGACTGAAACGGAAGTCCTTGGCGGTTTCCTCCGTCGGGTCCCAACGCAGGCTGAAAGGTGGATTGGCGACTACTGCATCAAACTGCATCTTCTTGGCGGGATTTTGCTCGTTGAGAATGTCCCAATCATTGGCAAGCGAATCGCCGTGGTGAATTTCAAACTCCGTGTCCTTCACGCCATGCAGCAGCATGTTCATTCGGGCAAGGTTGTAAGTAGTGATGTTCTTCTCTTGACCATAAATCTTGCCGATAGCATGGTCTTTCATTTCACGACGTACATTCAGCAGCAACGAGCCCGAACCGCAAGCAAAATCCAGCACCTTGTCAATGCGCTTCTTTTTGCCTGTTGCGGGGTCTTGGCAGTCAAGGGTGACAATGCGCGAAAGGATGGTAGAAATCATTTGCGGTGTGTAGAACTCACCGGCTTTCTGTCCTGAACCTGCCGCGAACTGACCTATCAAGTACTCGTATGCATCACCCAAGGCATCGGAATCCGATGGGATTTCGGCAAGGCCGTCGGCGATGGTTTTGATGACTTTACATAAAAGTGCATTGCGCTCAGTATAGTTTTTGCCCAACTTCTCCGAATTCAGGTTGATTTCGGAGAACAAACCCTTAAACGAACTTTCAAACGACTCGTTTTCAATGTATTTGAAACCATCTTGCAAGGTTTTAAGCAAATCATCGCTTTGCGTGCGGGCAAGTTCCACAATGTTATCCCAAAGGTATTGTGGCTCAATCACATAATGGATTTTGCGCCGCATTTGTCGTTCGAACAACAGCGTATCGTTGGGATTTTCCTTATACCATACTTGCAAGGCTGTATAATCCGAGCCCAATTCTTTTTGTGCTGATGTTATATAGTTGTCCGACAGGTATTTCCAGAAAAGGAACGACAGCATATAGTCGCGGAAATCGTCCGCCATCATCGCGCCGCGCAGGTTGTTGGCGATTGCCCAAAGGGTCTTGCCGAGTTCTTGTTGGTTATTATGTGTCATTATGTTATTGATTGTCAATCTTGTTTTGCAGTCCTTTTTCAATTTCTTCTATTGTCGGAATAGTGCCTTCAACCTTTTTGGGATAAAGCCTTTCGAGTTCGTATTCAGAAATGCCAATAGGCTGTGTGCTGCCTTCGAGGGCATATTGCGCTATGGTATTGTCTTTCGATTTGCATATCAAAAGGCCTATTGTGGGGTTGTCGTCGGGGCGTTTTATGAGATGGTTGCAAGCCACAACGTATGTGCCCAATTGCCCGATGTCTCTTGGGGAAAACTTGTCAGTCTTGACCTCGACAACCACATAACAACGCAGTTGGAGATGGTAGAAAAGCAAGTCGATGAAGTTTTCTGTTTCGCCGATTTGCAACCTGTATTCCCTGCCGACGTATGCGAACCCCGTCCCCAATTCGATGAGGAAATCCGTGATGTTGCCCAGAAGCGCTTGTTTCAAAAGCGATTCGTTGTACTTGCCCCTGACTCCTGCAAATGCAAAATTGTAAGGATCTTTCGTCACCTCTTGCGCAAGGTCGCTGTCGGGCGCAGGCAGTGTGGAAGTGAAGTTGGTGAGGGCCTTGCCTTCGCGCTCGTAAAGTTCGGTGTCAATCCAATTGAGAAGCATCGTGCTGCTCCAACCG
This sequence comes from uncultured Bacteroidia bacterium, assembly GCA_902769875.1. Classification (GTDB taxonomy): domain Bacteria; phylum Bacteroidota; class Bacteroidia; order Bacteroidales; family F082; genus Limimorpha. Next base: position 39,557 of record CACXQV010000037.1, read on the forward strand.
TTTTCCAGCGACTTGTTGACAAAGAACATTGCCTTGTCGGTGTCGTTTTTCACCTTGTCCATAATCAGGCAGTGGTGCCGCCACGGAATCCGGAAAACAGCGGAGGTTTCCAATTTTCCAACAGGCTGTTGGAAAATTTCAAAGTGCTGACGGTAAAGCAGATAGAACTTCTTGCAGTAGTATATGTTGCTTTTCGAGAGGCCTTCGATGCCGGGCATTTCGGTTTTCAGGTCTTGGCTGAGTTGCATAATTACGCTTTCGCCCCAACGCTCCTCCACGTGCATTTCTACAATGTCGCGCCCCAACAAGTAGTTGAAGAGCAGTTTTTCCGTGTTCACCTTCACGGCCGCTCTCAGTTGGCTCTGACGGTAGCGTAGGGTCAGGTCTTTTACCCAATCCCTATAATCTTTATCAGTGATGACAATGCTCTTTCTCATTTTTCAAGTCAGTTAGTTATTATTGTGGAAACATCCGTTGCATCAATCCTTTTTTGTATTGCCCCAACAGGCCGACCTTCTCCGTGTAGGCATTGATTTGGTCGTCCATCGTGGAAAGACACGAGGCGATTTTGCGCTGTTCGGGAAGAGAGGGAATAAAAACTGATATTTCTTCTATTGTTGATTTTTTTACTGCTGGAACAACACCGCCTGCATATTTAGCCAAATCAATTAGCGACATAAGATAATACAGAAAATCATCGCATAACAAATTTTGTTCTGCTTTAACACCTGCTACATTATTATCAATCATACATTGTTTCGCTGTAATAACACGCCTATTTAACCGTATCGCTTCCCCAATCTTTGCAAAAACAACGGTTCCTTTTTGCAAAGGCTTGGCTTTTAATTCTTTAATGTCATCATCGTCCACATAATTTGCAGATTCATTTATATATTTTCGACCTTTATTTGTGATAGTCGAAATATCACCTACCTTGATAAATGGATATTTACCTTCTCCTTTCCCCTGCATTTTTTCAGGGAATCCATAACCTTGAAAAACAATTGCAACCTCTCCCAATTTCTTTTCCTCCCATTCTTTTTCGTTTCTAAACTCTGGAAATCTTAATTTTTGAATTTGTAAATCATTGATAATCAGCGATTTATACCCCATTGGATTCGCGAACAATTGCTGCATCAAGCCTTTCTTGTATGCTTTCAGTTGTTCGAGTTTCTCATTGGTGGCGGCAAGCATTTCATCTAACGCAGACAGGCAGGCCGCTATGCGACGCTGCTCGATAATATTCTTTGGATAATAAACACTTTTCTCTTTTAGTTCTGAAAAATGCCGTTTATATTCACTTGAAATTATAGGAACAAATTGTAAGTATTGATACACATACTTATTATCCCATTGATTGGAATCTTTTGATTTAATAATTTTTATTCCATCCGCTCCTTGAATAAATGGGAAATCAACTATTTTCAAAATGCACGTATGATCACCAAAAACTATCAAATCTTCACTTGTCCTATTAACTAAAGCATCAACATCGTTTGAATAACCGCAAATATAGTTTTGTGATTGGTCTATTATCGGATAATTTCCAGATTTTTGATAATCAATTGATTGTAATTTCTTTGGGGGCGTTATTGTTTGCATAATCTCTCCCAATCTTTTCACTTCCCATTCCCCATCATTTGCGAAATCGGGGAAGCGGAGGGCGGGGATGTGGTTATGTGTTAGTTTGTCGGGCATAATTATTCTATTTTTCGGATATTGCCACTAATCAACCGCTTCAATTCTTCTTCGGTGGGCATATACAATTTGTATTGTGAGGCAAAGAGTTGTCGGCTTTCGGCCAGCATGGAATACTGCACCACCGTTTCATCATTTTGTGAACAGAGTATGATGCCAATGGTGGGATTGTCGGTATCGGTGCGCTTCTGTTTCTCATAAAGCCTCACGTACAAGTCCATCTGTCCCACATCCTGCGGCGTAAGCGTACCTATCTTCAAGTCTATCAGCACAAAGCATTTGAGCAGATAGTTGTAGAACACCAAATCAATGTAATAGTGTTTTCCCGCCTCGGTGGTGATGCGTTGCTGGCGTGCCACAAACGAAAATCCTTTGCCCAATTCGAGCAGGAAATCCTGTAGGCGGTTGATCAAAGCCGATTCCAAATCAACCTCCAAATAATCTTTGTTTTCTTTCAGGTCAAGAAATTCAAGGATATAAGGGTCTTTCAGAATTTCAGACGGTGAAATCGGTGTATTGTTGTTCTCTGTCTCATGTTTTACGATGTCTTTGTTCTGGCTGGCAAGCAACCGTTGATAGTAGAAAGAATTGATTTGCCGCTCCAACTGCCTTACACTCCACGCACATTCAACAGCCTCTTTCAAATAAAATGTTCTTGCATCCTCGTTTTCAACACGCATCAATAGTCGGTAATGCGACCAACTTAATTCACTACACAGTGTGTAGCGAATTGGAAAAGCAAGATAAAACTGCCTGAAATTCCGCAAGTTGGGTACACTAAATCCTTTTCCAAAATCTAAAGTCAACTCTTTCGCAAGATTTTCGATAAGGTATTTCCCATATTCAGCACGGTTGCTGCCGTTTTGCTCCTCTTCCACAATGCGACGACCTATCTCCCAATAAGTAATGACCATCGCCGTGTTCACACTGCGCACTACATGCTGCCGCGCCTCGTTAATCAAGGCTTTGATGTCGCTAATGAAATCTCTGTTTTCAACTATATCTGCCATTTATCAGTATTTTTATCGGTAATTATATCGGTATTTTATTCCTCATACGCCTTCAATCCCGAAATCTCTTGCCCAGGTACCAAGCGTTTCAGCAACGGCACAAGGTCATTCATCAGTTCGGTCTCTTTCCGGGTGCGGTCGCGCCAACCCAAATCAAGGGGTTCAAGCAAGTCGTTCAATTTTTCGCCATCGAAAATCTTGCGATCTACAATGTCGTCCACAAAAGCCTGCAACGAGGCCACACTCAAACCATGTTTTTCAGCAATGGCCATCAACTCTTTGGCATATTTCTCCGTTTTGAAGACCTCGTATCCTTCCTTGATTTCGTGCTGCGTGCGGCCGTTCACGCCATCGAGACTGTCAATGTAGGCGATAATGTCTTCACGGTCATCAAGCAGATTGGCACTCGAACGAATCAAGTTGACCAATTCCTCTTTGGTCATCTTCCACTTGGCTGGCTGACCCATGCACTTGGAAATCAATTCCATGATATAGTCGTAGTCGATCATGGCCGAGGCGAACAAGACAAACTCAAAATCGAGTTCCTCTACCTCATTCGGGACAGCGGTACCAGTTTTCTCTCGTCTCGTTTTCAGTTCGCGGGCAATGTCAAGATACGCCCCACGGAAGGCACGCAAATCATCCTCCGTAAAACCATAAGGGGCTTGTGCCTCTGCCGCAACAATTGGAGCGTTCTCATCCTCAATTTCCACGAGGTCAGTATATTGGTCGAGTTGTGTTTTGAGTCGCTGCACTTCCTTAAAGCATACGATGAAACCCGCTTTGGCATCATCACCTTTCAGATTGAACACATCCTCCGCCTTGAAATCAAGATGGTGGCGCGTCATGAAATCACGCAAACCATTCACCGCATCAAGATATTTCTTCTTGATGACCGAAGCAGGTTCCACCAACCAAATTTGTCTTGCTTCTTCCTTCTTCTCCCCAGAGAACAAAGCGATGGCGGTATCCACAGCATCCTGTTGTCCTCGGAAATCAAGGATATTGCCGTAAGGCTTGCTGTCGTTTAGGATACGGTTGGTACGCGAAAAAGCCTGCACCAAACCGTGGTATTTCAAGTTTTTGTCCACATAAAGCGTGTTCAGATACTTGGAATCGAAGCCCGTCAACAGCATATCCACTACAATCGTAATGTCTATTTTGTTCTTGTGGGCATAGTCCTTATTACTATATTGCTGGTTCTTGATACGCTGCTGCACATCCTGATAATAGGCATCAAACTCGGCCACAGAATGGTTGGTGCCAAACTGTTTGTTGTAATCATCAATGATGGTCATCAACGCGGCCTTTTTCTTGTCAGGTTCTTGCTCGTTGTCTTTTTGCTCTTGTGGCAAGTCCTCTTGAATCTGTTGGATGTCACGATTACCCTCGGCGGGCGGCGAGAACACGCAAGCAATGTTCAAAGGCTCGTATGTATTATCCATCTCTAACTTTTGGGCCTGCATCTCCTTGAACAGATGATAATACTCGATAGCCTCATTGATGGAACCCGTAGCAAGGATGGCGTTGAAACGCCCGTCGGCGGTGGCTGCACGATGCTTGCCCAAAATGGTACGCACAACCGCCGATTTCTTCACTGTTTCGCCCGCCATGTCTGACTTTTCGGGCTTGAAGTAATCCACATGGAAACGCAACACATTCCTATCTTCAATGGCATTAGTAATAGTGTAGGCGTGCAGTTCCTTCTGAAAGACATCTTTTGTGGTTTTGTATTTGGCCTCTTCGCCCGTGATTTGGGTGTAAGTGGCGTTTTCCTCAAAGATGGGTGTCCCCGTGAAGCCAAACAACTGGGCTTTCGGGAAAAACTCCTTAATGGCCTTATGGTTGTCGCCGAATTGAGAACGATGGCACTCATCGAAGATAAACACCACCCGTTTGTCTCTCAACGGTTTGAGCCTTTCTAAATAGTTACGACGATTTTGCGGGTCAAGAGCAATGCCCAATTTTTGAATGGTAGTTACGATAATTTTATCAGCATAATCCTCGGAAAGCATACGGCGGACAAGGGCATCTGTATTAGTGTTCTCCTCCACGCAACCCTCTTGGAACTTGTTGAATTCCTCGCGGGTTTGCTTATCGAGGTCTTTGCGGTCCACCACAAAGAGGCATTTCTCAATTTCAGGATTGTCTTTCAATAGCGTTGAAGCCTTGAACGAGGTGAGTGTTTTTCCGCTACCCGTAGTATGCCAAATGTAGCCGTTGCCACGGTTCTCGTTGATGCAACTGACAATCGCCTTCACCGCATAAATCTGATACGGACGCATCATCAACACCTTACGTTCACAAGCCACCAAAACCATATAACGACTAATCATCTCACCCAAACGGCACTTTTGCAAAAAAGCATCAGAGAAAGCCTCCAACTCCGTTATTTTCTCATTTTTCTCGTTAGCCCAACGATACACAGGCAAATACTTCTCTTCAGCATTGAAATTGAAATGCTCTTTGTTATTGTTGGCGAAATAATAGGTATTATACTGATTGCTAACAATGAACATTTGCATGAAGCACAGCAGGGAATTGGTGTAACCATTGCCGACATCATTTTTGTAGTCCACAATCTGCTGCATGGCACGGCGCGGACTAACATCCAAGGTCTTCAACTCAATCTGCACCACAGGCAAACCGTTAATAAGCAGAATCACATCATACCGTTGAAAACTGTTTCGCGTATTCATGCGCAACTGGTGAATCACCTCGTAATCATTTTTGCACCAATCCTTGATGTTCACCAACATATATTGCAATGGCGTTCCATCTTCTCGCATGAAAGTGTTGCGCTCTCGCAACCGCTTCGAAGCATTGAACACATCCGAATCCGTGATTTCCTCCAACAAACGGGCAAACTCATTATCAGTCAAATGACAACGATTCAAGGCTTGAAACTTCTCACGGAAATTCCGCTCTAATGTAATGCGATCGTTGATGTCAGGGCGAAATACGTATTTCAGATTCTCGCTTAAATATCGGATAAACTGTTCTTCTATTTGTTTTTCAAGTGCCATTATTACCATATTGTGAAAGTGCAAAAATACAAAAAATCCTTTCGTCGCCCTCGGCGATGAGGTTACACCTATTAATATATGCCTTGAATTGGTCAAGCATGGTCATTTCTTTTTCTTCACCGAAAAACCAAAGCCGCCGATTTTCTCGCCGAGGCCGTAGTACTTGCCGTGAGAATAGGCCAAAGGCTTGGCGTGATTGAGTTGGAACGCGCCTGTACCCTTGTCGATGAGTTTTTCCTCCGCATTGACGGCCACCACCTCGGCGATGAACATATCGTGCGAGCCTAATTCCTTCACCTCCACCACCTTGCACTCGATGCTCAACGGCGATTCGGCTATCAAAGGGGCTTTCACGATTTGGGCAGGCTCGGTGTGCAAGTGCATCTGCTTGAACTTATTGTAGTCGCGGCCTGAGCGCACACCACACCAGTCCGTGGCAGCGGCCAAGTCCTCCGTCGTCAGGTTGATGACAAACTCCTTGTTTTTTATGATGAGGTTATGCGAATGGCGTTCCTTGCGGACGGAGATGTAGCACATGGGCGGGTCGGAACAAATCGTTCCCGTCCAGCCGATGGTGATGATATTGTAGTTTTCCTCGCAATCGCCGCAGGTGACCATCACGGCGGGCAAGGGATAAATCAATGTTCCGGGTTTGAAGGGGATTTTCATTGGTATTGTTTATGTAATTGCAAAGAAGGCAACATGCACATTATGATCAGGTGCCGTTTCCCAAAAGTCATTTCGAAACTCTTCAAAAACATCACTATTGCCCTTTCGCCACTTATACAAAGCAAGCATTGGGACAGATATTCGGAAATTCAAATTGTTTCTAACACTTATGTAAAAATTTTGACATCTATTTCTCCCATTCGGATGAAAACTTTTCATGTCCCCCCACTTTATCAACCTATACTTAGGATAAATCCTTGAGCCTGACAATCTTGTCTGTTCCAAACCCTCGATGGTTATTTTGAGATTTACTTTCACCTCCGTGATTTTAAAACCAATGATAAAAAACAACGCATAAATAACTAAAGGCATAATCCAAACCAACCAATCATCTGTCTCACCAAAATAATCATTAAAAGCCACTATAAAGACAGCAGAAATCACCAAACTAAAAAGCATAGAAATAAATAACACCCAACCTCTAGCATACTTCACAATCGTGTATCCTTCGGGTCTCGGGATAGTCTTTTCTTCGTCATCGGTTTTCTTCTCTTCCTCGCTCATCGCTGATGGTTTTACGATTGCAAAAATAATGATTTTCCCTGTCATCTTGCGGAGAATAATTCGTTTTTGTATTTTTGCGCATTGAAAACAAGATACCATGACAATTACAGAAGAAGAACTCCAGCGCATTGTGGCAAGGGCGGTGGAAATTGCTTTAAAGGAAATCAAAGACAGAGAACAAACCAGCAAAATTCAAGTAAAACAATTCACGGAAGAAGAACTTGAAGAAGCCATGTGCTTTATGGCCGCTAACAGAGATAAGCAAAACGACTGAAATACCGCCATTCCCAACACAAAAAAATCCCGCCCAAACGAGCGGGATTTTCTCATTTCGAAACGTTTATAGTTTACTCAATCGTCCAAGTCGAACCGCTGTTCAGCAGGTCGTCCATGCACTTGATCTTCGAGTTGGCCTTTTCGTTTTCAATGACTTGCACGAGGCTGTCGTTGAAGGTCGGGGCTTTCACATCGCGGATGACACCGATGGCCACGGGGAAATGAGGCGGCATCATGTGTGCCAGCATCATGTGGATACCCGTGTCTTCGGTGGTCTTGTCGTGGACGAGAATGTCCTTCTCGGTGATGCCGTTCTCGCCAATCTTCACCACTTCAAGTTGGTTACCATTCAGACGGATACCCTTGTCGCGGTTCTTGCCGAAGATGAGCGGCTGGCCGTGGACGCACTTCACTTGCATGTCGTCGCGGACATCCTTGCCGGTGATGTTCTCATGCACACCGTTGGAGAAAATCATGCAGTTTTGCAAGACTTCAGTCACGGCAATGCCGTCGTGTTTGTACGACTCCCAGAAGATTTCGCTCAACTCCTTCGGGTTGATGTCAACACCACGGGCAAAGAAGGTAGCCTTGGCACCGATGGCGAGTTCGCCGGGATTGAACGGGTCTTCGTATGTGCCTTGCGGCGAAGTCTTGGTCTTCGTGCCACGGAAAGTGCAGGGCGAGAACTGACCCTTGGTCATACCATAGATACGGTTGTTGAACAGGATCAGGTTGATGTCGATGTTACGACGGCAGGCGTGGATGAAGTGGTTGCCACCGATGGCGGTGCAGTCGCCGTCGCCAGTGATCATCCACACGCTGAGGTTCGGGTTGGCCAGCTTCACGCCAGTGGCGGCAGCGGCAGCACGACCATGGATGCTATGGAAACCGTATGTATTCATATAGTAAGGGAAGCGCGAGGAGCAGCCGATGCCGCTGACGACAACGATGTCTTCCTTCTTCTTACCCAACTTTGGGAAAATGTCTTGAACGGCCTTCAAGATGGCGTGGTCACCGCAGCCGGGGCACCATTTCACCACTTGATCGCTTGCAAAATCCTCTTTGGTCAGCATGACCTCTTGTTCGATATTCTGATTTTCCATAGTCGTGTTATTTTAAAAGGTCATTAAACTTAGCTTCAAGCTCGCCGATGGTGAACGGCAGGCCCATCACCTTATTGAATTGCTCGCACTTGTATTCCGGGAAATTCATACGCAGGTACTTGGCGAACTGGCCGCGATTGATTTCGCAAACCACGATCTTCTTGTGACCTTGCAGCACTTCCTCAGTGTTGCGCGGCAGCGGCATGATGTAGTCGAAGTGGGCGTGAGCGATGCTCTTGCCTTCTTCCATCAAGCCCTCGACGGCGGTGCGGACGGTGCCGAAAGTGCCGCCCCAGCTCACCACGAGGAGGTCGGCGTTCTTGTCGCCGTAGATTTCTTGCAGCGGAATGTCATTGGCCACGCGGTTGATCTTTTCCTCACGGAGTTCGGTCATGATCTGGTGGTTCTCAGGATTGGTGGACAAGTTGCCCTTGCCGTTTTCCTTTTCCAGACCGCCAACGCGGTGACGCAAACCGGGCGTTCCCGGGATAGCCCATTCGCGGCGGAGCCATTTCTCGTCGCGGCGATAAGGCATGTAGTTCGGGTCGTCGGCCTTGGCCAACGGAGGCGTGATGCTCGGCAGATCGGCCATCTTGGGGATGCGGAACACCTCGGAGCCGTTACCCAACGAACCGTCGCTGAGCATGATGACGGGAGTCATGTGCTCCATGGCGATACGGGCGGCTTCGTAAGCGGTGTAGAAGCAACCGGCAGAGCTGCGGGCAGCGATGACCACAAGCGGAGCGTCGCCGTTGCGGCCGTAAAGGGCCTGCATCAGGTCGCTTTGTTCCATCTTGGTCGGAAGTCCCGTGGAGGGACCGCCACGCTGCACGTCGATGATGACCAACGGAAGTTCTGTCATCACGGCCAGACCCATGGCTTCGCTCTTCAGCGAGAGGCCGGGGCCGGAAGTCGTCGTCACGGCCATGCAGCCTGTGTAGGCAGCGCCGATGGATGACATGATGCCGGCGATTTCGTCTTCAGCCTGATAAGCCTTGACGTTGAGGTTCTTGTATTTGGTCAGTTCGGCCAAAATGTCGGTGGCGGGAGTGATGGGGTACGAACCGAGGAAGAGCGGGCGGCCCGACTTCTCGGAGGCGGCCATCAAGCCCCAAGCGGCGGCGGTGTTGCCGGTGATGTTGCGATACTTGCCCTTTTCGAGGTCGGCGGCTTCCACACGATAGGTGTTGGTGAAGAGCTCCCAAGTGTCGGCGTAGTGGTAACCGGCGTCGAGGACGGTGCGGTTGGCCTTGATCACTTGGTCTTTGCCTTTGAACTTGGTCTCGAAATAGGCATACACAGTGTCGAGTTCGCGGTTGAACAGGTACATCACGATGCCGAGGGCAAACATGTTCTTCGACTTGAGCATCGACTTGTTGTCCATGCCGAAGTCCTTCAGGGCCTCCTTGGTGAGTTCCGAGATGGGAGCCTTCACCACTTGATAGTCGGCCAAGGTGCCGTCAACGGTGGGGTCGTCGGCATAGCCAGCCTTCTCGAGGGCCTTTTCGGTCACCGAGTCGGAGTCGAAGATGATGATGGTTCCGGGACGGAGCCAACGCATATTAGCCTTGATGGAGGCGGGGTTCATTGCCACAAGGACGTCGCAGAGGTCGCCCGTGGTGTGGACAGGTTTGTGTCCGAAATGCACTTGGAAGCCAGAGACGCCAGCCACGGTGCCTTGCGGTGGGCGGATTTCAGCCGGATAGTCCGGGAAGGTGGCGAAATCGTTTCCGGCAAATGCT
>CACXQV010000038.1 GCA_902769875.1 uncultured Bacteroidia bacterium
TACAAATTAGAAATCTGCCTTTTTTTTTTTTTTTTTCTAAATCTGCACAAACCTCATAATCAGCGATATTCAGTTTTGGCTTGGAATAAACCACGACATCACGCTCGATGCCGCTGATGCGCCAGAAGTCCTGACACTCGAAGTAAGAACCGTTGGAGAAACGATAGACCTTCACAGCCAATGTGTTCTTCCCCACCTTGACGTACGGCGTAAGGTCAAACTCGGCGTTGGTCTTGGCATCCTCGGTATAGCCTACAAATTGGCCGTTCACCCAAACATAATAGGCCGACTTCACCGCACCGAAGTTGATGAAAGTCAGGCGGTTTTTCCAAGTTTCAGGAATCTCAAACTCGGTCAGATAGCAGCCCACGGGATTGTCCACCGTCGGGGCAAAAGGCGGCTCGTTGGGACGAAACTCGTTGTCCACATTGACGTAGATGGGGGTGCCATAGCCGTTCAGTTCCCAGTTGGCCGGTACCTTAATGGTTTTCCAATCGGAAGCATCGTAGCCTTCCTTATAGAAGTCGGCAGGGGCTTTTGAGGGCGAGTCCACCCAATTGAACTTCCAATCACCATTGAGGCATTGCGACCATTCTTCCCCAACGGGGATGACATTCGTCCGAGGATACAGACGGTTGATTTCATAGATGTTGACATCGTTCCAAGCGTTGAGTTCGGCTTCGGTTTGGGCTTGGAGGCAGGTCATAGAGAGGCACAGGGCCAGGATTGTCGTTATTCTTTTCATAGTTTTGTTGTTGGCCCCCACACTGCGCTGCGCTTGTGTGGGGTTAATAATGTGTCGTGCCTTCGGCATAAGGTTATACATATTTAATTGGCATTCAGCATCTTTTCCCTGTCGGCATCGGGAATACGTTCCGCCTTGTTCGCCTCGCGGTCGAAATAGACCACCACGGCGTGGCACATCGTCTTGATTTCGCCTGTTTTGCTGTCGCGAAGGCATTGCTCCATTTTGAAGCTGGAGTTGCCTATTTCTGTGACGCGGCTCTCGCACACAATCGGGTCGTGGAAATGCACTGGATGGCGGAAGTCCAAGTCCACGTGGACGAGAACGTATTTGAATGTAAGCCAGTCGATTTCGGTTTGGAAGACATACTCGAAATAGCGGCTTCGACCCATATCGAAATAATTGCATTGCGACCCGTTGTTGACGTGATTGTAAGGGTCAAGGTCGCTCATTCTGATTTGGATGGGACAGGAGAACATTGTTGGTTGAATCGTTGAATTGTTGATTGTTGAATTGTTGAGACCACAAAAATAAGGAAAAAGCAAGCAAAAGACACTCACATTTCACATTTTTCGTGGATTTGAGTAGTTTTTCTCCCACTTTCTTGGTCGATTTCTTTTTGCCCCGATCTTTTTCAACACATTCCTTTTGGCAGTCCGCAGCCCAGAAGAAAGGAAATTGTCGTCCATCAACCGCAAAGTGGCTTCCAACTCAGGAAGCAGTTCGGGAACGAGGCTGCATTGGACGAAAGCCTGTTTCATGCACAAGGCACGAATGCCGTAAGGCTCTTCCAACATGGCCATGTGCTCAAGACAGAAGTCAAGGTAATCGGCACGAAAACCCTCTTTCGTAAAAGGTTGCCGTTCCAAAAGGGTCATCATAATGCGGCGTTTGGTGATGCTTTCGGTATGCATTACAGCCTCAATCAGTTCTTGTTGCTTACTAAAAAGCCATTCGTTGTCGGCCTCCGAAAAATGCGAGAAAACCCAAGCGGCGTTGCCCCCTGCCCTGCCCTCGTCGTCCATCATCACGCGAAACAGTTCCTCCTTTCGGGCATCGTTTCCCTTGCCCTGCGCATAGACGCAAATCGCTTCGATGTCGTTCATGTCGATGCGATTGTTAAGGAAGTCATGGAGTTCCATTGGAGCGGTCACTTCATCTCAAAATGCGGAATCGGCTGCAACTTGAACAAGTTCGTCACATGCTTGTGGTCGATGCGGGCCTTGGTGTCGGGGTCGTCGCAAATGCCGGTGCGGATGTATTTGTCCAAGACGGCGTATGTGAAACCGAGGTTGTCCTCATCGCTCTTGTTCGTGAGGCCGTCGGATGGCGTTTTTTCCACCAACTCGATGGGCAGCCCCAACTCCTTCCCTATCGCCTTGACTTCCTGCACGGTAAGTCCGCCCAAAGGAGAGAAATCGCCGGCGGCATCGCCGTAGCGGGTCGAATAGCCCACCCAATCTTCGGAAAGGTTGCAAGTGTTGGCCACGCGCCCGTTCATCGACTGCGAAACGGCATATAAAGTGCTCATTCTCAGTCGCGGTGGCAGATTGATGGTGGTTTGGCGGCTGACTTCGGCATCCAAAGTACCCAATTGCTCTTTTACGGCGGCAATCAAGGCATTATAGGTGTCGCCGATGTTGACGCAGCAATGCCGGATGCCAAGATGATTGATGAGTTTCATGCTGTCGTCGATGTCGGGTTGAACTCCGTTGGGCATAGTCACGCCGATGACGCGCTCCTTGCCAAGGGCTTCGGCACAAAGTCCGGCTACGACGCTGCTGTCCTTGCCGCCCGAAATACCGATGACGGCATTGCAACCTTTGCCATTCTCTTCAAACCAGTCGCGAATCCATTGGACGACTTGGTCTTTCACTTGTTTTGCATCGAAAGATTTCATATTGTTGAATTGTTGAATCGTTAATTTGTTGAATTGTTTAGTCGAGTAAGGTTGCTGAGCCTGTCGAAGCATCGTCTGTTAGCTGTCGGCCCTTCGGTTGGCCCAAAGACCTCAGATTTACATAAAACTGCTGCCGCCGATAAACTGACGCAACATTGAGGTGGCCGGAATCTCCTTGTCGGAAACGGGGGTGAAATAATTGAGGAACCTCCTCAAACGGTGCGCCTCGGTATATTCGGGGCAGTTGTTCGGCACGGTGGCCAAGATGCTCTCCGCGTGGTTGCGCATCACGGCAAACTCAAGGAGATAGGCCGAATTGAACATCACATCGGCGTTTTCCTGAAAGGGATTGATCCATTTTTCCTCGGCGGCACACACACTGGGCCATTGGCTGATGGTCTGTCGCGCAGTGAATGCACCTTTGTTGTAGTCGCGCACGATGCGGCGCAAAAGGCGGTTGTCGTCGGTGGGGATGATGTTGTGGTCGTCCAAGGCCGTGCTGGTCAGCGTGGAGATGAAAATGCGGAACTTGGACGACTCTGGGATTTGTTCGGTCAGCATGGGATTCAAGGCGTGGATGCCTTCGAGCAACAAGACCGAGCCTTGGTTCAGTTGCAGCTTCTTGCCATTATATTCGCGCATCCCTGTAACGAAGTTATACTCAGGCACTTCAATCTCTTCACCGTTCAGCAAGGCTATCAAATCGCGCTCAAGGGCGGCGTGGTCGACGGTCTCGAAATTGTCGAAATCGTATGTGCCGTCGGGCAGTTTGGGCGTGTCGGCTCGGTTGACGAAATAATCGTCTGTCGAGAACGAGATGGGCTTCAATCCGCAGGCTTTCAGTTGGATGCTCACGCGGCTACAGAAGGTGGTCTTGCCGCTGCTGCTCGGTCCCGTAATCAACACCAAACGCACAGGATTGTCGCTGTGATAGCGGCGGTCGATTTCTTCCGCAATCTGCACTATCTTCTTTTCCTGCAAGGCTTCAGCCACCTGCACCAACTCCCGTGCCATCCCGTTTTGGCAGGCGTGGTTCACATCGCCCACCGTACTCAGCCCCATAATGTCGTTCCATTTCAGGCTTTCCGAAAACACCTCGAAAGTCTTGGGCTGGTCTTGCATTTCGGCCAGTCGGTCGGGGTTGTTGCGGTCGGGGATGCGCATTAGGATACCGTTGCAATAGGCTTCGATGTCCCAAATCCTGAGATAGCCCGTGGAAGGCACCAAACGCCCGTAGAAATAGTCAGTGGCATTGTCCAAAGTGTAATAATCGGTATAGGCTTTCCCACTGGTTTCCAACAATTTGACCTTATCGTCAAGACCCAACTCACCGAACATTTTCACGGCATCCTCGATGCGAGCCTCGTGGCGGTGAAACTGGATGTCTTCCGCCACAATCGCTCTCATCCTCACCCGAAGCGAAGCAATGTCGTTGGCACTCAAAGGCTGTCCGTCGTTTTTGCGGATGCGGCAGAACAAGCCTTTCGAAATAGGGTGCTCCATATTGAGTTTGCAGCCGGGAAACAAGTCGAGGGCCGCCTTATAGAGCAGGAAACACAGCGAGCGGAAATAGACGAGTCGGGCGGTGTGGTCGCGGACATCCAAAAACTCGACATCGCGACTGTTGTAGACGCGGAATTTCAGTCCCTGCGACACATTGTTGACCTTGGCCGAAACAATGGGATAAGGCTTGTCGAATTCAAATTCAGGAAGCATTTCCAGCAAGGTCATCCCTTCCTTGAACTCCTTGGTAGTGTGGTTGTTGACGCAATAGATTTGAAGCATGCTTACAATGACTGATAACGGTTATTCTTCGCTTTGGATCCGGTTCATGGCATCGATGGCCAAACGGTAGTCGGGCTGGATTTTGAGCACCTCTTTGTAGATGTCGAGCGCCTGACTATAGTCGCCCATCTGCTCAAGCACTCGGCCCTTGTTGTAATAGGCATCGAGGTAATTTGGGTTGGCATTCAGGGCACGGTTGAAATAATCGAGTGCAACCTCGTTGTTTTCGAGGTACACATAATTGACATAGCCGATGTTGAACAGCAGGATGTAATTGTCGGGACGCTGCATCAGAAGGGTGTCGTAATGCCGGATGGCCTCTTCGGGCGAGCCATGGCTTTGCAGATAAAGCGCCAACTCGTAACGCGGCGTGGCAATGTCGGGAAACTGCTGCTGTGCCTTGCGGAGATAGTCCATCGCGTAAGGCGGCTGTTGCACGGCATAGATTCGGCTGATTTGCTCCACCGGGTCATAGAAACTGCCATCTTGTTCCGAGGCCAACTGAAAGTTTTTCAGTGCGTTGGCCGTGTCTTGCTTGGCAGCCATATAGCACATTCCTTTGATGAAATAAGCCCTTGGATTGTAGGACGACAGCCCCAAAGCCTTGTCGACATAACCGAAAGCCATATTGAAGTTCTGCTGAAGCAAGTTGAGTTCGGCCAACTTCACCAAAGGACGTGCATCCAAAGTATTGATTTCAGCCGCTTTGTTGAGCGTCGAGGCAATGTTGTCCTGATCGCCCAAGGTGTAATACACATCGGCAAGCAGCAGATAGGTGTCGACGTTTTTCGGGTCGAGTTGCAGCGACTTGTTGATGTCGACCATCGCCTGCCCAATCTGTTCGTTGGCGAAATAGGCTTTGGCGCGGCTGGCATACAAGAGCGCATTGGTGCTGTCCATTGCGATGGAGTCGCTGATGAGCTGTATCGCCTCACTGACCGACACAGGTGCAGCAGGCTCTTTTGGAGCGTCTTTGGGTTCGGTTTTGGGGTTGTTGTGGCAGGCGAAAAGGGCGAGCAACAAGCCGAGGAATAGTAAGTTTTTCTTCATTGTCAATTGGATTATCATTTTTTTACCGCATTGCGTCACTGCGAGGAACAAAGCAGTCCAGACAATTATCGATTTGCTCATTTTCTGGATTGCTTCGTCGTTCCTCCTCGCAACGACGGCCACGATAGTGATTATTCCTCACTCTTTTCCAACGCCTCGAAAATCTTGGCAGTCAGTTCGTCGGCAAGTTCGGGGTTGTCCTCGATGAGTCTCTTCACCGAGTCGCGGCCTTGAGCCAATTTCGACTCACCATAACTGAACCACGAGCCGCTCTTCTTGATGATGCCCATCTCCACGCCGAGGTCAACGATTTCGCCACTGCGTGAAATGCCCTCGCCATAGAGAATATCAAACTCAGCCTTGCGGAACGGCGGAGCCACCTTGTTCTTCACGACCTTTACCTTCACGCGGCTGCCCAACACATTCTCGCCGTCCTTGATTTGGCTGACCTTGCGGATGTCGATGCGCACCGAGCTATAGAACTTCAAGGCGTTGCCGCCAGTGGTGGTTTCGGGATTGCCAAACATCACGCCAATCTTCTCACGCAATTGGTTGATAAAGATGCAGATGCAGCCCGTTTTATTTATGGTTGCCGTAAGTTTGCGCATGGCTTGGCTCATCAAGCGGGCTTGCAGACCCATTTTGCTGTCGCCCATCTCGCCTTCGATTTCACTCTTGGGCGTAAGGGCGGCCACGGAGTCGACGACAATGACATCAATCGCGCCAGAGCGGATGAGGTTTTCGGCAATTTCCAAGGCCTGCTCGCCGTAGTCGGGCTGCGAAATGAGCAAGTTTTCAATGTCGACGCCCAATTTGGCGGCATAGAAGCGGTCGAAGGCGTGTTCCGCATCGATGAAGGCGGCAATGCCACCTTTCTTCTGTGCTTCGGCCACAACGTGCAGGGCCAAGGTGGTCTTACCCGAACTTTCGGGACCGTAAATCTCGATGATTCTCCCTTTCGGCAGACCGCCCACGCCGAGGGCGTAGTCAAGTCCGATGGAGCCTGTGGAGATGCTTTCCATCTTCTCCGCCTCCGCGCCAAGGCGCATGATGCTTCCCTTGCCGAAACTCTTTTCTATGTTTCCCAATGTGGCTTCCAAAGCCTTCAGTTTCTCCTGCCTCAGTTTGGCGGCTTCCTCTTGTGTTTTTTCTGTTGTCATAATCGTGGGGGTTTAGATTGTTGATTGTTTATTGTTGAACTGTTTAATTGTTGTTGATATCAAAATTCCTAATTTCAAGATTTCTAATTTCAAGATTTCAAGATTATTCTGATGCGGGTCCTTCGACAGGCTCAGGAACCATTTACCGCGATTCATTTTTAAGGGGACAAAGGTAGTAATTTTTGGCATATCGTCATTATTTTGGGTTAGTTTTTGAAAATAGAGTTGCATATTATGAAAAAGTTGTATTTTTGCGTTTGGAAACATCGGATACAGTACCGTTTGAGCCTGCCTCTTTATCGGCATTTGTTGCAGGCTGCGAAGTATTACTGGAAGCCGGTTCCTCATTCTGCAATTCGGAAGCAGACCAGATGTTTTCCTCTCAGCCCAATTTTGATCCATAATTGTTGAGATGCGGTATTCCATCGTTTTTGAGATTTGATGCCACAAAGTAACGAAGTCTGTCAAGACAAAGCCGTTGATTAAACGTTTGTAGTCGACTGTAGTCGTTTGTTGTCGTTTGCTGTCGGGTAGATGATTGGTTTACAGCACATTCTTCATTGTCGCCGACTGCGTCCCCGCAGTCGGAAAAACGACCAACTTTCAATCTGCAAGGCTCGATTGGGAAATACGACTAACTTTCAATCTGCGTCCTCACAGTCGGGAAAATAGTTCCCCTTTCAATCTGCGAGACGCAGATTGCGACAATGCCGATATTCTTTTCATTTTTCAATCTGCGGGATGCAGTAAGGGAAAAGGTGTTCTCCTTTCAATCTGCGGGACGCAGATTGCGACAATGCTCACTTCAAAAACCCATACTCATAAACCTTAGCCTCAATCCGCTTGGCCAAAAGTTTCATCTTCTCGCGCAAGTCGGAAATAAATTCCGTGTAGGTTTCATCATCACTCTTGGCGTTCATAGTGCCTTTGTCGTTGGTGCCTTGGAAATGCAGGCGTATGTCGTAGAACGAAGCGTCGGCGAGGGCGTTGGGCTGGCTGTGGTAATAGCGCCACAAGGCAAGCCCCGCGTCGTAAACGGCCTGCGCCTCGGGCGACATACAATCAATTATCCTATTACACGTATTTCCATTATTTTCACACGAATTTTCATCAATTCCAATTTCTGATAATTCGTGATTCATTCTTGGCAATTCGTGTTGAATAATATCTTTCTGGAAATCAAACAGTTTTCCTGTTGAGTTTTCCGTCTTGATTTTCCCGCTGAGATAATCCGCCATAAACGTCGATTTGAAGGTCTTGCGGCAGCCCACCTGCTCGCGGGTGAAGGGAATCCAATGGTTCACTGTCGGCATCTGCGTCCCCGCAGATGGCAAGGCTGTTTTTCCCAACTGCGGGACGCAGTTGACGACACTGATGCGGTTCTGCCCGTGAAACAGCGTGAATATCAGGCAGTCCGTCTGAAATTCCTTGTCGTTCTTCCAACCGTCGTTAGGATAGAGGAATTGGTCGCGGTCGTTGAGCCAAGTGGCTTCAATGCAGTGGCGGACGGTAAAGTAAATACACATTGGCAGTAGGTTTTGTCGGGTCACCCAATTTCCCTTTACCTGTTTCAAATCATTATCCGAAGGTTTAAGAGTTAGAAAAACACCGTTATTATTCTGGAAATCAGTGCCAAGAAAACGCAA
Source organism: uncultured Bacteroidia bacterium (assembly GCA_902769875.1). Lineage (GTDB taxonomy): Bacteria > Bacteroidota > Bacteroidia > Bacteroidales > F082 > Limimorpha. The sequence goes on from CACXQV010000038.1 coordinate 8,287, forward strand.
ATAAGCAATTCGTTCATTTTCCTTGTCATAGAAACACCTGATCCAGTCAACTATGAATTTGTCATTCTTGTAGGCGAAAATCTGTTTGCACTCTTGTTTTTCCCCTTTAGCATCAAAAACATCGGCGCAAATAGTCTCAAAGACTTCTTTTTGCCCTGTATCCCAAATCTGGAAACCTATCGGAAACTGACCACTGACATTATCGAAAGTGTTTGCAGGCATCAAAAAAACACGGATTAATTTAGCGGGAAAACAATTTCTAAACCCAACAAAATTAGGTCCTTGCAAAGTCTTTATCTTTGAGAAAACAGCCAAAACCGAACTATTGATTTCTTTCACCACACGAGCAAAAAACTGCGCGAACAATTCATTGACGGCTCTCCCCAATTCTTCACCATATCTATCTCTAATAACGCTTTCTGCCACTCCAGCCCTATTTGTTCCCGTTCCGCTTGAAGTCCTTGCATTAGCAGCCTCCGCATAAGGCGGATTAATATAAACCACCAACTTCTTCCGCTTTTCCGCGTCGTTCAGAATCTCTTGCAATTCCTCGGGACATTTCGAGAAGTCGTCGTTGAGGAAGTCGAACTGAAACACGTGGTTTTCGGCCATCTTCCAGCCGTTGGCGATGCGGTCCATCATCACGTCAACGTCTTGTTTGTCAAGGGTCGAGGCCCACACGCGGTCGTAGTTCGTCAGGCCGTTCAGCAGGTTGCCCGTGCCGGCACAGCAGTCCCAAATGTAATACTCGTCCTGCCACGTCTCGCCAAGCACGTCGGCCAAATATTGCTGGCTCTTCTCCACCCAAATCTGGGGCGTGAAGTAGGAGCCTTTGCGCTCGCGGATGTCTTGCGGCACAAGCAGGTCGCGCCGCCCGATGATGTAGTTCCAATATTCCTCCTTGGGCGGTCGCGCATAGATGCTCCAAAACTGCTTGTAGGCCTTCTGCTTGTCGTTGAAGCCCACCGACGAGGTGGAAACCAGTCCCATCTCGTCAATCTTCTTGGCCAGTTCGTACTTGGTCTTGCGCAGCACCACATAAAGCGAGTCCTTCAGCGACTCCTCGTTGCTCGAAAGCAGGTCGGCAAGGAAGAAGTCGGCGGAGATGATGCCCGCCTTGTTGGCCTTGGCCCAATCCACTGAAATCGTCGGCCTCACCTTGTCGCTCCACTTCTGGAACACGAAGGTGAAGTTGTTTTTCGTGACCGAAATCTTCTCCGTCGCCTCCTTGTCCGTCTTGAAATTCAGTTTGATAAACTCCTTGAACTCAGTGGTTTGTGTTTCAAAATAGAAAAGGATGCTGTTTTCTTCAAGCAGGTTTTTGCAAAGCGCATAGAGTTGGCGGAACTCCTTGGTGTCGTGGTTCGAGGGTGTCACGTTCCAATTGAAGTCGTTTTGGTAGAAGATGCCTTGTATTTCGTGGTACTCGATGAAGGCGAACTTCTCCGCGTCGAATGCGCCTATGTATTTGGGCGGCAGGTATTTCTCGAAAGTGCGCTCCTTGCCGATGGTGAGGATGAGTTGCACAAACGACTCGAAGATGTCGTGAGAGGTACCTTGCTTGGCCTCGGCCCAAAGCAGCGACTTCAGGTCGTCGTTCTCAAACTCGTCGAAAATCGAGGTTTGCCCCCGCTCGACGATGTTTTTGGCAATCACGAAGTCGATGTTGCCGATTTGGGTGTATTTGTAACTGTTGAAGAAGTCCTGCTGCACCGCGCTTTTCAGCGGTTCTTCTTTTAGTTTCTTGTAGTCCATAGCCTAAATTTGGGGGCAAAGGTAGCGAAAACAAATGCAATTTTTATGGAAAAAAGGAAAATTTGTTGTCAGTACGGATATTTGTACTATCTTTGCGGCGTCTTGATCAAACAAATGCGGCAACGATGAAAAAGATAACACTATGGCAACAATGACTTTGAAGGAAACCCAGCAGGGAACTATGAAAAAACAACTGGAAGATATACTTTTGGCCATTTCGTGGCGTGAACTTGCAAACCGCTACTTTGAGAAATCGGGATCTTGGCTCTACCACAAACTGGACGGGGTGGATGGCAACAAGAAGCCGACGGATTTCAACACGGAAGAGCGCTACCAACTGAAGGGTGCGTTGGTGGATTTGGCCGACCGCATTCGCCGTGCCGCCGACTCGATACAATAATCCACCGACCGATTTTTACTGTTGGGGATTCTGACAATGAAAGCATTATACTTGCTCTAAATCGCAGTACAAGGGCGAGTTTTTTTCATTCTTCAGTGTAAAAAATGCTTTAACAACCTTGGCTTATTCAACATTCACTTACACTTCTGATACAAATCAATCTCTTGATGGCATAATAAAACGAAGTTTGAGACAAAAGTAAGTCCCAAACTTCGTTTGTTAGTGACAGAAATAACGATGTGTCATCCACCCGGAGGCATTCCGTGAATGTTTCCGTTCTCGTCGAACACTTCGGGATGCTCCTTGTAGAACTTCGGCAGGGTTTCTTCTTTCCAAATCCTGATTTCCTCTTCTCTTTCTCTTTCCCACCGTTCCTCCTTTTCGGCCATCTCCCTCTTGTTACGGCGTGCCTCAATCTTACACGCGATGGCTATGACAGCGATTACCGCTATCATTATCCAGATTTCAGCTGGCGACATTGGCACGTAATACATCGTTCTTTTCTCCTTTCTTGCCGCAAATTTACAACAAATTCCGTTCCTGTCAACAAATTATTATCAGGGCTTAATAAAACAATCCAGAATAGCCATCTGCACCTCACCGTCATCCAGCTCAAAGCCATAGATTTCGGCCTCGTCAGGATTCTCAAAGTAATCTTGCCATTCCTCAAATGCCTTCGAAATCGGGATGTGCCCAATGAATGGCATTTCCACGAAATCCGATAGTATTTCGTCAAAATCAATGCCGTAGTCATTACTATATTCTGAAAACTCTCCAGTTTCGGTGTTGTGCAACATCATCAACACAACTTGGTTTCTTTTGATTGCCGCACGGACATCAAGCAAAAAGTCTTCTTTTGTTTTCATAACATTGTATTTTCCAATTGTAAATATAGACGTTATTTGTCCAAAGTAACAGCTTAATGTTGAATTGTTTATTATTGTGTACGCCATTGATCCCAATTGTTTCCATCATCCTTTGGATTGTCGTCTTTCGTGATGTGTAAGACAAACGCCACTACCACGACAAAAATCAGCAAATCCCCAAATCCATTCAGCGTGAAAAACATGGCCAATTCTCTTTTCTATTTTTGAAGCACTTAAATTGAATTACGCCGCAAAAATAGAAACCACCTGTTTCAAATCACGGTACAAGCTCAAAGTTTTTTCGTTTTTTTACACGAATTTCCATGAATTGGACACGAAATCGAAGATTGGTTCCGCCGAATCGGAGATTTCGACAAAGTCAATTTTTCAAAAATTGCAATTAATGACAATTCGTGATATATTTCTGATAATTCGTGTTTTATATAACTTTTTCTTTGATAATTCTTGTTTGATACATCCCCGCCGCGTCCTCATGCCATTGCCGTATTTCATCAGCCAACCATTGCGGTTCAAGCACTTTCAGCCAGGCACCTCGCGAAAGCAGCTGCCCCTTGAAGTCGGTGGTGGGTCGCAAAATGAGTTCAAAGTCGGCAAAATCTTGTTGCTCATTGCATTGGAGCTCCTTTTGGGTGTGGTGCAAAGGCAAGTCGCGGAGATAATACCGCTCCCTGCCAAAGGCACGCAAAACAACGCGCACAGGCTGGCTACCATCGCCAATGACCACACCATAGCACTCGCCGAAAAACTCCGTAGCATCGAAATCGGGATCCATCTTGAAGGTTTCATCGGTAGCGGTGATGTCTTCCATTCGGTCAAACGAGAACATGGCAAAGCCGCCATCGTCAAAACGGCCCAGCAAGTACCACCGTTGCCGAAACAACTTGATGCAATACGGCGACAAATTGAACGTCCTCGCCTCCGTCGCCTGGTAACGCCGATACCGCACCATGACTTTCACGCTCTCTTTCATGGCGCGAATCACCCGCTCCAACAGTTCTCCGTTGGAAGGGATGTTTTCAAGCACGATGCGGCGTTGCAGGCTCATGCTCTCACTGATGAGGTTGTTCACTGTCAGCGTGGAAAGCATCCAGTTCTGCACCGAGTCTTCGTGCAGCACTTCCTCATTTCCAATATAATAACAGTAGCCATCCCTCCTATCGCAATCAATGTAGATACCGAAGATGTCCTCTATGGCGTCCTTGTGGCGGTTGAAGGTGGTGCGACTCAACGGCATCCCTTCGCTCATCTCAGTCCGCTGCCATCTCTCGTTGATTTCGGCCAGCGAAATCCGCTTGGCGCTGTGGATGGTGTTCACCAACCAAATGTATTCCTTGAATAACGCGGGTGTTTTCATAATTCACTCATTCTGTTCATTCTACAAAGCCTTGAAATCGCAGATTCGACGAAGTCAAAGGGCGACCCTATTCCATCGGGGATTTCAATCCCCGCAAAACAAAAGCGTCGGTGTATTACCTAATCGGAGGTTTCAATCTCCGTTCAAATCCTCTTCCTCCCCCAGTCCGCCTTCCAGATGTAAACCAACGAAATCAAGCCGATGGAGATGTTGTAAACCCATTCAGCCGTCCACACGCCGGCGATGGTCGAGGTCTTCGACATCAGATAAACATAAACAATGTAAAGGATAAGGATGCCAAACTCCAAGGCCATGGCCGCCGTAGTGTTGCCCGTGCCCGAAACGGCCTCGAAAAAGGTCATGGAGAAAGCACCCAATAGCGTGGCGACACAAATCACATACACCGAAGGGATGGCAGCCTGCGCCAAGGCCGCATCATCGGTGTAGATTTGAAGCACCAAATGCGGGATGATGGCAACTACAGTAACCAAAACGACAGAACACAAAAAACTGTTTTTCACCACTTTCCATACAGTCGCCATCACCTCGTTGCTTTTGCCTTCGCCGATGATGCGGCTCGTCAAGGTGTTGGCCGTCGAAGCGAAAGCGATACCTGGAATGATAAGAATCATATACGTACTGCGCACCACCGAAGAAACGCCGATGGCCGTCTCCCCCATCTTCTCAATCATCACGAAAAAGATGAACCATGCGCCGAAGGAGAACAACCGCTGAATCATGCTCGGAAAGGCCACCTTGAGGATGTCTCCCATCAAGGCGGGCTGCCACTTGTGCCAACGGAACATGCCGTATTCCTCGTGCGGAATCTTGACATAAGTGTAAATCCAGAAGAAGCAGAACGCCGTGATTTCGGCCATCAGCGAGGCCAAGGCCGCGCCGCCGATGCCCATTTCGGGCAAACCTGCGTTGCCGAAAATCAAGGCCCAGTCGAAAAAGATATTGACGACGGCCATGATGATGGTCGAAAAAGTGATGACCTTGGTGCTGCTGATGCCGACGTAGAACGAGCGGAATAGGAAGTTGAACACCACGAACATAATGCCGAACTGCCTGAATCTCAGGTACTCGCTCGCTGCCGCATAAATGCTTTCGGACTCGATGATGATGTGCAACAACTTGTGGCTGAAGAAGAAAAGGATGCTGAATAGGAACAGGCCCAATCCCAGCACGAACAAGGCACCATGTTGGAATACCACGCCGATTTTGCTGAAGTTGCCCTCGCCGAAACGCCGCGCTATGAAGATTTGGATGCCCACGGCAAAGCCCATCGCCAAGGTGGTGAAGACGAAGTAATACAAGCCAGCCATCATCGACGCGCTCAATTCTATTGTGCCAAGGTGACCGAGGAAAGCCGTGTCGGTGAAGGTGATGATGGTTTGCGCAAGGTTGCCCAACATAATGGGGTAAGCGATGCGCCAGATTTCCTTATTGGTAATGGTGGATTTATTCATGTGACAAAAATAGCATTTCTTCCCGACACCAAAAATTTTTTTTCGGTTTTTTGGGCATTTTTCTTTCTTTATTCCCAAAAACATGTATTTTTGCCTCGCAATCAAAAATACTATCATCACTATGAAACAAAGCAACTTACTATCTCTGATTACCCTGTTTGTGGGCTTGGCTTTTGCAGGAAAACTCCAAGCCCAACTCATTGTGACCGATGCTTCGGCTTTGGAAGGTTGGACTGCCGATTCATTGGTCAGGAACATTCTTTTGGATGATGGCGTCACCATCTCCAATGCCAAATTCAACGGCAGCGACGGCATCATCAACTGCAACAGCATCGGCAAGTTCGAGACCGGGATTGTGCCTACCAACATCGGGATGGCTTCAGGCCTGATTCTTGCCTCTGGCGGGGTGGAAGTCGCCGTAGGCCCAAACAACAACACTGAAAACCACGTCGCCACAACGTGCAATTCCTATTATGACGTCGACTTGGCTTCCATCGCCTCAGACAACACAAACGACGTTGCAGTGCTTGAGTTCGATTTCATCCCATGGGATGACACCGTGAGCTTTAGTTTTGTGTTCGGTTCAGAAGAATACATGGAATATGTCGGTATGGCATACAATGACGTATTCGGCTTTTTTGTGGAAGGAGCCAACCCGGCGGGAGGCTTTTACGACCATCAGAACATGGCTTTGATACCTGGGACGATGGAGGCCGTCAGCATCAACAACGTGAACATGGACCACAATTCGGAATATTACATCGACAACACGGGAGGCGCCACCATCCAATTTGACGGCTTCACGACCGTGATCAATGTGAGTTTCGCCGTGGTCCCAATGTCAAATTACCATATCAAAATGGCCATTTGCGATGTAGGGGATTATCTTGTGGATTCGGGCGTTTTCCTTGAGGCCCATAGCTTTAGCACAAACTTCACCTATACCATGACCATTGATGGTTGGGATTATGCCGAGATTCCCGAAAACCATTATTTTTGCACCAACCAAGCTATAGAGTTCAACACGTTGACCAACTGGAACTATGACGATGTGACGTGGTATTTCGGCGACGGCACCTCGGCGCAAGGCGAACAGGCGACCCACACCTACGGTGCCGACGGATTCTACACCGTGACCAACGTGCTCCACAATCCCCATAGAGCCACCGATTCTCTTTATCTTACCAAAACCATAGAAGTCAGGACGCTGCTCTCTGAAGAGTATGCCACGGCTTGCGACAGCTACGTTTGGCATGAAACCAACTATACTGAAAGCGGCACCTACACCCTTTTGGTACCGTCGCCCGAAACTTGCGACAGCACATTGGTGCTCCATTTGACCATCAACCCTGTTGACACGACTTATCTCTACATCACCGCTTGCGATGAATACGAATGGTATGACATGACCTATACCGAACCGGGCGTTTACACGCATCAGGAACAGTCGGTTGACGGCTGCGACAGCCTTTTGGTCCTGAACCTCGGCATCAGCGGCAGCTATAATTCCGAGGAAGACGTGACAGCCTGCGACAACTACGCTTGGCGCGGCACCACCTATACTGAAAGCGGCACTTACACCGATTTTGTCCAAACGACTGGAGCTTGCGACAGCACCTTTGTGTTGCACCTGACCCTTGGCCATACCGTCGAAAGCGACACGACTGCATTCACCTGCGACGCTTTCACATGGCGGGGAATCACTTACACGGAATCCGGCGACTACCCACGCCCGTTCCAAACGGCTCTCGGCTGCGACAGCATTGTCACCCTGCATCTTACGATAGGTCATGAGATAGTCCATCCCACGGAAGAGGTGGTGACATGCGAGAGCTCTTTCGTTTGGCACAATCACAGCTATTCGCGAGATGGGGTTTATTACGACACCATACCTGATGCCATAGGATGCAACGACATCTACACACTTGACCTCACTTTCGTGGAAGGTTACAGCACCATCTTAAGCGAGACCGTGTGCGACAAGTATCCCTGGCAGGCGGCCCCGAGTGGCTATCTGACAGAATCAGGCCATTACACATACAAGGGCCTGACACAGGAGGGATGCGACAGCATCATCGAATTGAACCTTACCGTGAACCATGTTCCCATGCCAACCATCGCCTACGCGGATGACGACTACTACAAAAACGGCGACACCCTTGCCGTCATCACCTACTCGGAGTTCAACTCGTTCCATTACGACTTCTTCGTGGAGGACGAGTTGGGCCACATTGGCGATTGGGACTCCTGCGTTTGGCGCATCAGCAAGGAATCATGGACAATCTTGCCGAATCCCCCCGAATACCAGAATGAAGCTGAAAGACGGTATTGCAGGGTTTATGTCGCCGAACATAACGAAACGCCTGTGGTGTTGGAATGCACCATCTACAACAGCCACTGCGAGCCTTACAGCATTACGCGAAGGTTCTACCTCAAGTCATCGTTTTTCGGCGTCGAAAAACAGAATGCCGCACGATGCACATTCGACATCATCCCCAATCCCAACAACGGCAACATGGAGCTGCGGTTCGAAAACATGGGAGGCAAAGTGGAGGTTAAGGTGTATGATGTAATGGGCATTTTGCTTGACAACTTCGTGACCTACAATGATAGGGAATCAACGGCAATTCAGTACAACCTGAGTAGACGGAACGGCATGTATTTCTTTGTGGCCAACGGGAAAGAGGGCACTCTGACCAAAAAGGTAGTCGTCAAATAGTAATCTCCACAAAAAAAACTTGACCAAAGCGACGTGTAATTCTCACGCAGAATTCGCAGAACTATATGAATCGCGAAGCGACACCAAGTTTGCGTCCAGCAGGTTCAGCGCATTCTGCGGATTCTGCGTGAAGCAATCGCGTTCGGTAGGTTCTGCGGATTCTGCGATTTCTGCGTGAAAAAAAACTACTTCGCGTGAAGCGCAGCGTATGCCTTCCCCAAATGTTCAGTTATATCACTGGCAATCAAGGCCTCCTGCCCTATCTCCTCAGCGGCAAGGTCGCCAGCAAGACCGTGGAGATAAACGCCCAACACGGCGGCCTCCTCGGGCGAATAGCGTTGTGCCAAAAGCGAAAGGATGATGCCCGTCAAAACGTCGCCGCTGCCCGCCGTGGCCATACCGGGATTGCCTGTAGTGTTGAAGAAAACGGTACCGTTGGGCATCGCGACGGTAGTGTGCGCGCCTTTCACGATGACGACAAGGTTATATTTAATGGCTAATTCCCTTTGTTTTTCAAGACGCTCAAACGAGGTCGCAGACTTCCCCACCAAGCGTTCAAACTCCTTGGGATGCGGTGTCAGTATCGTTTTTGAAGGCAAGAAAGCGAGCCAAGTCGGGTTGTCGGAGAGGATGTTCAAGGCGTCTGCATCCATGACTAACGGCACTTGCACCTCTTGAATCAGGCGTTTCAAGGCGCGGACGGTTTCCTCCGCCTTGCCCAATCCCGGACCTACGCCCACAGCGGTATAGGCATCCAAATGGCCGAATGTCGAGAAGCAGGTTTCGGAGTCGTCGGAGTCAATCATCGCCTCTGGGATGGCGGTCTGCATAGGAAGTTGTGCAACCTTGGGCAGGTGGACGCTCAATAAACCCACTCCCGTGCGCAGACAGGCTTTCGCTCCTAATAAAGCCGCGCCCGTCTTACCTTCGGAGCCAGCAATAAGCAATGCATGACCGTATGTGCCTTTGTGGGAGTATTTTGTGCGGTTGTGCAGTATTGGCTTCACCATTGCCTTGACGGTCAGCAGGTTGTTGGTCTCCACCTCTTCCAAATAGCGCGGATGCAAGCCGATGTCCAAGACCTCGAAGCGACCCACATACGGGTCGTTTTCGGGCAAGAGGAAAGCCAACTTGGGGTTTTGGAAGGTCAGCGTGTAGTCGGCCTTGAAGATGAAGCCCAAGGCACTGGGCTGGTCGGCGAAGAGGCCCGAAGGGATGTCAATAGCCACGCGAATGGCCTTGCTCTGGTTGAGGTAGGCAATCAGGTCGGCGGTCACGCCCTGCGGCGGACGGTTGAGACCCGAACCGAAGATGGCGTCGACCACCACATCGTTGGCATCGACTTTCGGGAAGTCGTCCTCGGTGAGGATGTCGAACATCGGCACCTTGGTTTCGTTCACGAGGCGGTAGTAGTTCACCTCGCAGTCGTGGCTCATGCGGTCGCTGTAGCGCACCATAAACACCTGCGGGACAATCTCTTGCTCGTTGAGCAGTCGGGCCACCACGAGGCCGTCGCCGCCATTGTTGCCCATGCCGCAGAAGATCTTGATGGTCTTATCGCGCGGCGCACGGCGGTAGAGCCATTCGAAAACTTTCGTTGCCGCCCGTTCCATCAAATCGACGGACTCGATGGGTTCGTTTTCTATCGTGTATTTGTCCGCTTCGCGGATTTGTTCGACTGAAAGGATTTTCATATTGCATCTGTTTTTATCACAAAACCAACAAAACCGTCAAAACTTTATTTCTAGGCAAGGAAAGCCCGCCAACCGGCGGCTTTCCAGCGGCAACACGGTTGTGGAGCCGCTCACACCTCTTATTGTTTTGCAAGTTTTGAAGGTTTTGTGACATAATTACAAATTGTTTAGAGTTCTTTCCAGCTTGTCTTTCCCCTCAAACAATATCCCCGTGATGCCCATAGCATTCGCGGCGGCAACATTATTCGGGTTGTCATCAATGAAAACCGTTTCCTCTGCCTTGATGCCGAAGCGTTGCAAGGCCAGTTGGAAAATCCTCGGGTCGGGTTTCATCACCTTCTCGATGCCCGAAATCACCATGTCTTCCATGAGGTTGAGAACGGGATAGACCGGCCGCACCAAGGCGAAAGTCTCCTCCGACCAGTTGGACAGCCCAAACACACGGAAACCTTTGGATTTCAATTCCTTGACATACTCCTCCATGCCTGGAATCTGTCCGCCCATCATCTTCATGAACTCGCCGTAATACAGCTCAATTTCCTTCTTCCATTCGGGATGCTCGGCGATGAGTTCCGCCGTGCCATCCGCAATGGAACGACCGTTGTCGTGCTGGGCGTTCCATTCGTAGGTACAAATGTGGGTAAGGAACCATTCGGCCTTGTTCACGTCGCTGAAATAAGGGTCATAAAGGTAATGCGGGTTCCAGTCTAAGAGCACACCGCCATAGTCGAAGATGATGTTTTTAATCATTGCTATCTGGGTTTTCGAGTTGTTTTTGAGGATTATCTCCCTGATTTTCTTTCAGTTTCAAGGCCTGTTTTGCGTTCAGCGAAGTCACCACGGGCTTTCCCGTCTTGGCTTCCAGCTCCATGCGGGCGTGGCGGGCAATTTCGCCGCCCTGTCGCGCCACATCCATGTGCTCGCCAAAAGTTTCGGGATTTTGGCTTTCCGAAATGTCCTTGGTCGAAAGCTCGGCCAGCATGTTCAGCACCAATTCGCGGTTGGTCATGTTATCGCGCAGGTTCTCTTTCTTCAAGCCCTTGAACTGCTTGTATTCCTTGGCCGTCATGCCCGACCAAGTGCTATAGATAATGTCAGTCAACGTGGCAAACTGCACGCCTTCCTGCAAGCCGCGCCGCTTCCATTCATCGGTGAGGTCCTTTCGGATTTCGATGGACTTCAGCCGTTGGTTGATCCAAGCGTCGGAATAACCCAAACGCTTGTAGTCCATCATGGCCTGCTCGATGCTCAATTCTGGGTCTTGCAGCTGGTCGAGACGCTGTGCCGCAACCTGCGCCATCCATTGCTTGAAAGGCTCTGCCTTGGACGATGGAATGGATTGGATTAGACGAAAAAGTTGCTCTGTATCAGCGACATCGGTTTTTCTCATCTTGCCATCGGGAGCATGCATTTTCAAAGCGTTACAATTTGTAACGGTTTCATTTCCTTCGTCCTTCAAACGTTTCTTTAATACGCGCCAATAGGTTTGCGGATTAGGGCTTTCCGTCAATACGGCAACCACATCAACGATGGAAAAATACCATTTCTCTGCCTCGTCGTCCCAAATAGCGCGGACTTTCTTCTCCTCGAAGAGCTGGATTTTGTTATGCTGTGTCATAGATTTATTTTGCTGCAAATATAGTGAAAAATGCTGAAAAATACTGCAAGAAAACCGTATTTTTGCACCCCTAAAAAAGAAAATATGCCCAACACCATAGACTTCGCCCCGCAAATTGCGCAGGAACTCAACTTGGCCGCGCACCATGTGGCCAACGTCATTAGTCTCTTCGACGAAGGCGCCACCATCCCCTTCATCGCCCGCTACCGCAAGGAAATGACAGGCACGATGAATGAAGAGAACGTGGCCACCGTGCAGAAACGCCTCGAACAACTCGTTGAACTCCAGAAACGCAAGGAAAGCGTCATCGCCTCCATCCGTGAGCAGGAGAAACTCTCACCCGAACTGGAGCAAAAGATACTGGAAGCCAATACTTTACAAGAAGTTGAGGATTTGTATCTGCCCTACAAGCCCAAACGCCGCACCCGCGCCGCCATCGCCCGCGAAAAGGGTTTGGAGCCGCTGGCCGCACAAATCATGGCGCAGAATGTAGACATGGTGGACCGCCTTGCCGCGCGTTATGTCAACGCAGGCAAGGGCGTCAACGACATCGAGGAAGCCCTGCAAGGCGCCAAGGACATCATGGCCGAGTGGGTCTCGGAGAACATCAACGGACGCAATCGCATCCGCAAGATCTTCCACATGCAGGGCGACATCAGCTCCGCCGTGGTCAAAGGCAAGGAAGAGGAAGGCAAGACCTACCAACAATATTTCGACTTCCGCGAGCCGATTTCAGAGGCGCCCTCACACCGCCTTTTGGCCCTGTTCCGCGCCGAGGAGGAAGGCATGGTGAAGCTGAAAATCAAGGTAGATGACGATTTCGTGCTGAACTCACTGGAAAGCATCTTCCTGAAGAACGACAACGAATCGTCGGAGCTGGTGCGCGAGGCCATCGCCGACTCGTGGAAACGCCTCCTTGAGCCGAGCATCGAGACCGAAATCCGC
>CACXQV010000039.1 GCA_902769875.1 uncultured Bacteroidia bacterium
AAAAGAAGCCTAAGGAAAAGGCTCTTCAAGGCCTCCCTCGACCCCAATTATCTCATCGAAATCCTCGCAAATTATCGCATTTGATGCGGTTGCCCTGTTGAAATTGTTTTCCCTGTAAATATTGGCTTGCAAATAACACGTTCAATTAAAATTCTTGAATTTGAAACCTGAGAAAAGCCCTCAATGTAGTTTTCTTTTTCTATGCAATCGTACAAATAGAATGCTTTATTGTCGCCACTTACAATGCCTTGGAAGATTCCTTTGAAAACATCTTTAACCTTAAACGGCATTTTGTTCAACTTTTCCAAAATACCAACATCATTTCCTGAAGAAATGTGCCAACTATTAGAGTCCGACAAGCGGTCTTCGGGAATGCTTTCGGTTTCAATAGAATTGCTCAATTCTTTGGGAGCAATCTTCGCAAATTCAAATTCGTTGTTTTGACTTTTCGATAGACCAATTATGCAAGTATAAACACTAGCGTCTTCAAAGACCTGTTCTGCACCAAAGTGTATCAATGATTTCATAGCCTTGTTGTCGTAAATGAATTTCCGTATTCCAATACCGAAGCCAGCATTTATAAACTTATGCGGAAGAATGAATGTCATTAAACCTTTATGATTCAGCAGCAAAAAGGCTCTTTCCATAAACAGGACATAAAAATCGAATCGCTCTGTTGCAGAAGCATAGTGTTGTTCGTAGAATTTTGATTCCTTCTCAAAGTTTTCACGCAAGCCCTGCACTCTCAAATACGGTGGATTTCCAATGACCACATCGAAGCCGCCCGTGTACTCTGGTTGGAAGGCTTCTTCGATGGTGACGCAATGGGGATATTCCACGTCGAGTGGCGGGAGGTCGTGGTGCTCGCGGTTGGTCCGGATATACTCGATGGCGTTGTAGAGGTGCTCTTCGGAATCGATGTAGGTGTTGCCGAATTTTTGTGTCCATAGGGGGCATTGTGTTTGGCCTCTCTTGGCTGCCGGTAGGTTCTCGTCGTCCGGTAGGGTCAAGGGGGCATGCCCCCTTGTTGCTGCCGCCAGCAGTTCTTCGTCCAGAAGGTTCTCGGAGCACGGTAGGGATGCCGCTGGTAGGGTCAAGGGGGCATGCCCCCTTGTTGCTACCGCAGTCGTAGTCATCGGGACAGTTCTTCCCATAGCGATATTCACGGCTCGCGCCGTCATCGACTTTATCTTTCCTACTATCTTCGGCACATCTTCCTCTTCGCACACAAGGAGTAGGTGCATATGGTCGAAGCAGATGTTGTAGGCCAAGACGTTCAACTTGTCTTCCTCCACAATCTTCGCCACGGTCTCCGTGATGATGATTTCCTCTTCCTCACTCAACAGCATTGGTTCGGGATAAGGTCGTGTGCCGTTGTCGCGAAGTCGCCTCACGTCATATTCTATCATTCTATCGGAGGTTCGACTGTCGTGTACTGCCGTCGTTATGTGCCACGGCCTCTTTTGCTTTTCGCGAAACACCTTCGGGAATTCCTTTTCCCAACAGAAAGCCTTGTCGCCTGCAATGGCCGGGTCGTCAATCAGCGAATTGCCACATTTGATGTTGTCGTTGAGCGAGTTCAGCTTGCGGTGAGGCTTGGCAGTACGAAGCCACAATGACAGCTTGGCAATCTCTACACTTTCCTCGTTGATGTCGACGCCATAGAGGTTGTTTTCCAAGATGGAGTTCTCGACGTTGGGAAACACGATGGCGGCGCCCTCAACCTTTGCACTCATTTCATCGATGAGCTTGTGTTCGGCAATAAGGAAGTTCAGGGCGGCATTGAGGAAAGCTCCGCTGCCGCAAGCGGGGTCGCAGATGGAGATTTGCAGCAACCAATCACGATAGGCATCCAACTTTTGAATGAGTGCTTTCTTGGTGGCCACCTGGCGTTTCTTGTCGGTGAAGTACTCGCTCTCATCGATGCCAAGTTCCACCTTCTTCTCTCGGCAGAGCTTGCCGACGGTGTTTTCCACGATGTATTTTGTGATGTATTGCGGGGTGTAGAAAACGCCGTCTTTCTTGCGTTTTTGTAGCGGCTGTGCCAATGGGGCATACCCCATTGTCGATAGCCGCGTCGTTATTTCTTCGATTTCGGTTAGCGAGTTCTCAAAGATATGACCTAAAATATTGACATCCACGTCGGAAGCAAAGTCATAGTCAGCGATCTTCTTGCAATAATCTCTAAGCACATCGTCGGATATGGTTAGGCCGTCAAGGACTTCATCGGGTTTGAAAAGGCCTCCGTTATAAGCGAACACTTCATAATTCTTGCCTTGGAAGCCCGTGTTCATATAGCCGAAATACTTCTTCAGACGGTTGTAGAACGGTTGGTACTCGTCAAGCTCCTTCAGCTTTTCCCATTGGTTGATGATGAGCATTATTGAATTGGGCGGCAATAATCCTCTATCCTCGGCGAAGAAGATAAAAAGCAGTCGGTCAAGGAGTTTCTGTGTCTTTTGGAACAACAGAATCTTATGCTCCGTGTCGTCGGTCGGATTGTTCTTCAAGATGTCATCAAACAAATCCCGCTTGAAGTTGGAATAGTCCTTATAGAGGGCGTTGGTAATTTGGTCCTCATTAGTGAGGCTGGCCGCCTTGATTTGCTTGGGGAGGTTCTTGGCGATGTTTTCGTGTGCCAGGCATATCCAAAGCCGGGCGAAATCGTCACGAGTCAAGTGGAACAAATCAAATTCCTCAAAGTCGACGGCGTTGTCGATGTAGAAGCGCAGCTTCTCGAAGTTGGAGATGACGACGTAAACGGCTTCTTTGTGCTGGCTCTTATAGTTGAAGGCCTGTGCTTCAACTTTGCTGAGGTCAGGCGTTTTGTGGTCTTTCAGCTCAATCACACCCACAACCTTGCCATCAACGAGGATGGCGCCATCTGCCTTTTTGCTGTTGGTCTCGTTTTTCTTCTCGGTGGTGAGGTTGAAATTGGGGTCGGGATTCAAGGTGTAGCCGAGAATCTTCACGAACAATTCGCGAAGGAAACCCTCTTGGAATTGTTCTTCCTTACTGTTGAGGATGTTGGCCTGTCTTTCAGAATCCAGGAAGAAGTTAGAGAAGGTCTTGTACTGCTCATCAATCAGTGTACTATCAAGGCCTTCGATGTATTTGTTGAGGATGTTGCGTTGGAAGATTTGCATGGTGATTTACATCTTTGAGGCGGTAAAGATACAAAAAACGACGGAGTTGGAAATCACAAAAAAAATCGCGCCTCAAAAAAGCGCGATTCTAATTGTTTTATTTCCTGTCTCGCCCCAGCAAAGCCCCAATCCAATGCCTATTGAGCCGTGAGATGTTCTGCCGCTTGATGAGTTTCGGGCATTCGGCTTCGCAGGCGTAGGTGTTGGTGCAGCTGCCAAAGCCCAATTCGTCCATCTTGCAGACCATTTTGTGTACACGGTCGGCAGCTTCGATTTGTCCTTGCGGCAACAAGGCCAAATGGCTGACCTTGGCGCCCACAAACAACATTGCGCTGGCATTTTTGCAGGCCGCCACACAGGCACCACAGCCGATGCACGAAGCCGCGTCCATGGCCATGTCTGCCTTGTGTTTTGGAATAGCGATAGTGTTGGCATCAGGCACGCCGCCCGTGGTGGTGCTGATGTAGCCTCCAGCTTGGATGATCTTGTCGAAGGCGGAACGGTCCACCACGAGGTCGCGTATGACAGGGAACGGCTTGGCACGCCAGGGTTCAATCCAGATGTCATCTCCATCATGGAATTTGCGCATGTGCAGCTGGCAGGTGGTGATGCCGTCGTCGTTGCCATGTGGGCGTCCGTTGATATAGAGTCCGCACATGCCGCAGATGCCCTCGCGGCAGTCGTTGTCGAAGCACACGGGATGGGCAATGTGGTCGTTGATGAGCTGCTCGTTCAGGATGTCAAACATCTCAAGGAAAGAGCAGTCGGGCGAGATGCCTTCCAAAGGATAGGTTTCGAAATGGCCCTTGGCTCGGGCGTTCTCCTGACGCCAAATATGTAATGTGAACTTCATGGCTTACTTGTAATTACGTTTTGCGATTTGGATATGTTCATAGACCAGCGGCTCCTTCTCCATGGTCTCGGGTTGGCCATGGCCTTGGTATTCCCAAGCGGCGACATACATAAAGTGCTCATCATCGCGGAGGGTCTCGCCTTCCTCTGTTTGGTGCTCGGTGCGGAAGTGTCCGCCGCACGATTCCTCGCGGTGCATGGCGTCATCGATGACGAGTTGTGCCAACTCGAAATAATCTTCAAGTCGATAGGCTTTCTCCAACTCGGGGTTCATCTCATTGGCACTGCCCGGGATGAAGACAGATTTCCAGAACTCATCTTCCAATTGTGAGACCAGCTTCTTTGCCTTGGTGAGGCTCTCAGTGTTGCGGGCCATCCCGCAGTACTCCCACATAATCTTGCCTAAAGCCTTGTGGAAATGATCCACGGTCTTGTCGCCTCCAATCGTTATCAATTTGTTCAGACGTTCACGTACAGCCACTTCTGCTTTGTCGAATTCTGGCGTTGTGGCCGAAATCTTCCCCACATAGATCTGGTCGGCGAGATAGTTCTGCATGGTATAGGGCAAGACAAAATAACCATCAGCCAGTCCTTGCATCAGGGCGGAGGCGCCGAGGCGGTTGGCGCCATGGTCGCTGAAGTTGGCTTCGCCAGCGGCAAAAAGTCCAGGGATGGTGGTTTGCAATTCGTAATCCACCCAAAGGCCGCCCATGGTGTAGTGGATGGCGGGATAGATCATCATCGGGGTCTCGTAAGGGTTCTCGTCCGTGATTTTTTGGTACATCTGGAAGAGGTTGCCATATTTCAGCTCAACAGCCTCTTTCCCAAGGCGTTGGATGGCATCGGCGAAGTCGAGATAGACGGCATAGCCTGTGCCCACGCCATAGCCTGCATCGCAGCGTTCCTTGGCGGCACGGCTGGCCACGTCGCGGGGAACGAGGTTGCCGAAAGCGGGATAACGGCGTTCCAAATAATAGTCGCGGTTTTCTTCCGCTATGTCGTTGGCTTTCAGTTTGCCAGTGCGGATGGCTTCGACGTCTTCCTTTCGTTTGGGCACCCAAATGCGACCATCGTTGCGGAGGCTTTCGCTCATCAGCGTGAGTTTGCTTTGGTAGTCGCCGTGGACGGGAATACAAGTGGGGTGGATCTGCACATAGCAGGGATTGGCGAAGGCGGCTCCCTTGCGATGGCACACCCATGCCGCACTACCGTTACTGTTCATGGCGTTTGTAGAGAGGTAATAGAGGTTTCCGTAACCGCCTGTGGCGAGTACCACAGCATGAGCGGCATAGCGCTCCAGGTCGCCGGTGACGAGGTTGCGTACGATGATGCCTCGGGCGCGACCTTCCACCACGACGAGGTCCATCATCTCGCAGCGTGTGTGAAGTTTCACCGTGCCACGGGCGATTTCACGGCTTAAGGCACCGTATGCGCCGAGTAGCAGTTGTTGTCCCGTCTGGCCTTTGGCGTAGAAGGTACGGCTCACTTGTGCGCCGCCGAAAGAGCGGTTGTCGAGCAACCCGCCATAGTCGCGGGCGAAAGGCACGCCTTGGGCCACGCATTGGTCGATGATGGCACCGCTGACTTCTGCCAGACGGTACACATTGGCCTCTCGGGCGCGATAGTCGCCACCCTTGATGGTATCGCGGAAGAGACGTTCCACGCTGTCGCCGTCGTTTTGATAATTCTTTGCCGCGTTGATGCCTCCTTGTGCAGCAATGCTATGGGCGCGACGTGGCGAGTCTTGGATGCAGAAAATATCCACATTGAAGCCCATGGCACCAAGCGAGGCGGCTGCCGAGGCACCAGCCAAGCCCGTGCCGACCACGATGATGTCGAGTTTGCGCTTGTTGGCCGGATTGACCAACTTCTGCGAGGCTTTATAGTTGGTCCATTTCTCAGCGAGCGGACCTGCGGGTATTTTTGAGTCTAGTTTCATTCTTTATCTTTTTTTTGACTTCGAGACTTCGAGACACGGGACTTCGGGACAATTGTCCCAGTCTCGTAGTCTCGCGTCTCGCAGTCTCGTGTCATAATTATAGTCCGAAATAAACACCGATGACCACGACAGTGAACATCAGGCACACTACCCAGGCATAGATTTGGCCAAGCACCTCAATGGCCTTGCCGTATTTGTAGTTATACAGCCCAAAGGTCTGGAACACGGCAGCAAAACCATGCCGCAGGTGGAACCAAACGACGGTGAAGAACACCAAATAGGAAATGACGATGTGCAAGATCTTGAATTTCTCGCGGGCTTGGTGATAGAAATCAGGCTCGACTTCAAGTCCGGCGGCCTCAAGAACAGCTTTGTCTTCTTTGTCGAAGTTGGTGAGCCAGTTCTCCTTGGCGGAATATTCGCCATGCTGTTCGGCATAGTTGAATGCGTCAGGTTGCGTTGTTTTCAGTGCCACGACCTCTTCCGTTTTGGCCAAATATTTGCCTTTCATCCAGCCGATTTTCACGAAATAAAAGTCCGTGAAATGCAGCAAAAGGCAGGCAAAAATGAGGATGCCCGTCCACACTTGCAGTTTGGAACCGGTGTGCGTTTTGGAGCGTTGCGGTTTATGGTAGCCTTTAGGACGCGCCATTTTGTTGGTAACGGCCAACCAAATGGCCAAAACCACATGCAGCAGCAGTGCGGCAAACAGGCCTATCTCCATCACCTTGACGATGATGTAGGTGCCCATGAAGTGGCAGAAAGCGTTATACCATTCGCCGCCGTCATGTCTCAGGATGAGCAGGTTGGCACTGGCATGGAATAGCAGGAAGAAACTCAAGAATGCGCCCAACGCGCCAACGAGGATCTTCTTGGAAATGGAATGTATCTTTGGTAAATTCATGATAATTAAGTATTTTTCAGTTGGTTATTTCTTAGGTGCTCCTCCACCGAAGTCATCATACAAGATGTTCTCTGGCGCCACACCCAAATTGTCAAGCATATTGACCACGGCAGCACTCATCGGGCCGGGACCACACATGTAGTATTCGATGTCCTCGGGAGCTTTGTGGTCCTTCAGGTAGGTGTCGTACATCACATTATGCACAAAACCGGCAGTATATTTCACACCCTGTGCATCGGCAGCGGGGTCGGGACGGTCCAAAGCCAAGTGGAAATGAAAGTTGGGGAAGTCCTTCTCGAGTTGCAGGAAGTCTTGCAGATAGAAGACCTCGTTCAAGGCACGAGCGCCATAGAAATAGTGCATCTCGCGGTCCCTTACATTCAAGGTACGGGTCAGGTGCATAATCTGTGCCCTCAAAGGAGCCATACCGGCACCACCACCAACCCAAATCATTTCGGGCAATTGTGTAGGGCTGTCACATTGTGGCAGCCGTACATTATTGGCCGAATGTTCTTTCACATGAAACTCTCCGTATGGGCCTGACATAATAACCTTATCACCAGGTTTCAACGAGAAGATATACGATGAGGCAATGCCTGGATTGACATTCATGAATCCCGAACGATCAGGCTTGAAAGGTGGCGTTGCAATGCGCACCGTCAGCATGAAGACATCGCCCTCGGCAGGATAGTTGGCCATCGAATAGGCACGGATGGTAGGTTCTGTATTGACGCATCGCAGGTCAAACATCTTGAATTTCTCCCACGAAGGCAGGTATTCCTCCCCTATCAGTTCCTTGTCGAAGTCGGCATATTTGATGTCGAACTTCGGTATCTTGATTTGTGCATACGAGCCAGGCACGAAATCCATGTGCTCGCCAACGGGCAACTGCACCTTGAACTCCTTGATAAAAGTGGCCACGTTGCGGTTGCTGACCACCGTGCATTCGTATTCCTTCACATTCAGAATCGACTGCGGCACCACGATTTTCAGGTTTTCCTTCACCTTCACCTGACATCCCAAGCGCCAGTGGTCCTGAATCTGCTTGCGGGTGAAGAAGCCTACTTCTGTGGGCAAAATCGTTCCGCCGCCTTCCACCACACGGCATTTGCACTGGCCACACGAGCCTTTGCCACCGCAGGCAGAAGGCAGATACACTTTCTGTTCGGCCAGCGTAGCAATCAGCGTGTTGCCCGTCGGGACGGTCAGCACTTTGTCGTCGTTGATGGTGATTTTCACCTCACCCTTAGGCATGAGCTTGTTGCGCACCCATAGCAACAAGGCAACCAGCAGAAGGACAATGCCTAAGAAAACAATAATGCTAAGTAAAATATTGGTAGTAAAATCCATAATATCAAATTTTTATGCCCATAAAGGCCATGAAAGCGATACCCATCAAGCCAGTGATGATAAATGAGATGCCTACACCCTGTAGGCCTTTGGGGACTTTGGAATAGCGAAGTTTCTCGCGGATGGCGGCGATGGCTACAATGGCCAACAGCCAGCCAATGCCTGAGCCAAGACCGAACACGGCGGCCTCACCCACGTTGCTGAAGTTGCGCTCCTGCATGAAGAGCGAGCAGCCCAAGATGGCACAGTTCACCGCAATCAGCGGAAGGAAAATGCCCAATGCGGAATAAAGCGACGGCGTGAAAGTCTCAATCACCATCTCCAGAATTTGCACGATGGCTGCGATGATGGCGATAAAGAGGATATACGTCAGGAAGCTCAAATCGACAGAAGCCAATTTTGGACTGATCCATGACAAGGCACCAGGCAATAGTAGATATTTGTTGATCAGATAGTTGACTGGAACGGTAACGACCAACACGAAAGTCACGGCCAAACCCAACCCGGCACTGGTCTTGACGGTCTTCGACACGGCAAGATATGAGCACATGCCCAAGAAATAGGCAAAGATCATATTGTCGACGAAGACGGATTTAATAAATAGTCTGAAAAATTCCATAGCCGTTTAGTTTTGGTTGTTCTCTTGCATTTCGGGGTTACGGGTGCGCTGAATCCAAATGATGACGCCAACCACAATAAGCGCCATCGGCGGCAAAATCATGAGTCCGTTGTTTTGATAACCAGCCTCGTAGAACGACTGCGGAATGACTTGGTAACCAAGTAAGGTTCCTGAGCCAAAGAGTTCCCGGAAGAAGGCTACGATAACGAGTATCAAGCTGTAACCCAGTCCGTTACCCAAGCCGTCCAAGAACGATTCTCCAGGCCCATGCGACAAGGCAAAAGCCTCCAAACGTCCCATAATGATACAGTTAGTGATGATAAGTCCAACATAAACAGACAGTTGCTTGCTTACATCGTAGGCAAAGGCCTTCAGGAATTGGTCAATCAGGATGACCAAGGTGGCCACAACAACAAGCTGCACGATGATACGGATGCGGTTGGGGATGCCCTTTCGCAGCAGCGAGATGATAAAATTCGACAACGCCGTCACAACCGTCACTGAGAGGCCCATTACCAAGGCAGGCTTGAGTTGGGCGGTCACGGCAAGGCAAGAGCAGATACCCAGCACCAACACGGTGACAGGATTGGTCTTGCGCAGAGGTTCTATAATGAGTTTCTTCAAGTTAGCCATAGTTTGACTACATTTTTGAGTATTCTTGAATAATCCATCGTTTCAGAATCGGGTCTTGGATTTGGATTTCTTTTCCTGTCACATCGATAAGGTCACGTTTTTTAAGGGCATCTTTCAAAATACGGATGTTTCCGCTGGTGCCCAGATTATAACGTTGCAACGTATCGGAAGCAGAGAAGTTTTTCACCCCATCGCTGACTGCACATAGGAAGCTTCTTTGCTTTTCGGTGAGCGTGTCCATTAAATTGACAAACTGCAAGTTGAGCGAATTTAGCATGGCTTGCAAAGCTTCGTCAATGATATTTTCCGAACAAGTGTCAGATGTGCGAAGCCATGTGTATTGGGCAAGCTGTTGCACATAATAAGGATGGTTTTCCACCTGTTCTGCAAGGTGTCCGGCGAGGTCGGGCGCGATAGTTTTACCCGTGTCTCTGAATCTTCCGACGATGAACTTTTTCCATTCCTCGTTGGTGATTTTTGGGAGGAACATCATGTCGCCGAAGCGATAGAACGGGCTGTTGTATTCACCAAAAATGTGCAACATCATGTGTTTTTTGCTGCCATAGAGTATGTACGCCACATCGGAATGTGTTTGCCAATGGCTGCGGAGCGTTTTTTGGAATTTCAAAGTGTTGGCAAACTCTCCAATTTGTTGGAATTCATCGATGCAAACGACCACCTTTTTCTTCTTCTTTGTAGCTATTTGTTGAGGCAAATCCAAAATGTCTTCTTCAATGGGGGTGCTCTTTACATCGACTCCCAATGCGATTTCATACTGACTTGATGGGTCGGAAATGGTAAGTTTTGGCAACAATTTGGAAATGAATTCCTTGGCGTTCAAAAGCAGCGATTCTGCCGAAGTGGAGATTTCCTCCATGGTTTTCTTTGCGAAAAGGCTGTAAAACTCTTGTGGCGTTTCGCATTTGAAAATGTTCATCCTCACGAACAGGATGTCTTTTTGTTCCGTTTTGACAGCCTTGATAGCTTTCGCGACCAAAGAGGATTTTCCCCAACGGCGGGGCGAGATGATGGCGGTATTGGTAAGCGACACGAA
Organism: uncultured Bacteroidia bacterium; assembly: GCA_902769875.1. Classification (GTDB taxonomy): domain Bacteria; phylum Bacteroidota; class Bacteroidia; order Bacteroidales; family F082; genus Limimorpha. Next base: position 10,498 of record CACXQV010000039.1, read on the forward strand.
GTTGCTCATCAAATGGGCAGTTTCGTCCGTCCTGTCAGTGAAATCAACGTCTTCAACAATCTTACCGTAGGCAAAGGGTATGTTCATCTTTTGAAATTTTCTGCAAATGTAACAAAATGATATGATATAAAATTGTATGATATAAAATTATTTCATTTTTCTGCTTCTGCAAATTTTATCAAATAAGCCGAATATTTCTCCAAAGTATTGTCAATCATTTCTTTAACTCCATTCGAAGTTTTGGTTGCTCCTGTAATGGCATCAAATTGAACAGGAACGAGTTTCCCATTTTCAAGTATCTGTTTGCCAGAGAATTGACCTTTGAATTTCTCGGTCGTGATTTCACCACCCAAACCGGGGGTTTCCGACTTGTGGTCGAAGTTGGCGCCCAAAATGGTCCTGCCATCGGCTGCAATGGCGAGATAGCCCCAAATGGGACCCCAAAGCCCGTTACCCTGCATAGGAATGACACTGATTTGACGATCGATGACATATAAAGGAAGGGTGCCGTCGTCAGAGATATTGCCGCTCTCATCCAACAGGAATGAACCTGTGCAATGCTTCTCAAAAAGCAACGGGGCGTTTTTGGCGTCCACATTTGGAATGCCCGCCGCCGTAAGGATGCTGATGCGTTTCTCGTTCTTCTTGTTGCGGTCTTGGAAAGGCTGAAGCCACAAGGCCGTCACCGTGAGCAGCACCGCCACAATGACAATTAAAACACTGGCGTACAAGAAGATATATCGATTGCTATTGACATCTTTCTTCATAACTTAACGGTTTTTGAGAGTTTTAAGGCACGATGTTGGCGCATTTTGATGTTCCTTGCCACCACGCAGTGGTCGATGAGCGGGGCGAAGCAGTTCATGAGCAGGATGCTGAGCATCATACCCTCGGGATAGGCCGGGTTGATGACGCGGAGCATCACGGCAAAAATACCGATGAGCAGGCCATAGATCCACTTGCCTGTGTTGGTTTGGGCTGCAGTGACAGGGTCGGTGGCCATGAAGACCGCACCGAACATGAAACCGCCCATCAGGTAATGATAGTAGAACGGCACTTGCATATATTCGTTGGCGCCAATGGCATTGAATAACAAGCCCATGAGACCACCACCAAGGACGACAGAAAGCATGACACGCCAACTGGCGATACCCGTGAACAACAACAGAATGGCACCCAACAAAATGGCTATCACAGATGTCTCACAGGTAGACCCGGGAATTGTTCCGATAAACATATCCAAGGCGGAAGCCGAAGGATGCACGCCAGCGGCCAATTCAGCCAAAGGTGTGGCGCTTGTGATGGCATCGGAGCCCCAGAGGTCGGCGGCAATCCATACATTGTCGCCCGACATTCGAGTGGGATAGGCGAAGAAAAGGAAGGCACGCGCCACCAAGGCGGGATTGAGGAAATTCATGCCCGTGCCACCGAAGACCTCCTTGCCGATGATGACGGCAAAGGCCACTGCCAGAGCGAGTTGCCACAAAGGTGTAGTGACCGGCACAATCATTGGGATGATGAAACCTGTGACCAAAAAGCCTTCGTTCACCTCATGGTGACGTATCTGCGCGAAGGTGAATTCGATGCCCAAACCGACGATATACGACACTGCCAACATGGGCAACATTCTCAAGAAGCCAAACCATAGGCAGTACCACCAGCTGGCCACTGTGCCCAGTTCGTAAGGCCAATCTGTGACGTGGAGCGAAGTCTGATAGCCGATGTTCCACATGCCAAAGAGCATGGCGGGAACGAGGGCGATGACGACCATAATCATGGCGCGTTTCAAATCGATGGCGTCGCGAACATGGCTGCCGCGCTTGGTGACCCGATTGGGCGTGAAGGCAAAGGTTTCGAAGGCCTCAAAAGTGCTTTGAAGCCATGCGAATTTCCCGCCCTCCACAAAGTTCGGCTTGATTTTGTCAACAAAACGACGTAGGTTATTGAACATTATAATCCCTCCTTTCTCAGTTTTTCCAACGCCTCACGGATGATTTGTTGAATGTCGGTTTTGGATGTGTCGATGAACTCGCAAAGGGCGAAGTCTTCAGGCTCGACCTCATAAATGCCCAAGTTCTCCATCAGCTCAATGTCGCCGATGATGCAGGCCTTGATGAGTTGAGTGGGATAAATGTCGAAGGGGAAGACCCGCTCGAAATTGCCCGTGAAGACCAAGGGACGCAAGTCGCCGTGGGTGTTGGTGTCGAATTTCCAGAAGTTTTCAAAACGCGGAAGCTCGATGCCCATGGGCTTGAAGGTGCTTTTCGGCATGAAGCCGCTGAGGAAGGTACGAGAGAAGCTGAACTTCCTGAAGCCAGGCATCAGCCAGCCCATGAAGTCGTAATAGTCGCCTTCGGGCAGGATGCTCACCAAGTCGTCGTAGGCACTCAGAAAACCATCAGCGGCGATTTGTGTGCCGCTCAGAATGTCTCCCGAAATGACGCGGTTTTCCTTCGTGGCATCGTTGGCATCCATCTTAGGATATTCATTGTTAAGCAGTTGCGCTTTGGTAATCTCAGCCAAACAAGCCCCAAACCTTACTCGGTAATAATGTGGGTTCTTGATATTGGGTCCGGCCACGGCGACAACGCGCTCAGGCTTGTAAATTCCCGTGGCAACCAATTCACCCAATACGGCAACATCCTGAAGGTTCATCGTCCAGATGATTTCTCCTTTATTAATAGGGTCAATGTGGGCGATTTGGGTGCCGATGTTTCCGGCAGGGTGAGGACCGTTGATATAATGGATGTTGAACTGTTGATTGTTTAATTGTTTAATTGTTGAGGCAAGATGCTGATTGGGACGGAAACAAACATGGACTTTTCCATCCGTCAATTTAGCCAGAGCTTCAAGGCCTTTTTTGAGTGCATCTTCCCTACCCCGCATGACAAAGTCATAATCGGGTGCCAGAGGTGCACTGCTGAAAGCACTGACGAAGATAGCCTTGGGCTTGTCGTCGGGGTTGGCGACGGTGCCAAAAGGCCGTTGGCGCAGTTGGGTCCAAAGGCCGCATTGCAGCATAGCTTCTTTGATTGCATCTGCTGTGGTCAAAGCCGCTGTTGCGGATTTGTAATCCGCGACGGTCGAGCCTGCGGATTTGCAATCCGCTTCCACAACCACCTCCAAAAGTTTGCGTTTCTCGCCTCTCACAATGGCTTTCACCTGCCCGCTGACGGGTGAAGTGAAGCGGATGCGTTCATCGTTCTTGTCGCAAAACAAGGCATCGCCGACTGCCACCTTATCGCCTTCCTCGACCAGCAATCGCGGCGTGAGGCCCACAAAATCAGTGGGCTTCATGGCGTAGGTCGTAATGCTGCGCGCATCGGTGAGGCGTTTTTCAGCCACTCCACTGATGGGCAGGTCAAGACCTTTCCGTATCGTTATGGTCTCAGGCATTTTTTTTGAGGTTAAGCAAAGGATAAATCTGCTTCGCAAAAAGTTCCTCGGCATTCTCCTTGGTGGCATGATGCAGGAGGAAACCGTCATCACATAGCGTCATGTTCGGCATCTCCTCGTTCATCATAGACCCAGTCTCGCACTTCACATTCACGCCGTTGATGCACTCGTTGAAGCAAAAACTAGCTTTCAGTTCAATCAAGTCTTCGACATCGTATTTCTTCAGCAAACTCTTGAATTCCTGAATCACGTCGTAAGAACCATTGAGGTGACACGAACTTCCAGTACAAATCTTTATTATCATCGTTACCTTATTTATAGATTACACTTTGTCATAATTGGCATTTCCATACCTTGTTTATTATACTTATGCTACCCGCTCCACTTATTCGATATGTTTTTATCGTATTTGAATCTCGCTGCAAAATTACGACATTTATTTTGATTTCAACGAAAAAAAAGTAAAAATTTTCAAAATAGAGGTTTTAGGGCTGTCTTAAACTCTTAAGTTATTTATAATCATTTATATTCCAATAGATTAAGCTTAATTTTGAAGAATAGTTTTGAATTATTTCATTTTTTTGCTTCAAGTATTTGATTTCTTTGTACTTTTGCAAACGATAAAAATGTATCGATTATAAAATAGTAATTATTATAATTAATTGAAAATCAAAACACTTTAAGCTATGACAGCCAAGACAACAAGTAAATTCCGCACTGAGAGCGACCTTCTCGGAAGCAAAGAAGTGCCAGAAGATGCCCTCTATGGTGTACAGACAACACGCGCCATCGAAAACTTCCATATCAGTGGCAATCTGATGGTCAGTTACCCCAATTTCATCAAAGGTATGGCCATCACGAAGAAAGCCGCAGCACTTGCCAACTATGAAGTGGGCATGATCACGGTCCAACAAGCCAACGCCATTTGCCAGGCTTGCGACGAACTGATTGCCGGACAGCACCACGACCAATTCCCGATTGACATGATACAAGGTGGTGCCGGTACCTCAACCAATATGTGCGCTAACGAGGTGATTGCCAACCGTGCGCTTGAAATCATGGGACATCAACGCGGTCAATACGAGTTCTGCTCGCCCAACGATGTTGTGAACGCATCGCAATCCACCAACGACGCTTATCCTTGCGCCATCCACATGGCCATGTTTCTTGAGCATGAGGAGTTTCTCCCCCATCTGACCCAGATGATTGACGCCTTGGAAAAGAAAGCCAAAGAGTTTGCCGAGGTCATCAAGATGGGCCGCACCCAATTGCAGGATGCTGTCCCCATGACCTTGGGACAGACGTTCAGTGGATTTGCCGCTTCGCTTCGTGGCGAACTGCGCACTTTGAACAGCGCCGCCCGCGAGTTCCTCACCGTCAACATGGGTGCAACGGCCATCGGTACGGGCATCTGCTCCAAGCCGGGCTACAGTATGGCTTGCATCAAGGCCTTGCGCGAGATTACGGGATGGAGCATCCATTTGGCCGACAACCTCATCGAAGCCACTAGTGCAACGAGCTGCATGATCCAATACAGCGCAGCCATGAAGCGCCTCTGCATCAAGATCAATAAGATGTGCAACGACCTCCGTCTGATGAGTTCCGGCCCTCGCTGCGGCTTCAACGAGATTCACCTGCCAGAGCGCCAGCCCGGTTCTTCCATCATGCCTGGCAAGGTCAACCCGGTCATCCCCGAAGTGATGAACCAAGTGTGCTATAAGGTGATCGGCAACGACATGACCATCACCTTTGCCTCCGACAACGGTCAGCTCGAACTGAACGTGATGGAACCCGTCATCGCCTACAGCCTCTTCGAGTCCATCCACCTGCTCACCAACGGCCTTGACACCTTGCGCAAATACTGCATCGAAGGCATCGTTGCCAACGAAGAGCATTGCCGCAAACTGGTTGAAGGCAGCATCGGCATCGTCACCATGCTCAACCCCATCATAGGCTACAAGCAATCCACCAAGATAGCCAAGGAAGCCAGCGAAACCGGTCGCGGCGTTTACGAGCTGGTACTTGAGCACAACCTGCTCACCAAGGAACAACTCGACAAGATTCTCCGTCCCGAGAACATGCTTAAGCCCATTGACATTAAACTATAGGAATAGTATAATTGCTTTTAATAACGGTGTCGCTTCATACGGCGCCGTTATTTTTTTGTGTTTTTCGCTAATTAGAAAATAATTCATAAATTTGCAGTCCAATAGTAACGAAACACAAGATTTAAAAACGATAAACAATGAAAGTAAAAGAATTAGTCGAAAAACTCAACCTCAAGGTTTTGTCGGGCGAGAAAGGCCTTGACAGAGAGATAGATGGCTGCTACATCAGCGACCTTTTGAGTGACGTGATGGGCAACGCCATGGAAGGCAACATCTGGATTACGCTCCAAACCCACAAGAACGTGATGGCCGTGGCCTCGCTGAAGGAAATGTCGTGCATCATCCTCGTGAAGAACCTTATGCCCAACGACGAGACCATCGAGCAGAGCAACGACGAGGATTTGCCCATCTTGCAGACCAACCTTCCCACATACGAGATTGCTGGATTGGTTTATAACCTGTTAAACAAATAATTATCACAAAACCGACAAAACCCACAAAACAATAGTTTGAGTTGGAAAGCACGCCAACCGGCTGCTTTCCGGCGGCAAGCGGTTGCGAGCCGCCAAACCTTTCAAAATAGTTTTGCCTTGTTTTGAAAGTTTTGTGACAAAAAACACCTATGGAACTCAAGTCATATAGAGCCGACCTCCACCTGCACACGGTGCTTTCGCCGTGCGGCGACCTCTATATGAGTCCCTCCGCCATCGTCGAGCAGGCCAAGAAACTCCACCTCGATGTCATCGCCATCTGCGACCACAACACAACCCGACAAGTGAAAGTGACTCAAAAAATCGGGCGCGAAAACGGCATCTTCGTCATCGGCGGCGTAGAAATCACCACGCAGGAAGAAGCCCACGCCTTGGCCTATTTTGAGAACGACGAGCAATTGGACAAGTTCCAAGAATTTCTTGACAAGCACCTCCCCCACATTCCATTGGACGAGGAAAAGTTTGGCTATCAACTCATTGTGGATGAAAATGAGGAAGTGGTCGGCGACGAGGAATGGCTGCTCTGGAGCGCATTGGATGCGGATTTGGACCAGCTTTATGATGTGGTTCACGAAATTGGCGGGCTGTTTGTTCCGGCGCACGTCAACAAACCGGCGAGCAGTTTGGTGAGCCAGTTGGGCTTCGTGCCGCCCGACATCAAGGCGGACGCTTTGGAAATCTCGAAGCATGTCACCAAGCCCGACTTTTTGAAGAAATACGCCTATCTGAAGAAGTTCAACTTCACCAAGAGCAGCGACGCGCACTTCCTGCACATCATCGGCGAGGTGCATTGCGTGCTGCACATGTACGACAAGACCTTCGACGAGTTCCGCAAAACGCTCCACGGCGAGGACGGACGCTACATCGACACTGAACCCAAGGAAAAACTACAACTCTTATTCGGATGAAAGAACTATCAATGCACGTTTACGACCTGATGGAAAACTCGACGGCGGCCAATTCGACCCTCGTCGAACTGACCATCAAGGACAGCCTGAAAGACAACATATACGCCTTCACCATCAAGGACAATGGCAAAGGAATGTCGCCAGAATTTTTGGCCAAGGTGACCGACCCTTGGACCACCTCACGCACCACGCGCAAGGTCGGCTTGGGGTTGCCTTTAATTAAAATGAACACCGAGAACGCTGGCGGCGGCATGAAGATCGAGAGCGAGGTCGGGAAAGGCACCGTCTTGAACTTCTGGTTCCAGCACGACCACCTCGACCGTCCCCCGATGGGCGACTTGGCAGGCTCGTTGGTGATGCTGTTTTCGGCCCACGAAGACATCCATTTCATCTACAAGCACATCACCGACGACGGCGAGTTCGTCTTCGACACCGACGAAATCAAGGAAGCCCTTGACGGTATGCCCATGACCGACGTCAGCATCATGAAATACCTAAAGGAGATGATTCAGGAGAATTTGGAGGAGATACATTATAACGATTAAAACGGCCCTTCGACAGGCTCATGGACCTGCAAAAGCTAAGGTCGTTGAGCCTGTCGAAACGCCGACAACAGTTCAACGATTCAACAATACAACAATCAACAATACAATGAAACTCAGAGAAATATCTGAACTTTTGAACGCCAAGGTGCGTTGCGGTGAAGACCGTTTGGACGAAGAACACGAAACCGCCTTCGCCTCCGACCTGATGAGCGACGTGCTCACCCTCGGCGACTACAACCCCGTGATCCTGACGGGATTATGCAATATGCAAACCATCCGCACCTGCGAGATGGGCAACCTCGACATCATCGTGCTCGTGCGCAAGAAAAAGGCCACCGAAGAGATGATCGAGGAAGCCGAGGACGAAGGCATGGTGGTCATGGAAAGCGACTTCTCCATGTTCAAGGCCTGCGGACTGCTCTTCAAAGCGGGGCTGTTGCCCATTTTCTGATGTCTAACCAAAACACAACGCCATGCATTTAGAATACCAAGTATATGAAGCGGACTTTGTGAACGCCGGAGCCGCATCGAGCGCCATCAAGAAGACCTTGAAGCAACTCAACGTCAGTCCGCAAATCGTGAAACGGGTGGTCGTAGCCCTTTACGAGGCAGAGGTGAACGCCATCGCCCACGCCTACGGCGGCATGATTTACGCCGACATTGAACCCGACAAGATTGTCCTGAAGGTGGAAGACAAGGGTCCGGGCATCCCCGACATCGCCTGGGCCATGCAGGAAGGCAACTCCACCGCCTCGCCCGAAGTCCGCAACATGGGCTTTGGCGCAGGAATGGGCCTGCCTAACATCCAGAAGAACGTCGACAAACTCAACGTCCAATCCACTGTGGGCGTGGGAACGACGGTTGAGATGGAGGTTAATTTCATGTAGGGATTTGCTTCGCAAAGAAATACGCAGTATTCAACGTAGTTAAATCTGCCAAAAATCAGTATTAAAATCAATCAAAATTCAAATTACAACCACAAATGATTTTGTAAGATTTTGAAAAACAGATTTTTGAATAATTTGGCTGCGCCGAATGCAAAGCATTTCTACACGAAGTGTATCGCATAAACAAATCAACGATTCAACAACCAACAATTGACTACGTCGAATAAAAATTTCAACGATATGGACAAGATTCCGTTTTTCCACGCCCTGAAAATCGACGAGGACACCTGCATAGGCTGTTCGCGCTGCATGAAGATTTGCCCCACTGAGGCGTTGCGCGTGCGCGACGGCAAGGCCGTTCTGATTCCCGACCGTTGTGTCGACTGCGGCAATTGCTTCAAGGTGTGCCCCACCCGCTCCATCTTTGTCGAGCAAGACGATTTCGAGGCCATCTTCAACTTCCCCGTCCGTGTGGCTTTGGTGCCTGCGGTCTTCATGGGCCAATTCCCTAACGACATTACCGTGTCGCGCATCTACTGCATACTCAAGGAGTTAGGCTTCACGCACATCATCGAGGCGGAATCATCCATACCTGTTTACACGGCGGCCAAAAAGAAATACGCCGCCGAAAATTCCGACATCAAACCGCTGATTTCGACTTTTTGTCCCGCCATCGTGCGCCTGATTCAGGTGAAATTCCCCGGCCTCACTGAGAACCTCATCCCGCTGCGGGCTCCCATTGACATTACGGCCATGTATATCCGCCGCAAAATCAAGGAGGAAATGGACTTGAAGGACGACCAAATCGGTATTTTCTACATCACGCCTTGCGCGGCCAAGATTGCTGCCGTGAAAAATCCCGTGGGCGAGGAAAAGTCGTTGGTTGACGGGGTGATTAATATGGACTTGCTCTACAACCGCGTCTATCACGAAATCAAGAAGCAAGGCCACAGCTACAAGGAACAGAAACTGCCCGTTTCGCAACTCTCCGCCGACGGTGTGTTGACCTCATTGACCAATGGCGAGCGCCGCCTCTCCGATGCCAAGCACTCCTACTCCATCGACGAAATCCATAATATCATTGAGTTTTTGGAAAAGGTTGAAAACGAGGAGATTGAAAATGTCGACTTCCTCGAATTGCGAGCCTGCGACCAAAGTTGCCCAGGCGGCATCCTTACCTGCGACAACCGTTTCCTCATATGCGAGCGTGTGTTCGGCCGTGCCCGCAAAATCGCCGACCGCGAGCGCAAGGGCGAACAGACCAAAGACCACGAATTGGAGGAAGAACGCAACTACCTGATGCGCCACATGAAGGTTGACGAAATCCATCCGCGCAGTATGCTCGTCTTGGACGACAACATCGCCGTCGCCTTGGAGAAGATGAAGAAAATCGACGAATACCGCGCCCGCCTGCCCCAGACCGACTGCGGCATTTGCGGCGCGCCCACCTGCGATGCCCTTGCCCGCGACATCGTGTGCGACAACGCCGAACTCACCGACTGCGTCTTCATCCAGCGCAACCTCGAAGCCCGAGGCAACATGGATGTCCACGAATCCCTCAAAATCATGGAAGTGATTTGGGGCAAGGCCAAGATGAATGACTATGTGAAGAAGAAGTAACTCTGTTTCCGAATTGCCTCGTCGTGCCTCTCGCAATGACGCGAAGCAGACGAATAATGACAACGGCCACCTCGATTGGGGTGGCCGTTGAAGGGTTTTGGGAGGCGCTATTGGTTCAATTGCCTCCTTTGGGTTTTGTTGGACTTTTCGTTTTGCTACCCGTCTGGAATGTCAAGGTCCTCGCTCCACTTGTGGCGGAGTAGAACATATAGCCTTGGCCTGGCATCAGGAGGGTCAACGTGCCCGACCACTCCTCTTCGTCGGAATCCCATCCCGCAACAAAGGTCTTCGACTTAATCTGGTCGCCCTCCACTGCCTCAAAACCGGCGAAGGCCTCCTCCACACTCATCGCCACCGCACTTGGGAAACCAATCCAGTTCCAGCCGGGATTGAGGGTGATGGTGTAGTCGGCAAGTGTGCAGGCTTGGCCAACAAGCGTCACTTGGCAGGCGGCAGTGGTTTGAACCAAATAGGTCTTATCGTTTGACAAGCCAACGTTTTGCAGCGATCCCGTCCATTCTTCTTCGTCCTCGTCCCAAGCCGTGACCAAGGTCTTCGACTTGATTTGCACGCCGTTGTCGCCCAAGCTCTCCTCCAACTGCTCAAGC
>CACXQV010000040.1 GCA_902769875.1 uncultured Bacteroidia bacterium
GAGCTCTACATCCAGGACGCTACGGGCGGCATCTGCCTCTTCCTGAACAGCGGCACCGTTTCTTCAGAACTCGCCCTTGGTGACATGGTGCAAGCCTACGGCAAACGTGCCAACTACAACGGCCTCAAGGAGTTGTCGAACATCAATGGCAACAATCCCGATGAGTTCAGCATCCTCTCCTCAAACAATCCATTGCCTTTGGCCACCAATACCATCGCCGAAATCAACGAAAGCGGCGACGAAGCCCTACAATGCACTCGTGTGAAGATTGAAAACGCGACCATCGGAGCCATCAACACGAATGGGAACACGCCTTTGACTCAAGGCGAAAACACCATAAACATTTATAAAGTGCCTGCATTGACTGGCATCGAGGAAGGCGACGAAGTCAACGTCATTGGTGTGGTAGGCTATTTCAACGGAGCGCAAATCCGTGTGGCACAGGCAGCCGATGTCGAACTCTCCTACATACCCAACCCCGGTTTGACGGTATCTGTCAGCCAGTTGTCCGACTTCAGCTACATTTACGGCGACGGCCCTTCAACACCCAAGACCTTCAGCGTATCAGGTATGGACCTCACTGATAATGTCATACTCACCGCGCCACAAAACTACGAGCTGAGCCACAGTCCCAACAACGGATATTTCGACAGCGAAACGCTCACCCCCGACAATGGCACCTTGGCCGAAACGACAATCTACGTCAGGCTGAAAGCCGGCTTGGAAGTGGGGAACTACACTGGCAGCTTGACCATCACTTCCGGCGACCTAAACGAATCCATCGAGTTGAGTGGCACGGTAGGCAGACAGCCTTCCACGTTGAATGCCAACGTGACCCATCTCACCGGCTTCACCTACGACTACGAAGAAGGCGGCCCGTCCGAAATCCAGAGTTTCCTCATCGGCGGCAACCACCTGACCGACAACGTAGCAATCTATCCTTCCGAGAACTTTGAAATTTCCTCGTCCAACGGAACCATATTCCATGCCGAGAATCCTTCGATGATTTTCACACCCGTGACCGGCTATTTCTACGACATCAATATTTATGTGCGCATGAAAGCCGGCCTTGAGGCAGGCACCTACGAGGAGCAAATCTACGCCGTTTCGGAAGGCGCCGACACGCTGTTCATCAACGTGACAGGCACCGTGACAAGCAGTCAACCCACACCTCCCGAACCGCCCACACCACCTGCGGAAGGCGAATATGCCCGCATCAGCGACTTGAGCCAACTCACGGAAGGCTGCCTTGTGGTCTTTGCTGCACGCTTCGACGAAAACGCCACCGACTACTACGCCATGAGCAACCAATCGTCGGGCAAGCCTACGGGCGTGTTGTTTACCTCCACCACCTCAGAAGGCACCGAGATTCTTCCCGCAAACATCATTGAAGAGGAAAACAACTATTATTGGACGGTCGGCGTGACCGACAATGGCTACACCTTCACGAATGCCGCTGGCGAAATGATTGGTTACACTTCGGGCACCAATTTTGCCACGGGCGGCGACAACACCGAATGGGCCATCACCATCCAAACCTCTGAAGAAGGTGCCATGATGCCCAACTACACCGGTTTTGTGGTGGGCAATGTCAACAACCCGCTCAGGGCTTTCGCTTTGAACAGCAACCACAACTTTGGCCCTTACCACACCCAAAACATGAATAGCAACGGTTACAACTTCTTCCTCGACCTTTTCGTGAAGGCCGAAGGAGGCGAGCCGCCCGTTCCGCCCACACCCACCGTGGCCACCCCGACCTTCACCCCTGCCGCTGGCACTTATTATGATGTTCAAGATGTCACCATCAACTGCACGACTGACGGAGCCACCATCCATTACAGCACGGTTTCAGAAAACGGCCCTTGGACTGAATACACCGAAGCTATCAGCGTGGAGGAAAACATGACGATTTGGGCATACGCCGAAAAGGAAGGCTACAATGACAGCCCCGTCGCCGAAGCCACCTATACCATCCAACTTGGTGCAGTCACCATCTTCAACCAAGACTGGGAAGGCGAAATGAACGGCTGGACATTTGTCACCGTTGAAGGCAACAAGCCCTGGACTGTCGGTGAGCATCAAGGCAACCATTACGCTTACGCCAACGGTTACAACGGCGGCGTCAACGAGCAATGGTGCATCTCTCCCGCGTTCAACATGCACGATTACGACAATGTAATCTTGTCGTTCAGAAATGCCAAGAACTACACTGGTCCGGATTTGGAACTGAAATACTCAACCAATTACGATGGTGTTGACCCGACAACAGCCAATTGGTGGACATTTGATTTCAACATGTCGCCAGGGTCATACACTTGGGTTGAGTCAGGCGATATACACATTAGCATTACCCCTTATCCAGCCCACGACTGCTACATCGCTTTCAAATACACCTCAACAGAAACCGAGGCAGCGGCTTGGGAAGTTGACGACATCACACTCATTGGATTCACCACTGTCCCGAATCTTACCGCAACACCAAACTCATTGTCAGGGTTCACACATGTTGTAGGTGAAGGCCCGTCAGAATCACAATATTTCACTTTGTCGGGGGGCAACATCGGTCCGGCACCGGGTGGCGGCTCAACAGGTAGCGTTATCATTCAATCCATGGAAAACGAATTTGAAATTTCTTTTGACAACGAGGAATTTACATGGCAGCTCTACATTGATGACATCGCTGGAACTCTCCCACCCACCCCAATTTATGTGAGAATGAACGGTTCGGAAGTAGGCCAATATAGTGGTGTTATTAACATTCATTCATCTTCATCAGATCAAACCACCGTAACTTTGAATGGCACCGTCACCGAGCCGCCTGTTCCGGGAGGCGATTATGTCCGAATCTTGGATGTCGCCCAACTTGCGGCGGGCAACAAAGTCATTTTGGCTTCGCGCTACAACGAAACGACGGATGCCTACTTGGCCATCGAAAGCACCCCATCGAGCGGCAAACTTGCCACAACCGAGTTCACGAGCGAGATGAGTGGCACTGACGAAATCATCCCCGCCAATATCTTGGCCGACGAGGACAACTATTATTGGACGGTGGGCATCACTGCCGACGGCTACACCTTCACCAATGCCAACGGCGACACGATTGGCTACGGCAACAGCGGCACTAACTTCGTGATGAACAGCGAAAAGACCCTTTGGACCATTGCCAACGGCATTTCAGAAGAAGGCTCATTGGTGCCCAACTACCAAGGCTTCAACATCGTTAATGCCACCACCGAAAACCGCGCCTTTGCCTTGCGTGTCACCGAAACGGAAAACATCGTGAAAGCCTACGCCACCAGCAATATGGCCAATGGCGAGTACAACTTTTTCTTAGACATCTTTATGCAAGGCGAAGGCGGCGAACCTCCCATTCCTACCGTGGCTGCCCCGACTTTCAACCCTGCGGGAGGCACTTACTATGAGCCACAAAACGTGACCATCAGTTGCGCTACAGAGGGAGCCACCATCTGGTACAGCCCAATTTCAGAAAACGGTCCTTGGACTCCATACACCGAACCCATCACCGTTGAAGAGTTTGCATCCATCTGGGCCTACGCCTCGAAGGAAGGCTACAACGACAGCCCTGTCGTCAACTCGGAATACATCATCCAAGACGACATCGTCATTATTTTCTGGCAAGAATGGGAAAACGACTGGGAGCCTTGGCAGGGCTGGACTGAACGCTGCACAATGGGCGACTCACTCTGGCGCGTCGCTTCATACGGCGGCAACCATTATGCTTACGCCAACGGCTACAACCATCCTCAAACCATTGACTGGCTCATCTCGCCCGCATTCGACTTGGACAGTTACGATGATGTGGTGCTGACCTTTAATACCGCCAAGAACTATAACGGTCCCGACCTCGAAGTGTTCTTCTCCAATGATTACGACGGCGAAAATCCTGATGGTGCAACTTGGATTTCATTGCCTTGCGAACTCTCTGAAGGTGGTTGGAATTGGGTCGCATCGGGCGACATCAGCCTTGACGAATTCAGCGGCTCGAACTGCTACATCGGCTTCAAATACACCAGCGACGAAGATGCCGCTGGTTGGGAGGTTGACGACATCAAACTTGCCTCTGGAAGCACTTCGCCCACCCCAACCCTCATTGCCACACCTAATTACCTTGGTGACTTTAGCTATGTTGTAGGTAATGGCCCGTCAGAATCACAAAGTTACGTCTTATCAGGTGTCAACCTCGAAGATGACGGCGAAATCACTATTGTTTCGTGCTCATTTTACGAGATTTCTATGGATAATGAAACATTTGGCGGAGTTCTCACTTTCCCGTGTACCGACCTGCCTACGACCATCTATGTCCGCATGATGGAAGGCCTTGCACCTTATACATACGATGGAGTTTACATCCTCAATACATACGCTTACGAAGACGACTATGTATATGTAGCCGTCAATGTGTCTGGCATCGTCCATTACGAATACGAACCGGTGATGACAGCATTGATGCCGCTTTACATCCAAGGCAACAACGGATCGAACAACAACCGAGTTCCGATGGCAGCCCCCGTACAATTTGCCAATCTTGAGCCTAACACCACCTATCACTACACCAACCAATTCGTTGACGACAACGACGGTCCCGAAACTGCTGGAGCAGGTAATGTGATTTATGCCAATCCTGAAGGCTTCTATCGCAGCACCAGCCCAAGCCTTGCCACCGAAGGCGGCTATGGTGAGTTCACCACCGACGAAGAAGGTCATGCCGCGATTTGGCTTATGAACGAGCCTACGGCCAATGCCCGCTTCACGCCTGGCAACCATGTCTATCTGCGCGTACGCCTCAACGATGGAGGAGATGGGACAATGCCTGCCTACTTCTTCACCTCTGAAGATTATGCCACTGTGCTCAACTTCGGCACCGAATATGATGAAAATCAAGGCACGGCCTTCTATGCCAAGAGCGATGAGGCTCCCATGAGTTTCGCCCAAATGTACGCTGCAGAGGATGAACTTCGTCCAGTTTACTCCACGAGCATCGAGACTACAGGCGTGGACTATGGCAGCATCAACCAATACGCCGACTTCTACAAGGAAGAAGTGGCTGGCAAGGATGGCTGGTTCGGCGGCATCATGCCCAATGACAACGACGATGGAATCAACTTCATTTTGGTCTTCGACATAGATAACAATCTCATTAGCGGATATTACACCACAGAAGGATATTGGTCGCCCAATGCCAACACCGTCAACCCGACCAACGGCTTGGACGAACCCATCTTTATTGACCTCACCTACGATGGCGTTGACGAACAAGAAGTGGAAGCCAACGTAAAGGTTTGGAATACCGACCACGAATTCATCATCGAGAACGGCGACAACAGCCATTACACAATGACGGTCTACAACGTCCTCGGCCAGCCGATGATGCAGCAGCAAATCAACGCGGGCAGCACCGAACGCATTGGCCACAATCTTGCCACTGGCTTGTATGTCATCAATTTACAGAACAACCAAAACAAGGTTTCCGTGAAAGTCATTGTTAAGTAAAAGTTTCTCCCTTCGGGGAAAAAGAAAAGTCCGGGAGTCGGTTTGGCTCTCGGACTTTTTTTTCGACATAGAATTGATTGTCAGAATTTTATCTCAACACCGATGCTCCTGAACTTTTCCGTTGTAACTGACTTGTTGTATTCGGGCAAGAGGTTGGTGAATACGCGGAAGCCGTGAATGAAGCCAATCAGGTTGGTGTTGATACTTAGGCCGACCTCCAGTTTCCAAGGGTTGAAAAGCGACTGGGCTTTTTCCGATTGCCATTTTTTGTAGTTGTCTTCAGGGCCGAGGGTGAGGAGCGAACCGTGTAGGCGGCGACCAAAGAACACATCGAGGGAAAGACTACTTTTCAATGGTTCGCTAAAATTGAAGTACAGCTCAACTGGGATGCCCAAATAGCCGCTGAGCAAATGATTCTGTTGGATAGGTGTTTGTCCGTCAATGGTTTCCAGCGTGTTTTCGTTAAGGTTCAACTGATGCGCCATGTAATACCGATTGTAATTGTATTGCAATCCCGTCGTCAAAGTCCAGCGATCGCTGAAACGGAATCCTGTCAACAGACCCCAATGAATGGTGAGAATGCCGTTGTTGGTAAACGGGCTATTGAAATCGACGGGGTTTTGGTGCTTTCTAAAGCCTATTCCAACACCAACGGCGAGAGAGGCATTCCAAACTTTATAGCGTTCTGTCGTAACAGGTTGTCCGTCAATGATTTCTGTTTTGATGACTTTGGGGTTCTTCTTTTCGTAAAACCAAGTCGGACTTTCGTATTCTTTGACGAGGATTTCACCGTCCAATAGGTTCGTTCCGTATTGAAACTTAGCGTTATACATCTCAATAGTCGGTTTTCCGCTTCCTTGGATGGTGTCGATGGTCAGTTGGCTTCCGTTGCTCAAATTGATATATGGCTCTCCGTTGGAAACCAAGTGATGGATAGTCGTTTCCGAATTTTTCCCCAAATAAATCTCGTAATTGGTGTGTTTTTCTGGGATTACGAGATGGTCTATCACAGCTTTGGCTTCGTTGTACAATGCAATGATTTGGAAGTTGAGCGACCCTTCCAGTTCTAAAATGGAGCCTTGTGGAAGCATGTTGTTTTGAAGGATGGTCAGAGTGTCGCCCGTAAGGTTGCAGGCTTGCACCTCACTTGCGATTCCGGCATACTGTTCTGGCACTACGACGGCGAGGCGGTAGTCATTAGTGTTGCGGTGCATAAGCCGCACGTTCCAGCCTTTGTCGATGCGCAAAAGGCGGATGGGTTGGTTGATGGTTTGCTCGATTGCGATTTCTTCTTGGGCAATGCCTAACCTGGTCAGGCAAAGCAGCATAATTAATAAAGTGATGCGTTTCATTTTGTATAAGTTTTAATTGGTTGATTTTCAAGGTTGATTTCCATTGCAAGCATACCGTTTTTCATATTGGGGTCTTGCGGCTGCCCGAAGATGGTCTTGTTTTCCAAATCTGGCTTGGTTTTTGGTTCGGCGGTCGGTATTCCGCGCTTATCATAACCCACCAAGTTTTCACTTCGGATGATTCTCCGTTTGGGGTGTTGCTCGGCTAATGGTTCTTCAGGAAGGATTGTCGGCTCTTCCTTATGAACCTTCGCTGTATCCAACATTTCCTCTAAAGGCTCAGCCTCTTCCACAGGTTTCTCCAATTTGGCTTTGGCCTTTTTCTGCTTTACGGGTTTCACTTCCGCAATCGGTTCATCGACAAAGGCCGCTTCCTTAAAGACCGATATTTCTTCCGACTTGGTAGCCGTCGTATCGACAGGAACAACCTCCTCCGCAAACCATTCTTTTTCTTTAATTGGTTCTTGCCTTGTTGTCGGTTTCAGCAACAACCAAACCGCCAGACAAGCCGCTGCCGCGCCTAAAGTCCACCAAAGCGCAATAGGTTTCCTACCTTGTTTTTCGGGCTGCCTTGAAGATTCTTGTTCAGAAAGGCGGTTCAACAATGCGCCAAGTTCCTTTTGTCGGCAGGCATTGCGTCCGTGTTCTTCCAGTGCGTCAAGCAGTTGCTTGAGTTCGTCGTTTATTTCATTTTCTTCTTTCATCGTTAATCGTTTTTGAGTTGTTCAATTGCGTTTCTGAGTGCTTTGTAGGCCCGCGAAAGGGTCGCGTAAAGGTGCGTGCTGCTCATCCCCGTCGCTTGCTCGATTTCAGCGTTGCTCATTCCTTGTTCGTATTTCATCAGGATGGCGTCGCGTTGGCGTTTTGGCAGGTGGTCAACGAGTTGTCGCGCCAATTGGTAGCGTTCTTCCGAAAGGTCGTCGGACGAGGGTTCCGTCAGCATCAGGCTTTCCGTGTCGATGGGGACGGTGGGACGTTGTTTCCGAAGTTGGTCGATGCAGCGGCGTTTTACGACAGTGCCCCACAACGATTTCAGGTCGGCGGAGTCGTTCCATTCCTTGCGTTTCTCCCACAAACTGACCACGGCATCCTGTACGGCATCGGAGGCGTTGTCGGCATCGCCGAGCAGTTGTTCCGCCAACTTCTGCATATAAGGCTGCCATTGCAGCACCCGGTTTCTGAATTCTTGATCGGTCATTTTCCGCTTCTTTCTATTTGATAATCGTAGAAAGTCGGGAAATCTTACACTTTATTGGAAAAAATTAATGGAGTTTCGTCCGCTTAATCAAATCTCATTGAAATAGAAACAAGCATTATTGATTATTATCGTCGTTAAAAAGACCGATTTCTTTCCATTTCTTAATCTCTTTGTCAAAGTCAGAAAGATACTCACGATCTTGTATCAACCGGAACTTGTCATATTCTGCATACGCCTTGTCCTTGGCTTCTTCAGCAGAAACGGTGCCTGCATTTCCCAACACGTCATAACGATACACAGTCAAGAATGTTTCCAACTGTTTTTTCCAATCGGCCATCGTTGTGACGAGTTGGCGTTCTGCCCTGTCTTCGGCGAAGTCAAGGAATGCGTTGGAAAGTCGATTCAATGCCGTTACCTCCTTATCCGAAAGGTAGTTTTTTGCAATTATAGTGTCAGATTTTTGCACCCTGCCATTAGGGGCGTTTTTCCACGTGGTCAATCCCATATGGGGCATTTCTGCATCGGCTCGCGAATAAATAATCTCTGCCGCCGTTTGGTGGGTCACTGCCCAATGCATCATATTTTGCACCATCTTGAAGAATAACTTGGTCGTTTCCGCCTTCGCATCATAGTCGGCACTACACTCTGCATACACATCGGTTATTTTCTGGTAATACCTGCGTTCGGAAGTGCGAATCTCCCTGATACGCTCCAGCAAATCATCAAAATAGTCTTTGCCGAAGTGTTTGCCTTGTTTCAAGCGCTCGTCATCGAGCACGAAGCCCTTAATAATCAATTCCTTCAGCACAGATGTTGCCCAGATACGGAATTGCGTAGCCTGATAACTGTTTACCCGATAACCCACGGCAATTATGGCATCAAGGTTATACACCATCGTGTCATAGTCCTTCCCATCGGAGGCAGTTATCCAAATTTTTCGGATAACTGATTGCTCCATCAGTTCCCCGCTACTGAAAATTTCCTTCAAATGGTAGTTCACCGTTCTCACATCCACCCCATACAAATCGGCCATCCGCTTTTGCGAAAGCCAGAATGTTTCTCCGTTAAACACCACCTCAATACGAGTCTCGCCTTGATTGGTTTTGTAGAGAAGAATATTTGAAGATATTTGATTTTCAACAAGCTCCAACGCCGAAGTCTGCTCTTTGAAATAAACCCTTGCCGCCTGCACTTGTACTTTTTTGCCATCGGCATTCTCCGCTATTATCAGACAGGCGAGGCGCGAGAGATGCCAGTTGTCCACCTTCCGATAAGTGCCAGAACCCAACCGAACCATCTCAACCAATTGGTTAAAATGCCCGTCCATTGCCATACCCCTGTTCTGAGCCACTTGCAAGGCTTTGTTCAACACACGGTTGAATTTCTGCCAAGTGCTGTAGCCCAAAGCCGTGCTCAATTCCCTCGCACTCCAGTATTCTTGTCCGTTGTCAGTCTTCTTCTTGATTTGTTCAAAGTCCGACTGCATTAGAGGTATGTTTGTTTCGTCTGCCATATTTTAATATTTCTCAATTCTCATCAAAACAAAAACCATAATTCAATTATTGAGTAGCAAGAATTACAAATCCTTATCGAATCTCAATGCAACTTCAACTGCTTCAACCAACTTTCATTCAATTCCAAATCTTTTATTATCCATTTGGCTTGTTTTTGTATTTTATTCCTTTTTAAAAACTCATACAAATCCTTCTTAATCCGAATATCATTATAATTTTGCTTTATCAGATTGCGGAATTTATTTCTATCCGTATATTGATAATCCAGCCCATATTTATTGAGAAACAGCATAAGGAACAAATGAAAACAAATAATCACATTATAATTACAATTATCACCATCTTTTCTGATATCAGTTATGTAATGAATCATTGGCAGAATCAATTCAGGCTCTTTCTCCATTTTAGGTTTAAACTCTTCAAAACCAATAACACCTGTATCAGATTTGATATAACTAATATACTCTTTAATATTATCCACAAAAAAATGGCTTCTCTGAGCTGACACATCATAATTCAAACTCCTGAGCAATTTACCATCACAAAAGAAAAATTTCAGGGTTTTTATGAACTTCAAATAATCCTTCTCACTCTTTGATGCCTGGGAAAAATCAAAACAATAAATATCGTTTTCAGCTTTATCTAACCAATAAAAAAATACCAAAAATCTATATGTAAAACTCTTAATATAATAGCAACCATTAGGATTCGCCCAATCATTTCTATTGCAAATATGCCATTCTTTATCAATATTACCAGCAAAATTCCACAATCGATGGTTTAAATCTTCTGCGGCTTTGATAAGTGGTGTTTTACTACCAGAAAGTTTTTCTTTAATACCCATCATTTGTTTAAAGCTATACTCCCTGTTAAGTTTGTAATTCAACATATTCTTTTCTCGCAGCCAATCAATTATACGGCCAAAAACAGCAATTAAAACACTTACTATAGCACTAATAATAGCTGCTATAATTGCAACATCTAAGTTATTGTACAAATTCGAAATCATATTCTATTTCTATTTATAGTTTACAATTAGAGAAAAAGAAACACTTCTCAAAAAACTTAATTCAATTTCGTCCGCTTAATCAAGTAACTCGTCAACACTTGATTATAGTCCTTATTAATATCGGCCTCAACATAGTCGATTTGGTATTGGTAGCAGTGGCGCAATAGGGCCTCCTTGCGCTCGGTCATTATCTTTTTATAGGTTTCCTGAACCTCTATTGGGTTGAGTTTCAGCGTGTCGCCCGTCTCCAAATCGACGAAACGGTACGGGCGGTTCTCAAAGTCTAAGTTTTGCTCCAAATTGCTGTCAAACACGTGGAACAGAATGACTTCGTGCTTGTTGTATTTCAAATGCTCCAAGGCCTCAAACATCGGCTTGTAGTCGGCAAGGCCATCGAGCATATCGGTGAAAATCACCACAAGGCTGCGGCGATGCGTCATTTCAGCAATCTGATGCAGGCATTGCGGCGTTGATGTGGTTTTGCGGTTGTTTTTGTCGTAATCGTCAATCAATTTCTCCAATTCACTATAAATCAACTTATTGTGAACCATTGACGACTTGGCTGGCTCGTGGAAGGCAATCGTTTCATCAAACAAGTCCAAGCCTACGGCATCGCGCTGGCGGCGCATCAATTCCATCAGCGAGGCGGCAGCGTAAATGGAGAAAAAGAGTTTGTTAGGATGCTCAAAGTCAACCTTTTGCCTCACGGGAAAGCACATACTTGAACTTTGGTCGATGACCAATTGGCAGCGCAGGTTGGTTTCCTCCTCGTAGCGTTTCACGAAGAGTTTTTCGGTGCGGCCATAGAGTTTCCAGTCAATATGGCGAATCGGTTCGCCCGTGTTGTAGAGGCGATGTTCGGCAAACTCAACGGAAAAACCGTGGAAAGGACTCTTGTGTAAACCCGTGATGAATCCCTCCACGATTTGTCGTGCCAAAAACTCAAGGCTGCCGAACTGCGTGAGCCGGTTCCTGTCGATTGAAAAGTCCAAGATTGAATGCAGAATTAGGAATGCGGAATTAGGAATGCAGATTATTCCGCATTCTGCATTCCGCATTCCGAATTACACTATTAGAACAGCTTCTCTAATTTCTCCACAAACACCTTCTTCGGGGCTGCGCCGACGTTCTTGTCGACGGGCTGTCCACCCTTGAAAAACAGGACGGTGGGGATGTTCATAATGCCATACTTGCCAGCCGTGCCGGGACATTCCTCCACGTCGCATTTCACGGCAATCACCTTGCCTGCATATTCTTCCGAGAGTTCTTCGATGATGGGTTCAACCTTCTTGCAAGGGCCGCACCAAGTGGCGCCAAAGTCCACCATCACAGGGAGTTCCGATTTCAGGACGACTTCTTCAAAACGGTCGTCAGTCATTTGAATTACTGCCATTTTCTTGTTAGTTTAGTTTATAATGATTCTAATTTTCAATAAATGAGATTGCAAAGATACAAAAATTTCAGATTACCGCAAATCAAATTCCACAAAATTCGAGAACGGGGCTTTCTCCAACAACGGCAGCACCTCCTGCGCGTTTATCGAGCCGCTAATCGGGCTCATATTGCAGGATTTCTTGGCATTTGGGTCGTGAAGTTGAATCTTATAGTTCTGTCGTCCTGAATTTGCCTTGACCAGTTTGATGAATTCCTCCATCTCGTCCTTGCCCATCTCGTTCACATTCAGCTTGATGTAAACGGTCTTGGTGGTGCTTTCCAACAGCGAATCCAACAGTTTGACTTCGTTGAAACGCACTTCAAGGGTCTGTGGTGCCTCCTCCGGCAATTGACCCGCACGCGGGAACGGACGGTCCAAAATGCCATAAAGCATCACAAACGAATTGACTGTCAGCAAGTTCTTGCAATTCAAGTAATTCTCCTTGAACAACGCAAAAGACAAAGCTCCAGTTTGGTCTTCCAAGGTGAAACGCCCGTATGGATTGCCGTTTTTGGCCGTAAACTCCTCTGCACGAGTGATTTGTCCTCCAAGACGCACGGCGCGTTTCGTGAACTTGTCAGGTTTGTTTTGGGCTGCCTTCAATTTCTCCACGTTGCAGTTGGCAAAATACTTCAGCGGAAGGTGATAGACCTCCATCGGGTGCGAGGAAATGTAGAAGCCCAAAGCCTCCTTTTCCATCTCCAGCTCCTTCATTTTCGACCAAGGCTCGCAATCGGGAAGCGGTATCGAGAAGGTTTCTTCCGCCCCGCCCTCGTCGCCGAAGCCGAACAAATCCATCTGCGCCGAATTCTTGCGCTCGTTGAACGAAGCCACCATACGCAAGGCCTTTTCGGAGAACGGCGAGGATTCGTTGGGCGCAATGTTGAACAGCATGGCACGATGGAAGCCCTTGAAACTATCGAAACAACCTGCCATATCCATGCTTTCCAACGCCCTGACATTAAAGGATTTGTCTGCAATACGCATCAAGAAGTCGCCAAAGTCCTTGAACTTGCCGTTGGCTTCGCGCTCGGCTACTATGCCCGAAACGACCGCTTCGCCCACATTCTTGATGCCTCCCATGCCATAGCGGATTTCGCCCTTCTCGTTGACCGAAAACTTGTATTCCGATTCGTTGACATCGGGACCCAACACCGCGATTTTCAAACGTTTGCATTCCTCGGTCATAAAGTTGACCTGCTTGATGTCGCCCAATTCGTTGTTGAGCACCGCTGCCATAAACTCGGCGGGATAGTGTGCCTTCAGGTATGCCGTTTGGTACGACACCCAAGAATAGCAGGCCGCGTGCGACTTGTTGAAGGCGTAAGAAGCAAACTTCTTCCATTCTTCCCAAATCTTTTCCAAGCGTTTCTTCACCTCGGCTTCGGGCAGGTTTTCGGTTTGGGTCAGTTTGGCCACACCTTGTTTCATGAACTTGCCGTAAAGTTCCTCCATCTTGGCCAACTGCTTCTTACCCATTGCCTTACGCAGAGTGTCAGATTCACCTCTCGTGAAGTCGGCCAACTCGCGCGAAAGCAACATCACCTGCTCCTGATAGACGCAGATGCCGTAGGTGTCCTTCAGGTACTTCTCCATACATGCGAAGTCGTACTTGATTTCCTGCCTGCCCTGCTTGCGGGCAATGAAATCGGGGATGTTGTCCATCGGGCCGGGACGATACAGCGCGTTCATTGCGATGATGTCGCCGATGACCGAAGGCTGCAACTCGCGCAGATACTTCTGCATTCCGGGCGATTCAAACTGGAAGGTGCCGATAGTGTGACCCGAACAATACAGGTCGTAAGTCTCTTTATCGTCAATCGGGATATGGTCGATGTCAATATCTATTCCTCTGGTCTTCTTGATGTTACGCAAAGCGTCCTTAATCAAGGTCAAAGTCTTCAGCCCCAAAAAGTCCATTTTGATGAGGCCGACCGTCTCGATGACGTGACCATCATATTGGGTGACAACGACTTTGTTCTTGGTAGCCTTATCTTCAACGGTGGCCACGGGAGCCACATTGGTCAGGTCGTCGGCACCGATAATGACACCGCAGGCGTGAATGCCTATCTGGCGGTTGGTGTCTTCCAGTTCCTCGGCGTATGTCAGCATCGAGGAAATGTTGGGGTCGTCACCGTCGAGCATTTTGTGCAGCTCAGGAATATACTTGTAGCAGTTTTTCAAGTTCACCTTTGGCATTTTCTTGGGCAGTTCGCCATCGACGGCCTTCACCTGCGCCTCGTCAAAGCCTCGGTCGGGAATGAAACTCTTGATTTCGTTCACCGTCGAGAGTGGAACCTTCTGCACGCGCCCCACGTCGGCGATAGCCGATTTGGCCGCCATCGTGCCGTATGTGATGATATGCGCCACCTTTTCCTTGCCGTACTTGTCGGTCACCCAGTCCAATACGCGCTCGCGGCCATCGTCGTCGAAATCGACATCAATATCGGGCAATGAGATACGGTCGGGGTTGAGGAAACGCTCAAACAGCAAGTCGTATTTCAACGGATCCAAATCGGTGATTCTCAAACAATAGGCCACAACAGAGCCAGCAGCCGAGCCACGCCCCGGACCAACCGAAACGCCCAATTCCTCACGCGCCGCACGGATGTAGTCGCTCACGATGAGGAAGTAGCCCGGAAAGCCCATCGTCTTCATCACATGAAGCTCAAACTTGATGCGCTCAATCTGTTCCTCGGTGAGGTTTTCGCCATATCGCTTGTGCGCACCGTCCCAAGTCAGTTTGGCCAAATAGTCCGCTTCGAGTTTGATACGATACAAACGGTTGTAGCCGCCCAATTTCTTGACCTTCTTTTCGGCTTCCTCTTGCGACAAAACCACATTGCCGTGTTCGTCGCGAGTGAACTCGTTGAAAAGGTCCTCTTCGGAATATTTTTGTCGATATTCTTCCTCCGTCCCGAAATCCTTTGGAATCGGGAAAACTGGCATAATCGGATCGGAATCAATGCTATACGTTTCAACCTTGTCGACGATTTCTTGTGTATTTTCCAACGCTTCAGGATGGTCAGAGAAGATGCGACCCATCTCTTCGGGTGTCTTCAGCCATTCTTGTTTGGTGTAGTGCATTCGCGTGGGGTCGTCGAGGTCTTTGCCAGTGCTGAGGCAGATGAGGCGGTCGTGCGCCTCGCCGTGTTCCTCCTCCACAAAGTGTACGTCGTTGGTGGCGATGACTTTGGTGTCGGTCTTTTTCGCCAACTGCAAAATGATCTTGTTCACCTCCTTTTGGCGTTCATACACCTCGGTGTCGCCATTGGGTTTGTCGGTTTTATGGCGTTGTATCTCAAGATAGTAGTCGTCGCCAAAGAGGCTCTTGAACCACATTATGGTTTCCTCTGCGCCCTTGATGTCGCCGTTCATGATTTTTTGCGGCACCTCGCCAGCAAGACAGGCCGAACTGCAAATCACTCCTTCATGATACTTCTCCAAAAGGCTGTGGTCGATGCGCGGATTGTAGTAGAAACCGTCCGTGTAGGCGATGGAACTCAGTTTGCAGAGGCTATGGTAGCCTTGCTTGTTTTTGGCCAATAAAATAAGGTGCCAGCCACGGTCTTGCCGGCCATCACGCTTGTCGATGCTGACGGGAGCGCAATAGGTCTCAATTCCATAAATCGGCTTGAAAAACTGCTTGTTCAGTTTCTCGATTTGCCCTTGGGCGGCAATCTTTTCCTCCTCAGTCGATTCAGGCTTGGCGATGATGGCCTGCTGCTCCTTGATGGCATCTTTCACCTTGCCGTTTTCCTTGTTCACCGTATCGGCGAAGTCCTTGATACCGAACATATTGCCGTGGTCGGTGAGGGCAAGGCTATACATACCGAATTTCTTGCATTTCGCCACCAAATCAGGCACTTTCGACATACCGTCGAGCATGGAATAATGCGAGTGAACATGCAAATGCGTGAAATGCTGCGGGATATAATTACCGACTTCCGGCACAGTCTCCTCCTCCACTTCCTCCTCGTCAAAGTTGGCCTCCACCTTGATGCCCGCAGGCTGAATCACATCGGGATTGGCGGCTTTGAAATCGGCAATGAATTGGGAATCGACTTGCAGGTCGTTTTCATCCAACACGCCACGGCGCACCAGTTCAAGGAAAACGCGGGCTGTGGCCTCCACGTCGGCAGAGGCATTGTGTGCCGACTCGAAGCCTTTGCCGAAAAGCAGCTTGTGTATTTCGTTCAATCGCGGCAGCTTGAAGCGCCCTCCCTTGCCGCCAGGCAATTGGCAAAACTCGGCGGTTTTCTCCGTGCAGGTATCCACTTTGGGCCAATTCGGCAATGGGTTTTCGCCTTTCTTGCGGAGGAACTCGCAGCCTAACACATTGAGGTCGAAGTCGATATTGTGGCCTACCAAGCGTTTTGCCTTGGAAGCTGACTGCAAAAAAAGCTCCAAGACTTCGTCAAGCGGCTTGCCGTATTTCATGGCGTGTTCGGTGGAAATGCCGTGTACCATCTTGGCACCAATGGGAATCTCAAAGCCCTCTGGCTGAACGAGATAGTTATGGTTTTCAACGAAGCGGCCTTGGTCGTCGTGGATTTGCCAAGCCAATTGCACCATACGCGGCCAGTTGTCGAAATCGGTCAGCGGAGCGTTGTCGTTTTTTGGGAGACCCGTGGTCTCTGTATCGAAGACTAAAAACATAATCTGTTGAGAGTTTAGGGTTTAGAGTTTAGAGTTGGGATAAAATCCACTCTAAATTTCGGGGTTCAAAGATAGGAAATTTTCGGGAATAGGGCAACAGGGAAATATGTTTTTTATGGAACCGCGAACAAAAGAAGGCACTCCAAGTTTTTTCTTTTCAAATTTGATAAACGAGGGAAAACTTTTTGTATGTTTGCGCATTGATTTCGAATGTTATCATAGTTTCGAGTGCTGATTTATAAAAGAACTAAGAAAAATCATAGTTATGGACAATATAAATATTTGGACGACAACAGGCAATAGTTTAAATAGTTTAAGTAGTGCTGTTATGGCGATTTGTGCTGTAATAAATATAATAATATTATTATATAGAAAGGAAAAGAAGGAAGATAATAATCATTCCAATGTTAGAAAACGTGAACCGAAGGAAGATAATAATAATCATTCCAATGTTAGAAAACGTGAACCGAAAAAGGGAAAGAAAGAAGGTGCAATTCCTAAGAATGAGAGAAAGACGCGGCCTGAGTTTTATATTATTCTCGCTTCCTTATTTCTAATAATAGCTCTTTCGATTATGCAGTTGGTAAACAACAATAAATCTTCAAATAACAATAAAACCCATCCTTCCCCAGGAGGTGACTCCGTTTGTATGGATACAAAACAGAGCAAAGACACTTTACTCGTTTTCGCGGGAGGCGGTTCGGTACGGAATTATCTTCATAAAAAATTTGGTATAGACGTTAGAACACAACTTCATTCCATCAATCTAGCAATAGCCAGTGGCAGTGCGTGGAGGGTGTTGGCTGAAGAATATCAGTTTCGACAATTAAAAGATAATGATAGTTTAAATCGATTTACCACAATCTGTCTATCCGCTGGCAAAATGTCGAAGGAATTTTATGATGAGTATATGTGTAATATGGAAGGCACAATTGTTGCCGAAGTGTATTTGGGTGATGACAATCTGGTTGCATACATTAGCAACGATTTGGCGAATGATTGGAATATACCAATTTCAGATTCAAAGAAGAAAAGAAATGAAATACCACTGGATGTTTTGGCTCAAAAATTAAACAAATACTTAATAGAATCTAATCAAGAGGCAAGAGCATCAATAAATAAAATAAGCATTTTTACTACAAACAAATTGAGTGGCACTCTGGAAGCATATAAAAACTGCTTTAATGATTTAAAGAAATGCCAAGATTCTTTAAAAAGAGATTATATTAATCTTGAAGAGATGATAGAGAACAAACAAGTTTATATCTATTATGATAATATGATGGCAGAACAAATCATAAATAAAGTAGAAAATGGGAGATATTTAATACTTGGAAGCGAATACTATTCTGTCCAAGGATTGGAAAATAATCCATTGTATTTGATTAACAACAATAATAACAATAAACCGATTCCTAAATCAATGTTTTTGTATTTTTTAGCACATAAAAAAGATAGTCAAAGTAATAAATTTTTAATTGAGCAAAGCATATTAGATTTTCTCAACCTTGAAAAAATGAAAAAAATACCCATATCGAAAGAGAATAAAGACAAGTGGGAGAATGATATTTTGAAAAATGGAGTAATAGAATATAATGTCCCTGCAAGCAATGATCGTAAGAAGCCAATACGAATTAATTAAATGTAATCCTTAATAGAAATAGAATAATTATGTATAAACCTCGTACCATAATCCTTTCGCTGCTCCTTTTCGTTTGCAGCCTCGTCTTTGCACAACAAGACCTCACGCTCGAAAAAGTGACCATTGTCAGCCGCCACAGTGTACGCGCTCCATTGGAACAATACCTCCAGTCCCTCGACGAAATGACAGGGGACGGATACCAATGGACACGATGGTCGGTGCCCGGCAGCAACCTTACGCTGAGAGGCGGAGCCTTGGAAACCTTCTTCGGCGAGTATTTCCGCCTGTGGCTCGAAAAAGAGCATTTCGCTTTGGATAGTGCCGACGTCTATTTCGGTGCCAGTTCCAAGCAACGGACCATTGCCACGGCTCGTGCATTCGCAGCCGGAATGCTTCCACTGATGACCGTACCCGTAGATTTCAAAGTCGACGGCAACGGAAATGTCGGTTTTCCGGACCCCGACTATCTCCCGCTGCTCAACGACCGTTGCGCATCAGACGGCAATTTCGATGTGGAGGCCTTCAAAAGGGAGGCATACCGGGAGTTGGGAGAGTTGCAGGCTCCTTCTTACACGTTCTTGGAAAAGGTGCTCAGAATGAAACGCTCCAACTATGCCCGCACTCACGGCAGCAACCATTTCGACAATCACGTTGAGGTCGGCCTCGATTTTTATGACAAAAAAGGAAAGCCCTTGGAGCCCTCGATTCGAGGCGGCCTGAAGGATGCCAACATGGCCAGCGATGCCTTCGTCCTACAATATTATGAAATGGACAACGCCAAGGACGCCGCATTTGGTCGCCGACTCTGTTTCGACGGCTGGAAGAAATTAGCCTATATCAAGGATTATTGTGGAGATATTCTATTCACGAAAGCACCCATCATCTCGGTCAATGTGTGCCACTGCATGCTCAAAAGGATTCAATCGGAGATGGTGCCAGAAGGCCACAAGTTTGCGTTTCTGTGTTCACACGACTCGATGATTGCCGCCGTGCTGGCTGCTCTTAGGGTTGAGCCATACGAACTGCCCAACACCATCGAGACAAAAACGCCTATAGGGTTCAAATTGGTGTTGGAACAATGGCTGGACACTGACGGCTCTGAGCCAATGAGATATGTCCGCGCCCGGCTGGTGTACCAAAGCACCAACCAGATTCGTGGAATGAAGCAAATGGATTTGGACAATCCCCCAATGTCATACGAGCTCAGTTTCATCGGACTCGAAAAGGCTCCAAACGGGATGTATCGCTACGATGACTTTATGCGTCATTTGCAAAACAGCATCCAAGCCTACAATTCAACTGCCCGTGGGCAAAATCCTTGGCAATGAAGGTTTTACAAGATTATTCAAGGGGGTTCTCGGCTCTATCGTCAGTCGAGGCCGACTGACTGCCTTTCCATGGCTGGGTCTTCAGTCGGCCCGACTGAAGGACTGAGAATTTGACCAAGTTAGGCGATGGCTTTCAAGGCTCGATCGTCAGTCGAGGCCGACTGACGGCCTTCCCACGGCTGGGTCTTCAGTCGGCCCGACTGAAGGATTGATGATTTGACCAAGTTATGCGAGAGCTTTCAAGGCCCTATCTTCAGTCGAGGCCGACTGACAGCCTTTCCATGGCTGGGCCTTCAGTCGGGCCGACTGAAGGCTTAAAGCATTGGCCAACATTTTCGACGAATTTCATAGCTCGTTCGTCAGTCGAGGCCGAATGACTGCCGTTCCACGGCTGGGCCTTCAGTCGGCTCGACTGAAGGACTGAGAATTTGATCAAGTTTGGCGGGGGCTTTCAAGGCCCTATTGTCAGTCGAGGCCGACTGACAGCCGTTCCACGGCTGGGTCTTCAGTCGGCCCGACTGAAGGCTTAAAGCAATGGCCAACATATTCGACGAATTTCACGGCTCTATCGTCAGTCGAGGCCGACTGACTGCCTTTCCACGGCTGGGTCTTCAGTCGGCCCGACTGAAGGATTGATGATTTGACCAAGTTATGCGAGAGCTTTCAAGGCTCTATTGTCAGTCGAGGCCGACTGACGGCCGTTCCATGGCTGGGCCTTCAGTCGGCTCGACTGAAGGACTGAAGATTTGGCCAACATATTCGACGAATTTCATGGCCCAATCGTCAGTCGAGGCCGACTGACAACCTTTTTACGGCTCTATCGTCAGTCGAGGCCGACTGACGGACTTACAACCACTCCACCACTCCACTCCGAATATCATAAAAAGCGGGCAGCACTTGAGCGTTCTCGTGTCGCACAATCGTATCTTCAGCGATTTGCTGCGCCATAAGCATAGCATGACGGCGGGCATTCTCGTCGATGCAGCAGCCATTGACGACGGAAGGTCGGATGCGCTCCGCGATGGTCTTGATATGGCCTGTCAACTCGCCACCTTGGGTAGCCGCAGTGACCGAGCCACAGCAGGAATGTCCCATCACGACAACCAATGGCGTATGCAAATGCTCAACGGCATACTCGATCGAGCCCAACACATCTTCGTCAACCACATTGCCGGCGTTGCGAATGACAAAAAGGTCGCCGAGATGCTGGTCAAACACGGTTTCGGGCGTCACTCGGCTGTCGGAGCAACACAGCACCACCGCGAAAGGCTGTTGTCCTTGGGCAAGGCCTTATCAATTTGGCCTTCAACAAAATCGTCGCTGTATTTGCGGTCACAAAAGCCATTGCCGCGAGCCACATAATCATCGTCGTCGAGCGAGCCCAAGACATCTTCGTAGTTCGCCAAATACTGCCGGTTTTCGGCCAGCAACTTTTTCAAATCGTCGAAGTCGGCTTCAAAGCCATCCCCCGAGTCGAAAGCATATCTCTTTTTCGTATTCATAGGCGACAAAAATACGCATTGTCGGAGGAACGGCAATCCCTTTATCGAAAAAAAATATCTTCCCACTGAATGTCAATCCGATAAAAAGTTGTACTTTTGCAGCCGAAACCTCGGGTAGGTTTTAGTTAATTCATTAAAAATCAACTTAAAACATTAAATTATGCCTGCAAAAATCAGATTGCAAAGACATGGCAAGAAGGGTCAGCCCTTCTATCACATCGTAGTTGCCGACTCTCGCTCACCACGCGATGGCAAATTCATTGAGAAATTAGGCACCTACAACCCGCTCACCGATCCCGCTCAGATCAACATCAAGTTTGACAGAGCCTTGTATTGGTACAGCGTTGGCGCTCAGCCCACCGACACGGCTCGCTCGCTGCTCAGCAAGACCGGCGTCATGATGAAGTATCACCTGATGCGTGGCGTCCAGAAAGGCGCCATGACCGAGGAACAAGCCGAAATCAAGTTCCAGAACTGGATGAAGGAGAAGGAAGCCAAGGTGGCCGGTATCGTGAAGGCTAACGAAGAGAAAGCCCGTGGCGAAAAGAAGTCCCGTTTGGATGCCGAAAAGCAAGTGAACGAGGCCCGCGCCGCCGAGCTCGCCAAGAAGAGACTTGCTGAAATGGAAGCCAAGAAGGCCGCCGAAGCCGCTGCCGCTGCCGAGGAAGCTCCCGCCGAGGAAGCCCCCGCAGCCGAAGCTCCTGCCGAAGCCTAAATGGAATATTTCACGGAACCAAGAAAAACCGCTCACATTCGGGCGGTTTTTTCTATTTTTGCAGTCTTAAACAACCGAGGCGCGTTTCGGCAGGCTCAACGACCGCGACCCATCAGGAGCCCTGAGCCTGCCGAAGGGCCATCCCAAACCATTCAAACGCTAATACGATGAGCAAACAACCTCTTTTTTCCGAAAAGTCGAAACTCTACGAGATGATTGCCGACAACCCCAAGTTGCTGTCGCTGCTGCCCCGATTCGGCATCCGGTTGGGCTTTGGCGACCACAGCGTAGCCGAGGTGTGCCAAGCCAACGGCGTGGGCACACAGCTGTTCATGCTGATTTGCGAAATCTACGCCGACAACACCGTTACCGCCCATCCCAACGACTTCGAAAACGCTGACATGCACGGCCTGCTCCCCTATCTCTTGGCCTCGCACCGCTACTACCTTGACGAGCGCTTTCCGCACATCGAGGAGCACCTCAACCACATCATCGAGGCCGCAGGCGCGAAATACGGCAATATGCTCCGCCATTTCTACAACGAATACAAGCAAGAGGTGGAAAAGCATTTCAAATACGAGGAAGACGTGGTGTTTCCTTACATCGAGGCCATGCTCCGTGGACAGGCTTCGCCGACCTACAGCATCGATCAGTTCCGCCACAACCACAGCAACATCGAGGACACGCTCGAAGACATGATGAACATCCTCGTAAAATACCTGCCCGGCGACATCCTGCCCCAAGAACGCATCGAGATTTCGACCGACATCATCGAGCTCTCTGCCGACCTCATCAGCCATTCGCGAGTTGAAGACCAGATACTTATCCCCTTCGTCGAAACCCTTGAAAACCGCAAGCCATGAGTAAGCGCGTCATCATCTGCGAAGCCTCTGAAATCATCACCACTGGTTTGTACGAAATCATCCAAGGCATCAACGGTTTCGACGTGGTGGCCCGTTTGGACACACCCGAACACCTCAGCGAAAAAATCCTCTCCACCAATGCCAACCTCGTCATCATCAACCCGAACCTGCTCGGCTTCACCGACCGCAACTTGCCTTCGCAATTGCTCAAGGATTATCCCTACATCGTAGTCATTGCATTGGTTACCAACTACATAGAAAACTCATCGCTGAAAGGCTACGACGCCGTCATCGAAATCAACGACCCGAAGTTGAGAATCATGAACAAGCTGAACCAATTGGCCCAAGACAGCGACAAGCAGGAGAAAGCCGACGACGTGGAACTCTCGAAACGCGAAATCGACGTGCTGGTGGCCGTGGCCAAAGGTATGATGAACAAGGAAATAGCCGACCAGATGAACATCTCGATCCAAAGACCGGCATCAAGAGCGTTTCGGGCCTCACGGTGTATGCCTTGCTCAACAACCTGATTGACGAGAATGAAGTCTATAAATAGTTGAGAGTTGAGAGTTTAGGGTTTAGAGTTGAGAGATTGGGGATGAGAGTTGAGGGGTTAGAGTTGGGGGTTGTGCTGAAGGGGTGATTCGAGTTGCCTCGGGCGGATTGGCGAATGCCGATGAAAAACAAGTAAGCCTCGTTTTTGATGAAATCGCGCAGCTCGCGAAATTCCTCAAAAGTCGTTGGCGCGGGCAAGTCGGGACATTCGTAAACTGCATCAAAACCAGACGGATTGAAATCAGCGGAGGGCTTCGGTCGGTAATCCGACAAATCAATCAGGCATTCCTTCATCGCGGCAACCGCCATTGAATCAATTGATTCCGATGGATGAATCCCAGCCGAGGCCACCTCAAGCGCGGGAGAATAGTCGCGGAGGAAAGCCGCAGCCATTGGGCCACAGCAGGCATCGGTTTCCGTAAGCACCAAAACCCTCATACATTCATAATTTGCGCCGCAAAAATAAGGGAAAACGACAAAACGCAAGTTTTTTCGACATAATAATTGTCAGTTCACGGCAATTTCCTACCTTTGCACGCTGATTCGAAATCATACAAAAAACACAAAAATGGGAAGAGCATTTGAATACCGCAAAGCGGCCAAATTGAAAAGATGGGGACACATGTCGAGAGTGTTCCCAAAACTCGGGAAACTGATTACCATCGCTGCCAAGGAAGGTGGCCCTGACCCTGACATGAACCCCAAACTCCGCCAGGCCATCCAGAACGCCAAGGCTGAAAACATGCCCAAGGACAACATCGATGCCGCCATCAAGCGTGCGACCGACAAGGACGCCGCCAACCTCGTGGAAATCACCTACGAAGGCAAAGGCCCCTTCGGCATACAATGCATGGTGGAATGCGCCACCGACAACACCACACGCACCGTGGCCAACGTGAAGTCGTACTTCAACAAGTGCGGCGGCTCGTTCCTGCCCATCGGCTCGTTGGAGTTCATATTCACCCGAAAGGCCGTCTTCGAAATCGAGATGCCCGCCGGCATGGACAAAGACGAACTCGAACTCGAACTCATCGACTACGGCCTTGACGAAATCGTCAGCGAGACCGACGAAGAGGAAGGCACCACCACGACCACCGTCTACACCGCTTGGACCGACTACGGCACGATGCACCAAGCCCTTGAAGACCGCAAAATCAACATCGTGAAAGCCAACCTGCAACGTTTCCCCAACCAAACCGTCAGTTTCACCGACGAGCAAATGGTCGAAATCGAGAAGTTCTTGGACAAGATTGACGAGGACGAAGACGTGCAGGCTGTTTACACCAATATGGAATGACCCAAAACAACGACAAATGAGTGATTGGATAAACGCATTAGGCGAAAGACTGTCGAAATATTCGGAAGCCGAATTTGAATACGACGACACCAGAAACATAGAAGAAGCCAAACAAATCGACCATGGCGTGTCGGGCATCTATATGGAAGCCACCGTCATCTTCTTCGAAATCAAGAATTTGACCTTTATCCTAAAGGAACACGGAAGAAGAAAAGCGGCTCAGCTTTACACGATGTGCAATGTGGCCCTGTCGGCCATTTGCAAGCGCGACGGAGCCTTCGTCAACTGTTTCTCTCCCGGCTCGTTCCTCATCGTATACCCTGGCAAGGAGGAACAACAAAGCGAGGCAATCAGAGGAGCCCTGAGAATTGTGCAAGCCTTGAGCGATACCTTCAAGCACCAGTTTTCCATCGTTCCCGGCGCTGAGTTTTCGATGGGCATCGACCACGGCCACATCATGGGCACCAAGAACCCTTCGGACTGCGGATTCGAAAGCCTCACATGGTTTGGCACTTGCATCTACAAAGCCATGCGTATCGCACAAGAATGCGCCCGCCCGTTCTATGTCGGAATCTCGGGCAGCATCTACCACAGCATCAGCGAAGACCTTCGCATCAGGGAACGCCGCATTTTGGGCATCAAGAAAAAGGTGGAGATTTGGACCAAGATTTCCTATCAGTTCGACAATGTGAAGAAGCACCTGTATCAGACCAACCACAAAATCCAATTGGACGAAGAGT
The DNA here is from genome assembly GCA_902769875.1 of uncultured Bacteroidia bacterium. Taxonomy (GTDB): domain Bacteria; phylum Bacteroidota; class Bacteroidia; order Bacteroidales; family F082; genus Limimorpha. Next base: position 25,321 of record CACXQV010000040.1, read on the forward strand.
AATATTTTGGCCTGAAGCCGCGTTGGTCTTGAAAAATCGCTATCTTTGCAAGTGGAATAACCAAGGATTTGCGCCCGATGAGACTGAAGCCAAGGCAACATATACGCATCTTGTTGATTTTCATAACATCCGCATTCGCTTTTCCCCTTTCGGGACAAGTGGTGCGGTCTTTTTATACCCCTTTGGTTGACTCCATCTGCCGCAACACCCTCGACTGCATACGCATCAAGCAGTCGCTCACGCTTCAGGAATACGAAATCGACCGCGAGGCCGAGCAAATCCATAACACTATCGAGGTAATGAATCGGCATTTGGAGAGCAACCGCCTCGAAAAGCAAACCGTTCAGGCCGAACTGGCCGCCATCAACCGCCACATCGACTCGCTCATCCCCAAACGGCCCAACGGCCCACGGCCCAAAACCAACATCATCGACATCCTTTCGGACAGGCTGTCGTTTCATGGCAATTACGGGCTGAACATCAACCAATTGGTGCTCAACAACTGGGCGGCAGGCGGCGAAAACTCGTGGGCGGGCAAGGCTTTTGCCAACTTTTCGCTCGTTTACCACAAACTGAAATTTGAGCAAAGGCTCACCGGTGCCTTCGCCTTCGGCGTCTCGCGTTTCGCCGACAAGCGCATCGAGAAACAGGATGACAAAATCGACCTCACCTACGCCCTTTCGCTCAACGGCAAGACGCAATGGAATTTCTCCACGGTAGTCACCTTCAACTCGCAATTTGCCGATGGCTACAAATATCCCAACGACTCCACCGTGATTTCCAGCTTCTTCGCCCCAGCCTACCTCACGCTCTCGGCGGGTTATTCCTACAAGACCAGAAACGACCGTTTCCAAGTGCTTTTCAGTCCCGTGGCCGGGAAAGTCACCTTCGTGATGAACCAAGAATTGGCCGACCAAGGCGCCTTCGGCGTCAAGAAAGGGTATTACGGCCAAGACGGCCATTGGATTCCCGGCGAGAACATTGCGCCGGCCATAGGGGTCAACATCATCATCAATTACAAGCAGCCCATAGGCAAAAGCATCCATTACGCCACGGTGCTCAACACCTTTTATAATTATATGGAGCGTCGCGACGATGGAAGGCTTCGGCTCGATGTGAACTGGGAAAACACCGTCAATTTTGTCATCACCAAATACCTCTCGACCATAGTGTTTGTACACTTGAAATACGACCACAACACCACGTTCCCCGTTTACGAAGAAATCGAAGGCGTACAGACGGTGGTCGACAATGTGCCCAAGCTGCAACTCAAAGAGTCGGTGGGCATTGCATTCGTTCATAATTTCTAAAACCAAAGGAAATGAATATATTAGTAACAGGTTGCAAAGGCCAATTGGGGACAGAGCTCCAAAAGATTGCCGACACACGGCATCATTGGCTTTTCACTGATGTCGACACCTTGGACATCTGCAACAAAGCGGCTGTTGAAGCGTGCTTCTCCAACAACCGGATTGAGGCCTGCATCAACTGTGCGGCCTATACTGCCGTCGACAAGGCCGAGGACGAGCCCGAATTGGCCGAAAAAATCAACGCCTACGCTCCTCAAGTGTTGGCCGAAACCTGCCTGAAACACAACGCCTTGCTGATGCAAATCTCCACCGACTACGTCTTTGGCGGCAATGCCGACGAGCCTTACAAGGTTGACGACCCCATCAACCCGCAGTCGGTTTACGGCAGCACCAAGGCCGAAGGCGAGCGGTTGATTCAAAAAAGCGGCTGCAACCACATGATTGTGCGCACGGCATGGCTCTATTCCTCAGTGGGAAAGAACTTCGTGAAAACCATGCTCATGCTCGGCGACACGAAAGAAGAAATCAACGTGGTGGCCGACCAAAAAGGCTGCCCCACTTGGGCACACGACCTCGCCGTGGCATTGATGGCACTGCTCGACAAGAACGGCAAGCAGCCCGTACACGAAACCTTCCACTTCACCAACGAGGGACAAATCACTTGGCATAACTTTGCCACCGCCATCATGGAAATCGGCGGGAAGCAGTGCAAAGTGAACCCGATAACGACCGGCCAATACCCCACCAAGGCCAAACGTCCAGCCTACAGTGTGCTCGATTTGAGCAAGATAAAGGCATACGTCGGGATTGAGATTCCGGATTGGAGGGAGAGTTTGGCCAAATGCATTGAAGAATTGAATTTGAAGGAAGTCAAGCCCTGAATGGGCGACACTATCACAACGGGGATTTCAATCCCCGCCCGACCAGCCCCGTAGGGGCGACACATCAGCAAGCAGGCGACGTCAGTCCCTGCACAAGCCCCACAGGGGCGACACATCAGTAAGCAGGCGACGTCAGTCCCTGCACAAGCCCCGTAGGGGCGACACATCAGCAAGCAGGCGACGTCAGTCCCTGCACAAGCCCCGTAGGGGCGAAACATCAGCAAGCAGGCGACGTCAGTCCCTGCACAAGCCCCGTAGGGGCGACACATCAGCAAGCAGGCGATGTCAGTCCCTGCACGAGCCCCACAGGGGCGACACATCAGCAAGCAGGCGACGTCAGTCCCTGCACCAGCCCCACAGGGGCGACACATCAGCAAGCAGGCGACGTCAGTCCCTGCACAAGCCCCGTAGGGGCGACATATCAGCAAGCAGGCGACGTTAGTCCCTGCACGAAAACAACCAACAAAAATATAACATCATGGATCCTAAAATCATCGAAAGAGCAAAATCGTGGCTCACAGAGCAATACGATGAAGAAACAAGAAAGAGCGTGCAAAACATGCTCGACAACGACCCCAACGAACTCACCGAGAGTTTCTACCGCAACCTCGAGTTCGGCACCGGCGGACTGCGCGGCATCATGGGTGCCGGCACCAACCGTATGAACATCTACACCGTGGCCATGGCCACACAAGGCTTCGCCAACTACATCAAGAAGATGAATCCCGGCAAAGAACTGAGCATCGCCATTGCCTACGACGGACGCAACAACAGCCCCGCCTTCGCCAACGTCACTGCCGATGTGATGTCGGCCAACGGCATCAAGGTCTACATCTTCGACTGCCTCCGCCCCACCCCAGAGCTTTCCTTCGCCGTGCGCGAGATGAAATGCGACGCAGGCGTGATGGTGACCGCCTCCCACAACCCCAAGGAATACAACGGCTACAAGGCCTATTGGAACGATGGCGGACAGTTGGTCAGCCCGCACGACAAGAACGTCATCGCCGAGGTCGAGAAAATCACCGACCCCTCGATGGTCAACTTCAAGCGCAACCCTGAACTCGTCAACGTTTTGGACGAGAAATTCGACGAAATCTACCTGAACAAGGTGTACGGCCTCTCGCTGTCGCTCGACCTCATCAAGAAGCACAACGACCTCAAGATCGTCTACACACCCATCCACGGCACAGGCCGCCGCTTGGTGCCCGAAATCCTGAGACGCAAAGGCTTTGAGAACGTTTATTGCGTTGAGGAACAGATGGTTGTGGACGGCAACTTCCCCACCGTGAAGTCACCCAACCCCGAAGAGCCTGCCGCCATGGCTCTGGCCGTCAATAAAGCCAAAGAGCTGAACGCCGACCTCGTGATGGCCACCGACCCCGATGCCGACCGCGTGGGCATCGCCGTGAAGGACGACAAGGGCGAATTCATCCTGCTCAACGGCAACCAAACCGCCAGCATCTTCGTTTACTACCTGCTGCGCCGCTGGAACGAGTTGGGCAAACTCACCGGCAAGGAATACATCGTGAAGACCATCGTCACCACCGAACTGCTGTTCGAAATCGCAAAGAAGTTCAACGTGGAGCGTTTCGATGTGCTGACCGGCTTCAAGTACATCGCCGACAAGATTTTGGAATACGAAGGCAAAATGCAGTTCATAGGCGGCGGCGAAGAGAGCTATGGCTACTTGGCCGGCGACTTCGTCCGCGACAAGGATGCCGTCATTGCCACGAGCATGATTGCCGAGGCCACGGCTTGGGCAGCCGAACAAGGCAAGACACCTTACCAACTGCTTATGGACATCTACAAGGAATTCGGCCTTTACAAGGAGAAACTCGTCTCACTCACCAAGAAAGGCATCAGCGGCACAGAGGAAATCAAGGCTTTGATGGCCAAGTTCCGCGCCACGCCGCCTGCGGTGATTGCCGGCGAAAAAGTGGTCGAAACCCGCGACTATAAACTTCAGGAAGCCAAAGACTTGCTGACTGGCAAGGTCACGCCCATCGCCCTGCCCAAGAGCGACGTATTGCAATTCTTCACGGAAAGCGGCTCAAAGATTACCATACGCCCATCGGGCACCGAGCCGAAGATCAAGTTCTACTTCAGCATGAAAGGCAACGCCAGCAACGGCTTGGAAGCCGCAATGACAACCCTCGACGCGAAACTCGAAAAGGCGGCCAAGGAACTGACCGAATAATACGGCAACAAATGTCACTGCGAGGAACGAAGCAGTCCATTTATCAACCTTTTACGATGGATTGCTTCGCTCCTTTCGCAATGACGCAAAGCGGCGACAAACGAACAAACAAAAAAAATTCCGCTTTTTTGTTGCGCGTATCATTTTTTTCCCTACTTTTGCACCCCGTAAGACGGCGGGGTAGCTCAGTTGGTTAGAGCGTCGGATTCATAACCCGGAGGTCTCGAGTTCAATTCTCGATCCCGCTACTTCGAAGCAAGGTGAAAGCCTTGCTTTTTTCGTTTTATGGAACAAAATTCCACGATTTTACTTGCAGATTGTTTTTTCTTCGTACATTTGTCGGACAAAAACCCATAAAACAACTGATTTATGAAAAGATTATGGTACGCAGCTTCCCTTTCGATGGCCTTGGCATTCACAGGCTATTCGTGCGGAAACAAAAGCTCATCGTCGGCACAAACACAAACGGAGGCCGAGCAGGCCGATGTCGTTGAATCGTTTCAAGAGGAAACGGAAACGGACACTTATACTTATGATGAAGAGGCGGACGGCGACCCGAAAATCAAAGCCGCCTCAGTCGACCACATGAAGATGGTCATCGACAGCCGTGGCAACGTGGAAGGCCGATATGTGCGTACCAACCAGACCTCATACACCGTATCGGTCCAAGACGAGGTTGAGGTGCCGAAGATAGGACACAAGATCGTGACTTTCAGCGCGAAAAACGGACAAGGCGTAGTGTACACGCACAGAACGCACGTCAACGTGAGGACACAGCCGGATTTGAAATCGCCCATCATCACGCAGATTTCATACGACAAAAACAAAACCCCTGAAACCTACCCGTGCTTAGGCAAGACCAGAGGTTGGTACAAAATCCGTGTGAAAGGCAAGGTGGGTTATGTGCGCCACGACCTTGCAGAATGGGACGGGATGGATACGTTTTGAGTTTGCATAAATAGAAGTTGCCTCCTGTTTCCGGATTGCCTCGTCGTGCCTCCTCACAATGACGCGAAGCAGACAAATTATGACAACGGCCACCCCGATTGGGGTGGCCGTTGTTGCATTTTTGGAGGCTCTATTGGTTCAATTGCCTCCTTGAGGTTTTGTTGGACTTTTCGATTTGCTACCCGTCTGGAATGTCAAGGTCCTCGCTCCACTTGTGGCGGAGTAGAACATATAGCCTTGGCCTAGCGTCAGGACGGTCAACGTGCCCGACCACTCATCCTCGTCGGAATCCCATCCGGCAACAAAGGTCTTCGACTTGATCTGGTCGCCCTCCACTGCCTCAAAACCGGAGAAGGCCTCCTCCAAACTCACCGCCACCGCACTTGGGAAGCCAATCCAGTTCCAGCCGGGATTGAGGGTGATGGTGTAGTCGGCAAGGACGCAGGCTTGGCCAACAAGCGTCACTTGGCAGGAGGCAGTGGTTTGGACCAAATAGGTCTTATCGTTTGACAAGCCAACGTTTTGCAGCGAGCCCATCCACTCTTCTTCGTCCTCGTCCCAAGCCGTGACCAAGGTCTTCGACTTGATTTGCACGCCGTTGTCGCCCAAACTCTTCTCCAACTGCTCAAGCAGGTCGTCGGCTTCAACATAAGCACTTATCCAATTCCAGCCTTGGGAAAGCGTGATGGTTTGCGTGACTTCGCTCGGTTCTCCTGTGAAATTCAGCACATACGGCT
>CACXQV010000041.1 GCA_902769875.1 uncultured Bacteroidia bacterium
AACTGCAGAAAAGAAATCAGAGATTTTCAGCCAATACGGCAAGAACGCTGCCGATACTGGTTCAGCAGAAGGCCAAATCGCTTTGTTCACCTACAGAATCAAGCATTTGACTGAACAGACTAAAGTCCATCACAAGGATGTGGCGGCCAAACGTGCGTTGGTTGGCTTGGTAGGTAAGAGAAGAAGACTTCTCGATTATTTGAAGAAAACCGACATCGAAAGATACCGTAACATCATCAAGGAATTGGGCATCAGAAAGTAAGACTTTCGCCCGCCTGAGCGGAACGCAAGAAAAAGGCAATACACATTGCCTTTTTTTTGCTATTTATTGAACCCAATTCGATACGTTTAAGAAGCTAAGAGAAAACAGTAAAAAATTCCAATCATTATGGGTCCTACTGGATTTACACAAACCATCCACATGCCTAACGGCCAGGAGATTACGCTCAACACCGGCCGTTACGCCAAGCAAGCCGACGGATCAGTTATGCTCCGCTGCGGCGACACCGTCATCTTGGCCACCGTTTGCTCAGCAACAGAGGTGGCTCCCGAAACCGATTTCTTCCCACTGTCTGTCGACTATAGGGAAAAATACTACTCCACGGGCAAGTTCCCGGGCGGTTTCTTCAAGCGCGAGGCCAAGCCCTCCGACTACGAAGTGCTCATCTCGCGCCTCATCGACCGCGCCCTGCGCCCGCTGTTCCCCGACGACTACCACGCCGAAACCATCGTGCAAGTCAACCTTTTGTCGAATGACAAGGAACAAACTCCCGATGCTCTTGCAGCCTTGGCCGCCTCTGCCGCCATCTGCGTGTCCGACATCCCCTTCCACGGCCCGATTTCGGAAGTGCGCGTGGCCCTCATCGGCGACGAATATGTCATCAACCCGACCTTCGCCCAAATGGAGGAAGCCCGCCTCGAACTGATGGTGGCCGCCTCGATGAAGGACATCTGCATGGTGGAAGGCGAATGCAAGGAAGTGAGCGAGCAAGAGATGCTCGGCGCACTGAAAGCCGCCCACGAAGCCATCAAGATTCAATGCCAAGCCCAGATCGAACTGATGGAACAGGTCAACAAGGCCAAGCGTGAATATTGCCACGAGGTGAACGACGAAAACCTCCGCGCCGAAATCGAAGCCAACTGCTATCAGCCCTGCTACGACTTCGCCCTCACCGGCTGCGCCGACAAGCACCTCCGCGAAGAAACTTTCAGCGGAATCTTAGACAAATACCTTGAAAAATATACCGAAGAGGAACTCGAAACCGTTGCACCGCTCGCCAAACGCTATTTCCACGACGTGGAACGCTCGGCTGTGCGCAACGCCGTCCTCAACGAGCGTATCCGCCTCGACGGTCGTAAGACCAACGAGGTTCGCCCCATCTGGACAGAAGTCGACGTGCTGCCCAAAGCCCACGGTTCGGCTGTGTTCACCCGTGGTGAAACGCAGGCTTTGGTGACCGTCACCCTCGGCACCAAGTTAGACGAGCAGACCTTGGACGGCGCCGTGGTGGAAGGCACGAAGAACTTCACGCTGCACTACAACTTCCCTGGCTTTGCCACTGGCGAGGCCAAGGCCCAACGCAGCACCAGCCGCCGCGAAATCGGTCACGGCAACTTGGCCGAGCGCGCCCTCAAGACGATGGTGCCGCACGACGAAAGCATGCCTTACACCATCCGCATCGTGAGCGACATCCTCGAATCCAACGGTTCGTCGTCAATGGCCTCAGTGTGTGGCGGTTGCCTCGCATTGATGGACGCTGGCGTGCCGATGCGCAAGCCTGTCGCAGGCGTGGCCATGGGTATGATTAGCGACAGCGAGACCGGCAAATACGCCATCCTCACCGACATTCTCGGCGACGAAGACCACCTTGGCGACATGGACTTCAAGGTCACTGGCACCCGCGACGGCATCACCGCCTGCCAAATGGACATCAAGGTCGACGGCCTTTCCTACGAAGTGCTGACCGAAGCCCTCGAACAAGCCCGCCAAGGCCGTTTACACATCCTCGACGAGATGGCCAAGACCATCACCGAGCCTCGTGCCGACTACAAGGAGTTCGTGCCTCGCATCGAGACCATGTTCATCCCGAAGGACATGATCGGTGCCGTCATCGGGCCTGGCGGAAAAATCATCCAAGAGATGCAGAAAGAGACCAACACCGTCATCGTCATCACCGAGGACGACCAGAAGGGCATCGTGGAAATCGCTTCGCAAAACAAGGAAGACATCGAGGCTTGCAAGGCCAAGATCCGTGCCATCGTGCAAGTGCCCGAAGTCGGCGAAGTCTACCACGGCAAGATTGTTTCCATCATGGCCTTTGGCGCTTTCGTGGAAATCATCCCGAACAAGGACGGCCTGCTCCACATCTCCGAAATCGACTGGAAGCGTTACGAGACGATGGAAGAGACCGGCCTGAAGGAAGGCGACGAAATCGATGTGAAGCTCGTCGAGATTGATGAAAAGACCGGCAAGCTGCGCCTGTCGCACCGCGCCCTGCTGCCCAAGCCGGAAGGCTATGAGGAGAAGAAAGGCGGCAACGGTCCGCGTCCCAATGGCGGCAACCGTCCCAGCGGCGGCGGCCATGGCAATGGTGGCAACCGTAACGGCGGCGGCGGTCGCGGCAACGGCGGCGGTCGCAAAAGATAAAACCGATTCTGAGGCTTTGGCGGATTTCCGAATCCGCCAGCCTCGGAAAGGCGATTTGAGACTATAGTTCTGACGGATTTGAAATCAGTCAGTAGCGAACAGGGGATTTGGAATCCCCATCTCATCGCGAGCGGATTGCAAATCCGCCCGAACCTGAACAAGAAAGAATTTATTCAAAGAACTAAACAAACATAAATGAGGCAGTTAAAGATTACGAAGCAGGTGACTAACAGGGAAACCGCTTCCTTGGACAAGTACCTGCAAGAGATTGGTAAGGTTGAGCTGATTTCGGCTGAAGAAGAGGTCGAGTTGGCGCAACGTATCAAGCAAGGCGACAAAATCGCATTGGAAAAACTCACCAAGGCCAACTTGCGCTTTGTAGTCTCCGTAGCAAAACAGTATCAGAACCAAGGCCTCAGTCTTCCCGACTTAATCAACGAAGGCAACTTGGGACTGATCAAAGCCGCACAACGTACCAGAGGTTTCAAGTTCATCTCCTACGCCGTGTGGTGGATCCGACAGTCCATCCTTCAGGCTTTGGCCGAGCAATCGCGCATTGTCCGACTCCCTCTCAACAAAATCGGTTCCATCAACAAAATCAACAAGACTTACGCCAAGTTAGAGCAAGAATTTGAGCGCGAACCCAATGCAGAGGAGATTGCCGAAGTCCTCGAAATCACGGAACAAGAGGTGAAAGACTCGATGAAGAACGCCGGACGCCACATCTCGATGGACGCACCACTCGTGCAGGATGAAGACAACACCATGTACGACGTGCTGAAGAGCGAGGAAGCCCCGACGCCTGAGACCGAGCTTCTGTATGAGTCGTTGCGCAAAGAAATCGACCGAGCCATCTCCACCCTGACGCAAAGGGAGCAGGATGTCGTCCGCCTATATTTCGGACTGAACGGCAGCCACCCGATGACCTTGGAGGAGATCGGAGAGAAATTCGACCTGACGCGCGAGCGCGTGCGCCAGATCAAGGAAAAAGCCATACGCCGGTTGAAACACACCAGCCGCAGCAAAATCCTGAAAAGCTATCTCGGTTAAGGAATTGGAAAAGCCTCTCAAAAATTTGGGGGGCTTTTTTGTTCTACAAAAAAGGTGCAAAATACACTGGCATACAGATTGTTGTGTCATCCATTTGGTAGTCTTTCGTATACAGCAAAACACGTTCCCCAATACGCGAAGGATATTTCTCGCAGAAAGAATCCAGCGACTTGTGCGTCTTATATCCCGATGATTTCACTTCTATGGGGACCAATTTCTGGCCCTTTGAGAGTAAAAAATCGACCTCATAGTTCTTGTTTCCCTTGCCCGTAGGGAATGTGTAATAATACAACTCATTGCCACCGACAGATAGCATTTGCGCCACAAGGTTCTCATAAACATATCCCAAATTGGCATTCAACTTGTCTGCCCAGATTTTTTGGTAGATGATGTTATCGGTAAATGACTTGTCCCAAAATGCCAAGGTGACAAAAAGCCCCGTGTCGGCAAGATACATTTTGTAGGCATAAAGACTTTTGTGCAACCCCATCCCCACATTGGGGTCAGTAGTATGATGCGCCACGCTTATGACCATACTCTCTTTCATTTCCGAAACAATGGTTTCCAAATATTCGGAACGTTTCTCATCGAGGGCAGTCTCCATCATATAACGCGATGCATTGCCCGACAACTGTGCGGGAATGTTCTTGAAGATACGCGAAGCACGGCCTGATGGATCCAATTTCATGAAATCGTTGTCGTACAACTGAATAATTTTTCGTTTCACAGAATCCACTTCTTGAAGGTTGTTACGGGTCAAGTAGGCATCCACTGCCTGCGGCATTCCACCCACAAGCATATAGAGTCGCAAGTCGCGAATGGTCTTGCGATGCGCACTCCCTAAAGGCAAGCGCTTCTCAAAAAAAGTGCGCAGCAATGTTGTACCTATCTCAACGCCCGAAGCCCAAAGGAATTCTTCAAAGTCAAGCGGATGAAGGGTCATTTCCATCTCTTCGCTGGGAATCAGTATGTCTTGCACGTTCTTTCTGATGGAAATTAGCGACCCCGTTTCCAAATAATCGTAACGGCCGTCTTTGACAAGGTGCTTGATGGCCTGACGTGCAGGAGGGAAGTCTTGCACTTCATCAAAAACGACAACACTGTCGCGTCGGTGCAACACAACGCTTGTTTCTTGCTGTAGTCTCAAGAAGAAGAAATCAAGGTCTGACATATCGTCAAACAACGACGTGATTCTCTTTTGCTTTCGCGAAAAGTCGATAAGGATGTATGACTTGTACTCCCTCTTGGCAAATTCCTCAACCAAAGTGGACTTGCCTACGCGACGTGCGCCTTTTATCAGCAGGGCATATTGCCCGCCCCATTGCTGTTTCCACTCCAGCATTTTGTCGTAAAGTTTTCTCTTAAAAATCATTTCGCCTATTTTGTTGATTTCAAGGCTGCAAAATTATGGTTTTTCTACAAATCCACAATTTTTTTCAATCAAAAATCCGACAAATCCACAATTTTTTTCGATGTATATACCGACAAATCCACAAATTTTCAAATCCTTGCAATAGATTCTGGTTTTTTTTGATACCTCAAATTTCAGTAAGTCAAGCCCAAATGCCATAACGGGGAAATTCGACCTGACGCGAGCGCGTGCGCCAAATCAAGGAAAAGGCCATACGCCGGTTGAAACACACCAGCCGCAGCAAGATCCTGAAGAGTTATCTCGGTTAAGGAATTGGAAAAGCCTCTCAAAAATTTGGGGGGCTTTTTTGTTGCCATTCAAAAATATTCTCTACCTTTGCCGAACAACAAACAACTATCAACTGAGCAACTATGAATTTAATAGCCCCTTCCCTACTCTCCGCCAATTTCCTGCACTTGGAACGCGACATCGAAATGATCAACCGCAGCGAGGCCGACGGGTTCCATTGTGACGTGATGGACGGCCGCTTCGTGCCCAATATCTCATTCGGAATCCCTGTCGTTCAGGCGATTAAGAAAAAAGCCCAGAAGCCATTGGATGTTCACCTGATGATTGTGGAACCTGAGAAATATTTCGAAGCCTTCGCCAAGGCTGGTGCCGACATCATCACCTTCCATTATGAGGCCTGCAACCACATCAATCGCGCCGTGCAGCAAATCAAGGCATTAGGCGTGAAGGCCGGCGTGGTGCTTAACCCGCATACGCCCGTGGCCGTTTTGGAAGACATCCTCGCCGACTTGGACTTGGTGCTGCTTATGTCGGTCAATCCGGGCTTCGGCGGACAACAATTCATTGAGCGCACATACGAAAAAATCCGCAAGTTGCGTTTGATGATTACCGAACAACACGCCTCTGCCCTCATCGAAGTGGATGGCGGCGTGAACACACAGAACGCAAAGGCTTTGTTTGAGGCTGGGGCGGATGTTTTGGTGGCGGGCAATGCGGTGTTCAAGTCGGAGAATCCGATGGAAACGATTAGGGAGTTGAAAAATAGTATTTGAAAATACGGTATTTTAGAATACTATTACAAAATTTGAATCTTAAATCTTTAAATATCAAATCTTTAAATCAACAAATTATGAGCAACGAAATCCTGAAATTAAAGCCGGAAGGCATTTGGAATGAGTTCAACGGCATCCTTGGCGTGCCGCGTCCGTCGAAGAAGGAAGCACAAATGGTGGCTTACCTCGAAAAATGGGCGAAAGACCATAAAGTGAAGTATGTCAAGGAAGAGTGCGGCAACATCATCATGACTGTGCCGGCCACCAAAGGTATGGAAGACCGCCAGACCGTCATCCTGCAAGCCCACATGGACATGGTGTGCGAGAAAAACAACGACAAGAAGCACGACTTCGAGAAAGACCCCATCGAGCCTGTCATCAAAGGCGAGTGGCTCCATGCCAACGGCACGACCCTCGGTGCCGACGACGGCATCGGCGTGGCAGCGGCTTTGGCCGTCATCGCCGACCCGACAGTGGAGCACGGTCCGCTCGAGTGCATCTTCACCGTCGATGAAGAAACCGGCCTCACCGGTGCCATGAAGCTCGACCCGAAGGACTTCAGCGGCCGCATCCTCCTCAATTTAGACAGCGAGGACGAAGGCGAAATCTTCATCGGCTGCGCCGGCGGAATGGACACGATTATTAAGGTGTGGTACGAACTGGAACCTGCTCCGGAAGACAGCACCGCCTACCGCATCACCGTGAGCGGCCTGAAAGGCGGCCACAGCGGCGACGACATCAACAAGAACCTCGCCAACGCCAACAAACTGCTGACCCGGATCCTTTGGCAGGCCACCACTTGGTTCGACATTGCCCTCTACGACTTCCAAGGCGGCAACCTCCGCAACGCAATCGCCCGCGAAGCTACGGCAGTCGTCTATATCCCTAACGAAAGCGTGGGCGACTTCCTGCACTATGTGAACGACATGGAAAAGCACTTCAAGCAAGAATACCAAGTGACCGAGCCTTCGCTGAAAGTCACTGCGGAAGTGGCTGAGTCGCAGCCTGATGTGGTCATTGACGAGATGTCGCAATTCAACCTGCTGAACGGCCTCTACGCCTGCCCGCACGGTGTCATCGCCATGTCGCAAACCATCCCGAACTTCGTGGAGACCTCCACCAACCTCGCCTCCTGCAAGAAGAAGGAAGGCTATTTCTTCATCCAAACCTCGCAGCGCAGCAGCATCGAGTCGTCGAAACAGGACATCGCCAATATGGTGGAAGCCGTGTGGAGCCTCGCCGACGCCGACGTGGAGCACACCGACGGCTATCCAGGCTGGGCACCCAACCCCAACAGTGCCATCTTGGACGTTGCCGTGAAGTGCTACAAGGAACGCTTCAATAAAGACCCGAAAGTCAGGGCCATCCACGCTGGTTTGGAATGTGGCCTCATCGGTGACAAGATTCCGGGAATGGATATGATCAGCTTCGGTCCAACCCTGCGCGGCGTTCACTCACCCGACGAGCGTTGCGAAATCGCGACCGTCCAGATGTTCTGGGACTTTATGTGTGACATTCTGAAGAATGTGCCAACGATTGAGAAGTAAAGGCGAATTAGACGATTTTAGCGAATTTGAAAAGAGGATGTGTCAAAATAACAAGACACATCCTCTTCTTATAATTCTTATCGTCCCTTTTACTTCGTCTTATCCGGCCAAGCGGGAATCTCAGGGATTTCAGGATAGTCCTTCATCTGCTTGAGAATGACTTCGATGGCCTTGTTGAGTTGGTCGTCTATGCCCTCAAACTCGCAGGCGGGGTCGTTGTCGATGACGATGTCAGGATCCACGCCATAGCCTTCAATGACCCAATTGCCTTTCTCATCAAATGGTGCAAATTCGGGACGAGTCAAAGAGCCGCCGTCGATGAAGGGCAGGCTGCCACGGATGCCGACCACACCACCCCAAGAGCGCATACCGATGGTCGTGCCAATCTTGTGCTTCTTGAACTGATAGGGGAACAGGTCGCCGTCGGAAGCGGAATACTTGTTGAACAGCAGCACTTTGGGACCGAGCATCATCTTCGTAGGCTTGGTTTCAGGCTCGCCGTTGCGCATCACGTCGTACATCGACAATTCGCGGCGCAATCGTTCCACAATCATCGGGCTAACATTACCACCACCGTTGCCACGATCGTCGATGATGAGGGCTTTCTTGTCGAGTTGGGGATAGAAATACTTGGCGAACTCGTTCAGGCCATCCACACCCATATCGGGAATGTGGATGTAGCCCACCTGCCCGTTGGTGGCCTTGCTCACTTTCTCCACATTGCCTTGCACCCAATTGTAATAGTACAAGCCTGTTTCGTCGGCAATCGGTTTCACCACCACATCGCGGGAGCCACTTTCGGAAGCCTTATTATTTAAGGTGAGCAGCACCGCCTTGTCAGCCTTGCCGATGAGGGCGGCATACATATCCTTCATATCCTTGGTGCTCTGCCCGTCAATGGCGATGATGTAGTCGCCTTCCTTGGCGTTCACCCCAACTTCGGTCAGCGGTGAGCGGGTCTTTTCGTTCCAGTTCTCGCCCTTCAAAATCTTGTCAATCTGGTAGTAACCCGATTTGTCGCGGTGGATACGGCAGCCCAACATACCCATAGGGATACGCTCAGGTTTCACACGGTCGCCGTCGCCAACGTATGCGTGACCGATATTGATTTCGCCAATCAGTTCGCCGATGAGGTAGTTCACATCGTTGCGGTCGGCGCAATAAGGCAATAGTTTTCCGTATTTTTCCTTCATTGCAGGCCAGTCCACGCCGTGCATATTGGGAGCATAGAAGAAGTCACGCATCTGGCGCCAAGCCTCGTTGTAGATTTGCGTCCATTCGGTGCGCAACTCCACCCATTTCTTCATATTCGAGAGGTCAATCGTCTCATCGCCTTCGCCAGATTTTCCTCCATTAGGCATCGGGGCTTTCGGAGCATTAACCACCTTGTAGCCTCGGCCTTCACGCATCATCATTTTCGACCCATCGGCAGAGAGTTCGTAGCCCATACTGCCACCTATGTTCGTGACTTTCTTGGACTTGGCATCAAAGAAATTGAGACCTCCACCGTTGCGACCACCAGCCACAAAATACAAACCATCCTCGACCCCCGTCAGGTTCCAATAGCGACCCGCATTGACGGGCAACACCACTACCCTATTGCTGATGCCCTCAAAATCGATTTTCACTTCCTTGGTTTCCTTCTTTTCATCAGGCTTCGGGCTGTCTTTCTTGCCTTTTTTGGCTGAGGTTCCTGAGCCAGCCGAAGGGCCTTCTTTCTGCTCATCTTTCGATTCTTCAGTTTTCACCTCATCGTTTTCAGTCAAGAAAGGCGATGGCGTATCTTTCTGTAAAGTAAGCAGATAGACCTTCGACATATCCGTATAGACGTGGTTCCACTCCAACCAGCCGTAAGTCGGGCGGAAATCGCGCTCGGAGGTGAAATACAAGTACTTGCCATTCTTGTCGAAAGCCGGTGAAGAGGCATTGTACCAACCATCGGTGACGATTTCGTCCTTGCCTGAAGCCACATTATAGATATGTATCTGGCTGACACTGAAAGTGCTCGGCATAGCGTATGCAATCCAGCGGCTGTCGGGCGACCAACAGAATTCGTCCATCTCGCCAGCCAAACTGTGCGCCACCTCCGTGACTTTCTTAGTGGCCACATCAACCATATTTATGCGGTTCATCTTGTCATCCCACAATATCTTCTTGCTGTCGGGCGACCAAGCAAGACTGTATTTGTAAGTATCTGAATTCGATGTCAGTTGAATGGCTTCCTCCTTGCCGTCTTGGGCTTGGATATAAATCTCGTCCTCGCCTGTGCGGTCGCTGATGTAGGCAATGTATTTGCCATCGGGCGACCAGGCCACATTGCGGTCGTGGGCGTTGTCGCTTTGGGTCAGATTCCTCGTGATACCCGACTTGACCGGCACCGTCCACACGTCGCCCCGGGCACCGAAAGCCACGCGCTTGCCATCGGGAGAAATCGTGCTCGAGTTGATGAACTTGCTGGCATCCACATACTTGGTCCGGGTAGATTTGTTGTCGTTGGCCATCTGCACGGGGATGGGATAGATTTCCCCGTCAGCAAGATTATAGCGGAACAATTGGCCGCCGTTTTCATAGACGATGTCCTTGTCGCCGAGCGAGGGCCACTTAATATCATAATAGGTATAGTCGGTCACCTTTGTGGTCTGCTTGGTGGCTTGGTCATAGCAGAACAGATTCATCGTGCGGTCGCGGTCGGAGCAGAAATACACCTTATTGCCGACCCACATCGGGAAGATGTCTTGCGCATTGTTGTTGGTGATGTTCTCGATCTTCTTCGACTTGAAATCATAAATCCAAACATCATCGGCCATACCACCGCGATAGTATTTCCAAGTGCGGAACTCACGCATCACGCGGTTGTATGCAATCTGCTTACCATCAGGCGAATACGAAATCCAGCCGCCTTCGGGCAGGGGCAGTTGCTCAACCAAGCCGCCGTTAATGTTGGCGATGAAAAGTTGGCCAACGAAGTCGTCCCAACTCTCCTTGCGCGAGCGGAAAACGATGTTTTCGTTGTCCTTCCACGCCATAACGATGTTGTTCGGCCCCATTCGGTCGCTGATATCGTCACGGCCCAAAGTAGGCGTATAGGTAAGTCGAGTCGGCGTGCCACATTCAGGATAAGGCATCACGTAAACCTCTGTGTTTCCGTCATATTGACCCGTGAAGGCCAAATGTTTGCCATCGGGCGAGAAACGCGCGAACATCTCATAGCCGTTGGCATCGTTGGTGATTTTGTGGGCAATGCCGCCCTTGATGTTGACGGAGTACAAGTCTCCGCCATAACTGAACACCACGTCGTTGCCGTGGATGGTCGGGAAGCGCAACATCTTGGCCTCCTCTTGGGCGATTAGGCTGACTGAGCCTAAAAGCAAAATTGATAGAAATAAATGTTTGATTTTCATAGGATTATAATTTAGAATTATGTTTGCAATGTTTTCAAAAGTTCCTTGCCTTTTTCGGTGAGATAGTATTTTTGCT
Source organism: uncultured Bacteroidia bacterium (assembly GCA_902769875.1). Lineage (GTDB taxonomy): Bacteria > Bacteroidota > Bacteroidia > Bacteroidales > F082 > Limimorpha. The sequence goes on from CACXQV010000041.1 coordinate 11,155, forward strand.
TGGGATGGCGCGGCTTGTCGGGGTAGAGCATAGCGACAAAGCCTTGCTGGATAGCAGGAACCAAATAGGATTTCGAAAAATATCTTACATTTTTGAGTTCCAACATTTGCATAATTTCATCCCGATACAACGTTTCATCTTCAATACTAATTATCACTGTCTGAACTTGGGTGGCAACTTGGGTGGCAACTTGGGTGGTAACTTGGGTGGTAACTTGAGGGGTAACTTGAGGGGTGTTTATATCAACATTTTGATTATCAATTGAATTAACTTCTGGGGTAACTTGGGTGGTAACTTGTGCAACATCTTGTGTAGCGGCTTTTCTAATCGCTTGCTTAATTTCTTCAGAAGGGCGATAAAAATTCACCCGAATCCCCGCCTCCATATCAATGTATTCTGGTTCAGGCAAACCATAACTTTTCACCATCTCTATCACCCTTGGAATACCGCTACCAAAATGCTCAAACAGACGCATATACAGGAAAACATTCGCCAAAGCCTCATTCCGGACGATGGAATAACCCGCTTTCATACGCTCCACCGTCAAGCCGGACGGCAACCCTCCAGGTGAAGTGATTTCCACCCTATCATCAAACACTATCACTTGAATATGAGACGGTTGCAAATAGCTTCTATGCACAATGGCATTGACCAAAGTCTCACGAATGGCTTGCTCCGGAAGTTCGTAAACATCCTCACGATACAAACCTTCAATCCTTGCCCCCAAGTTGATTTTGGCCAACACATACTTGTAGGCCTCGTCCAACTGCTCATAAACCGGGCCTTCAAACTCCCGACGGTCCACAAAAATGGTTCGAGTATTTCCCTTAAAGACAGCACATTGCACTTTTGTCGGCAAGGCATTATTCCCGGTAAGCAAGGCGAAAGCGTTGGTAGGCAGCAACTTCCCATCCCTTTCCTCCAAAACGCCCCACGAAACCAACATATTTTTGGTAACCGGCCTGATTCTTTGCCGCTCTTCATCAGTTCGACAATGTTCCAATGCATTGTTCCTTAACTTGTTACACAAGTTTTCGATATCCTTTTCAGTCACTTCCAAGCCTGTGCAAACGGTCTGGTCGAAACTGCGGTTTGCGCCTTCAAACATCAGTTCGCGGACAATGTACGAGTCGGCGGGGCGCGTCGTTCCCGAAACACGGACGAAAACGCCCTTCTCCAAACCCAACGACTTCACATAATAAGGTCGATTGCGTTGTGCGTCCACCTCGACAATGATAACAGTCTTTCCATCAATGGTTTTCAATGCCACGCTGGGCATAATGGCTGGCTCGCAACTGTCGGCAATAGCCGTTGTGATGGCATCCACCGTCTGAAAAATGTGCTCATTATCCATACCAACCACTTCCTTCGTCTCGTCATCGATGCCAAAAACAATGCGTCCACCTTTGCCATTGGCAAATGCGACCACGCTTTTCACATACCTGATGCTTTTCTCCGACACCTCGCGCTTGTACTCGATATTGACATTCTCGCCACTTAACAATTCATCGTCTATCATAACCTTACGCTGATTTTCACTTTGCAAATGTACGATTTTTCTTGAAAAATAAAACTCACCGTTGTTTTCGTCTCGTTTTCGGAAAAGATTGGCATCGCCTGCTTAATATCCTTTCACACTTACAAGTTGAAATCAAAACGCTTTCATTTCAAAAACCAATCAAGCAATCACCCAATCTGTCAAAGTCTTGGTTTCCGATGAGAAATTCAGCCCTGCTTTCACCACTTGGCGGCCTTCGGTCTGGTAGGCGATGGCATAACCCTTATTGTCAATCTGTTCCAAAGCGCTTTTCGCCGTCCCGTTCACCTTCAACTCCATAACATACACCGTATCGGGCATATAAACCACCATATCAATACGGCCTCCAGCGCATTTCACTTGGGTCTTGACATAGATGTTTAACATTGTGAAAATCAAATAGAACGACCATTCATAGAAGCCCTCGGCGTTGGAAACATCCTCCAATTTCTTCTTAAAGCCCTCAATGTAAGGCAGGCTGGCCAAATAGGACTGCATCTCCCTCAAAGCGAGGTCAAGGTCTTTCGCTTTCAAGGCCCTCCAAAACTTCAGGGCAAATCCCGTTTGCACCTCAAAGCCCTCCAATCCTATATAGGTAGGCAACAGTCCGTCGGCAAAGCCCACGCGCACCTCTTGGTTCGGGATTGAGAGTTTATAGAGTTGCGATTCACGCTCATAGTCCTTAATGGTCAGATAACCACTTTGATAGAGCAGCGGCAATGCGGTAGTCATAGCCTCGGTAGGCCTGTCGAAAGCCGTAGAAGGCACCTCGATGTCGTCCATCGCAGTGATGTCGGTGCGGAAATGCTGCATCTGCTTAATCAAAAATGACGGTGTGCCACTCTCAAACCAAAACGAGCCTAAATCACGCTGCTGAAAGGACTTCAACAAACTAAATGGATTGTAAACGCCCTCTGAATCACGCGAAAAATGATAACCATCGTACTGCAATTTCAACTTTCTGTGCATTTCGTCCTCAGAACAGCCGTAAGCCTCGGCCATACGCCGAATGTCATCGGCCATAATGGAGTCCAATTCGTTTTCCGTGATGCCGCAGATGGTGGAAAACGCAGGATCCATCGACACATTCGCCAAATTGTTGATGGTGGAGAAGATGCTCAACTGACTGAACTTGGTGATGCCCGTGATGAAACAGAACTTGATCATCGACTCATTGGCCTTCAGTTGTACATAAAACTCCTGCATCACATCGCGCAATGCGTCAAGCAATTCCTTGTCGTGCAGCCTGTCGAGCAACGGTGCATCGTATTCATCAATGACCACCGCCACCTGCTTGCCTGTCTGCTCGTAAGCGCGACGAATCAGCCCGTCAAGCCTGCCTCCGGGCGAAGTTTCGTATGCTCCCCTGCCATATTTATCGCAATACGGCTCCAAAATGCGAAACAGAACATTCCTCAATTCCTCGGCAGAAGGCTGTCTTTTGGCACGACTCAAATCCAAATGGATGACGGGATATGCCACCCAGTCTTTTTCCAATTGCGTGATTTTCAAGCCCTCGAACAATTCCTTCTCACCAGCGAAATAGGAATGTAAAGTCGACGACAGCAACGATTTCCCGAATCTTCGGGGACGGCTGAGGAACACAAATTTCGCGTATTGTTGCAGTTTCCACACCAAATCGGTCTTGTCCACATAAACATAACCGCCCTTGATAATTTCCGAAAATGTTTGAATACCAATCGGATAGCGTCTTTCTAAAAAGGTATTGTCTGCCATAGCCTTTGACTTTGGCTGCAAAGATAAAAAGATTTGGCTGAAACCGAACCGATTATAATGATTTTTTTGCATCAATCCTCACCCGCCGCAAATCCAACAGATTCGTGGGATTGCTGCCCATATTTTGCACCCTTTTGTTCACGAAACGAAGCACCTCGTCATAGAACAAAACCACCACGGGTGCATCCTGCATCATCAGGCTGTCCATCTCGGCATAATAATGGGTGCGTTCTTGCAAGTCGTTGCAAAGCAAGGCTTTGTCGTAGAGTTTGTCGTACTTGGGATTGGTGTAATGTGTATAATTTGGTCCCGCAGGAGCAAAATTGGAAGTTGTGAACAACGAAAGATAATTCTCCGCGTCGGGATAGTCGGCCACCCACGAGGAGCGGAAAAACTGCAAACTTCCGTTGCTTCTCATACTGCGCATCGTGGCGGGCGGCATCACCTCCATTTTGCATTGCAGCCCGATTTGTTCAACTTGGCTTTGCACAAACTTTCCGATGTCGGCATAGTCGGCAACGGTGGAGAGTTGCAATAGATAACCCTCCAAATGGTTTTCAGCCACCAAACGTTGGGCGCGTTTCAGGTCGTAACCGTAGCCGATGGTCGGGCTGTGACCGGGCAAACCTGCGGGAATCATACCGCCCGTACCAGGTTCGCCGATGCCGTTGCGCAAGTAACGCAACATCTTCTCTCGGTCAATGCAAAGACTGACAGCCTGACGCAAGGCACGAGCGCGGTCGGGGCCAAGCGGGTCGTTGGGGTCGATGAAGAAGGAGAAATATTCGGTGTTCAGATAAGGCTCGGTTATCAGCTCGATTTTGTCCTCGTACTTTTGGCGCAGCTGGCCGTCGTAGGTCAAAAGTTCGTCCTTGTAACGCGCATCTATGCCCGACATAAAGTCGAACTTGCCCTTGATAAATTCCAAGAAGGCCACTTGCTTGTCTATCAGGAAGCTAACTGAAACAGCATCGATGTATGGTAGCCTCTCCCCTGCATCGTCGCGCTCGAAATAGTTGGGATTCTTGCGGAAAACCAACTTCACGCCTTCCTTCCAATACTGGAACTTAAATGGCCCAGTTCCTACGGGATGGCTTCGGAAGTTATCTCCGTAATATTCAACGGCTTCCTTAGGCACGACTGAGGCGTAAGTCATAGACAAAATGCCCAAAAACGGCGGGAACGGCTTCGACAATTCGATTTGGAAAGTGGAGTCGTCCAAAGCCTTGAAAGCATATTGGTCGTTCTCGTGTTTGACGGACGAAAAAATCCACATTCCGGGCGAACTCAACTGCTTGTCCACCACGCGGTTGAAGGAATAGACAAAGTCTTGGGCCACAACGCGACGCGGTGTTTTGAAACACGTGTCAGCGTGGAAAAGCACATCATCCCTCAAATGAAAAGTGTAAACCAATCCATCCTCACTGATGTCCCACGACTTGGCCAGCATCGGAACGAGGTTCATCTTGTCGTCGAAGGCTACAAGGCTGTTAAACACTTGGTTACAAGCCCAAATATGCGGCAAGTCCTTGGCATAAATCGGGTCGAGGGTCAAAATACCCGCACTTTCATTATACTTGAAAATGGACAATCCATCCTCTGAATCTTGACGTTTGCCGCAAGATGCCATCAACAACACGGATAATATGCCGATTAACAACTTTCGCATAATACTTTTAACTACGGATTTCACAGATGAAACGGATTGGGTTACATCATACAGCAAACAATCTGTAAAATCCGTGCAATCCGTAGTTTATAATCACTTGACTTTGAATCCGATAACTTCAGGATGCAGATTATTCAAATACTTGTTGAAGTCGAGGTCGTTCTTGTCTTGTTCCTTCTCCATGGCGAGGTCAAGCACCTGCATCATATTCTCCACATAATGGAAATTCAATCCGCTGATGTAATCCTCCTTGATGTCCTTGATATCGTGTTCGTTATCAATGGAAAGGATGAGGTCGGTCACGCCGTTGCGCTTGGCGGCCAGAATCTTTTCCTTCACGCCGCCCACGGGCAAAACGCGGCCACGCAACGTGATTTCGCCCGTCATAGCCAACTGGCCTTTCACCTTGCGTTGGGTGAAAGCGGAAGTCAAAGCAGTGAGCATCGTGATACCCGCCGAGGGACCGTCTTTGGGCGTAGCGCCTTCGGGGATATGAACGTGAACATTCCAAGCGTCAAACACATCGGGATTGATGTTGAGTTGCGAAGCGTGTGCCTTGATGAACTCGTAGGCGATGGTTGCCGATTCTTTCATCACCTCGCCAAGGTTGCCGGTCAAAGAAAGATGTCCCCCGCCGCGACTCAAACTGACTTCAATAGAGAGGATTTCGCCGCCCACTTGCGTCCAAGCCAAACCCGTGGCCACGCCGGGTATGGTGTGTTTCACCTCATCCTCGTCGTGGTGCATAGGAACGCCCAGCACCTTCCGGAGTTCTTCCTTGGTGATTTTCTTGTCAAATTCCTCACCTACAACGACTTGCTTGGCGCGATAACGCATCAAGTCACCGATACGGCGTTCCAAATTACGCACACCTGCCTCGCGGGTGTAGTCCTCAATAATGTGCATCACAATCTCCTTTGAAATAGCGATTTGCTTGCTGTCGAGGCCGTGTTCCTTCATCTGCTTGGGAATCAGGTGGCGTTTGGCGATTTCGTATTTTTCCTCGCGCAAATAGCCGCTCAAGTCGATGATTTCCATACGGTCGCGCAGGGCGGGATGGATGGTTGCAAGGTTGTTGGCCGTGGCGATGAAAAGGATTTTCGAGAGGTCGTAATCCAGCTCGATAAAGTTGTCGTAGAAGGTATTATTCTGCTCAGGGTCAAGGATTTCTAAAAGCGCAGCCTGCGGGTCGCCACTGATGTTGTTGCCGCTCACCTTGTCGATTTCGTCCAAAACAAAAACGGGGTTCCCCGACTTCACCTTGCGCAAATTCTGGATGATACGGCCTGGCATAGCGCCGATGTAAGTTTTCCTGTGGCCGCGCAGTTCCGACTCGTCGCGCACGCCACCGAGTGACATTCTGACATATTTTCGGTTCAATGCCCTCGCGATGGACTTGCCCAAAGAGGTTTTGCCCACACCAGGAGGTCCGACGAGACACAAAATCGGGGCTTTCATATCCTGACGCAACTTCAGCACAGCCAAATGCTCAATGATTCTGTCTTTCACCTTGTCCAAACCGAAATGGTCGGCATCGAGGACGCGCTGGGCGTGTTTCAGGTCGAAATTGTCTTTCGTGAACTCCTCCCAAGGCAGGTCAACCAAATACTGCAAATAGTTCAACTGAATGCCATACTCCGACGATTGCGGATGGGTGCGTTCCAACTTTTTCAGTTCCCGATCGAAGACTTCAGCCACTTCTTTCGACCACTTTTTCTTCTCGGCTTTCTCTTTCAACTCCTTGACATCCTGTTCATTAGGATTGCCACCCAATTCCTCTTGAATGGTCCGCAACTGCTGGTTGAGGTAATATTCGCGCTGCTGCTTGTCCATATCGTCGCGCACCTTGCTCTGGATTTGCTGCTTCAGCTCAAGCATCTGTTTGGCCTCGGTCAGCACCGAAAGAAGCCCTTTGGCCATTTCGTTGAGGTTGCGCGACTCCAAAATCCCTTGACGCACAGGTAGTTCGGCCTCAATGTTGCTGGCCACGAAATTGAGCAAAAACACAGGGTCATCAATGCTCTTGATGGCGAAGCCTGCCTCTTGCGACAAATTGCGCGAGCGAGGAATGACCTGAATGGCCAAGTCCCTGACCGACTGCAACAAAGCATCGAACTTGCGCGATGTAGGCACGTCCTCCGAAGCCGCGTAAGGTATCACGGCGGCCTTCATATAAGGCTCATTTTGAATGGGTTCCACCACTTCAAAACGTCGAATTCCTTGAATAATGACCGTGACGCTACCATCGGGCATCTCAAACGATTTGAGAATTTGGGCCGACACGCCGACCTTGTACAAATCGTCGAGAACAGGCTCGTCGACATTCGACTCCTTTTGCGCGATAACGCCGATGGGCTTGCGTTTGCGGTTGTATTCCTTCACCAACTGGATTGATTTTTCGCGCCCCACGGTGATGGGAATGACCGTGCCCGGATAAAGCACCGAATTGCGCAAGGGCATAATGGGCAATTCTTCTGGAACGGATTCATTATGACCGAGTTGGCCCTGCTCGATGGTCAGGACGGGAATAAACTCGGCATCCGTGTCAATCATATCTGAAAACAATACGGGTTCAACTTTATAACTCATAAAACACTTTCGTTTATGGCGACAAATTGTCAGTTAGCCGCCGTTTCACACCTTATTATATATGTGGCGCAAAGATACGACAATAATAATGCCAAGGCACAAAAAAAGCCCTCGCGATTGGCAAGGGCTTCCCTTTTTCGGTTGCGTCCAACTTACTTAGCTTCCTTCTTCTCGAAGAATTTCTTGTACTTGTTGTTGAACTTATCCACACGACCGGCGCTGTCGACGAGTTTCATCTTGCCGGTGTAGAAGGGATGTGACGCGCTGGAGATTTCCAATTTCACCAACGGATATTCGTTGCCGTCTTCCCACTTGATGGTTTCCTTGGTGTTGATGGTCGAGCGCGACAAGAAGGTCACGTCGTTTGACATATCTTTGAAAACAACCAGTCTGTAATTCTTAGGGTGAATGTCTTTTTTCATCGCTTACTTTCCTTTTGATTTTGAGCCGCAAAAGTACGACATTTTATTGGAATGGCAATCGGTTTCGGAAAAAAAAATTACGCCAAATTTCAACATATTGTTTATCAATATTTTACAATACACTACAAGTTTCTATCGCGAAGAACACACCGCCCTGACAGACATACCCGCTTCACGGCTAAAGTCGTAAATGTCGTAGTCATCTATGCTGAGAGTGAACCTGAAGCCTTTCACGCCGTCAGGTAAGGTTTTGTTAAGCGTACTCGACCAATAGCAGCCATCGTCACCAACGATGCGGGAATCATCGTCCCGGCGGCTACTCACAGCGGGCAAGAAGATACTGTTGCCATTACGCGCGGTAAACAAGCAACCGTTCACGCCGTTTATTGTAGTCCAAGTATGGCTGCATTTTCTCAACAGCTCGACCCATTGGTTATAGGTCGGAGTACACCAACCTTCACCCCAATTGGCTGTGGCGGCATCGTCACTCGCCAGCAAAGATTTCAAATTGTCCGTGAAGCCATTGAAACCGAAATCCGATTGACTGCAATACTTTGTGAGTTGGTTGTAATCGCCTTTGCTATACAAATAGGTGCTCCAATTGTAGGTGGTCTTCGGCGTAGTTTCGCCCCAAGCGAAGTAATCGCCGTAACTTTCGGGATTCTCGGCTCCCACATTGCAAGTCGCCCACATCGTGCCGCTCGGCAAGCCGAGGTCGATGTAATCGCGGCCGTTGTAAGAGCCGTTACCACTATTGTGTTTTTTGCATCCTGCGGCGCAAAGCAATGCTATTGATAGGATTAGGGCTGCTATGGTTTTTGTGAGGTTTTGCATAAGTTTTAACTTCATTTTTATTATTGATGGATTTCCAAGAACTTAAACCCATTAAAATGTATCATATGCTCGGGACTATCAGCTATCCAAACCTCTGTTTCCCAAGCAATTTCCGTCACCCATTTCCTAAACTCCTTCTTATCAAGGAAGCAAGTCACAAAAACAGGAATGGCAGTGCATTTTTCCATTTGCTTTTTCAGTTTCCTTACTCGGATTTCGCTCATCGGCCCAGCACTATGAACAGCTTCCATCAAAAACAACAGATTTTTTTCACGGCAATATGCAACAACATCAGGTAATTCTTCGTGCTCCAAAGAAAAGAAACCAATTTGTTTTAGGACTTCACTGTTTTTGTAGAGGAATTTATCGGAAGTATCGCCAATATATAACACTTCAGCACCCAGGCCAAACCTCGTTAGAAAGTCCTCAACAATACACTTTTGAAGCACATTATGCTCCCCCGCCGATAGTTCTAATTCAACACCCGAAGGCAGTTTTACAGGTATCTTCTCCAAATTCCTTTTCCGTTCCAGTTCATCTTTTAGAAGTTCAACCTGTTTCTTGTATTTGACCAAACTTTTCTTCCATTTTGTTGTACCATAACATTTAATCAAATCGGCAAACAATGGATTCAACGCATATCCTCGAGTTGGGTTGTTCGTCGCTTGTGAGTCAAAAGAGGATGAGTTTAGCACAATTCTGGCTTGCACGGGTAGAAGCAAATCTTTTCGACGAATATCATCATACGAACCTGAAGAAATGTATTCACCATAGTTTGCATTTTCGTAAGCGATGATTTCTCTTGTGGTGAGGAAACGATTATCAGAAGCAGATTTCGCCTCGGCAAATTCTGTTTTAATGTCTCCTACAGCCAAACAAGCCATAGCCATCTTTTCCAATCTCCTTGGGGTTCCATTTACGGGAATGCCAACTTCTCCCAAGATATCCAGCATTGAGAATATCAACGACTTGACAACATCTGTTTTGTTTCCTGTCAATTGTATTTCCATAAGTCAATCAAACAAGGTTAATGGTACTGCTTTCTCAAATATTTCTTCCTCGCTTTTCGTCGGCAAAGCGAAGGTTTCTTTTATCTGCAAAGCCAGCTGATAGGCAAACAAAGGCGGAACAGCATTCCCAATCTGGTTGAACTGCTTGATTTCTGTGCCAGTAAACTCAAACCAGTCCGGGAAACTTTGCAAGCGGGCAGCTTCCCTAACCACAAGTCTTCTCCTCCTGCCATCTTTTAATTTAACCCGCTGCATATCGCTGGTGCAACCTGCCAAATTCCTGCAAGTTAGCGTACGAGCTGGACGGTCAAGATAAAGATCGCGTGGATTGATGCAATCGGATTTCTTTTCATATATGGCAATATATTCATCTTGCCGAGGCGTCAATATTTTGCTCTCATCTTGAATGGTGTCAATCAAATCACCAATCGCTTCTCCGACTGTAACTTTTTTCTGACGCATCGCTGGAAATCGGAATTTAGATTTATGTCCCACAACAATCATCCTTTCACGATTTTGAGGCACGCCATAGTTTACCGCGTTAAGACATTTGAACTCAACCATATAACCAAGTTTCGCCAATGCATCTCTTATAAGGTCAAAATACCACTTGTGGGAATAAGCCAAATTGCGAACGTTCTCGAACAGGAAAACTTTAGGTTGTATCCGCTTTACGGCATCTATAAAAATCGGGAAGCCATCACGAGCATCTTCCATCCCTTTTTGATTGCCGAACACACTGAAAGGCTGACAAGGAGGTCCACCTATTACAATATCTGCCTCGGGATATTCGAAACCCACTGCCAACTTTTGATGATAGCACCTACCCGTCAAATTCTTATTATATGTGTTAACGGCGTTCTCTTCAAACTCGTATCCAATCGTCACGTATCCAGCAGCTTCAAAGCCCAATGACAAACCACCGCAACCCGCAAAAAGATCAATCACCTTGGCAGATTCCGTGATTACTGGACGCAGTATATAATTCAAATTTGCTTTATACATAGTCGGTTGCAAAAGTACGCTTTTTTCCAACAACATAATTCTATTCTGTCACAAATTGTGGCTATTGACATTGGAAATTGCAAAATGCAGCATCAAAAATCTGCATACGCAATACACAAAGCCACAACTTTCACTATATTTGTACGACGAGGAGCGTTCTTTCTTCCTCATTGATTTGCCTTGCCGTGTAGATATGGTGGAGAATATGGCCATCGACAAAATCATCCGTTATAATGATTCCTATGGAGCAGTTGATTTCACCAAAGATTTCACTAAAGATTTCACCAAAGACTTCATAAAAGAAAACGAAGCAGAACTAACTGAAAGACAGAAAGAAATACTCATTCTTTTGGCGGACGATTCCACCTTGACTTCCCAAAAGATTTCCCAAAAGGTTTCACAAAAGAAACCCGTATCCATACGTACAATTCTGAAAGATCTTGCTGAACTTCAACAGAAAGGTTTCTTGCGGCGTGAAGGTGGTCGTAAAAACGGTTACTGGCAACTGCTTTTCTTGCCAATGGAATGATTCATTGGCACGCTCAAATCCCACCTATTCCATAGAAAAACCTAAATATTTCAAAAAAGGTTCAACAGATGGTTTTATTTACTATCTTTGCAGCAAAATACGAGCAACAAACTTAATCAACAAATTATAAACCAATAAATTAAACAACAATCAGTAATGAAACAGGCTTTTAATTTCAACGCAGGTCCCTGCGTACTGCCCAAGCAGGCTATCGAAAGCACCGTCAAGGCGCTCTATGATTTCGACAACACCGGCATCGGTATCGCCGAGATTTCTCACCGCACTCCAGGTTGGGAGCGCATCATGGCTGAGACCCGTCAGCTGTGGCGTGACCTCCTCAACATCCCTGAGGAGTACGAAATCCTCTTCCTCGGTGGTGGCGCCAGCACCCAGTTCTTCACCGTGCCCGCCAACCTGATGAAGACCAAGGCCGCCTACCTCCAGACCGGCGTCTGGGCCAAGAAGGCTGCCAAAGAAGCCAAACTGTTCGGTAAGGTTGAGATCGTCGCCTCTTCAGAGGAAAAGACCTACACCTATATTCCTAAAGGCTACACCATCCCGACGGATGCCGACTACTTCCACATCACGACCAACAACACCATCTACGGCACTGAGATCAAGTACGACATGGACTGCCCCATCATGCTCGTCGCTGACATGAGCTCCGACATCATGAGCCGTCCCGTCGACGTGAAGAAGTACGGCCTCATCTACGGTGGCGCCCAGAAGAACGTCGGCCCTGCTGGCGTGACCTTCGTCATCGTGAAGAAAGACATCCTCGGCAACATCGGCGACCGCGCCTACATGAACCCGCTGCCGACGATGGTCGACTTCCGCACTCACGCTGCTGAAGAAGCCAAGAACATCTCCATGTTCAACACCCCGCCCGTACTGCCTATCTTCATGATGCACGAGACCCTCGTGTGGCTGAAGGACACCATCGGTGGCGTCGAGGCTATGAACAAGATCAACACCAAGAAGTCACAAATGCTCTACGAAGAGATCGACCGCAACAGCATGTTCGTCGGCACCGCCGAGAAGGAAGACCGTTCCATCATGAACCACTGCTGGGTCATGGCCCCCGGTTACGAGGACAAGCAAGACGCCTTCATGGCCTTCGCCAAGGAGCGCGGCCAGTGCATGCAGGACTTTGAAAAAGCGAACAAATAATTTAGGACGCTGTAGGGCTGTCGTATTACGGCAGCCGCAATTTGGCAACCCAATAGCGGCTGCCACGATGTGACAGCCCTACATCACCAACAAAATCAACAACTAAACACTTAAACAATCAACAATTAAACAAATGAAAATACTGGTTGCAACTGAGAAGCCTTTTGCCAAGATCGCCGTTGACGGCATCCGAGAAGTCGTTGAGAAGAACGGCTATGAACTGGCTCTTTTGGAAAAATATACCGATGTCAATGACCTCTACATGGCCGTTGCCGATGCCGACGCCCTCATCGTCCGCTCCGACAAGGTGACGAAGGAAGTCATCGACCACGCCAACAACCTGAAGATCGTCGTCCGCGCCGGCGCCGGTTACGACAACCTCGACCTTGAGGCTTGCACCGCCAAAGGCATCGTGGCTATGAACACCCCCGGCCAAAACAGCAACGCCGTTGCCGAATTGGTGATGGGTATGCTGGTTTACGCCGTCCGCAATTTCTACAACGGCAAGAGCGGCACCGAACTGATGGGCAAGAAACTCGGCTTGTTGGCCTTCGGTAACGTGGGTCGCAACGTGGCCCGCATCGCCAAGGGCTTCGGTATGGATGTCTATGCCTTCGACGAATTCGTCCCCGCCGACAAGATCGAGGAGGCTGGCGTTCACGCCGTTGCCAACCGCGACACCCTCTTCGAGACCTGCGACGTGGTCAGCCTGCACATCCCGGCCACTGCCGAGACCAAGCAGAGCATCAACTACGCTGTGGTGAACAAGATGCACAAAG
>CACXQV010000042.1 GCA_902769875.1 uncultured Bacteroidia bacterium
CGAGAAACTGCAAGAGCGCTTGGCCAAGTTGGCCGGTGGCGTGGCAGTCATCTATGTGGGTGCCGCCTCTGAGGTCGAGATGAAGGAGAAGAAAGACCGCGTCGAGGACGCTTTGAACGCCACTCGCGCTGCCATCGAAGAGGGTATCATCCCCGGCGGCGGTGTCGGTTTCATCCGTGCCATCAAGGCCATCGAGAAGATGAAGGGCGAAAACGAGGACGAGACCACGGGTATCGCTATCATCAAGCGCGCCTTGGAAGAGCCGCTGCGCCAGATTGTTGAGAACGCCGGCTTGGAAGGCTCGGTCGTGGTCAATAAGGTGATGGAAGGCAAGAACGACTTCGGCTTCAACGCCCGCACCGAGGTGTATGAGAACCTGCTCACTACGGGTGTCATTGACCCCGTTAAGGTGTCGAGAGTCGCCTTGGAGAACGCTGCTTCCATCGCTGGTATGCTGCTGACCACCGAGTGCGTCATCAGCAACCACAAGGAGCCTACACCTCCCACACCTCCTATGCCGATGGGCGGCGGAATGGACGGGATGATGTAATCCTGAAACGCGGATAATCATTGAACACGGATAGCACGGATGACACGGATGGATTTCCGTTAAATCCGTGGGATCCGTGTTCCTAAATAGAAAACGAGCAAAAGACCTGCCTCGAAAGGGGTGGGTCTTTTGCGTTATTGACCTTCAGCATCAAGGCTGCAGTGGACATGTCATCCCTGCGCTGGCAGTGTGATGGCTTGGGATTTATGGCCGCTGCAGACGGTATATTGTTTCGTCTTTTCTCTTGAAACCAAGAAAAAAATAGGGACAAGCCAAAAATCCGATTTTCCATAAATATTTGAATTTCAATACATTGAAAATTTCAAAAACGAAAATAATAGGGACAAAACCGATTTAGGGCTTGACAGATAGCTTTTTTGGTGATTTTTTGAATAATTTTGCGCGTATAACATAGAAAAACACTTTGAAATGAAAGCAACAAGACTTTATACCCTGCTTGCTCTGCTGCTGATGGCGGGTAGTGGGACTTCATTTGGACAATCTGCCGAGCAGTTTTTCATCGGCACTGAACCAGGTGAGCTTATTATTCAAGGCACTTGGTATGAATATAATGTTATGACTTATAGATACAATCTTTATAGGTTTACTAACCATGGCGCCGATGTTGAAGTTCTTGCTACTTATGATGATTATAATTGGGTAATTGATCCACAAACCATGTCTGGGATGGGAGAATTGTTGTATGACGCGACTCCCGGACACTTCTATAACATGGATTTTGTGACATCTAATAAAATTCTTGCCACCGATGATACAGGACAAACATGGAGAGTAATCGAAGATTATAATATTCCATCTCCACCTTCGTATTGGTGTTTCGCCAATGAACATGGAGAGCTTGTGAAATTTGAGCCTGATGATCAATATAATCCCCAAAACTATTCTTTTATTGCAAGTTACGATTATGGAGCCCACTTCTCTGATACTATCGCAACTTTTCCTATACCTGTATACACAAATCATGTTGCTGGTTGGAATCATGGAGAGTTTTATTGCAGAGAATATGGTTCAGATAGATGGTATTACACGACTGACTTTTTTGAAACTGCTGATACATTAACCTTTCCTGCCGAATTGCACAGCATGCCCATTGGAATCGGGCCAAGAGAGGGAGAGTTGTATTGTAGGTATAAGCCAGCTGGGGTATTCTCAAAGTTGCAAAGGGTAGATTACAGTGATGATTACGGTGCCAATTTCCGAACTTTGGTTGATTTGGAATCGAATCCGATTGATGTCATTGTTGATACAATGATGTTTACCCATTATGCCCTTGGAGGCGGAAATCTGTTTTTGGACAGGGAACCTGGCGTGTTTTATGTCATATTTGATTCTCTAACCTTTAATTTTCCTGATGATCCCCCGTATCCAGAAGAGCCTCAAGGAGACCGATACTGGATTGCATATTATCGGGACTATGGCAATACGCTGGTAACTACCTATTACCACGACTTCAAGCCCGATTGGTTTGAGCATCATACACCAGTAATGGACTGCGAAATAACAAATTGTGGTGAAAACAGCGTTACGCTTCGTTGGAACGAGCCTGAACTGAAACCCGATGAAGTTCTGGTCGGTTATCAGGTTTATGGAGGTGTCGCGTTGATCAGTGAAGATTTGATTACCGAAACAGAATACACCGACAACTTTTCAGGCAGGGGGCGATTGAATTACCATGTTTTGGCGGTTTATAGCGACGGTGAAACCTCAAAATCATACAACATTGTGTATTGTAAACAGACGGAAGGTGTTGGCGAAAATGAAAATGGAACAAAGGTTGCTGTTTTCCCCAATCCTGCCAATGGGCTTGTTTGCATTGAAGGTGTTGTTGCTGATGAGGTGCAGGTTTACAATGCCCTTGGGCAGATGGTGAAGACCGTGCGGGGGACGAATGAGATCGATGTAGCGGATTTGGTGGAAGGGGTTTATCTGGTGAGCATCATGGATGCGGAAGGTAAAGTTTACACGAACAAAATCACGATTAGATGAAATACTTGAAGATTTATGCCCTGCTTGCGCTCCTGCTGATGGCGGGAGGGGTGACGATGCAAGCGCAAACCTTCAGTGCCGTCTGCGAGACGGGACAGTCTTTGCGTTACACGGTCACAAGCCAAAACCCGCCCGAAGTTGAACTTGTGCAATGTGAAGATTTTTTTGGAGGAGTTACTATTCCTGACTCGGTGGTTTTTAATGGCCAGAACTACGCGGTTGTCTCCATAGGAATGTCGGCATTTGGATCGTTAGAAGGTCTTCATTTCAACGGACCTTTGTCTATTCCCAACACGGTTAGAAACATTGGGATAAACGCTTTTACGCATTGCCGTTTCACTGGTCCGTTGGTGATTCCCAATTCCGTTGAAACAATTGGCTTCAGGGCGTTTATGGATTGTGACAGGTTCACCAGCTTGACCTTGTCGGAGTCTTTGACCGTCATTGAAGCTTTGACCTTTTTGCAATGCTATGGATTCAGGGGCGACCTGAAAATTCCTGCTTCTGTTAGATACGTTACGCCAGAGGCATTTGAGGATTGCAGATTTGACGGCACATTATACCTTTCGCCACAAATGGTATATATCGATGGAGGTTTTGAGAATTGTTACATGTTTAAGGCCGTCGATATCCCTGAAGGCGTAAGCAATATACTTCATTCTGCCTTCGACTTCCTGCAATATGCCACAGAACTGACGCTTCCTTCAACGATTACGTTTATTGGGGACGACGCTTTCTGCCGTTTGTTCTTCCTTGAGCAAATGACGGTGAAGGCCATTGACCCTCCCTATCTTGAGGAAGGAGCTTTTCTCAACACTAACCGCGATATTCCCGTCTATATCCCCATGGGAACGATTGAAGCCTATCGGAGTGCGCCGTATTGGTCGGAGTTCACCAATTTCATTGAGGTTGACTTTGATGGAGTTGACGAACAAGAAGACAATGTAGAGATGGAAGTCTATCCGAACCCTACACGCAATTTGGTTCAAGTTGTGTTGCCCAACGAGGCCGAGGCCACGGAAATGGAGCTCATCAACATGAGCGGCCATGTGGTGGCCACAAAGACTTTCAGCGGCAAGGGCGGTTGGATGGAGATGGGCGACTTGCCCAAAGGGATGTACATGCTGAGAATCCACAATACGGAAGTGTGCCTCACACGGAAAGTGCTGAAGGAATGAACCAATGTGTAACTTTGCAAACGACAAATCATTAAAACAGAATAAACCATGAAGAAACTATCATTTATCCTTGCCGCATTTCTGGTATGCGGAGCGATGCAAGCGCAAATCTCGTTCGACTTTGAAGACGGCACCCTTCAAGGCTGGACCACTATTGATGCCGACGGCGATGGCCACAACTGGCAACAGCAGTCTGCCAACGGAATGAGCCACAACAACTCCGATGGGATGGTGTTGTCGTATTCCTTGGATCCTGTTTCAGGCGACTCTTTAGCACCAAACAACTTTCTCGTATCTCCACGATTGACATTGGCCCCTGACAGTTATATTGGTCTCTGGGCGCATCCTTTGGACGAGTCCCGTCCTGCCGAGCATTGGGCTGTATGTGTTTCCACTACGGTAAACGACGACCCTATGGCTTTTACCATATTGCAAGAATGGACACTTTCTTTCAATCCCCTTCATCCTGGCGAATGGACACAATACTTTGTTGATTTAAGCCTATATGCTGGTCAGGATGTCTATATCGCCATTCGTCATTTCTTTTGGGAGGGTTTTGAAACAACTCAATCCGCCATTTGCATTGACGATATTTATATTGAAGGTTCGTATGATGGGGTCGAAGAAGAGGCAGAAAGCATTGGCATTTATCCCAATCCGGCAAGGGACAGGGTTGTTGTTGGAGGCATGGAGGCTGTTGAGGTAAAGGTTTACAATACTTCAGGGCAGATGGTGAAATGTGTGCGAGGGACGAATGAGATTGATGTTGAGGGATTGGCGGAAGGGGTTTACTTGTTGCGCATTATGGATGCTGAAGGAAAAGTTTACACGAACAAAATCACGAAACGATGAGAAACAATAGACTTTACGCCCTGCTTGCGCTCCTGCTGATGGCGTGCGGGATGAAAGCGCAAGAAACAACGAGCATTCTGAAAGACAATTCCGAATGGAACATTCTTTGGCAGTCCACTGGCGTTCCGATACCTGAATTAGTGACGGAAAGTTTGATGGTATCAGGGGATACGTTGGTAGATGGTGTATTCTACAAAAAAGTGTTGCGGAAACTTTCATCCGAGACCCAACATTGGCATGGTAGTTTGGAGTATGATTTATATGGCATAATTAAAGAAGAGGAATCGGGGAAGGTGTTTTATAAGCCTAAAGAACAGGAGATTGAGTATCTGTTGTATGATTTTGGTATGAATGTCAATGACACGGCGATGATGTATTGGTGCCAAAATCCAAATTGGGAAGTTCATGTCCGTATCGATTCAATTGCTACGCAACACATTGCGGGTGCTGAAAGAAGGGTCTTCTATGTAAGTTCAAAAGACATGTATGGTGATGAATGGCATTGGCTCAATACATGGGTGGAGGGCATTGGCGCGATGGAAGGGTTGCTATACAGTTGTCACGTTGTCAATGCTGGAGGAATAACCCTTCACGAGCTCTTATGCTATCATGAAGATGGAGAACTCGTTTGGCAGAATTCCACTTATAATACCTGCCTGATTGATCCTTTGGGTATTCAAGATAATATAGAGGCATCTGGTTTGCAGGTTTATCCCAATCCGGCAAGGGACCGGGTTGTTGTTGGAGGCATGGAGGCTGTTGAGGTAAAGGTTTACAATACTTCAGGGCAGATGATGAAGTGCGTGAGAGGGACGAATGAGATTGATGTTGAAGGTTTGCCCGAAGGCGTTTATCTGTTGCGCATTACGGATGCGGAAGGGAGAAACCATGCGGCGCGGTTAGTGGTGAAAGATTAGGGATTTCTTTTCCTTTGTTTTTCAATTACTTACAACTTTCATTTTCCTTTTTTGTGGCATTTTGTTTTCCTTTTTTGCGGTAAATTGAATCAGATAAAAACAAGAATAACATAACAATCTGATTATCAATAAAAACAAATATGGTTTTGGCGCAATCTCGCATTTTTAGTCAGATTGCGCCAAAAATTTATGCAGTTTTCTGGCGCAATCTCGGTTTTTTTTGTAACTTTGCGCCAAAATTCAAGCAAAATGGAAGCAGCCATCATCGGGCGTGAAGAGGAAAAACGCCAACTCAACAACTACATCGGCAGTCCGAGGTCGGAATTCATAGCCATCTATGGCCGCCGCCGCATCGGGAAGACTTTCCTCGTCAAGGAAATGTTTGAAGGGCGGTTCGCCTTCCGCATGACTGGCAAGGAAAAGGCCGACACCAAGGAGCAACTCAAAAATTTCCAGTATGCCCTCTCGGATTTGGGTGCGGAAATTGATCTGCCCGCCAATTGGGCGGAGGCCTTCAGGATGCTGGGCCAATACATGGAACGCCTTGGCGCGGACGAGCCTAAAATCCTGTTTTTCGACGAGTTGCCTTGGCTCGATTCAACAGGCTCGCACTTCGTGGACGCTTTGGAATACTTCTGGAACAATTGGGCCTATTACCGCAACGACATCAAGCTCATCGTGTGTGGGTCGGCCACCTCATGGATGCTCAGCCACATCATCAATGCGCGGGGCGGACTTCACAACCGCGTTACACACCAAATCAACATGATGCCATTCACGCTTCGCGAAACCGAGCTTTATTTCCGATCGCGAAACTTCCCCTACGAGCGTCCCGAAATCATGGAATGTTACATGGCCATCGGTGGCGTGGCCTATTATTTGTCGCTGTTTGAGACAGACAAAAGCGTAAGCCAGAACATCGAAAACCTCTTTTTCCGCCGCAATGCCGAACTGAAAGGAGAATTTGGGAAAATCTACAAGTCGCTTTTCAAACGGGCCGAACAACACATCGCCATCGTGACCGCCCTCGCGAAAAAAGGCTCTGGCATGACGCGCTCCGAAATCATGGAAGAACTTCAGGCCACCAACAACGGCAACCTCAGCACCCAACTCCGAGAATTGGAGGAATGTGAGTTCATCCGCAGTTTCGTCCCTTTCGGGAAGATCAAGAAAAACACGATGTATCAACTGATTGACCCTTTCACGCTGTTCCATTTCCGCTTCCTCGACGGCCGCTCAAGTTTTCCTGCCGGTTATTGGCCGAAACTGCAATTGACACCAACGTATTCCAACTGGTGCGGATATGCGTTTGAAATCCTCTGTCTGAACCATATTGAGCAAATAGTGAAGGCTTTGGGCATCGATGGGATGCTGAATACGCCATGTTCTTGGAGCTATCGGCCCGCCAAAGCCGTCCTCGAATCGGAGGAAGCCGACGAAAACCTGAAAAAAGGCGCTCAAATCGACCTGCTCATCGACCGCAGCGACAAGACCATCAACCTTTGCGAAATGAAATACGCCCAAGGCGAATACGAAATCACGAAAGATTATGATGCATATATGCAACAACGCATGAATATGTTCCGCAAGGTGACGGGAACCAAAAAGACGCTCCTCCCTGTTTACGTCACACCTTTCGGCCTGGCCAACAACATATATGGCCGCCGTGTGCCCCGGCAAGTGATGGCCGACGCTTTGTTCTAACTCTTTTTTCCACCCATCCCGCAATTTTTTCTACTTTTGCAAGTTATTAATGCCTCAATGGGATTGCAACAATGACGGAAACAAAAGATAAAAAACCACGGAAATTCAGCATCCGCAACGTCTCTCTGAAGAAACTGAACCGGAAATACGACTTCCTGATGTCGCATGACGAGTCGGGGCGCCCGATGCTCAATTTCAAGCTCAACCTGCTCAACCTCATCCTCGTCATCATCGGGATGGCGCTGCTGCTCATCGTCATCACCACGTTCATCATTGCCTTCACGCCCTTGCGCGAATACATACCGGGCTACACCGACACCAACCTCAACCGCGAGGTGTACCAACTCAACCTCCGTGCCGACTCGCTGAGCCGTGAGATGCAAAGGAAGGACATTTATTTCGACAACCTGAAGAAAATCGTCGAGGGCTACGACTTTTCTGCCGATAGCGCGTTGGCCTCGATTAATATCTATGAGCCGCTGCCCCAAGGCGTTACCGACACAATCACGCTGAAGAAGTCGGTGCAGGACAGCCTTCTCCGTGCCGAATATGAGGCCCAAAACCAGTACAACCTTTTCGGCGACGACTTGATGAGCGCTGCCCGCCCCGCCACCTCGGTGAAAAACTTTTTCGTGCCGCTCAATGGCTCGGTCATCACGGCCTTTGATCCCGATGAGGGCCACTATGGCATCGACATCGTCTCGGAGGGCGACCAAATCATCAACTCCACCCTCGACGGAACCGTGGTTTTCTCCTCGTGGAGCATCAATAACGGCTATTGCATCGGCATCCAGCACGACGACAGCTATTTCTCTGTGTATAAGCACAATTCCACCTTGCTGAAAAAGGAAGGTGAATACGTCAAGGCAGGGGAGGCCATCGCCATTTTGGGCCAGTCGGGCGACGCCGAGACCTTCAAGCACTTGCATTTCGAGCTTTGGCACAACGGCATCGCCATCAATCCGGTTGAATACATGACGATTAATTATCCCGACCCAAACTGAACCCAAACCAAAAAATTGTATCTTTGCGCACTTTTTCAAACTTCAAATAAAAACGCCATATGACTATATTAATTAAGGTATTGCAGTTTTTCCTTTCCCTTTCCATCCTGATTTTCGTCCACGAATTGGGCCATTTCTTGGCCGCCAAGGCCTTCAAGACCCGCGTCGAGAAGTTCTACCTCTTCTTCGACTGGGGCTTTTCGCTTTTCCGCTGCAAGAAGGTGAACGGCAAGTGGCGTTTCAAGTTTTTCGCCAAGAACGAGCCTGAGAGGTACACCGCCACCGAATACCGCGACGCGGCAGGGAAGAAGCAAACCAAATACGAGCCCATCGACTTGAGCACTTTGTCCGAGGACGATTGGCGTCAAAGTGATGAGACTGAGTATGGCATAGGGTGGTTCCCCTTGGGCGGCTACAACAAGATTTCGGGCATGATTGACGAGTCGATGGACAAGTCGGCGATGCAGCAGCCTCCGCAGCCGTGGGAGTTCCGCTCGAAACCCGCTTGGCAGCGTTTCATCATCATGATTGCAGGTGTGACCATGAATGTGCTGCTCGCTTTCGTCATTTACATCGGCCTGCTCACCAAGGAAGGAGAGCAATATCTGCCCACCGACGAAGTCAACAAATACGGCATCTCGGTCGACAGCTTGGCATACGAGTTCGGCCTCCGCGACGGCGACAAGATTCTGGCTGTTGACGGCCAGTACATCGAAAAATTCAACGACATCCCCATGCAAATCATCCTCGAGAAGGCCAAGACCATCGAGGTGGAACGCAACGGGAAGGACACCTTGATTAATCTGCCCGATGATGCCGTCACAAAGCTGTTGTCGAAGCAAGATGCCAACTTCATCAACTATCGTTTTCCCTTCGTGGTCGAGAAGGTGATGGACAATTCGGCTGCCCAAGCGGGCGGGCTGAAGGAAGGCGATGTCATCATCGGAATTAATGACATACAAACGCCTTATTACCAAGATTTCACTAAGAACATCAAGCAATACAAGAATCAGGATGTCAACATCAAGGTGATGCGTGGCAGGGATACGACTGTTTTGGTGATGCATCTTCCCGAAGAAGCCGTGATTGGCGCCTATTGCAAGACTTATCTTCCTGATTACTATGAGATAGAGACCATCGACTATACCTTCTGGCAAGCCATTCCGGCAGGTTTCTCGAAGACCTTCGCCGAGCTGGGCGACTATTGGAAGCAGGTGAAGCTCATTTTCAGCCCCAAAACCAAGGCTTACGAAAGCGTGGGCGGTTTCATCTCCATCGGCAAGATTTTCCCCGACCAGTGGATTTGGAGCATCTTCTGGCGTATGACGGCCTTCCTTTCCATCGCCCTCGCCGTGATGAACATCCTGCCCATCCCAGCCTTGGACGGAGGCCACATCCTTTTCCTGCTAGTCGAGATCGTCACGCGGCGCAAGCCTTCCGACAAGTTTATGGAAGTGGCCGAAACGATTGGGCTCATTCTCGTTCTTGCATTGGTCATCTTGGCCAACGGCAACGACATCATCAGGCTCTTCAGGTAACAAGGCCCTTCGGTGGCCCCAGCGCCTGTGGCTTGTGCGAAAAAAGCCGTGAGTGACAGGATCCATCGAAGGCTCTGATATAAAAATTGAAATCAGATTAGGTTGATAATCAATCAGATAATAAAAGGACAAGAAAATTAATTTGTGCAAATAAATACTATTTTCGTAAATTCGCGGTTTCAAATCTACCAAAAATGTCGATTTTGAAGACGAAAATCACACATATCGCCCTCGTTTTGGCCTTGTTGTTGACGGCATCTTTAGGGTTGCGGGCTCAGCAGGTTCCCATTTTCACCAATTACACAAATTCGTATGCCTATGCCAATGCAGGCTTTGCCGGAATGAGCGAAGGCATTAATTTGTTGGGGCTTTATCGTCAGCAATGGGCAGGTTTCCAGGACAATGAAGGCAATGCCGTGGCACCGCAAACCTTCCTCCTGACAGGCGATATGCCTTTCCGGGCCTTGCATGGCGGAGTTGCATTCTCCATCATGCAGGACAAGTTGGGCTTCGAGAACAACGTGAACGTGGGCTTGGGCTATTCCTTCCATTTGGACTTGGGAGGCTCAACGCTCGGCATCGGCTTGGCGGGCACGCTGCTCAACCGTTCGGTCGACTTTGCCCAGCTGAAACCCGGCGTGGAAGGCGACCCGCTGATTCAGGGCTTGGGCGAGGAAAGCGCGATGCTGTTCGACTTCAACGTGGGCTTTTTCTGGCAGGTCCCCGACTCGTTCTACCTCGGCTTTTCGGTCGTCAATGTGCTCGAGTCGATGAGCCAGGCACTCAACGACAACAGCGAGACCAGCGCGAGTTTCACCACCGATAGGACGTTTTACCTTTTGGCTGGCTATCCTTTCCAATTCGAGGATATGCCTTTCCTCACCTTCATCCCGTCGATCAGCGTGATGAGCGACATCGCCTCGACGCAGCTCAACGCGAGCGCGCGTGTGGTTTACAACAATCTGTTTTCGTTGGGCGTCAACTATCGCCCACAGGAATCGGTTGGATTAATGGTCGGATTGACCATCAAGGACATCACGTTGGCATATTCATACGATATTAATACGATGGGCTTGAGCGTCGTACCGGGCTCACATGAGATAGGATTGAGTTATTGCTTCAAACTCGACTTGGACAGGACGCCTCGCGACTACCGCAGCGTGCGTTATCTGTAAGGTTGGGGAGTGCCGTTTGAGAGGGGATTAATGTGGCTTTGTAGTGAAAAAATGAAAAAAAATAGAAAAAAAAAGGTGGGTGAAATATAATATTTTCTAATTTTGGCGGTTTTTAAATGGAAACGCTGTCCGGAAAAAGAGGCGAAATTCAGATAAGGAAAAATGAAATAAAATAGTAATTATATCATTGTCAAGAAGATGAAAAAACTACTGTTCGTATTCTCTGTCGCGCTGCTGCTCACAGCCTGCGGCAATTCAAACCAAGGAGAGTTGGTTGGGGTGAGAAAGTCTAACAAAACCTTTAATCAACCGGATCCTTACGGGATGGTGTTTGTCCCGCAAGGCAATTTTACTGTGGGTGTGGGTGGTGAAGACATCACCGGCTCCTACCTCAATGAGCCCAAAACGGTTTCGGTTTCCGCGTTCTTCATGGACGAAACCGAAATCACCAACAATGAGTATCGCCAATTCGTATATTGGGTCAGAGACTCCATCGCAAGAAGAATTCTTGCCGACAACTTCCCTGACAGGTTCGCCATCACCGAAAGCAAGTCGGGTGAAGTGTACGACCCGCCGAGGCTGAACTGGAAGGAAAAAATCGACTGGAACGGCAAGGATGCCGAAGTGCGCGAGGCCCTTGAGCCTATGTACCTGCCTGAGCATGAGAGGTACTTCCGCAGAAAGGAAATCGACACGAGGAAGTTGTATTATTCCTATTTCTGGTTCGATATGCAAGCTGCGGCCAAGAAAGACTTTGCTGACGACAAGCTGGTTCCCAACGACTATTCCATTGGCGAAGCCGATGCCGGCATTAATGTCGACCGCAAAGGTGCTTGGTCGAACCGTAAGCAAGGCTACAGCGACCGTTCGGTCTACGCCCGCGCCGAAGTCATTAATGTCTATCCCGACACCCTTTGCTGGATTCACGACTACAGCTATTCGTTCAACGACCCGATGACCGAGAAGTATTTCTGGCATCCGGCCTACGACAACTATCCGGTGGTGGGTGTCACTTGGCAGCAGGCTCGCGCTTTCTGCGTGTGGCGCACCGAGTTGCTCAACTCCTATATGCGTGGCAAGAAGGACGTCGACTTGTCGGAGTTCCGCCTTCCTACCGAAACCGAGTGGGAATGGGCTGCCCGTGGCGGCAAGATGTTGAACCCCTATCCGTGGGGCGGTCCCAACGCCAGCAACGCCAAGGGCTGCTTTATGGCCAACTTCAAGCCGAGAAGGGGCAACTATGTGGCCGACGGTGGCCTGCGCACCCTCGTGGTGGGCTGCTATCCTCCCAATGGCTGGGGCCTCTACGACATGGCCGGCAACGTTTCGGAATGGACCAACAGTGCCTACGACCCCAATGCCTACAACTTCACTTGGGACATGAACCCCAACTACACCTACAACGCCAAGGCCGACGACCCCGCCGTGATGAAGCGTAAGGTGGTGCGTGGCGGTTCGTGGAAAGACGTGTCCTACTACCTGCAAGTCACCACGCGCGACTATCAGTATCAGGATACCGCCACCTGCTACATCGGCTTCCGCTGCATCCAGCCTTACTTGGGCCGCAACAAGGGCGACAACCCGAGAATGTCGAGGGTTTACAGATAACCAAGACCAAACACCAAACCAAAGCAATTAATCCATCAACAAATAATTAATCTAAAAAATTTCAAATTGTCATGGCAAAAAAAGAACTTAGCAAATTCCAACAGTTCCTCGTTTCGAGAAAGTTCAAGACCTTTATGGGCTACCTCTATGGTTGGGGCGCATCCGTGGTTATGATCGGTGCTTACTTCAAACTGACCCACATCCCTGGTGCCGACTTGATGCTGGCCCTCGGTTTGGGTATTGAAGCAGTAATCTTCTTCATGTCGGCCTTTGAGCCGCAACATGTGGAATACGCATGGGACAACGTTTTCGTCGAACTTGAAGAAGATTGGGACGGCAAGACGAGAACTCAATTTGCCACCACAGGCGCCGGTGCCGGCAAGGCCGCTTCCTCCAATGTGGAAGACGCTATGCTGAGCAAGATGTTTGAAAAGATGAATGTCAGCGAAGACACCTTCAAGAAATTAGGTCGTGGCATCGACCAATTGGCCGAGAACGCTGGCCAAATGGCCAACATCACCAACGCCATGGCCGCCACCACCAACTATGCCGCCGCCATGGACCGTGCCACGAAGTCAATCTCCGAATTCTCCAACGCTTACGTCCAGACGAACCAGAAGCTGTCTGACTCGTTGGGCAAGCTCGACTTCAGCGCCCTCGATGCCAACACCATCAAGAAGGTGGCCAGCAGCATGACCTCGCTCAACTCCATCTATGAGCTCCAGCTCCAAGGTGCCGAGCAAACTTCAGCTGCCAGCAAGAAGTTGACTGAAACTATGAACAAGTACATGGATAACCTCACCGCTTCATCACAGAACGCCGGCCAACTCAACCAGCAGTTGACGCAGTTGTCGCAGCGCTTGAGCGCTTTGAACAACGTCTATGGTGGAATGTTGTCAGCAATGAACATCAAGGCATAATTCTACTCGAACCTGATTGTCTAATATAAAAGAAGGAGTATAATTATGTCAGGCGCAAAAGAAACCCCAAGACAGAAAATGATCGGTATGATGTACCTGGTCTACACTGCCTTGTTAGCCATGAATGTCTCGAAGGACATCTTGGATGCCTTCGATACGGTGAACAATGGTGTACAAACCACCAACATCACCCTTTCGCAACAGATTAACCAGAAATACGCCGCCTTTGAAGAGCAATACGGCTTGGATAAGGAGAAGGTGGGCCCCTATTGGGAGCAAGCCCAGCAATTGCGCGAGGAAGCCACCGACCTCATCAACTACGTCGAAGCCCTGAAGTGGGACTTGGTGAAGAAAATCGAATGCGACAAGGCCGAGACTCCGGCCGAGGCCGTTTCGATGGCCCTTGAAAGAGGTCTGCTCAAAAACACTGACACCCTGAGGTACGGACGTAGAATCTACGACATCAACACCGCCAAGGTGAAGTCGAGAGACAACTATAACCGTCCCACCGAGTATATGATGGGTAACCCTGAAGGACCGGGCAACGGCGGCAAGGCTTACGATCTTTCCGCTAAAATGAAACGTTTCCGCAGGGTGGTCGTCGATGCCGTCGGTCCGCAACACATCCAAGAGATTGGACTGATCACGGACAGCATTTTCGGCACGAAAACCTATTTGACCGAAAACGGCTATTCCGATAACCAGATGAGGAAACTTCCCCTTGAAGGTGAATATTATGGCGCGAAAATCAGCTACTATCCTGGCATGACCGACCCGGTTCAGGACAGTTGGGAATACCGCAATTTCCACCACACGGTGCTGGTTGCCGACGTCACACTGTTGAACAAAATCATCTCTGAGGCCCAAACCGCCGAGCTGAATGCCGTCACCCAATTGATGACGAACATCCACGCTTCCGACTTTACTTTTGATGAAATCGGCGCAAGAGTGTTTGCCGAGAGCGGCTACCTGCTTTCGGGCCAAACCTATAAGGCCCAAGCCATGGTGACTGCTTGGAAGAACTCACAGTTGACCGCCCGCGTCAAACTCGACGGCGGCGCCGAAAGAGAATACACCAGCAATGCCCAAGGCGTGATTCCGTTGGAGTGGAATGTCGGCGTCGGTACCCACAACTACACGGGTGTCATCGACATGCTGGATCCCGGCACCAACAAGATTGAAGAGTTCCCCTTCTCGGGCTCGTTTGTCGTGGCTCCTCCTGCGGTGTCGGTTTCTGCCACCAAGATGAACGTCGTCTATCGCGGTATCGACAACCCGATTGCCGTCGGCGGCGGTGTTGGCGGCGCCATCAGTGCCACGGCCAGCAGCGGTTCGTTGACTTCCACCGGCAATGGCACCTACAACTTGCGTCCCGGCGATGCCAGCGAAGTGACCATCAGCGTCAGCTCCAATGGTTCGACCCTCGGTAGCATGAAGTTCCGCGTGAAAGACCTGCCCAAGCCCGAAGCCATCATCCGCAATGTGGTGAATGGTCAGGTGTCGAAGAGCGCTTTGCTCGCCGCTAACCGCGTGGAAGCCGAGATGAAGGACTTCGACTTCGATGGTGTCAAATATGATGTTGTAGGCTACACCTTCCGTTATAAGACCAAGAGCGGTACCACTAAGGAAGCCAAGGCTAATAGCGGTGCCTTCACCGATGAGATCAAGACCGCCATCAACCAGAGCAATGTGGGCGACATGTTCCAGTTCACGGCCATTCAGGTGCGCGGTAACGACGGCAAGACCAAGACCCTTGAGACTCCTATCGGTGTTGAAATCAAGTAATCAATTTAAACCCTAATAAGATGAAAAAGACACTTGTTTCCATGTTGACCCTCGCGGCGCTGCTTGGCAGCCTGAGCCTCAATGCCCAGACCACCGACATCAAGCCGCCCAAGAACAGCATTATTTCGGGTCAGCAGCAAATCATGAACGAAAAGGCCCCCTCGCCGCTGCCCGCCATCGACGAATCAAACGTCATGTGGAAGAAAACGGTGATCAGGGAAATCGATTTCCGTCAGAAGATCAATCAAGTGTTCTATTATCCCATCAATCCGACCGAGGACTGGAGAAACTTCATCACCGTGATATACGATGCCATCCAGAGTGGCGACATCACACCCTACCGTGTGGAAAACAACATTGATGACATGGTGACTCCCTTGACCTTGGCCGACTTTGAAAAGGAAAACACCAAGATTGGTGACCCTCCGGTCATCTGGAAAGATGGCGAGGAAGTGCCAAACGAGATCGAGTTCAAAGACCGTATGCTCAATGTGACCCGTCTGCGCATCAAGGAAGACTGGTATTTCGACAAGAAATTGTCGCAGTTCCTCGTCCGCATCATCGCTTTGGGTCCCATCGTTGTAGACGATGACGGCGGTTTGTCGCAAGTGTGCTGGATTCCTTACGAGGATTCACGCGACGTGCTGGCCAAGGCCTTTGCCTTCAACCGCAACAACTCTGCCCAACGCCGCACCTACGACGAAGTCCTCCAAAAACGTATCTTCGACAGCTACATCATCAAGGAAGAGAACGTTTATGACCGCTACATCAATTCCTATGCTTTCAACATTGACGCACTCTACGAGTCGGAGCGCATCAAGAACGAAATGTTCGACTTCGAGCAGAGCCTTTGGGAGTATTGATCAATTGAAGTTCCATTGAAGAAAAAGGACATCCTTTGTGGGGTGTCCTTTTTTGTTGGTTTTCCTTGACTTTCCCAAAAAATCCCCTATCTTTGCACCCACAAAATGTTCTTTCATTATTATTCACAAACAAAATCAACCCTAACCATGGACAAGAATTTACTTCAAAAAGCAAAGGCGCCCATGATTGCCTTGATTCAAACCAAAAACATCTTGAAAACCAACAATTTGAAAACCAAAACGAAACGCACCTTCGCGCTACTCTTGATGCTCGGCCTGCTCGCACCATTTGCGGCTTGGGCACAAACTTATCCGAAATTTTATGAGTTTGACAGTGACTCTAATGGTTCAATCAACAAAAACGAAATGTGCATCTTTTTCCAAGACTCTACTTTCTGCAATTTCATTTTTGATGCAGTCGATGCGGACAAAAACGGCAGTTTGTCACTTGAAGAAGTAAAATCTTTCAGCGATAAAGGGATGGATTGTAATAATCGTGGAATTACCTCACTTGCTGGCATCGAGTTGTTCGAGGAGTTGCCGACAATCAAATGCAGCAACAATTCTTTAACTGAAATTGATTTGAGTTACAACATTCTTGTTTCACAACTTGAATGTTACGGCAACCAAATTTCGGGCGATAAGATGGACGCTCTCATCACAAGTCTTCCACAAGCAACGGATGGCATTTTTATCGTCACAGACTTGCAAAACACTAACGAACAAAATATTTGCACAACAACCCAGGTTGCTGCGGCACTTACACGGGGTTGGGTTGTTTATGCCATCAATGGTGAAGAAACTGTTCTTTACGAGGGTGAGGAAGTGTTTGGTGGCGGCAGCGGCACGGAAACCAACCCCTACATCATCGCCACCACCGACGATATGGATGCCTTGGCCTCCCAAGTGAACGGCGGCAACAACTACAGCGGCATCTATTTCCTGATGACCGACGACCTCGACTATTCGGAGAAAGATTATACGCCCATTGGTGGCGACAACAAACCATTCTGCGGCACCTTCGACGGCAACGGCCACACCATCAGCAACATAAACATCGATGCGGGATATGGTGGGATGTTTCAAGGTGTTTTTGGCTCTGTCTACGGCGGCACGGTAAAAAGCCTTACCCTCGACCAAAGCAGCATCGCTGGCGACAGTTTCATTGGTGGCATTGCTGGAGGCATAACCAATGCCATCATCGATAATTGTCACAACAAGAGTACTGTTAGTGTAACAGAGGATGGCACCTATAGATGGTTTATTGGCGGTATCGCAGGACAAGCTTCAGGCAACTGCATCATCAGCAACTGCCAAAATTCGGGCGACATACTGGGTGTGGAAGAATATGGCGGCGGCATCGTCGGTCAAACCGATCACAACGTAACCATCAGCAACTGCCAAAATTCGGGGAAGATTTTGGGAAAGAACACAATTGGCGGCATTGTTGGAGATTCTTACAACACTACCATCAACAATTGCTCGAATTCAGATGTTATTCAAGTAAGGGGAGATTATAGTGGCGGCATCGTTGGATGGGCAAGAAATAGTACTATCAGCAACTGCCAATGCTCTGGAACAATTTATGGTTTCAACTCTGTTGGCGGCATTGTGGGAAAAGCGGAACACAACACCATCATTGAAAATTGCGTAACCACGATGGTGGTCATCGCATATTTTGACAATGGAGGCGGTATCGTCGCCTGGACAGAAGACAGCACTATCAGCAACTGCCTGAATTTGGGGGATTTGGGTGCACACTCAGATAAAGGCTATATCGCCGGAATGAACATAAACTCAACCTTCACTAACAATTATTATTACTATGGATTCGGCGGCATTAATGGCAGCGATGTGGAAGGGCAAGCCCAGCGCGGCTATGCCATTGAGCCTCAACACCCGCTCGGCATCAGCCTTGAAGGGAGCATCGGCGTGTTCTACGACGGCAAGGTCTATGCAGGTGAGAATCAAGAGGCTATCGTGGGTTTTGAGGTCACAGGCTCCTCCATCGTGCCTCAATGCCTCACCTTGAGTGCAGGAACCTACACCGACACCGACGACGACACCTACACCATCACCATGCCCGCCGAGGACATCACCGTGAGCGGCAACATCGTGGAGCAGTATGGAATGTTCTATGAGATTCCTTGCAATGGCGACACTACGGCCACGGTGATTTACGATATTTCCTACGACACACTCGACTATGCTGGCATTGAGGATTTTGAATATGGAGGCATCCAATACACCGTTACCGCCATTGCCGACGGAGCCTTCGATGGCCTTGACAACTTGATGGGCATATACTGCCACTCGAACATCAGCACCATCGGCGACTATGCCTTCCGCAACTGCACGGGCATCGACTATTTCGGATTCTACCGCACCCACACGCCGCCCACATTGGGCGAAGGCGTGTTTGAAGGACTACGCATCGACACCTTGTCGATTACGGTGCCTTTCTGTTCGCAATACGACTATGACCAACACGCTGTCTTTGGGCAGTTCGGAGAAATCTTCGGCAACGAGGCTTGTGAGTATAACTTCTATAACGTAGCGGACGACAACCAATGGTCGAACCCAGCCAACTGGCGAAATGCCGACTACGAGACTTGCACCGAGGCTCCCGGCGCTGATGCAAGGGTGGCCATCTTCGCCGACTGCGAGATTGGCGCGGACGTTACGGTAGGCTCCATCACCATAGGCGGTTATTATGATGAAGAGTATGGGTGTTACGAGCACCTCACGGTGAAAGACGGCGCGACGCTCACCGCCACGAGCTTCATCTATAACAGCGGCGACGCTCGCAACTTCATCATCGAGGACGGGGCGCAAGTCTATCATCCCAACACGGGTGCGCAGGCCACGGTGGAGAAGAACATCACGGCTTATACGCCCAACACCAAGGATGGTTGGCATTTGGTCAGTTCGCCCGCCATCGAGAGTTTTGCGCCCACGGCGGACAACGGCTTCATAGCCAACGAATACGACCTGTATTATTACCACGAGCCGACACATTATTGGCGAAACCACAAGGATTGCACCAACAATACAGACCCAGGCTTCGGCATCGAGCCGCTGAAAGGCTACCTTTACGCCAACAGCGCCAACGACACCCTCAGCCTGAAGGGAACGCTGCGCACGGCCACCGAAACGGTGAGTGTGCCTTTGAGCTACACCGACGGCATCGCCTTGGCAGGCTTCAACCTTGTGGGCAACCCCTTTGCGCACAACGTGACGAGCTTCACGGGCAGCAATGTGGCCACGGAAGTCTACCGCATGAACGGCGATGGCAACGATTTGATGGTAGGCACGATAGGCGCTGCCAATCCGCTGCTTCCCGGCGAGGGCTTCTTCGTGAAGGCCACAGGCGACGAGGCTTCCATCACTTTCAACAGCCGCGCCGCCAACGCTGAGCGGTCGCTGAGCCTGTCGAAGGGTCGCATCAACATGGAACTCAGCGAGAACGGCCTCATTGTCGACCGCTTCATCCTGAAGCGCGACGGCGCACCTTTGGAGAAATTCACGCTGAACGAGAACAGCACAAGGATTTTCGCCACCGAGGGCGCACAGGATTGGGCAGTTGCGGTCATTGCGAGCGAAGCGAAGCAATCCAGCCGCACAGAACAACCCATCAACTTCACGGCGGCCAAGAATGGCACCTACACCCTGACCGTGAACGTGGAGAACATGGATTTGGACTACCTCCACCTGATTGACAACCTCACTGGCGCGGATGTGGATTTGCTGACTTCCACCCCCGAAACCCTCATTGCGGGCGAAGACCCATTCCGCGAAAGCGGAAACCTCATTGCGGGCGAAGACCCGCAATCTACGCCCTCGTACACCTTCACCGCCCAGACCACCGACTACGCTTGCCGTTTCCGCTTGGTGTTTTCCGTTGGCGAGGCAGGCGAGGCCGCCTGCGAACCTGATGCGCCGTTTGCCTTCGTCAGCAACGGCAACATCATCGTCAATGGCGAGGGCATACTTCAGGTGATTGACATAACGGGGCGCGTCATCATTTCCGCTGGCGGACACACGCGGTGCGTCACCACAAGCGGAATGCCTGCGGGTGTCTATGTCTTGCGCTTGATTGACGGGGAGGACGTCAGGACGCAGAAGATTGTCATTGAATGATTTGGAAACAAAAAAAGCAGCAGAGATTTCTGCTGCTTTTTTGTCGGAGTGGCCCGACTCGAACGGGCGACCGCTTGCACCCCATGCAAGAATGCTAGCCAACTGCACCACACCCCGATTGCCTTAGCCACACCCCGATTGCCTTAGCGGCTGCAAAGATACGAATGTTTTTCGAATTGTTGTTCACTTTACGAAAAAAAAGTTACTTTTGCAGAAAAATAACTCTAACCCCTAAACTCCAAACTCTAAACTTAGAAATATGGAACACATTGAATGTCTGATAATTGGCTCTGGCCCAGCGGGCTACACAGCAGCCATCTACACGGGTCGCGCCGACGTGAAAACTGTCATTTATGAGGGTATGCAACCCGGCGGACAGCTTACCCAAACCACCGAAATCGAGAATTTTCCGGGTTATCCCAACGGAATCACCGGCCCTGAAATGATGGAGGAAATCCGTCAGCAGGCCTTGCGCTTTGGCGCCGAAATCCGCGAAGGCGAGGTGACGGGCATCGATGTCAGCCAGCGCCCCTTCAAGGTGACGACGGAATACAATGGCGAAATCTTGGCCGACAGTATCATCGTTTCTACGGGTGCGGCGGCACGTTATCTCGGTTTGCCCACCGAGGAAGAATTCAAGGGCGGCGGCGTTTCGGCTTGCGCCACTTGCGACGGCTTCTTCTACAAAGGCAAGGACGTGGCGGTGGTTGGCGGCGGTGACACGGCCTGCGAAGATGCCACTTATTTGGCCAAGCTCTGCAACAAGGTCTATCTCATCGTCCGCCGTGACGTGCTTCGTGCCTCCAAGGCCATGCAACATCGCGTTTTGAACACGCCCAACATCGAGGTCTTGTGGAAACACCAAACCAAGGAACTCTTCGGCGAACAGCAAGGCTTTATGAAGAAGCTGAAAGGTGCCGTGCTCTACCACAGCGACACCAAGGAGGAGCGCACCATCTATGTGGATGGTTTCTTCGAGGCCATCGGCCACACGCCCAACACCGAACCGTTCAAAGGCATCCTCGATATGGACGCGGAAGGCTATATCATCACCAAGCCCAAGTCGACGGCCACCAACGTGGAAGGCATCTTCGCTTGCGGCGACTGTCAGGACCGCACTTATCGTCAGGCCATCGTGGCTGCCGGAACGGGTGCCATGGCTGGGATTGAAGTGGAGCGGTTTTTGGCGGAGAATAAATGATTTTTCAGACCGAAATAAAAATCCGACCTTTAGAGCAAACCATTCGTTATGGCGATGGTTTGCTCTATTTGGGTTCCTGCTTCGCCGATGAGGTTGGGAATCTATGTAAAGGATTAGGATTCAATGTTTTGGTGAATCCTTTCGGCGTGCTTTACAATCCTGCCAGTATTGCCCAAGCAGTGGAAAGGTTGGGCAGCGAAAGACCATTCACCCACGATGAAGTGATAGAGGTTGGCGAGGGGCAATACTGCACTTTCAGCCACAACACGGCCTTTTGGAATGCGTCTGAAACGTCTCTTTTGGAGCAAGTGAACGGAAACCTGAAAGCGGCTCACGAGCATTTCATGGAATCAAGGTGGATTATTGTGAGTTTAGGCACTTCATGGGTTTTCCGATGCAAGGAAAGCAGTCAGGTGGTTTCGAATTGCCATAAATTGCCCGCCAATTTGTTTGAAAGGCAGTTTTTGCCGGTGGAGCAATCGGCGCAATATCTTTCAGAAATCGTTCGGCAATATCCCGAAAAGCAGTTCATCTTCACCGTGTCGCCATTGCGTCATCTGAAAGACGGCTTTCACGAGAACCAGCTGAGCAAGGCGGCTTTGCTATTGGCTGTAAATCAAGTATGTACGCAATTTGATAACGCGCATTATTTCCCCGCTTACGAAATCCTGTTGGACGAGCTGCGCGACTATCGTTTCTACAAGGAAGACATGGTGCATCCCACCGGGCAGGCGGTGCGTTACATTTGGGGACGCTTCATCGACTTCGCCATCGACTCGAAGGAAAAACCCGCCATGCAAGCCGCCGCCGAATTGAAACAGATGCTTCAACATAGGCCGATGTTTCCTGAGAGTGAGGCATTTAGGAAGTTTGAGGCACAAAGGGAAAGAAAAATGGCAGACCTGCGACATGAGTACCCGAAGGTCGTTATTGAAAACTTGTTTGATTAGGCTTGTAGCGGGCTCCAAACTTCAGGTGCTTTTCGGAGTGGATGGAAAAAAGGAAACCAAAATAACACGAATTGCCATAAATTATCCATAAATTGTCACAAAATTCAATTTATGAAGCAATTCGTGATAAATTGCTGATAATTTGTGTTTTGAAAATAATTGGGGTTGTATACGAGCATTTTGAAATGGTATTTTTTCAAAGTTTTTCAGTGAGCAACTCTCTGTTTCCCAAATTATTCGTACCTTTGCCACCCATTCCGCGACGGAATGGATTTTTTATCACTAATAAATAATTATAAATGACTGAAAACGAAAAATCTGGCAAGCGTCCGCGCTCCAGAATTGGGGAACCGGAAGAGTTCCAACAGAGAAGGTCCTTCAAATTCTATCACCGCGATGGTGACGAGGAAGGGCGAGAAGAAAGAAGATTTGGCGACAAGCCGAGAGGTGAACGCCGCTTTGATGACCGTGGCGACCGCCGCTTCGGCGACCGCAAGTTTGGCGACCGTCCACGTCGCCGCTTCGACGATGATGATCGTCCGCGCCGCAGATTCGATGATGACGACCGTCCACGTCGCCGTTTCGATGACGACCGTCCGCGCCGCCGTTTTGATGACGACCGTCCGCGTCGCCGTTTCGATGATGATGACCGTCCGCGCCGTCGCTTCGATGACGACCGTCCGCGTGAACGCCGTTTCCACGACGACGACCGTCCGCGTCGCAGATTTGATGACGACGACCGTCCACGCCGCCGCTTCGACGATGGCGACCGTCCAAGGTCGCGTCGTTTCGATGACGACAAACCCCGTGGCGAGCGCCGTTTCGACGACCGTCCGCGCCGCAGGTTCGACGATGACGACCGTCCGCGTGAACGCCGTTTCCGTGATGATGACCGTCCGCGTGGTGGCCGCCGTTTCGACGAGCGTCCGCGTGGTGGCCGTCCCGAAAACGATGAAGAATCCCGCCGTGGCCGCAAGGGCTATGTCCGCGAAAAGGATCCGTTGTATGACCGCCCGAAGGCTACCGGCGAAATCCGCTTGAACAAATACTTGGCCGATTGTGGCATCTGCTCGCGCCGCGAAGCCGACGACCTCATCAAAGCCGGCTGCGTGATGGTGAACGACGAGGTGATTACCACCATGGGCTATAAGGTGAAGACCGAAGACAAGGTGGTGTATGGTGGCCAAACCCTCAACCGTGAGAAACTGCGTTACATCCTGCTCAACAAGCCCAAAGGCTACATCACCACGAGCGATGACCCCTACGAGCGCGACACGGTGATGGAACTCGTGCAGAACGCCTGCCCCGAGCGTGTGTATCCTGTGGGCCGCTTGGACAAGCAAACCACTGGCCTGCTGCTGTTCACCAACGACGGCGACTTGGCCAAAAAACTGACCCACCCGAGCAGCGAAGTTCCCAAGCTCTATCATGTGATTTTGGACAAGCCTTTGACCAAGAACGACATGCTGCGCATCTCTGAAGGCATCGAGCTTGACGACGGCCCCATCGCTGCCGACAACATCGCTTACGACCAAGACGACGACAGCAAGAAAAGCATCGGCATCGAACTCCATTCGGGCCGCAACCGCATCGTGCGCCGCATCTTCGAACATCTTGGCTATGAGGTCACGAAGCTCGACCGCGTGATGTTTGCCGGTCTCGACAAATACAAACTTCCTCGCGGCGAGTGGCGTTTCCTCACCGATCTGGAAGTGGTCAATTTGAAGAAGATTTGAACGAAACAACACGACAATTCATCAGGGAAAACCTGAACGCTGACGTGCCGACGCTCGCCTTGAAAAAGGTGCCCGTCGGCACTGACTTTTCATTGGCTTTGAGGCAAATTGAGGCTCGCCAGTTGCTCAAGCGGAAAGCGCCGTCGTGGAGCGCGAATGAAGACCTGCTTTTCCCTTCGCATCTCTCCATCGAGCAATGCTCGTCGGAGGCAGCGGCACGATACAAAGCCAAACTGTTGCAGGGAGAGTCGTTTGCCGACCTTACCGGCGGCCTCGGTATCGACACCTATTTCATTTCGCAAGGCTTCAGGCAAACCGATTATGTGGAGCGGCAAGAAGAACTCTGCGGCTTGGCGAGGCACAATTTTTCTGTCTTGAACACGGAAATTGAAGTTCACAATGAAACGGCGGAGGATTATCTAAACCATTGCGAACCAAAAGACTGCATCTTCATCGACCCGGCGCGGCGCGATGCCTACGGACGCAAAACCGTTTCCATCGGTGACTGCACGCCCGATGTGGCAGAGTTGCATGACTTGCTGTTGCAAAAGGCGCAAAAGGTGATGATAAAGCTGTCGCCGATGCTCGACATCAGCAAGGCTTTGGAGGAATTGGGGAACGTGAAGGAAGTGCATGTGGTGGCCGTGGCCAACGAATGCAAGGAACTCGATTTTGTCTTGGAACGCGATTTTCGAGGTGA
Source organism: uncultured Bacteroidia bacterium (assembly GCA_902769875.1). Taxonomy (GTDB): domain Bacteria; phylum Bacteroidota; class Bacteroidia; order Bacteroidales; family F082; genus Limimorpha. The sequence continues at coordinate 24,829 of CACXQV010000042.1, forward strand.
AACACGATACTTCTGCGTCAATTTGCTGACTGGGCAACCAGAGTTGCAATTCACGATGGAGGAGGAGCGGAATTGTTCCGTCAGGTTGGCCGACCGCGTTTCGGGTTACCTCTATGAACCCAATCCTGCCGTGATGAAGGCGGGATGCTACAAGTTGCTGACGGATTGCTTTGATGTGCGCAAACTGCACAAAAACAGCAATCTGTACACTTCAGAACGGTTGATTGCCGATTTTCCGGGTCGCGTCTTCGAGATTGAGGCTTGGGCACCCTTTAATAAAAAGGTGAGGCAATGCTTGCTTTCGGGTGTCGACAAGGCCAGTATTGCCGTGCGCAATTTCCCGCTGTCGGTGGCCGAGCTGAGGAAGTCGTTGAAAATCAGTGATGGCGATGAGGTCTATCTGTTTGCCACCACTTTGAAAGGCGAGCAAAAAGTGCTCATAAAGACAAGGAAAACCGCCTCGGTTTGAAGCGGTTTTCTTTTTTTCGCGAAAGATACTATCTTCTGTCGGGGATGCCGAACTTGATCCACCAAGTTTGGTCGTATTTGTTTTTGACGGCTTTTTTCACGATTTGGGTCCTGCCTTTCAATATGTTGAGTGCGGCGTGGGCCTCGTCGGTCTTCTTGCGAAGCTCCTCGTGAATCTTGTCCATTTCGGCTGACAATGCCTCCAAACGCTTGCAGTCATCTTCCAGTTTGTGTATGACACTCTCGTCCACGCCGGCATCCCGCCCTAAGCGTTGGTTCCTTTTTACTCCTGACAGAATCAGTTTCGATTTCTCAAGTTGGTCTTTAAAAATTTGATACATAACTCTTTAAATTTTTATTCCTAAAATGGAATGGTTGCTTGTTTTCGAGTGCAAAAATAGTAAAATTTTATTTCCTTTCAAAAATGAAGTCTTTATTCTTTCTTTCGGGCTCGTCAACCTCGATTTTGTCGATTTGATGATGGGTCACATCGTCCAAGACGATGGCCGTGCGGTAGTCTTTTTTCAGGGCTTTCAATTTGATGTTTTTCATTATCAGCCCGTCGACGTGGCGGACGAAAAAGCCCCAAGCGGGCAATTCCTCATGTTGCGAAAACTCAGGATAGGCTTTGGGCATTTCGGGCACTTCGTCAAGCTGGTCGAGGCCGCGATAGGCGTAGTGAGGGTCGCCGCCGCCGGGGAATACGATCTCGATGTTTTCCAAAGTGACGTTCCTTATCTTGGTGTCTTTCAGCCCGATGATTCCGCAGGGTGAGATGTTGCGCGGCAGGTCTTCGATGGGGCCTTCGTAGTCGTAGCCCGCATCGGGTTTGGTGGCGGCCACTTCGCAATAGAGGTTGCGGATGGTGATGCCTTCCATCGAGCTGGGTTTGTCGCGGCGGGCGCCCACGTTGAGGTAGATGGCGTTGCCTACGTTGATGCTTTGCAATGAGTCGACGAGGATGTTCTCGCAGATGCCGCCGTCAACGCTTTGTATGGTGATGGCGCTGCGATAGGTGTCGTAAACCGTGTTGTGGATGATTTTCACGTTTTTGAAGCCGCCCGCTCCCATTGTGCCGAATTTGATGCCGCTTGCGCTGCTGCGGGCGGTGCAGTTGCGCACCTCCACGTTTTGGCATATCTTCTTGTTGGTGTGCGACTTCAGGCAGATGGCATCGTCGCTCGCGTCGATGTAGCTGTTGGTGAGGAGGAAACCGTCGCAGTCGACGATGTCGATGCCGTCGTTGTTCCAGAAGACGGTGCTATGGATGCGCACGTTGTTCACCCTGACGTTTTCGCATTGGTCGTACATCGTCACCCAATTGGCGGCGTTGCGGAAGGTGACATTGTCGATTTCCACGTTTTTGCACTCCCTGAAATGCAACAGCCGTGCACGATGGCTCTCGGCCACGCGGTCGTTGCTCAATCGGTCGTTGATGAGGCCTTTGTGGACAAGGTCGGTGCAGTTGTTGGCCAACTCGCGTCCTTGCCCGTCGATGCTGCCGCCGCTGTTGTAGTAGCCGATGATTCGGATGTTTTCGACCCCTTCGGCCATGATGAGGGCGCGGTCGTTGATGGCCTCGAAGCGGTCGTAGTCGAAGGGGTTGGTGCTGCCGACCAACACGGCTCCTTCGACGAGCTCGATGGTGACGTTCGACTTGAGGTGGATGCTGCCCGTCAGGTAGCGGCCCACTCAGAAGCGGAGTGTGCCGCCGCCTTGCCCGGCAATCCAGTCGATGGCGTACTGGATGCTGCGTGTGTTCATCGTAACGCCGTCGCTGCGTATTCCGAACAGCGAGGCGTTGTAGGTGGGTTTGTCTTGGGCGAGGGCTTGCAGGCTCGCCAGGAGGATGAGGGTGAGGATGGCCTTTTTCATATCATAGTTCTTGTGTTTGTTCTCGAATTCATGCTTGCGTCGGGTCATTGAAGTTGCGCCCCTTCGGGGCTTGGTTTTTCATATAAAACCACCGGCCCTATCATGCCCAAAGGCTGCAAAGGCTGGTCGGTGTTCTTGCGGTTGAGGTAGAGCCAAGTGGTCAGGTTTTCTTCTCGGCTGAAGGTTTTCAGGTAGTTGCCCATTGTGGTGGTGATGCGAACTTCGAGGTTGTTATCGCCTTTGCGAAGTGCCGAAGAAAGGTCGTAAATCCGTCTTCCAAAGTATTGGACACCAAGTGGTTCTCCGTTGACGAACACCTCGGAAACACCTTCGACGAGGCCTAAATCCAGAATGGTAGAGACGGTGCATGCACCGTCTCTACGGCGGTTGATGTTTTTTCGGTAAATGATTGTGCCGCAGAAGTGTTGGTATTGTTCGCTGTCCTTGAAGTCGAACAAAGTGTCGAAATGGGTGGTTACGATGTCTTTCAAGAGGCTTTGGCAGAGCGTCACTTCCCAATCGTCGGAGAGGTCTTGGGGATGCATTCCGGCCAACTTGGAATGGAGCGGTTGCCAAGGCTGCAAGTCGGGTTTTTTGTCGGTTTTCTCGAACACGATGAGGAGCGACTCGGCAGGGCCGAAATCGAAATGACAGCTTCCGTTTTCATCCAAAGGAAGGGAATGGCGATGGCCTGTCTGAAGGTCCCAGATTTGGGCTTGTCGCCTGTGGGTCAAGGCTTTGCTGAAGGTGATTTTGGTTTGGTGGGCATTGTAGCGGTGGGTGTTGCACACAAAGAGCATTTCGCTGCCATCGTCGGTGGTGTAGCGGTTTTGCATTACGAAAGGGTCGGGGGATTCGATGTCCAAATAGTGTGGCAGGTCGTGGGCGTGCATCAGGCTGTCGTACCAAGGGATGAAGCCTTCTTTGGGCGGTTCCGCGAAAACGAAACCATCCTTGTGTTGCATCACTTTTTCCATCGTGGCTCTCACAATTGAGTCTTTTTCGATGGTGTTGCCATTCAGTCCCAACGACTTATACGGGATCGTGTCGATGCAGATGAGTTTGCCTCCGGTCTCCACAAAACGGAGCAATTGCCGTGCGGTTTCGGGGTGGAGGCTTTCCACGTCCAAGAGCATCAAAGTGTTGTATTTGCGCCCGTTGAAGCACAAGTTCCCCTTCTTGGTTTCCGATTGGATGATGATGTTTTCGCTCACATAATCCACCCCGCCGCCGCATTTGTTGATGGCTTCCCAAATCAGAGTTTTGTAAGGGGCTCGCGTTGTGTTGGGGAATGGCTCGTTTTGCATCCCGATGGTGCTCCACATGTCGTTTTCGGGGTTGAGGATGGCGATGTCGGCGTAGTAGGTGCCGTGTTGCAGGGCGTATGAAAGCCTTGCCTTGTAGTCGGTGTAGTGTTTCAGGTAAGGCCACCAATTGTTGCGCTCGCTGTAGAAAGCGCCATAGCGCAGCCAGCCTGGGAAGGGCGCTTCGAGGTTGGGCGAATAGTTGAAACCGTGGAAGATGCTGTGGGTGATGCCTGAAATGGCCGTTTGGTCGCCGCCGAGTTTCAGCTGTTCGAGGGTCATGTTGAAAACGGTGTAGGTGTTGGTCATTTCCTCGCAGCTGATGGTGCGATTGCCCGCCAAATGAGCCGCCGACGACACGAATTTGTTGACCATCGTATAGGCGCGTCCACGGCGGTAGTCGGCTTCCGACATTTCCTCTCCGGGTTTGTGTTTCAGCCAATTGGTTGTCCACGATTCGCCTTCAGGCAGGTCGTAGCCCATGGCATTCTCCAAAGGATAGAACCCCCGACCGTAGGCTTGGGCGCGGGCTTTCACTCCGAGCTGGTGACACCAATTAATATAGGTCTCGGTGAAGCGTTCTTGCATCAGGCGGGCTTTGAAGTCCTCGAAGTCGTAGCGTGCGCGTTGGATGGCTTCGGTGAGGCTGTCGGTGGCGGGGACGACAGGATTATAGTTGATCGCGCTGCCCATCGAGCCTGTCTTGAAGAGAATGAACGGCAAGTAGTCGGTGATGTCGTAACCGTGGCGTTTCATGAATTCTTCGGCCATGTCGGCGGTCCAGTTGGCGCCTTCGAGCTCCATACTGTCGGTGAACAATGCCCGGATGTTGCCTTTCAGCGGCCCGATTTGTGCCTCGATTTTTTCCGACATATTGTGGAGATATTTGTTGACGGCAGCCGCGTTGAAATGGTCAAGCACGGGTCCGGCGGCGCCCGGCGCGCCGAGGATGACTTCAAGGAAACCGTTGATTTTCACCAAGGCGGCCAAAGTGTATTCGCCTTCGGGCACTTCGATGGTGAAGATGCTGTCCGTCAGGCCTTCGGCGGGCTCAAGCACCTCGGCTTTTTCGGTCGGAACAGGCACCTGGGTTTGCGGACTCTGAGCCTGTCGAAAGGCCGACCAGATGGTAATGCCATCATCGACACTCGAAGCTGGATTCGGATAAAGCCTCAGCAGCATCAATTCTTTCGTGTTGCCTTTGTAGGGTGAGCTCACTTTGGGCATGGCCTTTGCGCAAATGCTGTCGCTGACGATGGTCAATGTCGTTGGCCCCGTGACGGGTTCTGCATAGTTGACCACGATTTGCGCCCGCTCGTCGGGTTCGAGAAACTCGCCCCCGAAAGGCCAGCCTGAGCCTACGATGAGGTCGCAGGTCATGTCCAAACGCTTGGCTTCGTCGAAGCAGACTTGCAGCATGCCAATCCACTCCTTGCTCAGCCATTGCAGGGAGCGTTTCCCGATGCTGTCGGAATACGAAGGGAAGGCCACAGGGTTGATTTCGACGCCCCCTATGCCGGCTTCTTTCAGCAGGCGCATTTCGCGCACAAGTTCATCGGCCTCCACTTTGTTGCCGTTCCACCACCAGCGCACAAAGGGATGGTATTGCGACGCAGGCTGCCGAAATTCTGAATAGAGCTGCCCTGCCGCAGGTGTGTCGTGGTTTGTCTGGCATCGGCAAAGGGCGAGCACTAACACGAACAATGCCAAGATGGGTCTCAAATGCCTCATGCAGAATAATCTTGAATGATGCAGCGAAGATAGGAAAAAAACTCGTACCTTTGCACCTCAAATATTTTTGCGCATGTATGCATTGTTCAAGAAAGAGATCAGCAATTTCCTGAGTTCGCTCATCGGCATTATGGTGATTGTGGTTTTCCTGCTCATCACGGGGCTTTTCCTGTGGGTGTTCCAGAGCGGATTCAACGTTCTCAACTCCGTTTATGCCAACTTAGACAGCCTTTTCATCCTCGCGCCTTGGGTGTTTCTTTTCCTCGTGCCAGCCGTGACGATGCGTAGCTTCGCGGAGGAAAACCGCACTGGCACCATCGAGATGTTGGTCACCAAGCCCCTGTCGGACTGGCAAATCATCTGGGCAAAGTTTTTGGCGGGTGTGACTCTCGTGTTGCTCGCCCTGATTCCCACTTTCATCTATTATTGGTCTGTCTATCAATTGGGGCTGCCCAAAGGCAACCTCGACAGCGGCGGCATTTGGGGTTCCTATATCGGATTGTTCTTGCTCAGCGCGAGTTTCGTGAGCATAGGGGTATTTTGTAGCTCGTTGACCAACAACCAGATATTGGCCTTCATCATCTCGGTATTCCTCTGCGGATTCCTGCTGATTGGCTTCGAGTTCATCTATTCGCTTTCGTTGTTCGGGCGGGTCGACTTGTTCATCCAGCAGTTGGGCATGAACGCGCACTATAGCTCGCTGAGCCGTGGCGTGGTCGACACCCGCGACGTCTTGTATTTCCTGAGTGTGATTGCGCTGTTTCTCAGTGCTACGAAATTGGTTTTGGCAAGCCGCAAATGGTAAGGAGGAAGGTTATGGAAAACAAGCGTAAGAATTTGAAAAAGAATCAGATAGTTGCTTTCCTCATCACGGTGGCGATAGTGGTTTTGGTCAATGTGATTGGCTCGTATGTGTTCACCCGCTTCGACTTGACGAGCGAAAAACGCTACACGCTTTCGCCCACGACGAAGGAAATCCTCAACGGATTGGAAGACTACGTCTATTTCAAGGTGTATCTCGACGGTGATTTCCCGGCAGGCTTCAAAAAGCTGCGTCGCGAAACCAAGGAAATGCTTGACGAGTTTCGTGCCTATAGCAAATTCATTGACTATGAGTTTATTAACCCTTCTGAAAGCGTGGACCCGAAAGAGCGCAATGAGTTTTATAAACAATTGTATCAGTCGGGCCTGAATCCGACGGATATGGTGGTCAAAAACAGCGACGGCTCCTCGAAACAGATGGTGATTTGGCCTGGGGCCTTGGTGAGCTATCGCAACAACACCGAAATCGCCATTGATTTGCTTGAGAACCAGATTGGCCAAAGCTCGGAAGAAGCATTGAACGCTTCGATGCAAAACCTTGAATTTCGCCTTGTGGATGCCGTGAAGAAGGTGACGCGCCAGATGAAGCCCAACATCGCTTTCATCGAAGGCCATGGAGAGCTCGGCGAGCAGGATGTTTACGACATCACCCAATCGTTGTCGCAGAACTACAATGTGGTGCGCCTCGAAATCAATGGCAAGATTGACGCCCTCATCCATCGCACGCAAGACGAAGACCGCGAAGTGAAGGCCTTCCCCTCATACGATGCCATCATCATCGCCAAGCCTACGATGGCTTTCGACGAGAAGGACAAGTTCCTCATCGACCAATACATTATGCATGGCGGCAAGGTGCTCTGGTTGGTGGAGCCCGTTTATGCCACGATGGACAGCCTGCAAAGCCAAGAGTCGACCATCGGCATCGAACAAGACCTCAACCTCGACGACATGCTCTTCAAATACGGTGTTCGCCTCAATCGCGACCTGCTTCTCGACTTGACTTGCGCCGCCTTGCCCGTCCGCACGGGGCAGATGGCAGGGCAGGCCCAGCTGGAGTTTTTCCGCTGGTACTATTTCCCCTTGTTGCAGGCTGCGTCAGACCATCCGATGGTGCGCAACATGAATTCCATCAAGGCCGATTTCGTCAGCTCGATGGATGCCACAACATCGGCTAATGGCATCGAACAGATTCCTTTGCTCAAGACATCGAACTACACCAAGGTTTCCGGCGTGCCCGTGTTCATCACTTTGGCCATGCTGCGCCAGACCCCCGACCAACGAATGTTTGCCACAAAGGGAAAGAATGTGGCTTATCTGTTGAAGGGCAGTTTCGAGTCGTTGTATGCCAACCGCATCCCACAGGAAATCGTCGATGACCAGGCCACCGACTTTATGGAAGAGAGCAAGCCCACGGCCATGATTGTGGTGGCCGACGGCGACATCATCCGCAACCAAATCGACATCCGCACACGCCGTCCGCTGCCCTTGGGCTTTGACCAATTCACCCAAAACACATACGCCAACAAGGAATTCATCGAAAATGCCATCAGCTATCTCGTCGACGGCGACGGCCTGATCGACATCCGCTCGCGCGAGCTGAAGGTGCGCCTTTTGGACCCAACCAAGGTGAACCAAGATGGAGTGAAATGGCAATTGATCAACACCTTGATTCCCATTCTGTTGATTGTCGCCTTGGGCTTCGTGATGGCAGCCTTGCGCAAAGTGAAATACAGCAAGAAATCCACTACTGACAAAAACATAGGACACTATGAAGAAAAATAACCGCATTACCATTATTGTTGCCGCCATCTTAGTCGTTATCGCTGGCGTTTTGGTTTGGAACAACCGTTATCTCTCGACGATTCAGGGCGAGTCGTCCGATTTTCAGGTTTGGGACACAGCCTCGGTCACCAAGGTCTATCTTGCCGACCGCCGCAACCAAGAGTCGCTGCTCGAAAGGCAAGGGAACGGCTGGACCCTCAACGGTGCCTACAAGGCCCATGCAAAGCAAATAGACTATCTGTTGTCCACCTTATACAAGATCCGCGTCAAGATGCCCGTGTCGTTGGCCAGCCACGACAACATCGTCAAGCAGCTTGCCACGCAGAGCACCAAAGTGGAGGTGTATCAGATGGTGCCCCGTGTGAACTTGTTCGACAAAATCAAGTTGTTCTACCACGAAAAGCGGACCAAGGTGTTCTATGTGGGCGATGCCACAATGGACAGCAGCGGGACGTTCATGCTGAAGGAAGGCGCCGACAAGGCTTATATCGTCTACATCCCCAGCTTCCGTGGCTTCATCACCACGCGCTTCACCGCCAATCCCGACGACTGGCGCGACCACACCATCTTCCACGAAACCTTGGCCGACATACAATCGGTCAGTGTCGAGTTCAACGAAGACCCCCAAGGCAGCTTCCGCATCGACAATATGGGCAAGCACCAATACAAGCTCACGCGCTTGGTCGACAACGTGGAATTGCCTTACGATACGCTGAAAGTCATCAATATGCTGTCGTCGTTCAGCGACTTGCGCTTCGAGGCCTTGTTTACCAATACCTTGCCGCAAGAACGCATCGACTCCATCACGCAATCGCCTTATCTTCACTATGTCAAGTTGACAGCAAGGGACGGCAGCGTTCAGGATATGAGGACGTTCAAGAAATTGGTGATGAACGGCGTGACCGACATCGGAGGCGAGTTGGGCGACGTGGACCGCGACCGCATGTATGCCTTGGTAAACGACGGGAAAGACTTTGTCCTGATTCAGAACTATGTGTTCGACAAGGTGTTGCACGATGTGCGATACTACGAGGCCGGGCATCCCATCCGGTTCGAAATGGGAACGGTCGAAGTTTTTGAATAAAGGGGAATTCTAATTTTTAAGAATTTGAGAAATCGGAGATTCAACGTAGTTAATTTAAGGATTTTTATTTTGTTGATTATTTGAATTTTATTGGATTTGAGACAAAATTGCAGGCAATTTTTGGAAAAGTCCTAAACGATTCTACGACAAATTTTTGGGTCTGAGGTTGCCGATTCTGTCGAAGCACTGGTTTATTTCTTCTTCAGCAGCCCCACCATCTTGAAGCTCACATCGGTGAAGATGAGCGGCGCGTAGCCGTTGCGTTCGATTTGGCGGATGGCTTCTTCGAAAAGCTCGGCGATTTGTTCCAAATTGGCCGCTTTGACGAAAGGTGCGAAATTGGCGTTGAATTTCTTCTCGTCGTCGGGGAGCATCACGATTCCAGCCAGATTGTTGTTGAAAAGCAGTGCGTTACGGACAATTCTCAGGCCATAGTCCAGCAGATCCTTTTGTTTCTCACGCCCAAGGGTTTTGATGTTGGCCGCGAAATCCAAGAGTTCCGTATATGCCCCACGAAAGCAGAGCCGCATCCATTGCTGGAAAGTGGTGAAGAAAAACTTGCGGTCTTCCGACTCCTTCACCGAGTGGCAGGCGTTGAGCCAGTCGCCCTCCGAAATCATTGCCGCGTCGTGGGCTTGCTGAGGAGTGCATCCAAGGCGTTCTTGCAACGCCGCCTCAATGGCCGAAGCCTCGATGGCCAGAATTTTCACCAAAACCGTCCTCGACTTGATGGTGGCCAACAGCTCTTCAGGGTCTTCGGCGATGAGCAGGAAAACGGTCTTTTCGGGCGGTTCCTCAAGCAGTTTCAGCAGTTTGTTGGCTGTGTCCACGCGCATTTTCTCCGCCATCCAGATGACGGCGATTTTGTAGTCGCCCTCGTATGACTTCATGTTCAGCTTGTGCAGCAGCGAAGCCGCATCGCGCACCGAAATGTAGCCTTGCTTGTTTTCCACGTCAAGGAAGGTGTACCAACTCGATGTGTCGACATAGCCTTGGTTTTCTGTGACATATTCACGCCATTCCTCCATAAAGAGGTCGGATTCGGGGTTGCTTTTCACCTTTTTGGTGGTGGCCGTTGGCACCACGAAATGCAAATCGGGGTGAACCAGTTTTTGCATTTTTTGGCAGGTGGGGCACACGCCACAGCTGTCGGTCTCGGTGCGGTTGGGGCAAAGGATATACTGTGCGTAAGCCAATGCCAAAGGCAGCTTGCCGCTTCCGGCAGGCCCCAAAAAAAGCTGCGCGTGCGACACATGGTTTTCCTTCACGCTCTTGATGAGCCTTTGCTTGATGGCTGATTGGCCGATGATGTCTTTGAACTGCATTTATGCCTCCACACCGTGTTCATATAGATATTCTGGGGCAATGTCGGCACCGTTGGCCCAAAAAATGGTATGATCAAGGCCAAATTGGATGAAATTGCCTTTGTCGCGCAAATCCGCAAAAGCGGGATAGGCAAGCAGCGGTGTCAAATCCACCTTACGCCGCTGGCCGTTGTTGAACGAGCAAAGCAGCGAATAATCGCCCAAGTATTCTACATCTGTGATTGTCAATAACATAACCTATCGTATTTTTTTGATTGTTTCTCCATTCTGGGCTTTTTCCCATAAATCCATCAACTCATTCTCGTGTTCATCCATGAACTGGTTGATGATGGCAACCGTTTTTGAACGCGCCGTGCCTTCGATGACTCGGTCTTTGATAGTGATGGAAAAGTCGTCAGTTCCGCTGCGCACATGGATATGAGGTGGATTATGGTCGAAACCATAAATGTAAATCAGAATGCCTTGTATGACGAATATGGAACCCATTGTTTTAGTTTATCGAAGGCAAAATTACAAATATTCCCCGTTGGTTGGTCATTATACAAGACAAAATTACAAATTTCGCATAAAAGCGAAATATTTCGGGAAAATGGGTCTAATGGACAAATGTAAGGCTGTTTTTGAGACGTACCCCCATTAATGGACAAATGTAAGGCTGAGAATTTTCGTGGTTTTGTCATAGGTGCGGAGAAAAGCCGTAACATTGCAGTCCTGGCGAAGCGGAGTCGGG
>CACXQV010000043.1 GCA_902769875.1 uncultured Bacteroidia bacterium
GAAGCCTAAGGAAAAGGCTCTTCAAGGCCTCCCTCGACCCCAATTATCTCATCGAAATCCTCGCAAATTATCGCATTTGATGCGGTTGCCCTGAAAACTCACTTGCCTGATGGCCACTCTGTCAAACCCTGTCCAATTCCTGCATCAACGCGGGGCGCTTGGCATATAATTACCACGCTGTCCCACCACCACAAACGCGCGGTATGACGAACAATGTAATCACAAACAGCACAATGAGATACGCAATGGCAAGGTAAGGTTTCGTGTAGGTTCGCCGATAACAAATCAGCATAGGCAGGAAAAGAGCCAGCAAAACCAGGAACTCAACGGCAGCATCGCGCTCGGCAACACGGCAGAAATAGTTGTGAACCTTGTAAAGGCCTTGCGGAACGTATGCCGTGTATTCCCAAGCGGTGACCTCTTCCGCATTCGTCACTTCGCCGTTCTTGTCGTATTCCGGAAATATCATTTTCTCGGGCAACAACGCCCGTGTTTCCTTGTCAAACACATAAGTATAATAGCCCAAGCAAACAACGACGTTCACCAAGCACAGGTTCAACAACAATATGTACACTATGATAAAAAACTTACTAAGATCCGATGTCCTTCTCATAACTGATTTCTTGATTTCAAGCCGCAAATATAAGGATTTTTCGAAAATTCATATTTTTGCCGCAAATTTCAGGCCTATGTCAATCTCCGAAATCCTAAACAAAGTCGACCCTTCGCCCCTTCCACAGGCTCAGGAGCCTCAAGAGGCAGCAGCCCTTACTCACGAGGAAATCAAGCTCCTCCTTGCCGCCGAAGGCGAGGACAAGAAGAAACTTTTCGACCGCGCCTTGCAGGTGAAGCTGGCACGTCTGGACAACCATGTCCACTTGCGCGGGCTGATTGAATACAGCAACATCTGCACAAAATACTGCCTCTACTGCGGCGTGCGCAGCAAGAACCCAAACTTTGAACGCTACCAACTCAGCGACGAGGAAGTGATCGGATGCGCCAAACTTGCGCACCAGTTGGGCTACGGCTCGGTGGCGTTGCAAAGCGGAGAAAGGAGCGACAAGGCTTTTGTGGATAAGATTACCTATTTGGTCAAGGAAATCAAGAAGATAGACAACGGGAGTTTGGGCATTACGCTCTCGTTGGGCGAACAAACCGAAGAGACCTACCGCCGCTGGTTTGAGGCGGGAGCGCACCGCTATCTGCTCCGCATCGAAGCCTCCAACGAAGACCTCTATTATAAGATTCATCCGCGCGACGCGAAACACGACTTCCATCAACGCTTGGCCTGCATCGACAGCCTTTTAAGCATTGGCTACCAGACAGGTACAGGCGTGATGGTCGGTCTGCCGTTCCAGACTTTGGACGACCTTGCCAACGACTTGCTGTTCTTCAAAAAGAAAGACGTGGCGATGGTCGGGATGGGGCCTTTCATCCCGCATCCCGACACTCCGCTTTGGCAATATAGAGACCAAATCCCGACCGCCGAGAAGCGTATGGAGATGACTTTGAAGATGATAGCCATCCTCCGCCTGATGATGCCCGAAATCAACATGGTGGCGGCCACGGCCAACCAAACCGTCGACCCGCAAGGGCGCGAAAAGGCCATCCTTGCCGGAGCCAATGTCATCATGCCGAACCTCACGCCCAACGAGTTCCGCGAAAACTACCTCATCTACCCCGACAAGGCCTGTGTGAAAGACCAGCCCGACCAATGCCAAACCTGCCTCGACGTGAGGCTTGCCGCCATCGGTCACAAGGTTTTGTATAACGCTTGGGGCGATTCGGTGGCGTTCACGAAAAAGCATTGATAGGCTTTTTCACAAAACCGACAAGACTCGCAAAACTTTTGTGAGAAGAAATGTCTGTTTTTGCCACTGATTCCAAAAAAAGCATTATTTTTGCCGCAAAATCATCAAATTCAAATCTCTATGAGAAAACATTTCATTACTCTCTTGCTCGTCATGCTGTCGGTCGTATCATTCGGCCAGCAGTGGGTCGCCATCAAGAGCGACAATCCGAGCACCATCGAGACGACTTTGGTTTCGTCTTCCGAAAACCAAATCACCGTCAACCTGCAAGTCCCCGGCTTCTATGCCTTTGAGGTGACAACCCCTCGTGGCGAGGCCAACATCATCTCGGTTCCGCGCACCGTCAGCACCGCTGATGCCGGCGAACCTAACCTGCCTATGATTGCCGTTCCAGCAATCATCGGCGACATGCAACATTACAGCATCCGCCTTATCGATGCGCAATACACTGATTTCCAGATGGAAGTCGCGCCCTCGAAAGGCGATTTCCCGCGCACCGTGAATCCTGACGACGAGCCTTACACCTACGGCGAGGCCTATTCGACGGATGCATTCTTCCCCGCCGAGAACATCGGCTTGTACGATCCTTACATTCTCCGCGACTTCCGTGGGCAGAACATGGTGTTCCATCCATTCGCCTACAACCCCGTAACGCACACATTGCGCGTGTATTACAATATGACCGTTGAAATGTATGCCGACGGTCAGCAAGGCGAAAACACCCTCAGCCGTCGCTCGAACACGGTGAAGATGGATGCCGAATTTGGTGCCATGTATCAAAACCATTTCATCAATTACAGCGAGAGTTTGAACAGATACACGCCCGTCGACGAGACCGGTGAACTGCTCATCATCTGCCACGATGCTTTCATAAGCGCGATGCAGCCTTTTGTCAACTGGAAAAAGCAGATTGGCCGCCCCACGACGATGGTCGGCACAAGCACGGCAGGCTCCACCAGCGATGCGCTAAAAGCATACATCCAAGGCCAATACAACAGCAATCCGAACATCAGCCACATCCTTTTGGTTGGTGACTCGCCGCACATCCAAGGGTATTATGCCTACAATGGCGGCTACAGCGGCCGTTCCGACAACTGGTATGGCCAATTGGCAGGCAACGACTTTTACAATGAGGTCATCGTTGGCCGCTTCTCCGCCGAGAACGAAGCCCAAGTCACAACGCAAGTGAACAAGGTGATTCATTACGAAAGAGACATCAACGCTTCCGACACATGGCTTAATGTTGGCCAAGGAATATCGAAAAACGAAGGTGCGGGCAGCGGACACTACGGCGAGTCAGACTATCAACACATTGACAACATCCGCGACGACCTTTTGAATTACGGTTATGCGACCGTCCATCGTGACTATCAAGGTGTTTCTGGAGTCACTTCCAGCGCGGCCATCATCAGCCAACACATCAACGAAGGCGTGAGCATCATCAACTATTGCAACCACGGCAACACCACCAGTTGGGGCGTTTTCAGCTACAGCAACTCGCACGTCAACGCCTTGACCAACGACCACAAGCTGCCTTTCATCTGGTCGGTGGCCTGCGACAACGGCAAATACGACTACAACGGAACCTGTTTCGCCGAGGCTTGGCTGCGCGCCACCAACAATACCACGGGTGAACCCACTGGCGCCATTGGCGGTATGTTCTCCTACATCTCTCAACCTTGGCAACCTCCGCAATACGGCCAAGACGAGATGGTTGACGTGCTTGTGGAGAGCAACAGCAACAACATCAAGCGCACTTTGGGCGGCTGTTCGTTCGACGGCAACATGAAAATCATCGACCAATATGGTCCTAACAACAGTCAAGGTATGGGCACCTATATGACTTGGATTCTTTTCGGCGACCCTTCATTGACCGTGCGCACGGCCATCCCTACCAATATGAACGTGACCCACGCCCCCTCAATGGGCAGCAATGCCACCAACTTCGTCGTGAACGCCACCAACGGCAACGGTGCCTTGGCCACCCTGACGCTCAACAACGAAATCTTAGGCTCAGCCACTATTAATAATGGTACGGCCAACATCACCTTTGCCGCACCCGGAACGACCGGCACCGCCACTTTGACCGTGTTCGGCTACAACAAGATAACTTACATCGGCTCCGTCAACATCACAAGTGGAGGCACGCAAACCTACACCATCAATGTTTCGGCCAACCCGACCAATGGCGGTACCGTCACAGGCGGCGGCACTTACCAACAAGGCCAGCAGTGTACGGTCAGTGCAATAGCAAGCAACGGATACTCGTTCACCAACTGGACAGAAAACGGCAATGTGGTTTCGACCAACAGAAACTACACCTTCACCGTTACGGGCAACCGCACTTTGGTGGCCAACTTCACCCAACAGAACTACACCATCACCGTTTCGGCCAACCCCGGCAACGGAGGCACCGCAACGGGCGGCGGCACTTATCAGCAAGGGCAATCTTGCACCGTACAAGCCACACCCAATACGGGCTATACCTTCACCAACTGGACGGAGAACGGCAATGTGGTTTCCACCAACGCCAACTACACTTTCACGGTGACCAGCAGCCGCACTTTGGTGGCCAATTTCACTTTGCAGCAATTCACCATCACTGTCACAGCCGACCCGACCGAGGGCGGAACCGTCACGGGTGGCGGCACCTACACTTACGGCCAAAGCTGCACTTTGGGAGCCACGCCCAACGCGGGCTATGTCTTTGACAGATGGACCAAGAACGGCACACAAGTCAGCGCCACAACGCCTTACACCTTCACCGTGACGGAATCGGGGAACTATGTGGCACATTTCGAGGAATTCAATTGCCAAGCGCCGTCAAACGTTACGGCAGAAGCCATCAACTATACTGACATTTACATCAATTGGGATGCCGTTTCCACTGCGTATGCCTACGACATCTATCGGAACGGCACATGCATCGCCTCAGCATTCCCCTTTGTCGGCAATTACTACGACACCGAATTGCCCTACGGCGAATATTGCTACACCATAGTCGCGAAATGCGGCCCTGGCGACTCCGACCCCTCCGAGGAAGCCTGTGCAGTGCTGAACATCCCTTGCAACGCCCCCGCCAACTTCACTGCCGAATACCTCTATGAAGACGAGACCCATTACGGCGTGGAACTGCAATGGAACTCGGTGGCGCCCATTTACCCGGAGTATTTCCACCTCTATAGGCAAAGGAACACCACCGAATACGAGCTTGTCGCCAATCTTCTGCCCGAAGGCTCCTCCTATTCTTATTTCGACGAAACCGAGGTAGGCACATACTCCTACAAACTGACCGCCGAATACCATTTTGATGGCCAAGTTTGCACTTCAGAGCCCGTTTATGCCACGGTTGAAGTCACCAATGTGAAAGAAACCGATAGAGCCGTCAGCCTCTACCCCAACCCGACCAAGGGCGAAGTCACCCTTGAGGGCGAAGGCATCCAAAGCGTCCGCATCGTGAACGCCTACGGACAGACCATCTACAACGCCAAAGTGGAAGGCAACCAAGTCCGCATCGACCTTTCGCAAATGGCCAAAGGTGTATATATGATGCACATCGAGGCCGATGACGGGCAGGCCGTTAGGAAGATTGTGGTGGAATGATTTTGGTTTGTAGGGCTGTCACATCGTCTTTCGACAGGCTCAAGAACTATGGCAGACGCATTTTGGGTTTCCATTGTGCGGCTGCCGTGGTACGACAGCCCTACAAGTCTGAACTAAAATCCCGTCAGCGATGGCGGGATTTTTTTATTGTGGGTTTTCAGAATTATGCCTATTTTTGCAGCCGTAACCAAGAAAGGAAACGAACATGTATGTAGAGACAGAGTTCAGGCCTTATACCATTGAGGAAATCCATGCTCGGATTGAACAGTCAAAACGCGATTCTGCCGCAGGATTGGGGCAGGACAGCGAAGAGATGTTCCGCGAATTGGAAAAAGAATTCGCACTTGAAGACCAACTTGAAATGGCTAAAATTGAAGAATTGGTATGAGAGTGGTATGGATGCCTTTGGCTAAGGATGCTGTGCGCAACACTGCCAAATACATTCGCTGGAAGTTTGGAAAGCAGTACAGAGACAACTTTATGCAGAAAGTTCGTGAAGCGAACCTTATAATAAGTGACAACCCATACGCTGGCAAGTTGGAGCCGCTTTTGGAAGATGACCCTGACAAGTACCGTAGTTTTGTGGTCGCTCGACTGAACAAGATGGTCTATCGAATTGTGGGCGACCACATCGAGGTGGACGACTTCTGGGATTGCCGCCAAGACCCCGAAGTATTGACAGACCGACTCAAATAATCCCTTTCTTGTTTTTATTGAGGAAGATTGTGGTGGAATGATTTTGTTTTTAGGGCTGTCACACGTCTTTCGACAGGCTCAAGAACTATGATTTTGGTATTCCATTGTGCGGCTGCCGTGATACGAAAGCCCTACAAGTTTACAAACCTATCAAAAAATCCCAAAGTGAGGTGACAAAACATTGCCACCTCACTTTTTTTTCCTATTTTTGGGGTCAAATTCTGATGGACTATGAAAATCAAATTCATCGGTGCAGCCCAGGAAGTGACGGGCAGCAAGCACCTCATCACCACCGACCACGGCAAGAAAATCCTCTTGGACTGCGGCATGTTCCAAGGCAAGGGCCTCGAAACCGACGCCATGAACCGCAACATCATGGTCGACCCGAAGGAAATCGACGCCATCGTCCTTACCCATTCCCACATTGACCACTGCGGCCTCATCCCCTACTTCTACAAATTGGGCTTCCGGGGCCAGGTCATCTGCACCAACGCCACCCGCGACCTCTGCAACATCATGCTCCCCGACAGCGGATTCATCCAAGAGAACGACATGGAGTGGTTCAACAAGAAACGCCGCAAGCAGGGTTTGCCCGCCTTGCAGCCCATCTACACCGAGAAAGACGCCCGCGCCTGCATGGAACTGTTCATCGGCGTGGCCTACAACCGTTATTTCTATATCGACAATAACGTCAAGGTGAAGTTCAACAACACGGGACACCTCCTCGGCAGCGGTTGCGCCATCATTGAAATCGACGAAGGCGGCAAGATGACCCGCATCGGCTACACGGGCGACATCGGGCGCGAATACAACTACCTGCTGCGCTCGCCAGAGCCGTTCCCGCATTGCGACTACATCATCACCGAGGCCACCTACGGCAACCGCCTCCACAGCGACCGCACCAACGCCGAGGAGGAACTCTTGAAAATCATCTACAACACCTGCGTCGAAAAACGAGGCAAGCTCATCATCCCTTCGTTTGCCGTCAGCCGCACGCAAGAGATTGTGTACTTGCTGAACAATTTCTACAACGGGGGCAAACTGCCCGAAAAAATCCCGGTATTTGTCGACAGTCCGTTGGCCGTCAATGCGACGGAGATTTTCCGAATGTATGTCGACCTTTTCAACGACGATGTGAAAGACGTCATCGAATACGACCCCGACCCGTTTGGCTTCAACAGCCTGACATTCGTGCGCGACATCAACCAATCAAAAGCGCTGAACGCCCGCAAGGAGCCCTGCATCATCATTTCCGCATCAGGCATGATGGAGGCTGGCCGCGTGAAACACCACATCGCGAACAGCATCGAGAACCCCAACAACAGCATCCTTGCCATCGGCTATTGTTCGCCTACCACATTGGGAGCCAAACTGTTGGAGAAGCCAAAGCCACAAACCGTTTCCATCTTCGGCCTTGAACATTCCGTTTTGGCCGACATCTACGAAATCGATGCCTTCAGCGGTCACGGCGACTACAAGGAGATGATTGACTACCTGAAATGCCAAGACCCAAGCAAGGTGAAGAAGACCTTCATCGTGCATGGCGCTTTGGAGGCGCAACAGTTCTACAAACGCCAATTGCGCAAGGAGGGCTGGGACAACATCTTCATCCCCGAAGCGGGAGAGGAGTTTGAATTGAAATAATTCGTACTTTTGCAAAAATTTTCAAAAAATGGCACAAAAACCCAGTATTCCCAAAGGCACACGCGACTTCCTTCCGGAGGTCATGGTGCGCCGCAATTATATCTTCGATACGATTAAAACCGTGTTCAAACGCTTTGGTTTCCAGCCGATTGAAACCCCTTCGATGGAAAACCTCAGCACACTTTTGGGCAAATACGGCGACGAGGGCGACAAGCTCCTGTTCCGTGTGCTCAATAGTGGGGAAACATATCTACCCATTGATGTTATTCTTGACAATTTTGAAGATATTCTTGATGAACTAAAGAAAGGATTAATTGAAAGCAGAATTGTAAAAGACATAAAGGAAAACGGAGAGTATGTTTTTTACGATGATGGTTATACTCCTAAAATTGAACAATTCATTAGGGAACAGATTTTTGAAATAATTCCAAAATATCAAGAGAAAGGTCTGCGTTACGACCTGACCGTGCCCTTTGCCCGTTTCGTCACCATGTATCGCGAGCAAATCACCTTCCCCTTCAAGCGTTACCAAATCCAACCCGTTTGGCGCGCCGACCGTCCGCAGAAAGGCCGTTACCGCGAGTTCTGCCAATGCGACGTGGACATCATCGGCAGCGATTCCTTGTTGAACGAAGCCGAGTTGGTGCAAATCGTGGACGAGGTCTTCAACGCCTTGAAAATCAAGGTGACGCTGAAAATCAACAACCGCAAAGTCTTGGCGGGCATCGCTGAATACATCGGCAAGCCTGACGCTTTGGTGGACATTACTGTTGCGATTGACAAGTTGGACAAAATCGGAATCGAGGCCGTCAATGCGGAACTGGCCGAGAAAGGTTTGGAGCAAGCCGCCATCGACAAACTCCAGCCCATTCTCTTTATGAAAGGAGACACGAGAGAAAAATTGGCGCAACTGAAACCCTTGTTGGACAACGAAATAGGTCAGAAAGGCATCGAGGAATTGGAAATCCTGTTCGACTACATCGACAACATGGAACTCGGCATCACCACCGAACTTGACCTCACCTTGGCCCGAGGCTTGAACTATTACACCGGCGCCATCTTCGAGGTGAAAGCCAACGACTTCCCGATGGGCAGCATCTCAGGCGGCGGTCGCTACGACAACCTCACGGGCATCTTCGGCCTGCCGAATGTATCAGGCGTGGGCATCAGTTTCGGTGCCGACCGCATCTATGATGTTTTGGAAGGCTTGAACCTCTTCCCCGAAACCATGTCGGAAAGCACGAAGGTCATCTTCCTGAATTTCGGCAAGAACGAGGAAAAATACTGCCTGAAGTACCTCAACCAAGTGCGCAAGCACGGCATCAACGCGGAAATCTACCCCGATGCGGCCAAAATCCAGAAACAGATGAAATACGCCAATCAACGCGCCATCCCGATTGTCGTCATCGCTGGCGAACAAGAGGTGGCTGAGCAGAAATTCACCGTCAAGTTTATGAAAGAAGGAACGCAAACCGTGGTGGAAGCCAACAAATTAGTGGAAACAATAATTTAACAATCAACAATATGACAACGCATTACATTAGTTCCAAAGAACTGACATTCAAGCAAGTAAATGAAATAATCACAAATGGTTACAAACTCGCCCTGTCGGACGATGCCATCGCTCGCATCCAAAAATGCCGCGACTACTTAGACAAGAAGATGGAGAACCCCGAGAAGCCCATCTATGGCGTGACCACCGGCTTCGGCTCGCTCTGCGACCACAGCATCTCCAAAGAGGATTTGAGCACCTTGCAGAAAAACCTCGTCATGTCGCACGCTTGTGGCACAGGCGAAATGGTGCCCGAGGAAATCATCCGACTGATGCTTTTGCTGAAGGTGCAAAGCCTTAGCTATGGCAACAGCGGCGTGCAGGTGGTGACCGTCCAGCGCCTCATCGACTTCTTCAACAATGACGTGCTGCCCGTGGTCTACAACCAAGGCTCACTCGGCGCTTCCGGCGACTTGGCACCTTTGGCCAACCTCATGCTGCCTTTGCTCGGCTTGGGCGAGGTGCATTTTGAGGGCAAAATCGTTCCAGCACAACAAGTTCTCGACAAGTTCGGTTGGGAGCCCATCACCTTGCATTCGAAAGAAGGTTTGGCCTTGCTCAACGGTACGCAGTTCATGAGCAGTTACGGCACCTACGTTTTGCTCAAGGCTTTCCGCCTCAGCTATTTGGCCGACCTCATCGGAACGGTTTCTTTGGAAGCCTTCGATGGCCGCATTGAGCCTTTCTTCGACCAAGTACACCAAATCCGCCACCACAACGGACAAATCGTCACCGCCAAGCGTGTGCGCGAGTTCACAAAGGGCAGCGAGCTGATTGTCAGGGAGAAAAAACACGTCCAAGACCCGTATTCCTTCCGTTGTATGCCGCAAGTGCATGGTGCCTCGAAGGATGCCATCGACTATGTGGCCTCTGTGTTCAGCGAGGAAATCAACGCCGTCACCGACAACCCGACCATCTTCCCCGACGAGGATTTGGTCATCAGCGCGGGCAACTTCCACGGCCAGCCTTTGGCCATCACCTTGGACTTCTTGGCCATCGCCATGGCTGAGTTGGGCAACATCAGCGAACGCCGTATCTATCAATTGATTGGCGGCAAGCGCGGTTTACCATCCTTCTTAGTTGCCGAGCCTGGTCTCAACAGCGGCTTCATGATTCCGCAATACGCCGCCGCGAGCATCGTCAGCCAAAGCAAGCAACTCTGCACACCTGCCTCGGTGGATAGCATCGAGTCGTCGCAAGGTCAAGAAGACCACGTCAGTATGGGTGCCAATGCCGCCACAAAGGCCTTGCGTGTGGCCGAAAACTTGGAGCGCGTGTTGGCCATCGAATTGTTCAACGCCACACAAGCCTTGGAGTTCCGCCGTCCGCTGAAGTCGTCGCCCATCATCGAGAAGTTCGTGGCCGAATACCGCAAAGTAGTGGAATTTGTGCGCATCGACAAGGTGATGTACACCGAAATCGCCAAGAGTGTCCAGTTCGTGAAAGATTATCCGTTGGCATTTGATGATTTGAAAAACGAATAATACAGAATTGTAGGGCTGTCGTATCACGGCAGCCGCAGGGTGAAACCGCAACGGGTGCCACGATGTGACAGCCCTACAAAATTGCCACGGTGTGGCAGCCCTACATTATTGCCACAGTGTGGCATCCCTACAAAACATAACGATATGGAATCCACCGAACAAAAGAAGCGCCCCATAGGAATGACCATCCTACTTGTGTTGTCGTTCATCAATGCCTGTTTCAACATTTTCAGCAATTTGATTATGTTTTTCTTCACGCCGATGATGTCGGAAATGATGGAAAACGGCCAATTGGAGGAAACGATGGAACCCTTTATGAGCTCCGCCACAGAGGAGATGCGCACGGCGATGATGGATTCCCTGTCCGTGCTCAGCAACATCAAGCCGGTTTATTACATGATTATGATGTTGCTTTTCGTCGGATCGCTGATTGGCGTCATAAGGATGTTCAAATTCGACAAGCGCGGCCTGCATTTCTACGCCATCTCTCAGCTGCTGATGCTCATTGCATCGTCGGTCTACAAATACCCGATGATGCACCCTTCGCCATTCACGTCCGACTTGCTGCTCACCTCAATGTTCATCTTGGTTTACTACCTCTATTTCAAGCGGTTGGAACTGGTCAACCAACAAAACACAGCTAACCCTTTTGACCAATGAGACAGCGCGAAGGCAAAATACTCAACCTGAAGCCAGAGTTGACGTTAGCGATGAAATTGGCAGCCAGTTTTGCCATCACTTATTATGGGCTGCTGCTCGTCTACGAAGTCTTTACTTTGGTATACAGCCGTTATTTCATTGATTCCTATTACTTTAACCAAGACCGAGTGGGACAAGGCACCAAAGACATTTGGATTCAGATTGCCCAGCTTGCACTATCCATCATTTTGGTTTTCAGTCTAATACAAATTTTCAGGAAGAAAGTACACGGCAAGGCCATTTTCGTCTTTGCCTCGTTGATACTCATCGTTTTCCAATTTATGGTCACCGGACCAGTACCTTTCTTAAAATTCGTCCTTGAAGTTTTTCTGGTACTGATTATCGCCCCCATCCGAGTGAAGAAAAAGCTCAGACTGAAGGGCGGAAAGCTAAAATTGGAAACGGTGGAACAGCTTGAAAATCAGGAAACTGAAGCAAATCCAGCCCAACCTTAACGAAGCATCATCGCGGCGCGTTTCACAGCCTTGACAAAGACTTCGACCTCTTCCAAAGTGTTATACAACGCAAACGAAGCCCTCACCGTGCCAGGGATGCCAAACCGATTCATCACGGGCTCGGCGCAATGGTGACCCGTGCGCACGGCCACGCCCATCTTGTCGATAATGGTACCCAAATCATAAGGGTGTATTCCGTCAATGATGAACGACACCAAGCCTGAACGCCGCTCAGCCTCGCCGATGAAACGAATGCCTTCAATTCCGGAAAGCTGCTGGATTGCGGATTGCAAAAGTTGATTTTCGTGTTCCTCAACTTCTTTTCTGTCAATGCTTTGCAAGAAATGGATGGCCGTTTCCAAGCCCAAGGCTGCACCCACATTGGGCGTGCCCGCCTCGAATTTGTAGGGCAACACATTGAAAGTCGTCTTCTCGAAACTCACCGTATCGACCATCTCGCCACCAAACTGGTAGGGCGGCAACTTCTCCAGCCATTCCGCATTGCCGTACAAGCCTCCGATGCCCATCGGGGCATACATCTTATGGCCCGAAAACACGAAAAAGTCACAGTCAAGGTCTTGGACATCAATAGGATGATGGGCGATGGATTGCGCTCCGTCAATGACCACAGGGATGCCGTAACGATGGGCCATTTCCACCATTTGCTTCACTGGATTGATGGTGCCCAACACATTGGAAATGTGTGCGATGGAAACCACCTTCGGGCCTTCTTGCAATAGTTTTTCGTATTGTTCCAAGTCCAAAACGCCTCTGTCGTCCATAGGAACGACGAGCAACTGTCCATTATTTCGTTGCACCATCTGCTGCCAAGGCACGAGGTTGGAATGGTGCTCCATAGCGGTGACGAGGATTTTAGGTTGAGAGTTTGTTTTGACTCCCCCCTGCCCTCCTCTCAGAGGGGAAAGCAAGTGTTCAAACGAAGTCGCCAAGAGGTTCAGCGACTCGGTGGTGCCGCGAGTAAAAATGATTTCCCGAGCTTCCTTGGCGTGGATGAAATCGGCCACGGTTTGGCGGGCATGTTCGTATGCTTCGGTGGCCTTCTGGCTCAGGTAATGCACACCCCGGTGGATGTTGCAGTTCTCGTGCAAGTAATAGTCGCGCTCGCGCTCGATGACACACAAGGGCTTCTGCGTGGTGGCAGCATTGTCGAGATAGACCAATGGCTTGCCGTAAACCTGCTGGTCGAGGACTGGGAAGGAATCTCTTATTTCGTTGATGTTCATTTTGTTTCGGTTTGTAGGACTGTCGTATCACGGCAGCCGCATTTGGCGAATTTCAGTATGCGGCTGCCACAATGTGACAGCCCTACAGGTTAGATTTTCGAATAATCAATGTCAAAATCATACTCCTTCGGGCGACTGCAACGCAGGACGCAATTTTCGCAGCTCGACAATTCGCCACGCAAACGGCGTTTGATCATATCGTCGATGTGCTCATGCAGCATTTCGTTCCCGATGTGGTTGCTGACTTCGGCGGCGAAAGCGTACATCAACAAAATCCGTGCGTTGGCCTTGCTGATGCCACGCTGGCGCATGTAGAACATGGCCTCTTGGTCGAGTTGGCCCGTGGAGGTGCCGTGAGAGCATTTCACGTCATCGGCGTAAATCTCCAAGAAAGGTTGCGTGTTGATTTTGGCCGTAGGTGTCAACAAAATGTTGCTATTGTTTTGCTGTGCGTCAGTTTTTTGGGCGTTTTTCGCCACATAGACGTGGCCGTTGAAAAAGCCTTTGGCTTCATCGTCCAAAATGCCTTTGAACTTTTCGTTGCTCGTGCAGTTTGGCACGTTATGGTTCACTTTCAGGCGATTCTCGACATATTGTTTCTTGTCAATCAAATACAGGCCATAAATCTGTGTATCAGCACCTTCGCCATCCAAATCGACGTGGTACGAATTGCGGATGTCGCCGCCATTGAAGGTGATGACCACAATCTTCAGGCGGCTGTCGGCCAACTGCCTGATTTTGAACTCGCGGGTGACTGAAGCCTCGTTGCTGACGTTTTGCAGCACATACAACTCAAGGTTGGCGTTCTCGTTGAGTGTGATTTCAGTTACCAATGGCTCTTGGGAAAGATGTGCATCATCATCATACTCAATGATTTCGCGGCTTTGGTTGGCGGCTATGATGAGTTGGTTGTCCATAATCAAAGATCCTTAATCCATTCGTAGCCTTTTTCTTCGAGTTCGAGGGCGAGGTTCTTGCCGCCCGTCTTGACGATGCGCCCGTCGTACATCACATGGACGAAGTCGGGGACGATATAATCCAACAGACGCTGGTAGTGCGTGATGACCACGAAAGCGTTCTCGCTGTTGTGCAGCTGGTTGACGCCATGGGCCACGATGCGGAGTGCATCGATGTCTAAGCCTGAGTCGGTCTCGTCGAGGATGGCAAGGCTCGGCTCTAACATAGCCATCTGGAAGATTTCGTTTTTCTTCTTCTCGCCGCCGCTGTAGCCCACGTTGACGAAACGGTTTTGCAGTTTCTCGGTGATTTCCACCATCGCCTGCTTCTCTTTCATCAGTTTCATGAAATCGACGGTGCTCATTGGCGGAAGTCCTTGATACTCACGCTTCGAATTGACCGCAGTGCGCATGAAATTCTGGATGCTCACACCCGGAATCTCGACCGGATATTGGAAACTGAGGAAGATGCCTTCGTTGGCGCGGTCTTCAGGCGACATCCCGACGATGTTCTTGCCTTTGTACCAGATTTCGCCCTCGGTGATTTCGTAGCCCTCGCGACCCGTGATGGCCGCCGCCAAGGTGCTTTTTCCCGTTCCGTTAGGCCCCATGATGGCGTGTATTTCGCCCTCATTGACGCCCAAATTCAATCCTTTCAGGATTTCCTTGCCTCCGATGGAGACGTGTAGGTTTTTGATATTCAGAAGCATATATTTGTTTAATTGTTTATTGTTTAATCGTTTAATTGTTTAATTGTTGGGTTGGGTTTAGGCTGATTTTGCCATAACGCATATAATAGGCATGCTTTGCCCATTGTGTATATTCTTGTGGTGAAATTTCAATGACATTGTCGCCTTCCGATTCCGGAATCCTTTGTTTCACCTCCTTTATCAATGCTTCGTCGCGGCCGTATTTCCCGATATTACACAGATTCAACACTATGCCAATCAGCAAGATAGCACTTGCTCCAGGAGTCATCCACTTGTGCAGATTAGGCGTTATCTTCAATGTGAAAGCAGTGAACATCGAAAGGCTTAGATGGCCAAAAGCCAAGGCAAAGAACGGCAAGGCCGCCAACATATAGAAATCGCGTTGCTTCACGCTCACCATGATGGGCAGCACACCCAAAAGGCCTAAAATGAGGAATCTATAGAACCAAGCCTTGTCGGGAGGAAATTCAAAGACCTTCGAATTGACCTTGCTTTTTGTCTTGCAAATCACCAATACGAGTGCAAGAACACACGGGATGGCCAATTGTTGCAATAAGGCGAAAACGATGTAAAAACGTGATGTTGTGGTAACTTCATGCAGACCGCCGCCGATGACTTGCAGGTTGAAATAGTCTTTCAAATAAGCAAACGAGGCCGGAAAAACCAAAAACATCACGCCCGACAAAAGCGACAACGTCACCATTAATAAAAAGGTGTCTATCGGGCCTTGAATCCAGCGGCGCTTGGGGTCGAAGGCGCAATACAAGACGGGAAACACCAAAGGGAACAATCCCGTGAAGCCCTTGGAAAGGAAGGCCAATAACAAGGTGAAAGCCGACAAAAGCAGCCAAATCTTATGGTTTCGCTGATAGCCGACAATCATCAGAAAGACGGAGAGCAGCACGAAGACCGACATGGTGTTTTCGAGCAGATTGCTTGTCGCACTCCAAGTGACCAAAGGCATAACAAGCCAGAACAACAGCGGCAGCCAAGCCCAACGGAGGTTGTTGGTGGTGCGTTTCCAAATCAAGGCAATGAACAAACCGGAGAGCAGGAACATCAGCACTGAATAGGCTTTCTCCACCCACCAATGGTCACCCAAAGCCTTGAAAAACAAGGCTTCCATACCCAAAGCCAAGGGAGGATGCTGGCGAAACTCGGGATACAAGGTCAGCGTGTAGTGCGGATTCCAAAACGTCCCCTGCCCTTCTGCCATATTGCGCGAAACGCTTGCGTAGGTCACGCCGTCAAAGAACATGCCTTCGGTCAATAGGCTCTTGCTCACCAGAATGAGGAACAATCCGATGAGGAGCAACCAAAAAGGCGTGTTATTTGAACGGTTTTGCGTCATTATTTAATCTCTATCACCCCTACGGGGTTTATTTCATTCTATCATTCCGTGGCAGGGGTTTCGCTGCGCTTCACCACCTGCCTATTATCTTCCGTCCCTACGGGACTACTCTAACTGTCAAATGCAAACTGTAAATGCAAACTCTTAACTATCAACTTTTAACTATCAACTATCCAACGCTTCCTTCCAACGTTATCGACAACAGTTTCTGCGCCTCCACCGCAAATTCCATAGGCAGTTTGTTCAGCACATCCTTGGCGTAGCCATTGACAATCAGTCCGATGGCCTTTTCTGTCGGGATGCCGCGCTGTTGGCAGTAGAACAATTGATCCTCTGATATTTTCGAGGTCGTGGCCTCGTGTTCGAGGATGCTGCTGTCGTTGCCGCACTCAACGTAAGGCCAAGTGTGTGCGCCGCATTGGTCGCCAAGCAAAAGCGAGTCGCATTGCGAGTAATTGCGGGCGTTTTCGGCCTTCGGCACCACCTTTACCAAACCACGGTAGCCGTTTTGGCTGTGGCCAGCTGAAATTCCCTTTGAGATGATGGTGCTGCGGGTATTCTTGCCGAGGTGGATCATCTTCGTGCCAGTGTCGGCCTGCTGGTAGTTGTTGGTTACGGCGACGGAATAGAACTCGCCGATGGAGTTGTCGCCCATCAGCACACAGCCCGGATATTTCCAAGTGATGGCCGAACCCGTCTCGACCTGCGTCCAAGAGATTTTGGAACGGTCGCCGCGACAAAGGCCGCGCTTCGTGACGAGGTTGTACACGCCGCCCTTGCCGTCCTTGTCGCCGGGATACCAGTTCTGTACGGTGCTGTATTTCACTTCTGCATCCGTCTCGGCAATGATTTCCACGATGGCTGCATGAAGTTGGTTTTCATCGCGTTGCGGTGCCGTACAGCCTTCCATATAGCTCACATACGCGCCTTCGTCGGCCACGATGAGAGTGCGCTCAAACTGCCCCGTGTTGGCCGCATTGATACGGAAATAGGTGGAGAGTTCCAGCGGACAACGCACGCCTTTTGGGATGTAGCAGAACGAACCGTCGCTGAATACCGCCGAGTTGAGCGCGGCAAAGAAGTTGTCGGTGTAGGGCACCACCTTGCCTAAGTATTTCTTCACCAAGTCGGGGTGCTGCTTGACGGCCTCGCTGAACGACATGAAGATGACGCCGTGCTTCGAGAGGGTGTCTTGGAAGGTCGTCTTCACCGAGGTCGAGTCCATCACCGCATCGACGGCCACACCTGAGAGTTTCTTCTGCTCGTCCAAGGAAATGCCGAGTTTGTCGAAGGTGGCCAACAGTTCGGGGTCAACCTCGTCGAGGCTTTGTTTTTGTTGGCGTTTGCGCGGCGCGGCGTAATAGATAATGCCCTGATAATCAATTTCGGGAAGGTCGAGGTGCGCCCAATTCGGTTGTTTCAAGGTCAGCCAATGGCGGAAAGCCTTCAGGCGGAACTCCAACAGCCATTCGGGTTCTTCTTTCTTCTTGGAAATCAGGCGGATGATGTCCTCATTCAGGCCTTTCGGCACAAAATCGGTTTCAATGTCGGTCACAAAGCCGTATTCATATTCCTTGCTCGTGACCTCGTTGATGATATTTTCGTTCGGATTTGTATCCATGATTCTGCTGTTTTGACTTGGGGACTTCGAGACTTCGGGGGCTTCCGGGGGCTTCATTCAGCCCCAAAAATCACGCAGTCCCATAGTCTCGCGGTCATTATTAAGAATGATTTCAAATTAGGCTGCAAAGATAAGACTTTCCACTGATTCGTTGCGTATCATTTGTTACAAAATTCGTCCTGCCATGATGCTGCTCCAAAAATACCGCTTAACAACAAATTTATAAAAAACACAAAATAATGCTTATATATTTATAGTTCAATATATTACAAAATCTCAAATCGCAAAACTTTAGATTTTTCAGACTAAAACTTTGGATTTTTCCATTCAAAACTTTAGATTTTTCCGCTCTAAACTTTAGATTTTTACTATTTTTGCCGCAAAATTCACGAAAAAAGACAAAACCATGATTGAGAGAACGGCAAAAAACGCCCTTTTGAGGCTCGCTTCACAATTCGCGGTGATTGGCATAACGGGGCCGCGACAAAGCGGAAAATCGACACTCGCAAAAATGACTTTTCCCGGGAAAAGATACATTTCGTTTGACGACAAGACCATCCGCGAATTGGCTGCCGCCAATCCAATGGACTTCCTGATGGCCTTCCCCGATGGTGCCATCATCGACGAGGCGCAGAAAGTGCCGGAGATTTTCGATGCGGTCAAATACCATGTTGACCAAGGCAGTTTCACGCCGGGCAAGTTCATCCTGACAGGTTCCAACCAGTTCAATTTAAAGCAGAACATGACAGATTCGTTGGCCGGTCGTGCGGCTTTCCTGAAGCTGCTGCCGTTCTCCATCGGAGAGTTGAAAAATGGTAACTTGTTGAGCAACAATGTTTACGAAACAATTTTCAAGGGGTTTTACCCGCCTTTGCACGACACCGCAAAGCATTTCTCGCCTGACGATTGGTTCAGCAGTTATGTGGACACCTATCTCGACTTGGACGTGGAGAGCCAAATCAACTACAGCAACTTGTCCGTGTTCAAGAAGTTCATCCAGATTTGCGCCACCTACAGCGGCCAATTGCTCTCGATGGACAGCATCGCACGCGGCATCGGCGTTTCGGCCCCGACCGTCAAGCAATGGCTCTCCATCTTGGAGTCGTCGTTCATCATCCACTTATTGGAGCCTGACACACAGAATCTTGGCAAGTCGTTGGTCAAGACGCCGAAATTGTATTTCATCGATTCAGGACTGCTTTGCCATCTGCTGCGAATTGAGTCGGTGGAGGAGCTGATTCTGCACCCGAACAAAGGCGCCATTGTGGAAACTTTCGCCATCGCCGAACTGCTGAAAGGCCGCCTGAACCAAGGCAAGCACCCCAACCTGACCTATTTCCGCGACCAAAAGGGCTTCGAGGTGGACACCATCGCCGACTGGAAACACACTTTCGCCATTGAGATCAAAAGTACGATTGAGGCAGAACAAAAACTCTCGAAAAACGCCCGCGACTATCTCGCCCTTCGCGGCGACGACGGCACACGAGGCGCAGTTTTCTACCTCGGCGACCTCAGCTGCACCATCAACGGCATCGATTATGTGTCGTGGAAGGATTGGGGATATTATGGATAAAATGAAGATGAAAGGTGTTATACACGAATTGCCACGAATGAGCCACGAATTCCCAATAATTCTCGGCATCGACAGGGGTTACACCGCATTATCGGCAGGTTCACACCGCATTATCGGCAGGTTCACACCGCATTATCGGCAGGGGTTCACACCGCCTGCCTAATGTGCTGCCACCCCGTCGGGGTTTCCCCGTGCGTGTCGACACAAAGTCTCGTAGAGACGGCATATCAGTAAGCAGGCGACGTCAGTACCTACACAGGCGACGTTAGTCCCTGCACAATGCAACACCACACCCTGCTCAAGCGACACCAGTGTCGAACAGTCACGGAGTGACGTAGGATATTAGGCAGGGGTGGAATGCAATGCAACCCCTGCCGGATGGAATGCAATGCAACCCCTGCGGCGAAGGATAAACAACGGCGAATTTCACGAATTAAACGAATTTTTCATTGTCGTCATTTGCGTCCCCGCAAATGAATAGTCGATGGCTTGTGCGATGATAGTGTAGGGATTGCGGGTCTTCGCCCGCAATGAGGGTCGCGGGTGATGATGGTGTAGGGATTGCGGCTCAAGCCCGTAATGAGGGACACGGGTGATGATGGTCGCCTCCAACGGGTTAGCAGACGGCCTCGTCTGCGGCAGCACCCCGACAGGCATACGACCAAACCCGCCAAAAAGTCACGGTTCCTTGATGGGTCGTTTGTGGGTATGTTTAATCCCCCTACCCCCTTTAAAAAGGGGGAA
>CACXQV010000044.1 GCA_902769875.1 uncultured Bacteroidia bacterium
CCGCAGAGGGCGGTATCCTTAATCACAGCGGCGAGGTTGCGGAGTTCCTGAAGGTCGTCCATGGTGCCTCTGCCTTCCGTGATCTTGGTGAGGATTTCGAGCATACGCTTGTTACCGATACGGCAGGGCGAGCACTTACCGCAACTTTCTTCGCAGGTGAACTCCAAGTAGAACTTGGCGATGGCCACCATGCAGGAGGTGTCGTCCATGACCACCATACCGCCCGAGCCCATCATGGAGCCGGCAGCGGCAAGGCTTTCATAGTCGATCGGGGTGTCGAGGTGTTTCTCCGTCAAGCAGCCGCCTGAAGGACCACCGGTTTGGACGGCCTTGAACTTACGG
Organism: uncultured Bacteroidia bacterium; assembly: GCA_902769875.1. Lineage (GTDB taxonomy): Bacteria > Bacteroidota > Bacteroidia > Bacteroidales > F082 > Limimorpha. The sequence goes on from CACXQV010000044.1 coordinate 343, forward strand.
CCACCCTTGATGCCACCGCCGATTTCGTAGATGATGTCGCGGAGGGTCGTGCCCATCGGGACCTCAATCAGACCGACGTTGTTGATTTGGCCGGCCAAGGCGAACACCTTCGTGCCCTTCGACTTCTCGGAGCCGATGCTGGCAAACCAGTCGGCGCCCTTGGTGATGATGATCGGCACGTTGGCGAAGGTCTCCACGTTGTTCACGTTGGAGGGCTTGCCCATATAACCGCTGACAGCCGGGAACGGGGGCTTCAATGTGGGTTCGCCACGCTTGCCTTCCATCGAATGAATCAGAGCGGTCTCTTCACCACAGACGAATGCGCCGGCGCCGTAACGGAGTTCGATGTCGAAATTGAAGTCGGTGCCGAGGATGTTGTTGCCGAGCAGGCCATATTCGCGGGCTTGGGCGATGGCGATTTGCAGGCGGTGGATGGCCAACGGGTATTCAGCACGGATGTAGACCAAACCGTGGGAAGCGCCGATGGCATAGCCGCAGATGGCCATGGCCTCGACGATGCTGTGCGGGTCGCCTTCCATGATGGAACGGTCCATGAACGCACCCGGGTCACCTTCGTCGGCGTTGCAGATGACGTACATTTCATCGCACTTGTTCTTGGCGCAGAGGCCCCATTTCACGCCCGTCGGGAAACCAGCGCCGCCACGACCACGGAGGCCCGACTTGGTGATTTCGTCGACCACCTGTTGGGGGGTCATTTCGGACAACACCTTGCCCAATGCCTCATAACCGCCACGCGAGATGCACTCGTCGATGTTTTCGGGGTTGATGAAACCGCAGTTACGCAAAGCGATACGCAGTTGCTTACGGTAGAAGCCCATGTGCTTCGAGTCGGAAACATGTTCCTTGTTTTCAGGGTCCATGTAGAGCAAATCGGTGACCTTACGGCCCTTGATGATGTGCTCGTTGATGATCTTCTCGACGTCTTCAGGCTTCACCTGAGTGTAGAACGTGTTGTCAGGCATGATCTTGACGATGGGTCCCTTCTCGCAGAAGCCGAAGCAACCGGTCCTGACCACCTGAACTTCATCCTGCAAGCCCTTCGCGGCGAGAATGTCCTCGAAGTTCTTGATGATTTGAGCACTTGCCGAAGCCTGGCAGCCGGTACCGCCGCAGACAAGCACGTGCATCTTGATTTTTGCCATATAAATTCCTCCGAATTAAGGGTTAGTTAGATAGTTTCGTAGTTCACGGGGATGACGCCCTCAACCATTTCGTTGTTCATCACATACTTGGTGAGGATTTCGTCAGCGCGGTTGTTGTCGACATGACCGAAGACGATCGGGTCCTTGCCCGGGCACTTCACCTCGATGGTCGGCTCGGCGTGGCAGTAGCCCATGCAGCCGGTCTGGGTGAAGACGACGCCGAGTTTCAGCTCGTCGGCCTTCTCCATCATGTGTTCCATTACTTGCTTGGCGCCGGCGGCGATACCGCAGGTGGCCATAGCGACCTTAACTTGCACCAACGAATCAGGGTCGTTGCTCTTTTCGCGAAGGTCGAGGTTCGACTGAAGCTTTTCTCTCATAGCTTTCAGTTCAGCTAATGACTTTACTTTTGCCATATTTTTCCTTTTAAGGGTTAATTATTGAGTGATTTACCTTTATCCCAAAAGATTGTCGGGTGTGTTTCCCGAAAAACGCTGCAAATTTAGGGAAATTAACGGCTCATTCCAAATAATACGAAAAGTTTTTTTCAAATCAACCGCCTTTGCAAAGGCTTTAATTTCAAACATTTGCACAAGCAAAAAACGCCAAAAACGTAAATTAGAATCGTTCTAATTTAGAAAAGGCGGTTTTTAAGACAACTCAAGCGATGATGTATTCCCCGACGGCCATCGTGTCGCGGTCGAACTGCACGCCCACCTTCACAACTTTTCTGCTTTCTGTCTGGTAGGGCAGCGCATAGCCCTTGCTGTTGATTTGGTCGAGGGCTTCGCGGGCGGTGCCGTTCACCTTCAGCTCAAAAACGTAGGTGGTTTCGGGCATCAGCACCACAAAGTCGATGCGCCCACCGTGGCATTTCACTTGGGTTTGGGCATACACATTCAGCATATTGAAAATCAGCCAAAAGGTGTATTCGTAGAAACCCTCCGAGAAAGCGGCATCCTCCAGTTTCTTCTTGAAACCCTCAACGTAGGGAACGCCTGCAAGGAAAGCCTTCATCTCGTCCATCGCAGTCGCCATGTCATTTCGGCGCAGCGCACGGTAAAACTTCAAGGCAAAGCCATCCTTGACCGAGCTGCCATCCAAGCCCAAATAAGCAGGGATAAGGCCATCGATAAGTCCAACCCGAACCTCTTTGTTGGGAATCGACAAGATGTAGGAGTCGGTTTCGCGGTCGTAGTCCTTGATGGTGACATAACCGCTTTGGTAAAGCAGCGGCAGGGCGTTTTCCATGGCTTCGGTGGGACGGTCAAACGAACTTGCCGATGCCTCGATGTGTTCCATCCCCATAATATCAGTACGGAAATGCTGCATCTGTTTGATGAGGAAGGTCGGCGTGCCGCTCTCGAACCAGTAACTGGCTATGTCTTTTTGTTTAAAGCATTTAAGCAAACTGAACGGGTTGTATATGTCAGGGGATTGTTTGGCAAAACGGTAGCCATCATATTGCACTTTCAACTTAGCGTGCATCTCCTCTGGTGTACATTCGTACACCTTGGCCAGCATGGCGATATCAGAAGCCATATCTGTAGCGAATTCAGTCTCAGTAATGCCGCAGATGGCAGCATATTCAGGCTGCATCGACACGTTCAGGAGGTTGTTGATGGTAGAGAAAATGCTCAACTGGCTGAACTTGGTGATGCCCGTGATGAAGCAGAACTTCACCATCGCCTCATTGGCCTTCAGTTGGACATAAAATTCCTGCATCACGTTACGGAACTGGTCAAGTTGTTCCGTTTGGTGAAGCACGTCAAGCAAAGGTGCGTCGTATTCGTCGATGATGACAGCCACTTGCTTGCCCGTTTTCCCGTAAGCTCTATGAATCAATCCATTAAGCATTTTGCCAGGCGAGGTTTCCAGCGCGTCACGACCATAAACTTCACACAACGGATTCATCAGCCACATCAAGGTTGCCTTCAATTCCTCTGCCGAGGGCTGTCGTTTTGCCGTACTCAAATCCAAGTGAATGACGGGGTAACTTTCCCAGTCCTTCTCCAATTCCATGATTTTCAGACCCTCGAACAGGTCTTTCCTACCTTGGAAATAAGAATCCAAGGTGGTGGTCAGTAGGCTCTTGCCGAACCTGCGGGGACGGCTGAGGAAGATGTATTTGGCCTCGTGAGCCAGATTCCACACGAGATCTGTCTTGTCAATGTAAAGGTATCCGTCTTTCCTGATTTCCGAAAAGGTCTGTATGCCAATGGGATATTTTCTTGCTTGCATGGCCGTGACATTTTATGGCTGCAAAATTACAACATAATTCAACAATCATCAAATAAACTTTAATTTTTCCTTTGCCTCATCCATACTTTCCCAAAATTGGCGGCTGCCACAATGTGACAACCTACGCTAAGCCCGCCGTGGATTTAGGGCCGTCGTGACACGGAAGCCACAATGTCGTTCTTCCCTGAATCGCAAATGCCAATTCGGAAAAGAGCGTTTCAAGGCAACAAAAAAGGCTTTCTTTCGGATTGCGCCAAACAGAAAGCCTTTGGTTCACATGCGGCGATGGCAATCAAAGCTCGTCGTTCATCAGCATCTCGAGCACTTTCATGTAGTTTTTTTCCTTAAGCGTGGTTTCGCCCTCGTCAGCCGAAACGATGTCGTTGATGTCGGCCATGAAGGCGGCCTTGTCTTCCTCGGTCTTCAGGAACTCGTCCTTGTGCTCCTTGAAGAAACTGAGCCAAGCCGGGCTGGTCATCGACTTCCAAGCCTCGAACACTTCCGTATAGACTTTTTCATCAAACTGTATACAAATGCGTTCCAGTTCGTTCATCGAGATATTACCGTCGATGCCCGACGCGCAAAGCATCATGAAAATCTCGAATTTCTCTTTGGTAAGATTTTCCATAGTATCGTAGTTTAAAAGTTATTTTTGGCAAAAGTAGAAAATAAAACTTTACCTTTGCCGCAAATTTCAAAAAAAATGAGAAAAAATTTTATCCTTGCCATTTTCGCACTTGTTTCAACGGTTGCCATGGCACAAGAAAAGTGTTTCTGGGTGTTCTTCACCGACAAAAACGACACCCAATTCGACCCTTACTCCTACTTCGATGCGAAAGCCATCGAGCGTTACGAACAATGCGGCGCCGACCTTTACGACATCAGCAACTTTCCGCTGAACGAAAGCTATGTGAACGCGGTAAATGCCTATTCCACAGAGGTTTTCGGCGAATCGCGTTGGCTGAATGCCTTGGGCGTTACAGCCACCGACGACAATGCCGCCTTGATTGCCCAAATGCCTTTCGTGGCTCGTGTGCAGGAAATTGTTTCCAAAGGTACGCTTGCGTCATTGCGAGGAACGAAGCAATCCAGACTTGAAGATTTTGATGTTATCAATGACGAAGATGCCCCCGTGGAGGTTCTCACCGACCAACTGAAACGCTTCGGCGGTCAGCATTTCATCGACAAAGGCATCGACGGCAAAGGCTTGCGCATTTGCGTGATGGACGGCGGTTTCCCGAAGGTGAACACCCATCCAGCTTTCCAGCATCTGCGCGACAACCATCAGATTCTCAAAACCTACAATTTCCCTAATAAAAAGGAAGACGTGTACGGCTGGAGCACGCACGGCACGATGGTATTGAGCTGCATCGCCGGCATCAACGACAAGGGACAAAAACTTGGCCTCGCCACAGGTGCAGAGTTCCTTTTGGCCCGCACCGAAATCGACCCTGAGCCGTTCAAGGAAGAAGTGTGGTGGGCGCAAGGCGCGGAATGGGCCGACAAGAACGGTGCCGACATTATTAATAGTTCGCTCGGTTATGGCAAGGACCGCCACTGGACCCGCGATATGGATGGCACTTCATACGTGGCCAAAGCCGCCAACAAAGCCGTCGAAAAGGGCATCTTGATTTGCAACTCCGCCGGCAACGAAGGCGACGACAAACGCTGGATGACCATCATTACGCCAGCAGATGCTGAAAACGTGCTTTGCGTGGGCGGCATCAATGCCGATTTGGAGAAATACACTCACATAGGTTTTAGTTCGTATGGCCCTTCGGCTGACAAACGGCTGAAACCCAACGTGGTGGCTTTCGGCATCGCTGATGTGGCCGATCCAAGTGGAGGCTATACCATTGCAGCCGGAACCTCGTTCGCCAGTCCGCTGACGGCTGGTTTCTGTGCCTGCGCTTGGCAAACCATGCGCAACAAGACCGCCCTCCAAATGAAGGCCGAAATAGAGAAATCCGCCGACCTTTATCCTTATTTCGACTATGCATACGGTTACGGTGTGCCTCAAGCTGCCTATTTCACCAACGAACATGAACCCGCTGTGCGCACCTTCAATCTCGTGCAAGAAAAAGACGGCGTGAGAATCACCTTCCCGCCCATCTTTGACTTCAATAACGAAGACGTTTTCATCAATGTGGAGGGTGAAGACGGGGTGTTGCTCGGATACTACAAACTGTCGCCCGACAAAAAGAACGGCATTGTGCTGAAAAACAAGGATTTCGGAGAAGGCAAGAAACTCAATGTCTCGTACCACGGCTTCTACGACTTCTGTCCAATAAATGGAATGGGCGGCGACATCAACCTGCTCGCCAACAACCGCAACAGCCAGAACGGCACTTTCAAAGAGGTGAAAAAGGAAGGCTGGCAGACATCGTTTTTCCTCCAATTGGACCATCCTCTTAAAAGCAATCAATGGAACGGTTCCAACGCCCACTTCGACTTCGGTTTCCGATGGATGTACGGCAAGACATATAAAATAGGTATGGGCCTTGGTCTCGGCTGGAACGAGTTGATTTGCCGCAACAAAGACGGCCAATTGGACCTTTTGAAAGGCGAAACCCGCATGAAAAACTTCCAATTGCGTGGAGAGCTGTTCCAACGCATCGCGATTCGCTTGTGGGGCATCAACTGGGATTTGGGCGTGTATGGCGGCGTCAATGCCACACGCAACATCACGCTCATTGAAAACATCAATTGGACGGATAACGACGGCAACGCCCTCAATCCGCAACCGTATGACAGCAAAGTCGTTACCTACATCAGCGGTGCCAAGGCGATGAACCGTTTCGAATACGGTGCCACCACGCGCATCAGTTACAGCATTGCCAATGTCATCAATATTGGTGTTTATGGCAGTTATCGTTTGTCACCAGTCATCACTAAAGAAGATTTCTTGTTAGGCAGCCCGAGCAATCAGCCTTCACCTTGGAGTGTGGGCATTGAGATTGAAGTGGCTCCATAACACAGCAATTGAACAAGAATTTACCACTCCCCATAGGCCGAGAGGCTTGTGGGGAGTTTTTTGGAAACCTAAGGAATCGTTGTAAACCACTGACAGACAATAGGATGTCTGACCGTGATTTGATGGTCTTTCAGTTTTATCATTGAGCAGCTCTACATTAGCGACTTCGTACGAATACGCTTTTTGGTTTTGCCTATTAGTAAGGTTTTCTTTCAAGGTAATCTTTACCCTGTATATCTTCCCTTCAATATTGATAGCACCATAACAACGATGTATCAAACTATGTTGTGGCTAACAATGGCTCAAAAGTTCTCTTGTTTTTGAAAAATCGTTGCCATAAAAGAATATTTGTGTATTTTTGCACCCGAATTTCGTCACAAAAATATGATAAGTTTGTGACAAAAAAACAGCAAATGCGAGATAAAATACAGGAAAATATCGAGAACAGAATTAAGCGAAGAGGCCGTGGAAAGCTCTATGTCAATGCCGATTTTGCCGATTTGGGCACTCCCGATGCGGTGCGGCAAGCTTTGCAACGATTGCAGAAAGTGGGATTCGTCATCCGCGTCTTTCGAGGAATATACAGTTACCCCAAGATAGATAAAGAATTGGGGTTGGGCTTGTTGAAACCCTCCTTGTGGGAAATTGCACAAGCCATTTCGCGCCGCGACCAGACTGTAATCATCCCTACGGCTTCAGAAGCATTGAATCTGTTGGGGCTATCAACACAGGTGGCGGCTAATGCCGTGTTTTATACCAATGGATCATCACGAAAAGTGAAGATAGGTTCGGGACGAGGAATCACTTTTATCCATACTTCGGACAACCGTATGCTGGCTTTTAAGTCGCAGTTGATGTTGCTTGTTGTACTCGCCATGCGCGAAATAGGAGAAAGCCAGCTTACTGATGAGCAGTGGGACATTATCAAAACTCATTTGAAACAAATCAATAAGGCAGATTTCAATCATGACATAAAACTGGTTCCCGTCTGGATCCAAGAAAAATTACATTCAATATGAAATACTCGCAACTGACCCAAAAACAAAAACAACTTGTGATCAATCAAGTCGCGGAAGAGACGAATTATCACCCCGATATTATCGAAAAAGACTGGTGGGTAACACAGGTGCTGAGAGCAGTGTTTTCTTTACCTTACGCGGAACATCTGTCGTTCAAGGGCGGCACAAGTCTAAGTAAATGCTGGCATCTGATAGAACGTTTCTCTGAAGACATTGACATTGCCGTGTCTCGCGATTTCTTGGGCTATGGTGGCAACCTGACACGCACCCAAATCAGCGACAAACTGCGCCGTGCCGCGTGCTCGTTTGTAAGAGAAAAGATGCAGTTTCACTTATATGATGCGCTCATTAAACAAGATGTTGCAGAGGATGCGTTTGCTGTGAAAGTGAATATCACCCCTGTCAGCACCACCGACCCCGAAACCATCGAAGTGGAATACCAGTCAGCCCTTCCCGAAAGTGCCTACATCCGCCATTGTGTGCTGATAGAGGTGAGTGGCCGCTCCATGCAACAGCCCGTGAAGTGTGAAGCAATACAATCCTTTATCGACCAATACTTACCTGATTCAGCCGTTGCAGAAGAAGCATTTTCCATCCCAAATGTAGTGACACCTGAGAGAACTTTTCTCGAGAAAGTGTTTCTGCTCCATGAGGAGTTCAGCAAACCTCAGCAGGAAATCCGCACTCGCCGCATGTCCCGACACATGTACGACATCGTAAGTATGATGAAAGCTGGTGTTGACGACCGTGCCCTGAATGATGAAGATCTTTATCGTTCCATCATCGAACACCGTCGTCAGTTCATCAACCTTAAGGGGTTCGATTATGATACGTTGTATCCCAATAGATTGAACATCATCCCCTCAAATTCGATAGAGGATATGTGGCGCAAAGACTATGAAAAGATGCGTATGTCAATGATTTATGGTGATGCTCCCTCATTCGATGTTATCTTGGCTGAATTGGAACAATTGCAGGAACGTATTAAACAATTGTTTTAAGTGTGTCTCTTGGCTTTTTCAAAATACTTTCATATTGAAAACCAACACTATACATTTTTTTTTAAAAAATAATCCATTATTTTTGTACAACGTATGAAATTATATCGTACTTTTGCGCCATCAAACAAATAGATAAATTTGTATCGATATGGCAACGCAACACAACACATCCTTGGTAATACCGAAATCGACCTTGAGCCGGTTGCCGCTCTACTACAGCCACATCCGCAAGATGCAGCAGCACGGTGAGGAATATGTGTCGGCTGCCGCCGTTGCCCAAAGCCTCAACCTCAATCCTGTCTTGGTCCGCAAGGACTTGGCAGGCGTGAGCAGCGTGGAAGGCAAGCCCCGCACTGGCTTTGAAATCGATACTTTGATAAACGATTTGAGTGATTATTTAGGTTATAATAAAGTTGATGAAGCCATCTTGGTCGGCGTGGGAAGCCTCGGAAGGCTGATTTTGACCAACAAAGAGTTTTCGAGTATGGGGCTGAACATTGCGGTTGGGTTCGACAAGGATCCTGACCTACACGGCCTTCAAGTCGGAGACAAATTCATCCTTCCTATGGAAAAGATGGAGAACTACATCCAGCGCACTGGGGTCAAAATCGGCATCATCACCGTGCCCGCCGACCAAGCGCAGGCCGTGTGTGACCAAATGGTGAAGTGCGGCATCCTCGCCATCTGGAACTTCGCTTTCGCCCTGCTCAACGTGCCGCCAGGCATCCTCGTGAAAAACGAGAACCTCCCCTCTTCGCTCGCTGTGCTTTCGCGCCAACTTGCCTATAAATTGAAAAACAAATAATGAACCGATACATTTTCCAACAACAATTTTAAGAAAATGAAAACATCTAAGGAAAAGGAAACCTCAACAGTTAAAATCGATAAACAATTATCGATACAAGAAGAAATCGACATTTTAGTCAGAAACGCCGAAGAAGCCTTGAAGACCTACGTCACCTTCGACCAAGAGCAAGTGGACAAAATCGTCTACGCAATGGCTTTGGCGGGTTTGGAACACCATCGCGAGTTGGCCAAACTTGCCCACGAAGAGACCCAGCGCGGCGTTTATGAGGACAAGATCATCAAGAACATTTTCGCGACAGAATACATCTGGAATTCCATCAAGGACGAAAAGACCGTGGGCGTGGTGGAAGACAACGAAATGGAAGGCTATGTGGAAGTGGCCGAGCCAGTCGGCATCGTCGCTGGTGTTACACCTGTGACCAATCCAACCTCCACCACTATGTTCAAGTCACTGATTTGCACCAAGGCCCGCAACCCGATCATTTTCGGATTCCATCCCTCGGCGCAACAATCGTCAGTGGCCGCCGCCAAGACCTTGCGCGACGCTGCCATTGCCGCTGGCGCCCCCGAACACTGCATCCAATGGATTGAGCATCCTTCGGTAGAAGCAACAATGGCCTTGATGAACCATCCGAAAGTGTCGCTGATTTTGGCCACGGGCGGTTCAGGAATGGTGCGCTCGGCCTACAGTTGCGGCAAACCCGCCCTTGGCGTGGGTCCCGGCAACGCACCTTGTTATATTGAAACCTCGGCCAACGTGAAACGCGCCTGCACCGACCTGATGATGTCGAAGACCTTCGACAACGGTATGATTTGCGCCTCGGAGCAAGCCGTCATCGTCGACAAGGTGATTTCCAACCTGTTTGAGAGCTATATGAAAGAAAACGGCTGCTATTTCTTGAACGAAGACGAAATCAAGAAGGTGTCGGCCTTTGTCATCAATGCCGAAAAGGGCGCTGTCAATCCTGACGTGGTGGGCAAGTCGGCCTACTGGATTGCCGACAAGTCGGGCGTGAAAGTGCCTGAAAACACCAAGATACTGATTGCACGTTTGAAAGATGTCGGTCCCGATTATCCGCTTTCGCGTGAGAAACTTTCGCCCGTGTTGGCCTACTATGTGGTTAACAACCACGTTGAAGGTTTCGAGATGTGCCGCAAGATGCTCGACTTGGGCGGCTTGGGTCACACGGCCATCATCCACAGCACCAACGACGACCTCATCGAGAAGTTCGGCAAGGCAATGAAGGTGGGCCGTATCATCGTCAACTCGCCCTCGTCGCAAGGTGCCATCGGCGACATCTACAACACCAACACCCCGTCGCTGACCCTCGGCTGCGGCTCCTACGGCCACAACAGCACCACGGCCAACGTTTCGACCGTCAACCTTATCAACAAGAAGAAAATCGCCAAAAGAAGAGTGAATATGCAATGGTTCAAAATCCCGCCGAAAGTCTATTTTGAATACGGTTCGGTGCAATATCTCGAAAGTATGGAAGGCATCAGCAAGGCCTTCATCGTGAGCGACCCGATGATGGTGCAGCTCGGCTATGTCGATAAAGTGACCTACTACCTCAACAAGCGCGAGGAAAGTTGCCACTACAAGATCTTCTCCGACGTGGAACCCGATCCGGATGTCGATACCGTAATGAGAGGCGTGGCCGAGATGCGCTCGTTCCAGCCTGACGTTATCATTGCCTTGGGCGGCGGTTCGGCAATGGACGCGGCCAAGTGTATGTGGCTGTTCTACGAGCATCCCGAAACCTCGTTTGACGGCCTGCGCCAAAAGTTTATGGACATTCGCAAGCGTGTGGTGAAGTTCCCGCACTTGGGCCAGCAATGCAAAATGGTGGCCATCCCGACCACGTCTGGCACAGGCAGCGAAGTGACCGCCTTCACCGTCATCACCGACAAGAAGAAAGGCATCAAGTATCCTTTGGCCGACTATGCCGTGACACCCAACGTGGCCATCATCGACCCGCAGTTTGTGGTTTCGTTGCCCAAACGCGCCACCGCCGACACGGGTATGGACGTTTTGACCCACGCCATTGAAGCCTACATCTCGAATATGGCCAACGACTACACCGACGGCCTCGCCCTGCAAGCAATGGACCTCGTGTTTGGCTACCTGAAACGCGCCTACGAGAACGGCCAGTTCGACCTGAAAGCCCGCGAAAAGATGCACAACGCTTCGTGCATTGCCGGTATGGCCTTCACCAACGCCTTCCTCGGCCTCAACCACAGTATGGCCCACAAACTTGGCGGCGACTACCACATCCCGCACGGACGCGCCAACGCCATTCTGTTGCCTTACGTTGTGAAATACAACTCACTGAAACCCAACAAATTTGTGCCGTTCCCGAAGTATGAACGCTTTATGGCCGACGAGAAATTGGCCAAGGCAGCCCGATTCCTCGGCTTTGGTGGCAAGAACGACGAAGAAAGCATCGACAACTTCATCGCCGCCATCCGCCAACTGATGAAAGATATGGATATGCCGCTCAGCATCAAGGAAGCCGGCATCGACGAGAAGGTGTTTATGGCCAATGTGGAAGCCCTCGCCGAGAAAGCCCACGACGACCAATGCACCGGCGCCAACCCGAAATACCCGCTTGTGAAGGAAATCGTCGAAATCTACAAGCAAGCCTATTACGGGAAATAAGAGGATTTTCAACAACCAACAATCAAACAAAACCGACAAAATAAACAATTGACAACCAACTCAAAAATCAACAAAGAAATGAATAGATTCACATTACCGAGAGACCTTTATCACGGAGAAAACGCTCTTGAAGCATTGAAGACCTTCACAGGCAAACGCGCCGTCGTTTGCGTAGGCGGCGGAAGTATGAAACGCTTCGGATTTTTGGACAAGGCCATTGCCTACCTGCAAGAGGCCGGAATGGAAGTGAAAGTGATTGACGGCATCGAGCCGGACCCGTCGGTGGAGACCGTGATGAACGGTGCCGCCGTGATGCAAGACTTCCAACCCGACTGGATTGTGGCCATCGGCGGCGGTTCGCCCATCGATGCAGCCAAAGCAATGTGGATTAAGTACGAATACCCTGAAACCACTTTCGAAGATATGTGCAAGGTGTTCGGCTTGCCCAAATTGAGAACCAAGGCCCACTTCTGCGCCGTTTCGTCCACCTCGGGCACGGCCACCGAAGTGACCGCCTTCTCCATCATCACCGATTATGAAAAGGGCATCAAATACCCCATCGCCGACTTTGAAATCACGCCCGACGTGGCCATCGTCGACCCGGCCTTGGCCCAAACTATGCCCAAGAAATTGGTGGCCCACACGGGAATGGACGCAATGACCCACGCCATTGAAGCCTACGTCTCGACCGCCCACTGCGACTACACCGACCCGTTGGCTATGCACGCCATCAAAATGATACAGAGGGATTTGGTGAACTCGTACAACGGCGATGTGAACGCCCGCAACGAGATGCACAACGCCCAATGCCTTGCCGGTATGGCCTTCTCCAATGCCCTGTTGGGCATCGTCCATTCGATGGCCCACAAGACGGGAGCCGTGTTTGCCGACTTTGGCGCACACATCATCCACGGCGCGGCCAATGCAATGTATCTGCCCAAGGTGATTGCCTTCAACGCCAAGAATCCCGAAGCAAAGCAACGCTACGGTGCCATCGCCGACGCAATGAACCTCGGCGGAAACAACGACGACGAGAAAGTTGCCCTGCTCATCGCCGCACTGCGCAAGATGAACGACGACCTCAACATCCCGCACTGCATCAAGAACTATGGTGCCGACTCCTACCCTTGCGAACAAGGCTTTGTGCCTGAAAACGTGTTCCTTGAAAGACTTCCCGAAATTGCCAAGAACGCCATCGGCGACGCTTGCACAGGCTCCAACCCGCGCATCCCGACGCAAGAGGAAATGGAACAACTGCTGAAGTGCTGCTATTACGATACCGAAGTTAATTTTTGAGTTGATATAGCCATTGACAGGCGGGCGGCCACAAAAAAACGGCTGCCCGCCAAAAATGGTAAGGCAACAATACAACAAAAAGAAGAAAATACCGTTCAAAACAAACAACCCCTTAAAACTAACCCAAAATGAATATTAAAGTATGTGTGGGCAGTTCTTGCCACCTGAAAGGATCCTACGACGTGATCCAAGCCTTGAAAGACATCCTCAAGAAATATGACGTTGAAGACCTCGTCGAATTGCAGGCCAGTTTCTGCCTCGGCCATTGCGCCAAGGGCGTGAACGTGAAGACCGACGGCATTTCGGAAAAAATGATGAAGAAAGCCAGCATCAGCGCCGAAGACGGCTTCTTGCTTTTGCACAACGTCACCAAAGACAACGCCGAAGAACTTTTCGTGAAGGAAATCTATCCCCTGATTGAAATCTAAAACACCGTCATTATGTCGAAATTTCTTGAGTTTCGCAATGCGAGATGCAAAGATTGCTACAAATGCCTTCGCGAATGTCCGGTGAAAGCCATCGATTTCAAGGGTCATCAGGCCGAAATCATCGAAGACCGTTGCATTTTGTGCGGTCACTGCACGTTGGCTTGTCCGCAAAACGCGAAGGTTGTCCATAGCGAATTGGAAGAAGTGAAACAAATGCTGGCCGGTCCCGACAAGGTGATTGCCAGCGTTGCTCCGTCGTTCATTTCGAGCTTCGGCCTCACCGACTTTGGCGTGATGAAATTGGCCTTGGCCAAATTGGGCTTCGCCGATGCGGAAGAGACCGCAGTCGGGGCGCAGGCCGTCACCAAGGAATATGCGCGCCTGCTCAAGACGGGCGAGTTCACCAACTTCATCACCTCGGCCTGCCCTGCCGCTTGCCGAATGATTCAGGAATACTATCCGAAAGCACTCAAATACCTCGCCCCCGTCGATTCGCCGATGGTGGCCCACGCCAAAATCATCAAGAAACAACACCCCGAGGCACGAATCGTCTTCATCGGTCCCTGCATCGCCAAGAAGCGCGAAGCCGAAGAATGTCATCTGATCGACCACGTTTTGACCTTTGAGGATGTGGTGAAACTCTTCGACGAGAAGAACATCAAACTCGACGAAATCACCAACCTTAGCCTCAACAAGAAAAACGGTTCACCCAACCTTGCCAAGGAATACCCGATACCGCAAGGCATCATCAACTCGTTCCCCGTGCTGCCCGAAGGTTATGAATACATCGCCGTCGACGGCCCGAAGAAGTGCGTTGAGGCTTTGGAAAACATCGAGCATCTCGACCACGTTGTGATGGAAATCAACCTTTGCGTGGACGCCTGCGTGAATGGGCCTTGCTCATTGGTCAAGGAGGGAGGCTCCATCAAGGCCACTGCTGATGTGCGCAAATACGTCAGCCGCGAGAAGCAAGCCCTGACCGGTCCTCAAGACGACAGCCCGCTCGACGTAAGTCTGGCAGCTGCTCATCCGCGCCTCCGCAGCCACAGTTTGGCCGCCAGCGAGCGCGACATCGAGGCCATCCTGCACCAGACCGGTAAGATGAAACCTGAAGATGAACTGAATTGCGGCTCGTGCGGCTATGCCACCTGTCGCGAGAAGGCTTGGGCCGTTTACAATGGTTATGCCGACATCGAAATCTGCCTGCCCTATATGCGCCAACGTGCCGAGTCGCTTTCGTTCGAGATCATCCAAAACAGTCCCGAAGGCATCATTGTCCTCGACTCGGAACTCAACATTCAGGAAATCAACAATAAAGGAAGGGAACTTTTGGGCATTGACGACCCCAACGCCAAGGGAAGGCCTGCTGCCGACTTCTTCAGTCCCATCGACTTCTACAACGCCTATACGCAGAAGAAGCACATCTCTTGCAAGCAAACCCTCATACCCACCACTGGGAAATACGTCGACATATCCATCAACTATCTGGCTGGGCAAAATGTCATTTTCGGCATCCTGAAAGACGTCACCGATACCGTTGATTACGAAAACCGCATTATGAAGGTGAAGATGGAAACCTTGACCACCACTGATGAGGTTATCAAGAAGCAAATGCGTGTGGCTCAAGAGATTGCATCGCTATTGGGCGAAACCACCGCCGAAACCAAGGTGGCCTTGCTGAAACTCAAGAAAACCCTAACCGAAGAAAACAAGAAGAACTGATGGAACTTTGTTTAGAAACGGGATGCACCTCGCTGAACCACGTCGGCGAGGAGTTGTGCGGCGACAATGTGGCCAGCACCGTTAAGGACAACTTCACCACGCTCGTCTTGGCCGATGGTTTGGGCAGCGGCGTGAAGGCCAACATCCTCTCGACGCTCACCTCGAAGATTCTCTGCACGATGGCTTCCAACGACATCGACATCTACGAATGCGTGGAAACCATCATCCAAACCCTTCCAGTGTGCTCGGAGCGCGGTGTGGCCTACTCCACCTTCTCCATCATCCACGTCGATACAGAAGGCAAAGGCGTGATGTTCGAGTTCGACAACCCCGAGGCCATCTACTACCATCGCGGCCAGTGCCAGAACTTTGAGCGTACCGAGCTTGATGTGTGTGGCAAGAAAGTGTTTCGCACCGACCTGAACCTTGAGGAAGACGACATCATCATCGTTATGTCCGACGGCACCATCCACGCCGGCATCGGGCAAATCCTCAACTTCGGCTGGGAGCGCGACCAAATTATGGATCATCTCAACGCCAACATCACGCGCTCTATGTCGGCCCGTGCCGTGGCCTGCCTTTTGGCTTCGGCCTGCAACGACCTCTACGCCGACAAACCCGGCGACGACACCACCGTGGCCGCCGTCAAGATTCGCAAGCGGTTGGATGTCAATATCATGGTTGGTCCGCCCGTCGATAAGGAAAAGGACGACTTCTACATCGAGCAATTCTTGGCCGGTCCTTCGAAGAAAATCGTTTGCGGCGGCACCAGTTCCACCATCGTGGCACGTCACCTGAAAACCGAATTGAAGACCAGCTTCGACTTCCCTGACAAGGAAGTGCCGCCAATCGGCTACATCAAAGGCATCGACCTGACTACCGAAGGCGTGCTCACCTTGCGCCGACTGATGCAAATGTTGGAGAAATACATCTCCATCACCGACCTCACGCCCAAGACCTTCACCAAGAAAGACGGTGCCTCGCTCCTCGCGGACTACCTCTTTGAACGCGCCACCCACATCACTTTCTTTGTCGGGCAAAGCGTCAATGTGGCCCACCAAGGGCTGCCCATCGACACGACGATGAAGATGAAAATCGTGGAGAAGATTGCCGCCGACCTCCGCAAGGTGGGCAAAATCGTAGAGTTGAATTATTATTGAACCCTTTTACCCAAAACAAGATGAACTCACAAAGGATTTTTGACACAGACGTACAACTCGTCAAATACAAAGTGCTGAAAGAAATCATCCGGCGCGCCTACGAGGGCGGATTGGAGAACGCCTACGTGGAAGTGCCCAAGTTGTTAAGCCCCGGCCCGAAAGCCGAAACGCGCTGCTGCATCTACAAGGAACGCGCCATTTTGCAAGACCGCATCCAGATGGCGATGGGCGGCGACAAGAGCAACCCCAACGTCATCGAGGTCATCGACAGCGCCTGCGACGAATGTCCCATTGACGGCATCTATGTCACGCCCGCCTGCCGTGGCTGTATGGTACACAGTTGCAAGGAAGTGTGCCCCAAAGACGCTATCACCATCGTGAACCACCGCGCAACCGTCGATAAGGACAAGTGCATCGAGTGCGGCAAATGCACCCAAGCCTGCCCCTACTCCGCCATCATTCTGCAACACCGCCCCTGTATGGTGAGTTGCAAGGTGAAAGCCATCTCCATCGATGAGAACAAGAAGGCCAAAATCGACAACGAAAAGTGCATCTCCTGCGGCGCTTGCGTCTATAAATGCCCCTTCGGTGCCATTTCCGACAAATCATTGATCCTCGACATCATCGACATTTTGAAGAAGTCGGAGAACAACACGAAATACAGGGTCTATGCCGTCATTGCGCCGGCCATCGTCAGCCAATGTCGCTTCGGTCGCGTCACGCAAGTCGTTACGGCCATCAAGAAATTGGGGTTCCATCACGTTGTGGAAGCCGCCCTTGGTGCCGACATCACCCTCTATCGTGAGGCCCAAGAATGGAACGAGAAGAAACTGATGACCACTTCGTGCTGTCCATCGTTTGTGAGTTTCGTGGAGAAAAACTTCCCCGAACTGAAGCAATACATCTCCTCTTCGGTCTCGCCGATGGTGGAAACCGCCCGCCTCATCAAGAAATCCGACCCGACGGCCAAGGTAGTCTTCATCGGCCCCTGCACCTCGAAAAAGTTGGAATACAGGCTTGAAAAGACCGGTGGTGCCATAGACAGTGTGATGTCGTTTGAGGAGCTGCAAGCCTTCGTTGACGCTCGCGGCATCGACACTACGCAGATGGAAGACTCCGAGCTGAACAACGCTTCTTACTATGGCCGTATCTTCGCCAAGTCGGGAGGCATTGCCAAAGGCATCGCCGATGTGGCCAAGGAAATGGGCGTGGAAGGCGTGAAGCCTATCGCTATGAACGGCATCGCCGAATGTAAGGCCGCCTTGACCAAGTTGAAATTCAACAAGGCCACCGAAAACTTCTTTGAAGGCATGGCCTGCGACGGCGGCTGCTTGAATGGTCCGGTGTGTATCACCCACAGCCCGCGCAACGTCGTCGATGTGGATAAATACGGCAACGAGGCCAAGGAAAAGACCATTTTCAATACCGTAAGGCTGATGACGGAGTTTTAATGAGATTTCATTTTTGTATTATTTTCCGAGGGCACGCCAATTCTGGCGTGCCCTCGGGCTGTTTTAGGGACAGTATCCCCCTTTTGAAAAAATTCCTTATTGGATATCGTTACATAAGACCTTGTTAATCTCCTTCCACTACTTTTATCTCATCTTCAGTCAGGCCGTAAAGGTGATAGACCATTTGATCTATTTCTTTGTCGGTGGCGGCAATTTGGGTGGTGAGGGCGTTGCAGTCGGCCTTGTATTGGGTGAAGTAGTCTTCCCATTCATCTTGCTGCGTAAGGGTTAAACCAATCTTCTGTTTCTTCAGCTCGGTCAAAACGGTCTTGAAGTCGGCTTCATCGAAACGCTCCAAAGTAGTCGTGATTTTCTGAACGCCCAAGTTCTCCTGCAAACGATGGATGAAACGCTGATGCCTTTGCCGCAGCTGGGAATGGAGGGAAAGCATTTGGTCTGCCAAAACAGATAAACTATTCGCATAGTCATTGTTCTCTAAAGAAAATAAGTCGGGCAATGGAAAAGGTTCCAGG
The DNA here is from genome assembly GCA_902769875.1 of uncultured Bacteroidia bacterium. Classification (GTDB taxonomy): domain Bacteria; phylum Bacteroidota; class Bacteroidia; order Bacteroidales; family F082; genus Limimorpha. The sequence continues at coordinate 18,797 of CACXQV010000044.1, forward strand.
TATTTTGTCTTAAATCTAAAATACCCACCCCTTAATTCCGTGCCTGTTTTCGTCAAAAAATACCAAGTGATTTTTGAATTGAAAATAGCCAAATAAGCCTTATAGATTTCATCACAAGGCTCTTTTAGAATTAATCCGTAAGATGTGTCATTATGCAATCTGCCAACATTATCAAAACACATTGATGAGCCGAAACAAATGTCAGGCGTAAAAATCTTTCTTGCACCTAAATTCTGAATGTTTCTCGCATTCCATAGTGCATACCATATTGGATAAGACATTGATGCAGTTCCGCGATTTTCAAGACGTTCTTTAATGGATTGAAAATATTCAAAACACTTTGGAAAGTTCTTTTCTAATTCGGTTTCGTTGTAAAATATCGTCTTTTCGTTTTGCAGATGGTATGGAAAAATCAAAAATTCCTTTTTATCTATCAAGTTGTATCTTGAAATTGCAGGGCAACCGCACCAAAGCGGTGGTGATTGGTTTCAATAATCGGTCGTTTTTTGAGTCTGTCTTCAGCGGGTCATGGGAGAGGGGAGAAGCATAA
>CACXQV010000045.1 GCA_902769875.1 uncultured Bacteroidia bacterium
GTCGCCCGCATGGGAGAAGAAAATGACGATGGATTTGCTCATATTGTTCTGTTTTTGTGATTTGTCGTTTTTCATAGACGTTGCACGCAACGTCTCTACATTGTTGTTTTGTGCATTGCAGCTGGTGGCCATGAGGAGTGCCAGGACTGCGGTAATGATTCTTTTCATAGTTCTATAATGTTTTTAATGAATTTCGCGGGGTTGCCGCCCACGATGGTATTGGGTTCCACGTCCTTGGTGACCACGGCACCAGCAGCAACGACAGCATTCTTTCCGACGGTCACGCCGGGCAAGATGGTGGCACCCGCACCAATCCAAACGTTTTCGCAGATGTGGACGGGCTTGCAGAGGAGGATTTGGCGGTCGTAGAGGTCGTGGTTGTTTGAGATGAGTTGCGCATTGGCGGCAATCATCGCGCCGTCGTCGATGGTGATACCGCCACGGGCCATCATCAGGCAGTTGTTCATGATCATCACGTTCTTCCCGATGTGGACACGGTCGAAGCAGACACCCGTGAGGCCGGGCATCACCCAGCCGCCTTCGCCAAGGTTGTCGCCGAAGAGCTCACGCACGAGAGCATTGTACTCATCGGTGTAGGGCATCGTGTGGTTCAGTTTGAAAAGGACTTGCGTTTGGCGCACGCCTTCCGCGTGTTCTTCGGCTGTGGTCAGCCTTGGGTCAACTCTTTGTTCTTGCATCATCTTAGGTTTTGAATTACGGTGCAAAAATACAGCGACTTCCCGAGGGAGCCGTTATGCAGATTTCTGGAAAACTTTCAAATTTTGCGGGAAACTACCTCTGCCTATACTCGCTCGGTGTTTTCCCCAGTAGTTTCTTCGTATAAGTCGAGAAGGCGGCGGGCGAGCTAAACGCCATCAATTCAGCGATTTCGGATAAGGTTTTTGAATTGTCGTCTAACAAGGCGACCAATTCGTAGGGGGCATAGAAGCCAATCCATTGCGAGGCGGGCAGTCCCGTGACGGAGCGGCTGATTTCGGATAGGTATTTGGAGGTGATGCAAAGGGCATCGGCATAGAAAGCCACCTCGCGCTCGGTGCGGACATTCGACTGCACCAAACCGAGGAACTTCAGGAACAATTGCGCCGTGCGGTCAGAGGTTTCCATCTTCGCCAAGCCGTGCTGGTACACCGTCCAAAGGTCGTAGAGGAAGATTTGCAGCACGCGCCCCAACACATCACGGCGGAAAGGCGACTCCGACCCTTGCCGACTTCGGAAAAGGTCGAAATCGCCTTTGATGAGGCGCAGACTCTCGTCGTCCAAATGGAACGACGGACAAGTGCGGATGAACACAAAGCCCTTCGAAGCCCACACCATTTCGGGGTTGTATTGCGACAGGAACTCGCCTGTAACAATCAAGAAATCGGCCTCGAAATCAGCGGAATAGGTGATTTCTTGGATAGTGTTCGACATTTGCCAAATCACCAAGTCGTCTTTCTTTGAGACGAATGAATTTCGTCCGTCGGAAAAACGCATTTCACCCTTTCGCACCAAGATATGAATATGGTGCGAGGTGGTGAAGTCTGACGGCAAATGCGCGTCGGTGGTAGTGTTTAACAGTTGGCAGTGGTTCATAGATAGTCAATAATGGCAACTGCTACATAACAACTTCCTAAAGAACCGTGATTTGACCGCAACTGCCGCAAATTAATCAATGCTGACAATAGTGTATTTCCTGGTTCCCAATCCGATGGCTTCGGCGTGTTCGATGGTGTGGGTGCCGTGCTGCTTGTCGATGCGGCTGAGCAGGTCGGTGGGGTCGTTGGTGGCGGTCACCTCTTGGTTGTTGATGATGTCCACACAAGCTTGGTCGAGGGCGACGGGGTCGGTGCTGGCGAGGATGCCGTAGTCTTCAAGTTTCACGGGAGCAGGATGATCGACACAGTCGCAGTCGATGCTCATATTGTTCATCACATTGATATAGATGATGCCCTGCCTCTTTTGGAAATAGTTCGTCACGGCCTGGGCTGCCGCTGCCATACTCTCAAGGAAGCCGTCTTGGTCGCCGATGTATTCGGGCGTCCAAAGTTTGGCCATATCGAGTTTCTCCATCTTTCCCGAGGAGTGGATGTAAGCCTTGCCGTTGCTGCTGGCACAACCGATGCTGAGGTTCTTCAACGCACCGCCATAGCCGCCCATCGGGTGACCCTTGAAGTGGTTGAGGGCAATCATAAAGTCGTAGTTGGCGATATGGCCGCCCACGATGTCATACTTGATGTGCCTCTGGTCTTTCACGGGGATGCGGATTTCGTCGTACTCATCCATAATGTCAACGGGGAAGTAGTCGGTGAAACCGTGCCTGCGGATGACTTCCCAGTGGACGGCCGAGTTGTTGCGCTCGTCCTTCTCGTCGCCGGGGCCATTGCCGTAGGCGGTGTTGCACTCCACGATGGTGCCGTCCACCTCGTGTACGAGGTCTTTGATGAGTTCGGGCTTCAGGTAGTTGGGGTTGCTGCCCTCGCCGGTCGAGATTTTCACGGCCACACGGCCTTTGGCTTCCACGCCCAAAGCCTTGTAGATGTTCACTAAAGCCTCGGGGCTAATGTTGCGCGTCAGATAGACTTTTGCTGTGTTTTCCATATTCGTATTAGTTTGATTGTTTTGATTGTTGTCAGGTTGGTTGTTGGTGCAGGCGGCAAAGGCCAGGACGCACAAAAGGGTTGCTGCTAATTTCTTCATTTTGTTTATTTGTTTATGTATTTCATTCTTTTTCAATTAGTTCCCAATGGCCACCTTTGTCGGGACCAATGTGGCGGATATGTCCTTGTCTTTGTAAAAACTGTAAATCCCGTCTTATTGTTCGTTCATTTACACCAAAATACTCAGCCAACGATGCGGATGATTCCTTTTCGTTTTCTAGGACATTTTCTAGGACATTCATTTTACCTGTTTCTTTTAGTCTAAAAATTATATGTATTTGTCTTTCAGTTAATTGTATTAAATTTTTCTCGCTGTTTTCTAGGACATTTTCTAGGACATTTACTGGGACATTTACCTCTCCATCCTCTGAGTTTGAAGGCAGCCAAGCATACGGGATTACCACCCGGATGAAATTGTCCATAAACACAAAATTCTCTTCATTGTAAACCTTGAGTACACGTTGCAAACCCGTACCCAACGATTCCACCAAATCCACATCCCGGAAGACCCGCATCAGTTCTTTGTTGCGGGGATTGCTCACGCCATTAAAGAAATCAGCTTTGCTCATCCCATTGGGCAAAGAGCCAGCCGAAGTGATTTCCAAACGGTCAGAAAAAAGTTCAAACTTGGGCGAGACCTCATTGAAATAATCGTTGTGTACGATGGCATTGATGACCAATTCGCGCACAGCACGCTCATTCCAAAGTGGAGTGTCCGTCCGATAGGGATAGCCAATGCTGCTCTTGACCGTGTTCTCGACTTGCAATCGATTAAGGACTTGATCCGTCGCTTTCAATAACGAACAATAGCCATATTCGTGGTTTTCAATCAATTCGTCTCGGTCCGTGCCCGCATATTTGGCCAATTTGATGGACATACTATTGGTATCAGCCAACAAATAGGCGACATAGTTGTAGCCTCCATCCGCCGTCAACAAGTCAAGGTTTTGGGCAAAACTTTCATTTAAGGTCAGATGTTGACTGTCATAATAGATGTGCAATTGCCGGAATGTCAGTTCTTTGTGAGGCGATGGGATGTTTTTCAGCGACAAACGGACTCTCTTGGAATACAAGTCTTCTATTTGCTTCGGTGTCATTGGCTCCGCAGCCGTGCCGACTCGAATGAAACAACCTCGTTCCGACAATCCGAATTTGGTTTTGTAGTAAGGCTTTTCGCTTCCGCTTGCAACGAAAATTTTAATCACGGGGATGTCGTCTATGCGTTCCACCATAACATCAAAAAGACCCATCGGCGAAGGGGAAATTCCGTTGCGTATGCGGTCTTTAATCTTCAGCATATCGCCATCAATGTCTTGTACTCCAATAGGTTTCCCGCTGTCATCAATGCCAATATAAAGCATACCGCCCTCGTGATAATTGAGGAACGCCACAACCTCCCGCTCAATGTCGAGTTCGCGGGTCAGTTCGCGCTTGAATTCTATGCGGTTCGTCTCGGTCATTTTCCCAACAAATGCGTCTGCAAAGATAATTGTTTTTTCCCACTACGCCAAAAAAAATCCCTGAAAACCATAGTTCAATGATTTCAGGGATTTTTTCAAATCAGTCAACGTATCATTCCCGCCAAAGGGTTAACGTCAATCAGTTTCAGGCTCTTCACCATCTTGGCCGTGCCTTCCTTGTATTTCTTGAAATGGGCGGTCTTGATATGGCTTTGATAGGCCTCTTGGTCGGCGTAGATTTCCAGGATGTAGATTTTGCAAGGGTTTTCTTTGGTTTGCATCGAGAAAAGGGTCAGCACGCCAGGCTCCACCTTCACAGAGGTCTCGCCGACTTCCTTGGCGAAGGCCAAATAATCTTCCAAAAATGCTGGCTCCACTTCGATTTCGGCGAGGCGGACGATGCGTTCTCCATATTGCCGCAATGGTAGGTTCTCACCAAATAAACGTCGGGCATTGTCGGTGAATATGTCTTTCGGATTCAATCCGTGCGAGGCGAGGCGGCTCTCCAAGGCTTGCTTTCCGCTGATGAGCACTGGTTCAGCCACATAAGGATAGTCGCTGCCATAGAGGATATGGTCGGGCGTGGTGATGGTCAGGAGGGCATCGAGGACTTCATCGGTGGGTGCGCCTGCAAGGTCATAATACAGGCGTGAAAGGTTGGCATCCACATCCACAGGCTGCATTATGCCTTGCTTCACCATTACGGGTAACAAGGAGCGGAAGCGAGGTAAAGCATTCGGCAAGAACGATCCGCAATGCGGCACCACGACTTTCAGATGCGGATAGCGCACCAACACATTGTGTGCCACCATATTGAGCACAGTGCGCGTAGTTTCGGCCAAGTATTCATAACTGGCCAAAGGCACATCGGCAATCAGTTGTGCATTGACCGCCGAAGGTTTGTGCGGGTGCAAGATGATGACGGTGTTCTGCTGGTTGAGATAGGCCATCAACGTGTCCAAAACGGGGTCGCCAAGGTATTGGCCGTAGCTGTTTGTCGCCAATTTAATGCCATCGGCACCCAAAACTTCCAAAGCATAGCGGGCTTCCTCCAAAGCGTGTGGCACATCGGGTAAGGGCAGTGCGGCACAAAACAGGAAACGCCCAGGATAGCGTGCCTTCAGTGAGGCACATTCTTCATTGTAGCTGTGACACACCGCCGCCGAAGCCTCCGCATCACCAAACCAAGGCTGTGGCGCGGGCATAGTCAGCACAGCGGTCTGGATGCCAGCCTTGTCCATAAAGGCGATATGTTGTTCCGCATCCCAAGCGGGGATGGGAAAACCTTCGTCCATCTCGGCACCGTTGGCTTTGATGTAATCGAGGTAACCTTTCGTGATGGCGTGGCTGTGGAGGTCGATTTGAGCCATAGATGGCAATGCTGAGAGGGTCATAAAGGCTAAAATAATCAGGATTTTGCGCATATTGTTGTATAATCTGGTTGCTACCTGATTTTACTTCAGTTTCAATCCATCCTTGAAGGCCTCGCCAACGCGCTTCGAGACTTGATAATAGCCGTGGGTGTAGGGGTCGAAAGTGATGGCTTGCAAGGCTTCGATATCAACCTTGCCGTCCTTCATCTTGTCGGCCTCGACGGAGGTCTGCAACACTTTTCCTATGACACCAAGTCCCGTGTCGTCGCTTTGGTATTCAATGAACTCGCACTCCATAGCGATAGGCAGTTCGTTGATGATGGGGGCATCAACTAATGCGGATTTTATCGCGGTGAGGCCACTCTTGGCAAACTTGTCCTTCTCGGTCTTGCCCGAAACGACGCCGAAATAGTCGGCCTCCACCACGTGGGCGGCATCGGTGATATGGACGACAAAGCCCTTGCGTTGTTTGATGTTTTCCACGGTTTTGTGGGTTTCGGTCAGGTTGAGGGCCACGCGGTCGCGGTCGAGCATAGTGCCCCAAGCGGCGTTCATAACATCAATAGTGCCGTCTTCGTTGTAGGTGGCCACGAGCAAAACGGGCATCGGGAAGATGGCTTCGGTTATTTTAATTGGCTGTTTCATGATAAGTTAAATTTATTTACATTTGTTCATTCTGTTCTTCGATCCATTCTTTCAGTTTCTGTTGGAGGATTTTTTTGTCCGGTAGATACTAGGCGTATTGGTAACCGCTGGTTACGATTTTTGTCTTGGATTTCGTAACCGCTGGTTACGGAATCTGAATACACCACATAAAACTTCCGCATCAATGTCAGATTCTCCACCGACCATCCTTTCCCCAACCGTTCTGTCAATCTTTCAGATACTCCTTGGAGAATTTTCTTTCCGTATGCGGCTCTGTAATTGCCATCCTGTTCATCTTCAACAATATATCTCCCCACTTCGTAATGTGAATAAACCACGGCCCAATTCACGGTAGTGGCAACCTTATTGCGGGCATCAACGACAAGCCGCTCTATTTTGGTTGAGAGGTTTTCAATCCGTTGAATGTCAGTTGGTGCTATGTCGTGAGATGTTGTCATTCAATCCGCAAAAGTAAACATTTTTCCCACTATGCCGACAAAAAAACTGATACTTGCAGTTCGCAAATTTCGGGGAATCATTTCAACGCCTGTTCCAACGCCCTTTCAAAAATGCTGCGCTCCACGATTCGATAATGCGGGTGATACGCCTCGTTGTAGCGGCGGCTATGGTGTACGGCTTGGTTGTTTCGGGCGGCTTCGGTCAGCAGGGGAAGGTCGGTTTCGAAGCCTTCGATTTCCATCTTGTTGGCTTGGATGATACTGACGATGGCTTCCCATTTCTCCATCCAACTGACAGTCGGCTCCTGCCACAAATTGGCACTTCTGACGAAGGCATCCAAGAGCTGCTCGGCGGTAATCAGGCTGTCGGCGATAGCGGAAAGATAAACGCGGACATAATCGCCTTTGCTCCCTGTAGGCTCAAAGTAAGGCGATGCGGTTTTGCCCATTTCCGATAGTTCGCGCATCAGATAGCGTCGAGCCGAGGCCGTGTCGCTGATGATATGGCCCGGACCGAAATGCTCTTGGTAGAAACTCTTGTAGATGTCCTGCAAAGTGGATTCGGGATAGGTGGCCAACTGCCTCTCGATGGCCGAGCGCACCGCTACCGTGTCGATGGATTGCCCGAAGAGGCTGAACGAACAGGCTAAGGCTAAAACCAATAACAGCTTTCTCATCACGCCTTAGTAATCGTTTCCGCCATACGCTTTCCAGCATCGAAGGCCTTTTGCAGGTCCTCTTCCCAGTGCTCCTCGCGATACCTGCGCTTGGCTTCCTCCGAGAATCCTTCCAACTCGAAATTGGCGTAGTTCTTCACTTGGTAGGTGTTGTTGGCAAATAGTTTTTCCGGTTGTCCGAGGGCATTAGCAATGCAAGGCTCCATTGTGCCGTAGCCATTGCAGTTGCTGCCTCCCACGCCACCGTTTTGCGTCTCCACCAGCACCACGGGCATCCGTTTCGGGGCGGTGATGCTGTAGTCGTTGTAAGAGAGCCACGGGAAGGCCAAACGCTCCAAGAAAGCCCGCATCTGTCCAGTAATCTCGCCAAAATAGTTAGGCGAACCTAATACCAAACCATCGGCTTGCGCAATCTCCTCCAAGACAGGAGTCAACGCATCCTTGTATTTGCACACTTGCGAGGCTTTGCCTTTGATTTTGCAGGCCATGCACGACATGCAGCCTTTGTAGTCAAGGGCATAGAGGCGCACCGTTTTAACTTCGATTTCGTTGCTGACGGAACTGGCTCCTTCAGCGAATTTCTTGAGCATTGAGGCCGTGTTGAATGTCGCTCGCGGGCCTCCGTCAATGATGATGATTTTTTTCATATATGATGTGGTATTTGTGAAAATGCAAAGATAGGGAATCTTGGTGAAATATCAATTGGTCAACTTGTCCAAAAGATACTCGGAAAGGTAGGGTACAGCGAACACCAACTCACCTCGTCTGGGTGCCTCGATGACACCCGCCTCGATGAGACGTTTGCGATAAGGCTGGATGGCAGGTCCGTTTTCTCCCAAAGCGGCTTGTAATTTGGCCGTGGTCACTGTACCACCAATGCGGGCCATAGCTTTCAAAAACAGCTTGTCGTTATCACTGAGCGGGGCCAGAATTGGCTTGAACACATTGTCTTCCATATCCCCCATAGCAGCTTTTTCCACCTTTTCCATAATGGCTTCTGTCACAGCATCGCCCGTAGGGGTATATTGAATCACATAGTATCCAATCAGCTGCATAAGATAAGGAAAACCACGGGTAGCTAATGCCGCTCGGTCAAGAATTTCATCCGAAACTTTTATTCCGATCGTCTTGAAAGACCTTTCATAATATGCCCTAATCAGATGGGTTGAAATCGTTCCCAACTCCACTTTTGTCGCACGGTTCAAAAACGTGAGAACGCTGTCGTTCAGCACGCTGGAAACGGCGTGAGGCAATCCCGCCATTGCTATCGCTATGTTTTTACGGTCTCCCACAAGTTCCTGATAGGCTGCAGCCACTTCGCGCATGGCTGACGAGGTTCGCACTTCATCGATGAGAATCAGTGCTCCTTTGCCCTTCTCGGCAAGTTTGTCACACAACAGCGACATCTTCGATCGGAAGCCATACTGCCGCTCTGCCGCATCGGAAAAGGTAAGTCCAAACGAGAATCCCAACACGCCTGCCGTCATACCCGACACTTTCCGCTTTTCGTCCTTGAAGTATTGTGAACCGTTAAGTTGAAACTGTTCGATAATGGCTTTTGGCATCCCTTCGTGGGCTGTCACACGGGCTACCACATATCCAGCATTCGAGGCACGATCGCTGAGTTCAAGAAGCAGGGCTGTCTTGCCCATACCACGTTGTCCGAGAAACAATGTGCAGCGATTGCGCGACCCGACAGTCTCACTCAATCCTTCCATAAACAGTTCTATCACACCATCGCGACCGATATACTGCACCGGACGGTTGCCAAATGTTGGCTGAAATAGACTGTGAATACTTTCTTGTTCACCCATCTTTATTCTCTTTTATTCTTCTTTATTCTCTTTTATTCTTTTTCGAATGCAAAAGTACGCAAATTCTTTCACATAGAAAGGATAATTCAAGAAAGAATTCTTTAAGGTGCTGATAATTAAGTTTTTTATGCGAAGTTTGTATAATATTCTATATTACCAGTTCTTCCGGCAATAGTTTTCTACAAAACATATTTTTTCCGTAAAAAACTTACGGCAATTAGGAAATTTTTTCTATATTTGCACCGTATTTCAAACCAAAAGTGTCATGTTAGTCAAATTTGCCGTAAAAAACTTTCGTGGATTTGCTGATAGAATCGAATGGGACTTGTCGCATTCAAGCAATTATGAGTTCAACAAAAACGCTGTAAAGGATGGCATCATCAAGAATGGTATTGTCTATGGTCCCAATGGGTCAGGGAAGTCAAACTTTGCTTTGGCTGTCTTTGACATCGAGAATCATCTTTCCTCGAAATGGAAAAAGACCGATTATTATTCCAACTTCGTCTATGCGGGCAATCCCAAAGCTCCGGTGGAATTTGAGTACGTCTTCAAGTTTGGCGATGACCTTCTGGAATACCATTATTCAAAGAACTCGGCCGGACTGCTTGTTGCGGAATCGTTAGTGGTAAATCACAAATTGGTGTTCAAGAAAGATGCCGCTTTTTTCGAGATTGACGATGACCAATTCAAGATTGACAGCACGGTCAAAGAGAATTTCAAGCAGAATGTGAATAGCGTTTCTGTCATCAACTTCATCACGGCTTCCTATCCCTTGCCGCAAGAGCATTATATAGTCAAGTTGATGCTGTTTGTCAATTCTATGCTGTGGTTCAAGAATTTGGACAGCCGTGAGTTTATTGGCCTTGAAACTGCCAGCTTTGGTTTGGAGGAGTTTATCATCCAAAACAACTACGTTGAGGACTTCTCCCAATTCCTGGCCAAGGTGAGCGAACAGGAATTCAAGTTTGCCGCTCCCAAAGAAGGTGACAAGATCTTGTTTTGCGAAATAGGAGGCAACGCAACACCTTTCTTGTCCATTGCTTCAACAGGGACAAAAGCCTTGGAATTGCTCTATGTGTGGATCAAGCGGATGTCGGTTGCTTCGTTTGTCTTTATTGATGAATTTGACGCTTTCTATCATTTCAAGTTGTCGTTTGAAGTATGCAAGCTGCTGTTCAATATGGATTGCCAAGTCTTCACTTCATCGCACAACACTTATTTAATGACGAATGACCTTTTGCGTCCCGATTGCAACTTCATTTTGCAAAACAACAAAATCAAGCCGCTTCAGGCTTGCACCGAGAAAGAGTTGAGGTTTGGGCATAACATCGAGAAAATCTATAGAGCCAATGCGTTCCATGTCGAATAACGAGTTACATCTTTTTGTGTTTGAGGGTGTTCGGGCTGAATCCAAATATGTGGACAAGCTGGAGCAGAATTTCCTTGGCAAAAGGATTTCGGTGAAATGTGTCTATGATGCCGAGATTTACCAGTTGTACAAGCAATTGAAAGCCGAGGAATTTGCTTTCGATATGGTGAATCTCCTCAAAGAGCGCAGCAAGGAAAACGCAGAACTCTTGCGCGACTATACCCGCGACAGTTTTGCGTACATCTACTTGTTCTTTGACTATGATGCACACTCAACCTTGGCCGACGATGACAAACTCATGGAGATGCTTAAATTCTTCAACAACGAAACTGAAAACGGACTACTCTATGTCAGTTATCCTATGTTGGAGGCCATTCGCCATTACAAGGACATGGAAAGTTTCAAGAACCTTACCGTCAAATGCAAACGCTCCAATTGTCCGTACAAAGACGACTGCAAGGATGTGGAAGCCTGCATGAACGAACCGCATTACAAGACCGTTTCGGCAGCGGAATGTCTTCCACAACTGACCAACCTCAACAAATACACGAAGGAAGTCTGGCAAGAACTCATTCGTGCGCATCTATCCAAAATGAATTATCTGGTAAATGAAGTTTTTGACCTGCCTACCAAGTTGGAGACACAAAACACCATTTTCGCGAAACAATTGGAGAAACACATCAACCACAAATGTCCCGAAGTGGCCGTATTAAGCGCGTTTCCGATTTATGTGCTGGATTATTATGGGGTTGAGGGGGTGAAGAGAAAGTTGGAGGAATAAAAAAGTAAGGACACACCTATCAGACAGTCAATTATTTCATAGTGAAATTATCAAGATAGTTGATTCCCAAGTCGTCGGCAATTTGCTTGTTGGCTTTTGACATTGGACCTGCAATTACCAGCAATACTTCATTATCATAATTATCATTATCTAATACTCGTGAAGCATCCATTATCGATTGATATTTAATGCATTGAAAAATACCTCTTAACACATCTCCTTCTGGTGAAACAGAAGGTTTTACTTCGACAGCAACATGCGTTTTGTTTTGGCATTCAAAATATATGTCAAGTCTGTCACCCGATATTAGGTCATACTCCATTTGAGCTTTCTTGATATTCTTTAAACCTATGCTTTCTGGATGATTTGCAATATACTCTTTAATGGACTTATGTTCTTTTCCCTCTCCTCCATAACCATGAATTTCAGTTTTTATTTTCAAAACAGTTTGACTATCAAGTACACGGGCTGGTTCAAGACCTAAAGCTTTTAACACCCATGTCCAATCGTATTGATGAGCATCAAAGTTTAACTTGCGAACTTCTCCTTTTTTTGATTCAGGAGAGAGATCGCTGTAGTTCTTAATAACATAATCAAAACCATCACTTGGCAACCCTGTTCCCTTGTTTTGAACTAGTCCATTTAATGTAGGTATATCATTTCTTCCAGACTTTTCTTTTAATTCATCAAGTAGATCTTGTATTATTCCCATCACACCTCCAATTTGATTGGTCCTATGACCAACAGCGGTTGATAAATGTGAATAATAATGTGTTTTGTCCCATGAACTTTGTGCCCATCTAATAAGCACAGGAATCATTCGCATTGCCCATTCTTTATTTGTTGCCATAATTCATAGTATTATATCATTTCAAACATCATCCTCAATCATCTTAATAACCTTCGCCGGTACACCACCCACCAAAGTGTTATCAGGAACGTCTTTGTTAATCACGGCACCGGCCGCCACCACCACGTTGTTGCCGATGGTCACGCCGGGCAGGATGGTGACGTTGCCTCCAATCCAAACGTCGTTGCCTATGCGCACGGGCTTGGCCAAGGCATGATACTCCCTGCGACCTTTGGGCGAAAGCGGATGCCCAACCGTAGTAATCAGCGTGTTCGGCCCAATCATCACATGGTTGCCGATATAGACCTCACGGATGTCAAGGATGGTGAGGTTGTGGTTGCCGGTGAAGTCGTCGCCGATGAAGATGTTTTTGCCTCGGTCGCAGTTGAACGTCTTGGCAATCCACACACGCTCGCCCACTGCGCCAAGCATCTGCTGTAGGTGACGGTACTGCGCCACGTAGTCGCGCCCGTCGATGGCGTTGAAGATTTCGCACTGCCGAATGGCCTCGGTCTTGAGGGCGATCAGTTCCTCATCGGCATACGAATACTCCAAGCCTGCGTTACATTTTTCCAGATTCGTCATGTTAATTAGCTGTGTCCAATGTGTTCAGTTGCCTAATCGTTAATACCCACAATCGTATATTTCCGCGTTCCAAGTCCAATCTGTTCGGCGTATTCCACGGTATGGGTGCCGTGTTTCTTGTTGATGCGATCTTGCAACGGCTTGGCATCGTCGCCTTGGCTGCTGACATGGTTGAACACGAGGTCGAGGCAGGCTTGGTCGAGGGCCACAGGGTCGGTGGAGGCCAGAATGCCGATGTCCTTGATGCGCGGTGCGGCAGGATGACCGTCGCAATCGCAGTCCACCGACATGTTGTTCATCACATTGATGTACACAATGTCCTTGCCTTCCTGCTTGAAATAGTCGTGTACGGCCTGTGCCGCCGCCGCCATCGACTCAAGGAAAGCATCTTGGTTGGCAATCGTCCAATGCGTCTGGCTTTTGCCAGCGGAATGGATGTAGAGTTTTCCGGCACTCGATGCCACGCCAATCGACTGGTTCTTCAGCACGCCGCCGAAGCCGCCCATGGCGTGACCTTTGAAATGGGCCAGGTTAATCATGAAGTCGTAGTTCTGCAAGTGCGAGCCGACGATGTCGTATTGCAGGTGCTTGGTGTCCTTGACGGGCAACTGGATTTCGCCCTCCTCGTCCATAATGTCGACGGTGGCGATGTCGTTGTAACCGCGTTCAGCAATAGCCTTACGGTGCTTTTCAGTGTTGCCACGGTTGCCGCCGTAAGCCGTGTTGCATTCCACGAGGGTGCCATTCACTTTTTGCACCAAGTTTTTAATCAATTCGGGGCGAAGGTGGTTGCTTTTCTGCGATTCGCCGGTGGAGATTTTCACCGCCACGCGACCTTGAGCCTCCACACCCAAGGCTTCATAGATGCGCACCAACCCTTCCGGGCTGATGTCGGTGGTCATATAAACCGTTGCAGCCTCACCTTCAGTCGTGGGTGGGGCGGGTTGATGTGTTTGTGCTTGGCACGAAGCCATTCCCAAAATGCAAATTAATGCCATGATAATAGATGTTTTAGTCATTTTATTGTTGTTTTTATTGTCGTTCACAAAAAGTTACATGTATCGTGTCGCCAAAGGTCTTGCCCATCTGTTTGCGGATGTCCTTCCGCACACCGATGATGAAGCAAGGCGTCCCCATCTTGACGATTTGGCCGTCGTAAGGCACGCCGTCAAAAGTGGCATGCACCGCCAGGCGTCCTTTTCCGAAGATTGCCTTGATGTCGAAAGGCACCTCGATGTATGCGGCATCCATATCCTCGTTTTGCAGGATGATGGCATCAAATTCATACAGCGCATCATTGGCGACATTGGAATTTTCTGTGGGTTTGTTGTTCATAGGTTTATGAGATTCCGTCTTTTAAGATTCCTTTTTATAGCATACTGTCAATAAACTGCCGGAAATGCAGTATCTGCGCACTGCGCGACGGGTTGAAAAGTAGATGTTCGAAGTCTTTCTGCTTCTGCATAAGGTCCACGGTGTCAAGTTTGTCATTTAAGGCTTTTTTCAATGCTTCAGGGTCGCCAATTCCGCAACGTTGGCGGAGGAAGTCGTAGTCGGGTTGGACTTGTTGCCAAAGGAAGATGGTGTCGTAAAAGTCGCGGCCTTTGGCTCTTGCCAGCAGCGCCGCAAGTTTCATCGAGAGCATAGTGCTTTTGGAAGGGACGGTCACGGGAAAGAAGAAACCGTTGCGGCTGACCATCGCGGTTTGCGGGGTATAAACCACGCCTTGGTCTTGGGCTTCAATCTTCATCAAAAACCTTTCTTCCCGATGGCCAGTAAGATTTATGTCGAAAAGCAGTTCCGGGAAATAGATATTGCGGCGGTAGGCCGTCAGGCGAGGATTTTCCTTGTCGCGCAATTCCACTTGTAAACCATTGAGACGCAGATATTCAACAAGAGCATCAGTCATCGAAATAAACCCTTCCGCGTTCAGTTGCTTGCAGTCGAAATCCAAGTCTTCGGAGAAACGGTCAAGACCAAGGATAAGGCGCAGATTGGTTCCACCGATAAACACTATTTTTGGCGCGTAAGGCGATTGCGACAGGTGTTCCAAAGCCAATAACTCAATGTACTCTTTCAGGATATGCTTGTGGAATGACGCATTAGCCGCGATTTGTGGTGGATAATAAGCCAATATGGACTGTAGGTCAATCATTCGGAATAGGTTTTTATCAATAGTTTCATACGTTCTTGTAACGCCTTGTTGCCGCTTTGTTCGGCAAACGACATCAGACGTTCTTTGTCGAGTTCCTCACGCATCCACCACTCATCGAAACGTAGTTCAAGCAGGGCTTCATCAGTATTATATTGTGGGTAGAGATACAGCAGATCAACGATGGCTTTCTCTGGAAAAGCTAACAGATAACTACCTCGTGGTGATAGGGGCATTTGGCGAAAACCAAAGAAAAGCGCGGGCTTTACCGTCTGGTAACTGAAATGGCCGAAGTCGTTGTTGTAGGTCGTGGTTCGGT
Source organism: uncultured Bacteroidia bacterium (assembly GCA_902769875.1). Taxonomy (GTDB): domain Bacteria; phylum Bacteroidota; class Bacteroidia; order Bacteroidales; family F082; genus Limimorpha. The sequence continues at coordinate 15,141 of CACXQV010000045.1, forward strand.
TGGAGGTGACGCAGGTGATGTCGGTCACCACTTCGGGAATGATGCCGTAGAACGACAAAGCGTAATGCAGACTGATATACGACGGTGTGTAGATGTGTTGTCCCACATAACGCGCCATCTCAGGGTTGCCCTTCAAGTCGCTGAAAGCATACCAATCTTGCCGCAGTTTCGACAGATAGCCCCGCTTCACCCAACGCGAAAGGTTGCTTCTGTCGAACTCTGGGTTCCACGCGCGGATTTGATAGACATTGAAGCATCCAATCCCGTGCCACTGTTCCCTGAACTCCAAATAGGTCATTTCATTTTATTCAAAAGATGCTGCAAAAATACAACTTTTCTTGAATAAAAACACTATTTGTGGTTTTTCTGATGCGTCTTCAGTAGTTTCACCGCCTGCCCGTAGGGACTTGAAGTGACACTAACGAAGTAGGCCGCCATATCGGTGGTGTAGGTGTTTTTGTAGTAGCCTTTGGTGAAGAGTTCCTCTTCGGTGAAGCTCTCGGCGAGGCGGAGCATCTCCTTATGGGTCTCGTGCAGCAGGCGTTTGGCCTCCTCCAAAGGCGTGTTTTGGTGCTTCTCCACCAGCATCTTGTCCATTTCGTGGTAGTTCTTGCGGTACTCGTCGGGCAGGTAGTCACGCGGGTGGCCTTCGCGGATGTTGTTCACGAACTCGCGCATCAGTACCTGCCATTCGTGGAGGTGAATCAAAAGGTCGCGGAGGCAGCGGTCGTATTGCCAGCGCACACCGCATTTCTTGGGGTCGGCGGCGAAGTCGAAGGGAGCCGATATGGCTTCTTCGCTCATCTTGGCAATTTGCTCATTCAGTTTGGCATAGCCATCGGTCATGGCGGCCACAAGTTCTTGTTTGTTGGTTGGATTGGGCATATTATTCGGTTTTGAGATTCATTTTGGTCGGCAATGTATTGGACGAAGTCGGGATTGCTTGCTATGCTGGATTGTCTTTTGTGATTGCGCAAAGGTACGAATAATCACAATAGACCACTATTTTTGCCGAAAAAACTGCTTTATCCCATAGAACATCGTATGTTTCCCGCGAAAGCATCTTGCCCGCTTTCCATGAAAGATTCGGCTTCAAGAAAGAGGAGTGGGTGACGATGATGGGGAAGGAGTAATGATGTGAAAACCGCCGCAAAGGTCAAGAAAAACCTTGCGGCGGTTGGGTTTTTAGAACTTTGTTTTACGATTCTTCAATGGCTCCCACTGGAAAGCTTTCTTTGGCTTCGGCGGCAGCCGATGCCGACTTGGGCACTTTGCCCTCAATGGCGACAACAGACTTTCGCGGCACGGATGGCACCCAAACAATGGATTCTGACCACCCGGTTGGTGTCGGTTTCAACGGTGCTCTCTCCAAGACTCTTGTACAACTCCGATTCAGTCATGGGAATCTGCATCTATTTAGGGCATTTCTAAAAATTGCCTGCAATTTTTATCTTAAATTCAATAAAATTCATATAATCAACAAATTAGAAAATTCTTAAATTCTCAAATTCTTGATAATTAGAAATCCCCTTTACCTATCATCTTCAAGAATCTTTTGTCATTCATCTGTTCATTGGTGATGTACTCGCCATCATAAAAAACCGCATAAGTAGTAATGGGAGTTGGTGCGTTTTGGGCATCTTCCTTGTTCTGAAGATGATAGGCTTTGAAAGCTATGCCGTGTTCCTTTGCCAAAGATTCGATGATGGGGACATACTTACCATTGAACGGACACTGGCTGGTATAGAATAGCACATATCCCTTTTCTTCAATGTGTGGATGTCTGGCACATTCCTTGAATGTAGGGGCATCTGTTCCTTTGGCAAAAGGCAGATACCAAAGTTGGATCCCATTATCGGCTTCATCACATACCATGAATCCTTTATGTGCAAGGAATTTAGGGTCGGAAAGGAAAGGTTTTTTCTTGGCAGATGAAAGGATACACAAGCCTTTTTTCCCTTTCGCTTTGCTATCTTGGATGCATTTATCCAAAAGGTCGTTTGAATACCCGTGTCCCTTAAACGAACCAGAAACCCACAAACAGTCGATGTACATATAACCCTCAGCGGCAATAGGATTCCACGCATTTTCCGCAGGGATGTATTCAATAAAGCACTTTCCTCGTTCCACACTCTTCAAGAACACCAGTCCATCATTGAACCTATCCAAAAGCCACGACTTTTTTGATGACACTTGGATGTCATTATTGTTTGAAATCGCACAGCAAATATGCTCCTTATCCAAATTGTCTTTTGTAACTCTAATGTATTCCATAATTGTAAAAATCCGATTCTTGATTGTTTGGTGCAAAGATATGAAGTTTTCAGATACCAAGGCAATGTCGTACGGTCATCTTTTGTCAACACGACAGGAAAGGCGTGGTGGGCAATCCCGGCACCACCACACCTAAAGCTCCAAGTCCTACACAAATCAGGCCTAAAACTATGTAAATTATACGTTTCACTTGATGGCCTTGGGTTATTTCAGCACCTTCAAAACCTGCTTCCGTGAGGCTGTTCCATCCGTCAGCTTCGTGATGTGGTCGACTAAAAACTCCAGCGACTCATCTGGGGTGTGGTCGGTGTGGAGCGTGGTGAAGTCTTCGAACAGCGACTCGGGCGTGCAGAAATACGACACCTGCCAGCCGTTGTAAACCTGCTCGGGTCCACGATACACCCGCTCGATGGCTCCCGTGACGACACGACACTGTTGCATCAGCTTGCCTATAGCCGCATCGGCTTGGCCTTTCTTCACGCCAAGCAAAGCGCGCACCTCCTTGATGGTGATGCTGCCTTGCTTTTCGAGATACTCCATGATGCGCTCGCCGTTCTTATCGGGCGTTGTCGTGGCACGGCGGATGTTCATCAGTTCGCGGTAAAAAGGAATGGTTGCGAAGGCGGCTTTCCCCCCACAAAGGAACTTCCCGTAGGCGATGCCACCGTTTTGGAGGCAGTCGATCTTCCAGTCCCACGGCCCGAGCGAGTCCTCCTCGCCGTCAAACCAAAACCCAGGCTGGGTAAGTTCCTTGATGGAATATCCCGGGATGGCGCTGGTGAAAAACGGGACGATGCCCAGCTCGCAGATGGCTCGCTCCATCGTTTCGGGACTGCATATTTGGTAGTTTAAGACCATGAGCAGAATTGTTTTGATGCGTTTTTGGCTGTCAGCAGTCAGCAATCAGCTTTCAGCCTCGTTGCTACCAAGCTGAAAGCTGATAGCAATTTACGCCTTATTAAACTTCTCCTTGCCTTGCTTGCAGCGCGGGCATTTCCAATCGTCGGGAAGGTCTTCGAAAGCCACGCCATCGTGCTCAGCGGGGTCATAGACATAACCGCAGATGGAGCAGATGTACTTACCAGAGGCTTCTTTCTTTGTGAATTTCACTTCGGCAAGGGTGGTCGGCACTGGGTGGTCGAGATCCATCACGCGTTTAGCTTCCAAATTCTCATAGCCTTGTGGCGAGTGGGTGGAGAGATAGACCGTGGGGGTGTTACGCACGAACTCGCGCACGCGGTCCAAGGTCTCGCGGGCGGCTGACAGGTCATCATACACCACCGAAAGTTTGTTCTCATACAAAGCCTCGTCCACGTAGGTGATGTCGGCTTGGAACATATAGAACAGGCCATCGTTCTCGGCAATCACGAGGCTGTTGCCATTGGTGTGCCCTTTGGCCTTGAGAAACCACACACCGTCACAGATCTTCTGGCTGTCGGGGAAGTTGTGATATGCCCCATCGGTAAAACTCACTGGCACAAGATTGGGTAGTCCCTGCAACTCGGCAGCCTGCATTTCGTCGGCATTCACATAGATCTTCGCATTCGGGAACGAACGGAGTTCGCCTGAATGGTCAGCATGCTTATGCGTGAGCAGGATTTTGGTCACTTGTTCGGGCTTGTAGCCCAATGCGGCCAGAGCGTCCATATAGCTGCAGATGTCCTTGCCGGTGAAAGCGAGCGAGTTCTCGTCGGGGTTTTCCTCCGGTGTGCCAGCTGGAAGACCAGTATCCACCAAAATAACCTCCGAGCCCATGTCAATCACATAGTTCTGCAAGCTACCGCGATAGCGGATGTTGCGGTCGAACTTATCGGTTACTGCTTTGATGTACATAAACATAAATATTTAGCGAAAGTGCAAAGATAAGAATAATAGTTAAAACTGCAATCTGGGCATCCGCTACTTTATCAATTTGTTTTAATCATTCATTTACAGCAAACTACCCGACAACAAGCGACAACAAACGACTGCTGTCGACTACAAACGTTTGTTCAACGGCTTTTTCTTGACAAAGGTTGTTTCTTTGCTGTGAATTACACAAAAGCAAGAAAACATGGATAAAAAAGCCGAAAAAAGGAAAGCTATAGCAGCTTTGAATAAAGTAATAAAGAATAAAATTGACATTGACGATGCTTTCTTTTGTTCTCTCGGTTCAGTTTGCCTAAAATATGGCAATCCAGGACTGAGTAACAAAAGCTACAAAAAAGGATTTGGTGTTTCGCATATTATTTCCAAACGCGACTATGAGCATGCGAAAAACCCTAATGTGTTCCCAGAGACAGGCCTCCAGGTTGTAAAAAAGCTCATGGATGTGATAGTTTATGGAACTATAACCAAGACAATCCCTGCCAAGCAAACTGTCCATTTGCAAAAAGATGGCTTTGAGGCAGTCATTTCGCAAAACTGGAATGGCGATAAGGTAAACTGGTTGTTGACGGGTTGGAAGCAAATAAAAACTCCGACGGTAAGTAATCCCTAAAGGTCTTTCTCGTCGGAGTGTTTTTATTTCGATGTACCAAACCAGGTTAGTGCTGCTTTTGGCCTACACATCCGAAGGTTATATTTAGTCGCCAACGGATGGGAGCGAAACTGCTGCAAAATTACAACTTTTCCATGAACTTGCAAGGGGATAGTCTAAAAACTCTTATTAATTTAAATCTTAATCTGGCGTAATGGAATTTGACGAAAGAAAAACATAAGAGTTTGAAGTGCCAAATTGGCACTTCATGCACATCGGTGCAGGCCTTTGTGCCGTCACCGAAATGACCATCGCACCTGAGGTGATTTTGGGGATGGTGAGGTGAAAATGGATTTTTGTTTTGATGTTATCTTTTTGATACTTTTTTCCATTTTTTCCGAACAAAAGCAGTCTCCCGAGCCTTTCAATGCCAATTGTCTATAAGGATTTGAACTTTTTTGTTCAACATTTTCCAAAGTTTGTCTATCTTTGCCCTCATCAACCCAAAAAGAACATACCAACACAGAAGATAACTGATTATATAACATATTGATATAAAGCGTTTTTGCTTTTCAAGTATTGCTGAAATCTGGACAATTTCAACCTCACTACACAAGAAAGCGGAACGCTCACGGTATATCCGTGGGCTTTCTTGTTTGTAGTGAAGGTAGTCCAGAACCGCAGCAATAGACAGAAGTTCACGGATTCTTTTTGTGACCCATCAGAAGGGCGAAGCGCTCAAAACGCCAAGCCATAATGAGTACCAAGTTCTTCAATAATACCGAGACGAGGCTGATGGACAAATTCCACGGCATCGCCTCTGCCATGGCCGACTTCGACATCTTTCATGCCGTGGTTGGCTATTTTCGTTCCAGCGGCTACTTCAAACTGCGCAAGGAATTGGAAAATGTCACCGAGATACGCATCCTCGTCGGCATCAATATCGACAATCTCTTCCGCCAATCGCAACTCACTGGTAAGTTTTTCTTCGAGAACAAAGAAGCAACGCTTGAACAGTATTGCGAGGACTTCCTTCGTGATGTATATCAGTCCGAATACTCGTCAGAAGTCGATGAAGGCATCCGTCAGTTCTGCGATGACATTGCCAACAATCGGTTGCAATTGCGTATCCATCC
>CACXQV010000046.1 GCA_902769875.1 uncultured Bacteroidia bacterium
CAGCGAGAAGGTGTTGGTGGTGAAATAGAACACCTTGATGCCTTCACGCACCCGAGGTGACAGCATGGCCTTGGTGCAAGGGAAGCCCTCCTCATCGACTGACGATATCATAGTGATGGGCAGCGTGTCGGCCATCTTGGCGATAAGGTCTTTAACGCCCATCAAGGCAGGGTTTTCTGGAGTGTCATCATCTATCGACAATTCCTTGCGCCAGCGTTTCAGGTGCGGGAAGTACATCTTCATCTGGCCGATGTATTCTTCCTTCGTGATGGGCTGCGGCAAGCCTTTGTTGACCTCGTCCACAAACTGGGCACAATGCTCAATCATTTCGTCCATCGTGCAGTCTTGCAGGAACTTACCGTCCTTATAGCAATACATACAATACTCTTCGTTTTTGCTTCCGTCGGCATTGGTGCCGAGGATTTCTTTGGTGAGCGGCATCCCGCAGCTCTGACAAAACTTTTGTTCCATAGCTAAATAGTTAATATCTAAACGTCTGCAAAAATACAGTATTATCCGTTCAGAAATAAAAATTGTATATGGACAATTGCTTGGACAATGCGACATTTCGTCCGTAAAATACAGTTTTCAAACTGCGGGGACGAAGATTGCGACAATTGGACGATGCGACATTTCGTCCGTAAAAAACAGTTTTCAATCTGCGAGGACGCAGATTGCGACAATTGGACGATGCGACATTTTGTCTGTAAAATACACTTTTCAATCTGCGGGGACGCAGATTGCGACAATTGGACAATGCGACATTTCGTCCGTAAAAAACAGTTTTCAATCTGCGGGGACGAAGATTGCGACACTTGGACGATGCGACATTTCGTCCGTAAAATACACTTTTCAATCTGCGTGGACGCAGATTGCGACAATTGGACTTTGCGACATTTCGTCCGTAAAATACAACGGATTTTAGTGGGATTTCCCTACTTTTGCAGCGGATAATAACGGAACAGATGTTTTATTATGGCAAGACCGACAAGCATAACGAAAGAAAAAATACTCGCTACAGCTATTGACATTGTGAGGAAAGGCGGCACTTCCTCTCTCACGGCGCGAAACCTTTCTTCGGCTTTGGGTTGTGGCGCCAATGCCATTTTCTCTAAGTTCGGCTCTATGGAAGGCGTTCTTGAAGCCGTCCGCACCGAGGCCCGACGTTTGTTCAAGGAGCGAGTAGGCGCAGGCTTTTCCCTGAACCCGCCTTTCAAGGGGATGGGTTTGGCTTTCCTTTGGTTCGCCATCGACGAACCTCAACTCTTTAAATTGGTGATGGACGACAAGGCTTCGGCAACCTCTTTCGAGGATTACATCGACACCCAAGTGGGCTTCAAGCAGGAGTCGATTGCCGCCATCGGCCAGTCTTTCGGTCTGCAAGGGAAAGATGCCGAAATGCTTTATTATCAACTGATGCTTGTCGGCATTGGGCTGGCGCATACTTGCGTGGAAGGCGGTGCGGCACTCAGCATCCCTCAATTGTCCGAGATTTTGGGTAAAAACGTGCGAGCATTTTTGATGGTCATTCGCGCCGGCAACGATGAGCGCGAGTCGTTTATGCCTCGCGAAGGCAATGGGCCAGAGGGTGATGTTGAATCTTATCTCCTGATTCATTCCCTTGCTGGCCAAAATCACCTGCTGCAAGAGCTTCACGCCGTGCCTCGTTATATTCAGGACAATGAATGGGTTGAAATGGAACGTGTGTTCCGAAACGGTTTCTCGGTCACGCCCGAATCGCTTCGTGAGAAGCATCCCAACCTCACTCGTGGCGATGTCCGCCTGATGATTCTTTCCCGGCTTCAGTTTTCCGTAAGCGAACAAGCCCTTCTTTTGGGCATTTCGCCTGCCTCGGTCACAAAGGCAAGACAAAGGCTCAAGGCCAAATTGGGAATGTGACGAACCGTCCGCCAACCTACGATTTCATCCTTTCCTGCGCATCCTTTCCAGCGCCAGTTCCTTTGTATTTGCTGCGCGTCGAGTTCAGGCGATAATACACCGAGACTTGGAGTTTATGCGTCGAAAAAACGTTGTTTTGCTGGATTTGATAGTAGCCCATATCGCTGTATTCGTTCATTCCACAGCGTTGAAGGATGTCAAGCACGGCTGCGCGGATGGTGAGCGACTTGTCCTTCAGGAAACTCTTCTGCACCACAACGCCAAGGTTCATATAGTCGTAATCGTTGTAGAAATTCAACTGATGGCCGCGCGAGCGAAACATAAAGTTGACATCAATTTTCCAATCGTGCTTGAAACTGAATGTGTTGAAGGCGTTGAAAGTAAAGATGGGCTTGTCGAAATAAACCCTGCGTGTGCCTTCGGGCGTATGGATGTTCTCAAGGTCGAGCCAGAGGTCTTGTTTTTCCACGCCTGCCGTGGCGTTGAGCGACCAAATCCCAACTCTCGGCGTTGCCGAAATGTAGGCACTAATCGTATTCACAGGTTTGTCGAGGTTGATGTGTTTGATGAGCGCGGCATCCCCATCGGTGAGGTAGGCCCATTGTGTGATGGGGTTCTTGCAATGCGAATATGAAGCCGTGAACGCGAGCCATTTGTAGCCCACATTCAGCGTAAGGTCTTGAATACGCTCGTTGAGCAGTTGCGAGTTGCCGGCCTGCATCGAATAGCGGCTGATGTAGGTGACGGCGTCGTTCATCGCGAAGAAACTAGGGCGGTTGGTCTTGATGCCATACGACAGGCCCATTTCCACCTTGCCCAAAGCAACAGAATAGGAGGCCGTCGGGAAGAACTCGTCCTGCGGACGATAGAGGAAATCGTTGTTGGTCACATCCCTATAGTCCAAAAGCGTGTGTTCGTAACGCATCCCCACGCTGGCTTGTCCCCATTTTCCGAAGTCGCAGGCGTATTGCGCAAAGGCAGCGATATTGTTTTCCGTGATGTCGGCATCAGTGTTGGCAATGGTTTGTTTGTCAATCCAATAGGTGTTGTGACGCTTGGCAAAGGTCATCTCCGTGCCTGCCTCGATGCTGCCTTTCCAAACGGGATAGGAAAGCACCAACTTGGAGGCATACAGCTTGCTCTCCGCCCCCGACCTGCTTCTGACAAAGTCATCTTCTATCAGGCTTTGCTCCACGTTTTCACGGTCGGTGTTGGTCGCCGTGTTCAGGAAGTCGAAGTTGAAGTCGATGCCGAGTTTGCCCGCTGTGCCGTTGTAATAGGCATTGGTGAGGACACCGAGCGGCTTGGTTTCCTTGCTGGTCTGCACGCTGTAGAGATGGTCGAGGAAGACATCATTTTCGAAGACATCTTCATCGTAGATGACCTTGTTCTCGCCGCCGAGATAATGTGTCAGGTCGGCGCGGATGCCCAAGGAATGATTGTCGGAGACTTGCCAGTTGGCACCAGCGGTATAAACGAGTTGGTCGTTTTTCCAAGTCATTGTGTAGGGACCCACTTGGCGGAATACCTTGGTGGTGTTGGCGATTTCTTCCAAACTGCTGTATTGGCGGTAGTCCGTATGCCTGTAATACACCGAGCCGAACACATCGACACCGTTTTTGCGGTAGTTCAAGCCGAGTTTTCCTCGTGGCGTGTTGCAACCGTACTGCAAGTCTTGGTCGTCGGTCAGGTTCAAGTCGAGGCCGAGGCCATCGCCTTGTTGTTTCTTGGTGCGGATGCGGACCACAGCCCTTACCGTGGCATCATATTGCGCTCCTGGGTTGTTGATGACTTCCACATCACGGATGTCGTCGCTACGCAGGCGGCGCAGTTCGCTGTCATCGCGCATCAGCCGCCCGTTGATATAGATAATAGGCGAGCCTTTGCCCAAGACCTCCAAACCATCCTCGCTGCCCGTCATTCCAGGCACTTTGGTCAGCATTTCTTGTGCCGTCCCCGAATCTTCAAGTACCGAGCCTTGGATGGTGGTAATCATCGAGTTACCTGTCAGCCGCGTTTGTGGCAACTGGCTCTTCACAACCACTTCGCCGAGCATTTGTGCATCCATCGTCATCTGGATGGTCAAGCCGTTTGAGGGCTTTGCATACTGGGTTTGGTAGCCCACGCACGACACTTTCAGCAGGCCGTCTTTTTTGTCGGTCGGCAAGAGGAATGAGCCTTGCTCATCCGTCACCGTTCCTTGCACAAAGGTCGAGTCGGGAAGCGAAAGTAACACTACATTCACGAAGGGCATTGGATCACCGTTTTCATCGGTAATGTGGCCAACTAAATTTTGGTTTTGGGCAAATGCTGATACTGTTATCAACATTGCAACGGTAAAAGTAATGAATTTCAGTGTTTTCATAAAGTGTTTTTCATCTTTTTGAGTTTATTTTTCAACTTCTATTCTCATTTCACAATCCGCTCCCCCACCCAAGATGGAGTGACAAAGCGTTACGGTAAAATTTTTGCCTTTCCACAAACTTTGCATCGAATACATCACGCTTTGGCGCGAACATTCACAGAGCAAAGGTGTTGTGACATATCCTTTTTTGCACAATTCACAAGTGCATTCCAAAAAGACCAGCCGATAGACACGACCTTTTTCGACGACCTTACCTTTCACTCCGGGCAAATCGTTGGCCATTTCAAAGAAAACATCCATGTCACCTTTAGCGTCCACATAGAGTTTTTGGTAAACCGAAAGTGTACCGCCTTTCACACAGCTCTTTCCGCATTCCGCGAAGAAAACCGACCGTTGTTCAGGTGAAAGCTGTGCAATGCCTTTCTCGAATCCCTTAAACCAATTTGATAATTCCATATCAATACAATTTTCTACTTATTCACAATACGGTTGATCATTCAGCGGCCGAGTGCAGCCCCAATCTTTGGCGAACTGCTCAAACTCCCCGTTGACTTTTTTCAAAAACAGCAGGCTTACCATTTTGCGAACCAGCCAAGGGTATTGTTCCATACCGATGAACTTGGCGGCTTCAGGCGTGAGGAAATTGCCTTTTTGTGCAAACAGTCGCCCCATTTCAACGTAAGGAGTCACCATCTTTTCCACTTGATCGGCTGGGGCGGTGCGGATACGGAAACTGCCGCCGTGGATGAGTGTGCCGCCGTAGCTGCAACCAAGTTGTTCGGGTAGTCCTTGCAGGAAGCGTTCACACAGGCGGAACTCATTCCCTTCGTCCATTCCTCCGTGAAGCATAAAGGATATTTCGGCAGGCTGCTTGCGTTCCTTAGGCAGTGTTTCCAAAAACTCCAGCATCAGGCCAGGCACACATTCCACATAAAGCGGGAAGGCAATTAAAGTACGTTCATTGTTGATGAAAGCCTCTTGTGCCGCATCCCATTCCTTGCGGTTGGAAAGGTTGTGTAGTTCCCAAGTGATGCCAGCCTCTTCCAAGCCTTTGGCAAAGGAATGGATGATTTTGTCGGTATTGCTGAATTTCTGCACCCGTGGGCTGCCGTTGATGATAACGGTATGAGTAAGTTTAGAGTTTAGAGTTGAGTGTTTAGGGTTTAGAGTGGTTGAGGCGGTATCGGTTGTATCAGTCAAAGGAATGGCACCCAACGAATGTCCGCCGATGTTGGCGGCGGTGCGTTTGCACCAATCTTCCAACATCGCTTGGTCGGCTGAACCTTTATAGATAAGGCCGATGTTGAGCGCGTGGTAGCGCAACTCATGTCGCATCCAGCCGTCGCGGAAACCGATGGTCATGTTCAGCATCGGCATAATGCGATCCATCATTCGTTTGCCTTTGTAATCCAGAAAGCCGAACCGTGTGTCGGAAACAAGCCAGAGGTTGTCGGCCTTCACCAGTTTCTTGAGAATGCTCTCATAATCGTCCTTGATGGCGCATACCCCCGGTGTTTTGAGCCAGCACTGGTTGCAACCCATGCAGTGGGCGATTTTCATGTCCGAAGTATTGACAATTTCCTTGTCACTGTCTTTGATAAGATTGCTAATTTGTTCTAAGACAGATTTTTCCTCAATTGTATTCAATATTATTGTCATACTCATTGTTCATTATGGTTTTTTGCAATTCATCCAAAAATCTTGCACCATGTCCACCGTCCATTTGCACATGATGGAACTGGAAGGATATGGGTAAGGTGACTTTGAACCAACCTTTGCGATATTTGCCCCACATCACCATAGGATTGCAAAACTGGTCAGTGTATTGGTTGATGATGCCATCCAACTCGGTGGCAGTCATTGCCGAAGTCCCGATGACCATAGAATCAGCCTCGAAAGTGCTTTTACAAGACGAACTCACCGATTGAGTCAAAGTCAAGTATTCGGTGCTAAACTGTCCAAAATCATCAGTATAAGGAATGTCGCACGAACTGATACCACCAACCTTGTTGTTTACGATGACATTGATGGCTAAACGGTCGTATTTGAACAAATTCCTATGTTCGGGAAGCAAGTAAAACTCTTCCATCTGGCTTGCTGCCTTGCCGATGCACCAACACAAAATCGCATTGAATTTCAACCCTTTTCGTCTGCTCGCCTTATAAAGCCGCGTCACGTCGAAGGTCTTGGTGAGCGTCACCATCGGTATGGGCGACTTCATCCATAGCTCAAATGCCTGAGCCCGATTCGTATCCTGTGGGTTGATTTCTTGTTTCATTGTAGGTGTGCCATTTTGTCCATATCAATTCGACTGCAAAATTAGCGCATTATCTGTTCCGAAACGAAAACCAAATGTGGACATTAATATGGACATTATGAAACCAAATCACCATTGATAATGAAAATGTTGTAGTTTTGCGGTGTAAATCAAATTTGAATGATATGTCGAAAGCCCTTACCTTATTATTAATTGCTCTTTGCGCTTTGAATGGTTGGGCGCAAAGTCCGCTACTGAAAACCGTGGAAAAACCAAATGCTGCCACTCCGATGCTTCGCGCGGATGGCTTGCTTCATTCGCATTGGACGCAGGATTATCCATACAACCAGCTTTGCCCAAGAGACCCCGTGAATGGCAATGCCTACAGCGTTGCCGGTTGTCCCGCCGTTGCTATGGGGCAGATTATCAACTATCTGCAAACGACACAAGACACCCGCTTTACTGACGATGACGACTATGCCCATTACTATGCTGGCCGCAATTACATGATTGACGACGATTGGGCGACCCTGAAATTCCCGTCCTTCCCGATGTTGAACGTAATGTTGGATTCCGTCGATGCCACTTTCCAGCGTGGCGAGGAACTGTCTGACGAGTTGGCCGCTGCCTTGGTCTTTGCTTGCGGCACGGCACTCAAGCAGGTCTATACTTCCGAAGCCTCCGGCACCTTCTATGTGGACCAAGCGTTTGAGGCTTACCAACGCTTCGGCTTTGCGGACTGCGTGCTGATTCGCGAGCCTGATTCGGTGATGTATGCCACCTTGATTTCCAATCTGAAAGCGGGTTATCCCGCCCATTTGGCAGTCGAGAATCCTGCTGGGACGGTCGGGCACAACGTGGTGGTCGATGGCTATCGCGAATCGGACGGCAAGTTCCATATCAATTTCGGCTATGGCGGCACTTTGGACAACTGGTACGACATCCCCGACCCGAATTTCTATTACGGTATGACCAAGGTGGAAGGCATCATCTTGAATATCATCCCCTCTATGGGACCTTTGACTGTTCAAGAGCCCACCGCCCAACAACCGCTTGAGGTTTATCCCAATCCCGTCTCCGATGTCCTTCATTTGAAGAACCTTCCTTGCGAAGCTGTGGAATATTCCATTTTCAATGTCTTTGGCCAAAAGGTAATGGCTGGTTCTTCAAACGGAGCCGTTTCCGTTGTCGGATTGGGGAAGGGGCTTTATTTCTTGCAGGTCAGGGGTGAAGGTTTTGGCAAAATGGCCAAGTTCGTTGTGGAATAGGTTTGTGCTGCCGCATTAGGCAATACGCATATTGCTTCCATCTTTTGAGCATCGGGAAATACTGTCGCATCATGTCCTTGTATTCTTCTTTGGTCATAGACCTGGGCATGTCGTCCGCAAAAGTACGCATTTTTCCATAGCGAACTAAGCCCCGACGAACTCCAAGCCAAGGTCTTTGCAAACGGTTTGGGCGGTGGTGCGACCGCTTTGGGCTGCCGGGGGAAGTCCGCCGGAATAGACCGTCCGCTGTCCCGTGAAATACAGGCCTTCGCGATAGCGTACAGGCGCGTGGTGCAAGCGTCGGAAGGGCGGCCAGTCCGTCATGTAGCTTCCCTCGAAGGTGCTGCAATAACGCTCGTAGGTGAGCGGAGTGGCCATGTCGGTCACGGCAACGGCATCCCTGATTTCGGGAATCACCTCGCTGATGGCTTCGATGAAATCCGCCATCACCTTGTTTTTCTTGGCTGCATAGCTGCCGTCTTCCTTGGCTGCTTTCCAATAGCCGTAAGTGGGGCCGTGAAGCAGGCAGGTGATGACGCTGCAACCTTCTGGAGCATAGTCGGCTTCGGTGGCATAGTTGTTCACGACAAGCGTGTTGTAGGTGCGTCCGGCGGCTTTCAAGGGGCGAGGCAGCACAATCTGCATTGAACGCGGCCAAGAGGACAAATCGGCCCTGACCCCGACACCGAGAAACATGCATTGGGTGGTCCTAAGCCCCGACCGCATTTTTTTGGCCCAGCCATCCTGCAAAGGCTCCTTGAAAAGCGTGTCCATCGCGCTTCGGGCATCTGCCGAAACGACTACGACGTCTGCCGTAAGCACTTCGTCTTTGGTGCGCACCGACCATTGTTTGCCTTCAGGGGAAATCTCAAAGGCAGGGGTCTGGTATCGGATTGCTCCACCGCATTTCATGAACGTGTCTGTCATGTTTTGCGCCATGCGCAGCGAGCCGCCCTTGGGATAGCCGCTGTCGCCCACTTGGAAGGTGCCGAGGGTGTAGATGAGCGAAAGCGCATTGATGTCGGGCTCCACAACGGCGGCCAACAGTGCCCTTATCCGAGGGTTCTTGAACCATTTGGCATAGCCGCGCGCCGACTGGGCCATCAAAAAAGGCGTGACGAGGACGGCGGGCAGCATCTTGACATATTCCCCAACGGAAAACGGCTTGGGTTCCCTGACCTTCAGGCCTCGCAAATCGCTGATAGGCTGATGGAAATGCCTGAAACAGGCCAGATGAAAACGAAGTCGCCACAAGGCCAAACGGTCTCTGATGCCTGTGATTTCCAACCCGTGCAAGTCACGAAACAGCGGCATGGTACCTTTCCGGTCCACCAACGTGTAGATGGGGTCTTTGAAATGGACGGGATTGTTTTCCTGCAAGGCACCGGTCTCGAGCCAAACCTGATGCAAGGGAATCTCCTTTTTTGCCCCGATGAGCCAGTGGATGCCGCCTTCGAAAGTGTAGCCTTTGCGCTTCCAGCTGGTGGAAACCCCTCCCGGACCGGCGGCTTTCTCCAAAACAAGCGTCTGGATGCCAGAGCGTTGCAGATAGACAGCGGCAGTAAGCCCTGAGATGCCCGCGCCAATGATTATTGCTGTCCGTTGTGCCATGTCATGATGGATTTCAAAGACGGCAAAAATACGGCAAATCCTTGGTTCACGCAACCCCTGCGCTCTCGAAACCTAAAATGGCTTTTGCCGGATGAGAAAAGGGTTTGAAACGCCAAAAACTAACAGTAGTAGGACAAAATAAACTAATAAAAATAACCACTAATAAAGGAAGTCTGCAACAAATAATGGAGCGTTTTCGTTACTTTTTGCAGTAAATATATTGTTGAAATAGAAAAAGATTTGTATCTTTGCAGCGTCAAAAACTAATGTTAGTATGGCAAAATATACTAATGTTAGTAAAGCAGAATAAACTAATAATAGCGGTGCAAAATACACTAATATGGCAACAATACAAGAGAAATTGGCGGAGTCATTGGCGGTGTTGAAGGCGTATCAGGATGCCCACGAGGATAATCTGGTGATTCAAGGAGCGGATACATTGGGACGGACACATACAGAACGGTTGGTGAACAGCGGATACCTTCAGATGGTCATGAAGGGATGGTATATCCCGTCATCGCCAGGGAGCGAGGGCGATTCCACGGTGTGGTATGTGTCGTACTGGCATTTTATTACGGCTTATTTAGACAAGAGATTCAACGGGGCTTGGTGTCTGTCGCCGGAACTGTCACTCTATTTCCACAGCGGGAAGACAGTGATTCCCAAACAGTTGATTGTGCGCTGCGAGAAAGGAACAAACAACATCCTGCAACTGCCCTTCGGAACATCGCTTGTGGACATCAAGGCAAGCCTTCCGCCAACGGTGATACGAGAACCGCGTTATGGTGTGCGTTTGTATCCCATGGAATATGCCTTGTTGATGGTGGGACCAGATTATTATCGCCGTGATGCGTTGGAGGCAAGGACTTGTCTTGCCAGCTTGCGTGATGTCTCGCCCATCGTCTTGGCGGCCATCGACGGGGGACATACCATCCGGGCAGGTCGCGTGGCAGGTGCGTTGCGCTCCATCGGACGCGAGGAGATGGCTGATGAACTGTTGCGAATGATGCGCCAAGTGGGGTATACGGTGACGGAGGAGAACCCGTTTGAGGAGAATGTGCATATAGCGACATTTGCGGAATCACCCTACGCCTCACGCATCCGCTTGATGTGGATGCAGATGCGGAAGGTGGTAATAGACACGTTAAAAATCCAGCCAGTACAGCAAGATGCTGCTTCGGTGCTGGCGATGATGGATGCGACGTATGTTAAGGACAGCTATAACTCCTTGTCGATAGAAGGCTATAAGATTACGGAGGGTTTGTTGGAGCGTGTTCGGAGTGGCAACTGGGATCCTGAAAAAAACGAGGAGGACAAGGAGCGCAGGAATGCGTTGGCTGCCCGTGGATATTATCAAGCCTACGAATTGCTGAAGCAAGGTGTGACAGATTGTTTTTCGGGCAAGGCCCCTGCACAGATGTATGTGAAAGGGCATCAGGACTGGCACTTTCAGTTGTTTGAGCCATGCGTCAGGGCGGGCATTGTGAAGGCATCGGATTTGATAGGATACCGCAGGCATCAGGTATATATCCGAAATTCAATGCACACGCCGTTGAATCCTGACGCCGTGTTGGATGCGATGTGTGCCCTGTCGGATTTGATGATGCAAGAGGAAAATGCGTTGGTACGTGCCATATTAGGGCATTTCTTCTTTGTCTATATCCATCCCTACATGGACGGCAATGGACGCACTGCGCGATTCGTGATGAACAGCCAATTGGTGACGGCTGGTTACCCTTGGGTGGTGATTCCCGTGGAACGCCGACAGGAATACATGGCTGCCTTGGAGCAGGCCAGTGTGGAGGGGAATATTGAAGGGTTTGTGCGGTTTATTGGGAGTTTATTGTAAAGAACTTCCATAAGACAATTCCCCCTATTCTAAAAAAAACTATATTTGCACCCATAAACCAACAAAAAACAAACTCATATCGAACAAACAAAATAGAACATAACTAACATATTATAAGCGTTTTCGCTCTAACCTGTCTCCTTGAAGTTCCACAAATCAGGCTTGACAAGAAAGAGGTAAACGCCTACGAGTAATCGTGGGCTTTACTTAGTTGCTGGCAGGTCGTGGAACACCTAAGGAGGCATAAGCAAAGTTCCACGATTTTTTATGCCTGACAACGAAAACAAATCACAAATCAAAAGCCGCCAAAGGGTGGCTGACCATAGCGAGGTGTTCACCAATCTGCGCAAAGTGAATGTTATGCTCGGCCTGATGGACAGCACCGTGCCGATTGAGGCGATGCTGAATGTAATTCCGCAATACTGGCATAACTCGATTTGTTTAGACAAAAAAGCCATACAAAAACACCTGTTTGGTCGGGCAAACGGACAAATATTGAGGCATTGGAGAAGCGGCTTCAGGTGCGCGATTGAACCTCTGACACTTGCATCAGCTTGGATTCAGCAAAACAGCCAAGCATAAATCCCCGCGCCGACAAGGCAAGGAATCAGCCCGATTAACATTCCCCAAAGGGACTGGACGAAGTGGTATTTTTTCTGATGGTATGCCTCGTCCATGTGCTCCGTGCCCGGCAAGCGCACTTTCCTCATATTGGCGAAAAGCACCCAGTCGAGGAAAAAGCAGTCGTACCAGTCGATGAAAAGCCAAAGGCCGTAGCTCAGCAAAAACGCCGACCAGAAGTCGTAGGCGCCGGCCAGCTTCACCACGACGAGAAGCAGCGCGAGCGCCACCACGAGGGCAAAACCTTTCTTCCACAGCACGGCTCCCGAGAAAAATTTCGTCGGAATCCGCTCGTGGGTCTTGAAATACTCCTCTTGGATGTCTTCGGGATAGTCCGCAATCCACCAAACGGGGTTTTTCACCAAGGGAATCAATATCATCGCCGTGAAGGCGATCGTCAGCACAATGGCTTCGATGATGATGACGGTCCAATTCATGACTATAGGCGTTTTTCCAGATTAATCAATGCGACGACGGCTTCAGCCAATCCCAACGCAAAGAACACGTTGCTCATGGCGTTGAAGCCCCAAATCCACCATTCGAGGACAATCCAAAGCATCAAAATGATGCCGCAAGCGAGAACGGCGTGCTGTGCCCAATGGTGCTTTTTGAACAACAAGAAGGCCGCCCCGAACTGGGTGATGCCATTCAAGCCCAAAAGCACAAAACCCGACGGGACGAAGTTCCTGAAAAACACATCCGGCCAAGGCATTTTGGCTCGCAGCATTTCCAACAGCGGTTCGCCGCCCCATGTCGTGCCAGTGGGGTCAAGCCACATCATCGCCGCACCGGCCACTGCGCCGATGGCGATGAACAAGGTCAGGATTTTTTCAAGTGTTTTCATCTATTCCATTGTGATTTCAGGGTGAGGTACGGAAAGGGGGTGCCCTTTTTGGGAAAGGTAGAACATGTCAAGAACTACGGTGACGTTGCCTCGGTTCTCGCCGTGATGGATGGTGCCCACCATCTCCACGACCGCCTCGCCTTCGTGAACGGTCTTTTCTTTCCCGTCGAGGGTGATGATGGTGAGCTCGCCTTGCTGCACCACGCCGTAGTTCATCACGTCGTGGTGGTGCCAGCCCAACTTCTTTCCGGGAGGGAACTCGTAACGGATGGCCACCAATTCGGGCCGCCCAATAGGGTAGTCGGGCATTTCGGCCCCATCCCAGCTCTGCGACGTGCGCAAGAGTTCGGTGATCTGCACATCGCTATCTTTGTCGTGTTCTTTTTCCATGGTTTTGTTTTTTAGTGTATATGATTCGCAACGGCAAAAACCAAATGGCACACGGCAAACGCCGTGGCAAACAAGGCTGCCGGAATGTTTTTCCTTTCGGCGGCGAACAAGATGAATGCCAAGCAAGGCGGGATGGTCAATATGATGATGACCAATGAATTGGCAATTCCAAGGTAATACGATGCCCACCCAGCGTAATAAACCGCCACACATGCGATTGCGGCGATGACCAACGGCGAAAACCGCAGTTTGCCCCTTTCCTTGTTGACGACAAAACACAGGCAAGCAACGGTCAAGGCTTGAAAAACCGAAGCCACCGTGTCCACTACGGGCGTTGCCGATTCGGCCCTCAAGACATCGTTCTGGGCGGGAACGGCAAACCAAATGAAGTTCGGGAGCATTACCAAAAGGAAAAGCGCCAATCCCGAAAGGTCGAATCCGAATCGGTATTTGCTTGCCCATTCCATAGTTATTCTTCGTATCCCAACTGTCCGGGCAGGCGGAGTTTCTCTTTTTTCGGGAAGGTGGCATCGTATGCCTCAAATGCTTCCGGATGTTCGTCCGCCACGAAATAGCCTTTTGGCGGGCAATAGGTGGCTTCGGTGATTCCTTCCTTCCGAAGCCAGCCTGTGATGAGCTCTTGGGCAAGGAAGTAAGGCACTTCGGCATCGCGTGGCTCGTCGTGATAATGGATCTTGAATTTGCTGGCGAGGCCGAAGCCTGCGTGCTTGTAGAAGTCGATGTTGCCTTCCATACAAAGGAAACCGATGCCAAATTCACGCGCCTTTTCCAACGCAAAATTTAACAGCTTCAATCCGTAGCCCTTGCGCTTGTAGTCGGGATGGATGCTGATGGGGCCAAAGGTCCACGAGGGTTTTCGGCTACCGTCGTCAAGCGTCAACTCGGCCTTCGAAAACATGATATGGCCTATGATTTTGCCTTCTTCTTCCATCACGAAGTCGAGTTCGGGGATGAAATCGGGGCTCTTCCTGTATTGGTTGAGCACATAATGCTCCAAGCATCCGGGACGATAAACGTTCCAAAACGCTTCGCGCGTGAGGTTCTCTACCTCGCGATAGTCTTTGGGTTGTTCTAATCTGATGTTCATCTTTGATTGTTTATTGGTTCTGTTCGAGTTTCTCTCTGGTCTGGTTCAGAAATGTTACAGCCTCAAGATATTCATCAACCAACTCATGATACTCTTTGTCGTCTTCTTCGTTATCCACCTCTACCACAGCGCGTAGACGACTGAATTCCTTTAGGTCCTCTTCGCTGACTTTCATCATTTGCATACAACGGTTACGTATCTTCTGCAAAGTATTCAGGCACTGCCTGCTATTGAAAAAATGATCTGGAAAACTAACTTTTACGAGGTTTTCTATAGACCGTGCGATTCCCGAACCAAAAACCTCCTTCTCGAATTCATCCATTACGTTTTCTTGGTAGAAACGGCGCATATTGTAAAATGCTGAAACCTCATGGACGAAATTGACATTGCCGAGGGTGTTGAAAGTCTCTATATTGGAAGAGAAAACCTTTTCGGTTGTTTCGGAAAACTCTGTATAGGTGAGTTGAACAGATGCCGAAAATGTGGAAATGTGGCTGTTGAAATGCTCCGGATGAAGGATAGCATCATGCTGCGCTTTGAATGCTTGCCGAAATATTGAATCGGAATGTTGCACCTGCTCGATGGTCTTGTCAAAGTCATAGAGAATCATCATGACCATTTCCTTCTTGGCCGCCTCCTTATGGCGTTTGTCGATGACGGCTGAAGTGCCGAAGGTGAGTATGATGGAGAAGGTTGTCGCGAGAAGCGTCAACAGAAACTGCTTGGTGTCGGACGAAGGTTTTCCTTTCATGTTCATTTCATTTTAGTTGGTATGTCTTGTATCGGTTCCATTCCTCTTGGAGGTCAGACTCGTGCTCACCCATGAAGAACGATGCTTGCAGGTCGTCCTTGAAAGGCGTCCAGTTGCCGCAAATCACGCCATCGTGGGCAATGATAGGCTGGAAAATGCCGCTGTTGTTGTGCGCCTTGTGACTGTAGTCGGGCGAGAGGACGATGTCGCGGCTCTTGTAGCCGATGAGGTATTCGTCGTATGGCGGAATCAAAAGGTATTTGCCTTTGCGGAAACCACGGGTGCGGCAATCGTCCGTAAAATAAAATTCCCTGCGTTGAGACGCATGGCCGTGCATCTCAACATGCAGGGAATTACCTAAAATTTCGATTCCCCGCCTGCAATCGTTGATGTTCATCCCCGACCACCACACGAAATCCTCCAACGTGGCTGGCTGGCGGCTTTGGAAATACTTCCGGGCGAGCATTGCCAAGGCTTCGTCGCGGTCCATCTTGTTGCGGTTCTTTACCTTGTCGGCAGCGAGGGCGTAGGTCGCCTTCATCGGCAGCAAATCGCCGCTGCAAAGCGTTCCCGACAGTTCGGCGTAGCGGATGTGGTACGACAGCCGATGCTCGTCCATGCTGATGCCTTTTTCAGCCAAAGCCTGCACGAAATCCTCTTTGGTCACGCTTCCCTTGTCGGCGGCGGTCTGGGCGAGGATTTCGCGTATTCTCATCGCTTCCTCGTCGGGGATGCTGATTTTGTTGCTGCTCATCCATCCCTTGATGACCGCCATGGCCTTGGGCGCACAAAGATCGAGCAAGGGCCAATAGTCATCGGCTGAGACGAGTTGCCAAGTGCCGCGCATCAGGTGCAGACGGACGATTTGCCCACTGTCGAAAGCCATTTTGAAAGCCTTGGCCGAAGGCTTCTTGGTCCGCATGGCCACCGCCCAGCGCATCATGCGGTATTCCTGCGCCTGCATCGCACCCATCTGGTTGACGACCTCTTCGGGCTTGTCAAACTGCTGGCAGACGAGCTGCTGGTTGAGTAATCGGAGGGCTATTGGGTTCATGGCATTTTATGATAACGGTTTCGGGAAGCGAGGTTTTACTCAATGTGGAAATGTGGCATCGAGTGCTTCAAAAGCATAGGAGGCTCTTTCGGCGACAAAAAATCTTTCAGCGAGCAATGGGTTTGGCTTATCATCTCTTTTATATATATGTGTTTCGATGCGCAAAAATACGCTAATTTCTTTTATGTTGTTTATTTCGGCCTAAAACTGGAAGACTATACGGGAAAATATCTTAACTTTGCCGAATAATTGCCAATCTGTAACTAAGACGGAAATTGTCATGCCGAAAAATAACAATAGAAGAGCCGAAAGCCGTGCAAGGTATTTTACTCGAAAAGTTGCCCAGGAAAAGGGATGGAATTTAAGGCATCCCCAAAATGGTGGCGATTGCTTGGAGGAGCAAGAAGTAGCTGCTTATCTTTTGGATACGGGATTGGGGTTGGATCGACCTGATTTCCTGTTTTGCCTTCAGGGTGAACCTGCTGTCGTCATTGAGACAAAGAATGACTTTCGCAAAAGCCAAGAGGCAATCCGACAGGCCATCGGGTATTGTGAAACCATTAATTCGGCAGGACATTATACCATAAGGATTGCCATTGGTGTGGCTGGTGATGACGAGAAAGGCTATGCAGTTGTTGTCAAATACATGAAAGATGGGAGTTGGCATGATTTGGTGTCGAAAGGAAATCCGCTAACTGCAATTGTATCCAAACAGGAATGTGTAAATGCGCTTTCCTCCGACGATTGCACAACGGAATTGACCATACCTTCATCGGCTGAGTTCATAGATGCTGCCGTAGAGGTGTCGAATATTCTTCGTACTGCCAAGATCGAAACGTCCTTAAGGCCAAAAGTGGTGGGAGCAATCACTACGGCACTTTATCATGGGGAAATAGATTTTGCCGTGGAAGACGTACTTGGTGAAATCAATCGGATGTCATCGGAAGCTATTATGACCAGCGACCATTTCAGTGAGGAAAAGAAAAAACAATTGATAGAGGCTATATGGCTCGGTTACAATGATTTTAACCGACTTTCCCCATACATTTTTCGTATCATTTTCATTCTGAAACGACTGAATGTAAAGGCTGTGTTGCAGTCTGATGCCGACTTTCTTGGTATGTTTTATGAGGCTTTTTTGAGGTATGGGGCTGACAACAATAGTATGGGCATTGTCTTTACTCCACGTCACATTACCCGATTATGTGTTGATTTGATAGGAGTGGATATAGGCCAAAAAGTGATAGACATAACCTGCGGAACTGGCGGCTTTTTGGTTTCGGCCTTCGACACGCTAAAGCGGGCGAGTTTAAATGACCAATCCCGTGAGTTGGTGCGTGAGTCCATCTACGGTTTTGACACTAACCCTACAGTTTGGGCGTTGTCGTGCCTGAATATGTTTTTCCGAGGGGATGGCAAAAGTCATATTGAGCCGGTCTCTTCGTTGGAAGATGAGTCGAAAGCCAGCGTCAGGGGCAGGTTCAACCGAGCGTTTCTTAATCCTCCATTCCATCAGGAAAATGAGCCGGAGCGCGACTTCATTGATGCTTCTATGCAAGCGCTGATACAAGGAGGATTGTTCGCAGGAGTTGTCTATGCTGGGGTTTTTGCTGACGAAGATAATAGTGCTTGGCGTGCTGAGTTTATGAAGAAACATACAGTTTTGGGTATGATAAGTTTGCCGGACGAGTTGTTTTATCCTAACGCTTCTGCCATAACTACTATTATGATAGCCAAGGCTCATATTCCGCAACCCAATGATTCCAAGGTGTTTGTCGGCAGGATTTCCAATGATGGATTCGAAAAACTAAAAGGGAAACGGATAGAAAGCAAAGGTAGCCAAATTCCCATTATTCTTGATTCTTTCCATAGGTTTATGCGTGGAGAAGAGCCAAACAACGATTGTTGTGTTTGCGTTGCAGCTGACTTGTTGCGTAACGGAGCCGAGTTTAGCCCTCAACAATATCTGCCTCAAACGACTCTTGACAGCGAAACAATTAGTCGCTTAAACGATGATACGCTTATGTCTCTATTCAGGGCGGTAACCAGTTTCCCGGAAATTACAGACAGCTTGGATGAAGATTTTGCGATGTCAAACAGGACAAGAGCTGTCCCGTTGAATGAGACAGGTGCTCTGTCAAGGTATTTTGAAGTGAAGACGGGAAAATCCACTGGCTTGAAAGGGTATTCCAAAGGTGTTGTCCCTTATGTTTCAAGTGGGGATGATACCAATGGTGTGGTGGGATTGGTTGCGGGCAGCGATACCGAATTGTGTGAAGGCTGCATCACAGTGTCAGCATTCGGTACAGCATATTTGCAACCATGGCATTATATGGCTCGTGGCAACGGTGGAAGCTCAGTCCGCGTCCTTGTCCCCAAATACAAAATGACCATTAGGGAACTGTTTTGGTTTGTTGCTCAGATTAATAGCCAGAAATGGCGTTTTACCTACGCAAGACAGGCGATTAAAAAACGGTTGGAAAAATTGGAGATTACTACTCCGTCCTTCAGGCTTGACGAGCCTCTCAATCTTGTAAATAGGATTGATGATTTCAAGAAAAGGCTGTCGGAATTGAGTGTCCTATAAAATGCTTTTGTGTAGGACAAAACACTGGTTTTTACCCGAAGTCCTTGTGTCGCAAACCCTTCGTGAGGTCGATGGTTTCAATGTCTTCGTTGGTGCCATGGTAGAGTATCATGCGAGTGTCCCTCCATTCTTTTGGCAGATGATGAGCAGATTGTCAATTGTTTCGTCCATGGATTGCAGATGCTCCACATCATAGAATTCGATTAAAAAAGATAACCCTTTGTGCTCTTGCAAATAGCGGAAAGCCGCTTGCCGAGTTATGGAAAACCGTCGTCCGAAAGCGTGAATGCATGACGTCAAAAAGGGAATCTAATACTGAGTCCACTTTAAAAAGTGGCAGTTTTACATGGGTTCTGATATTCGGTTTTGTCATTGGGTGACATTTCGATTGAGACATGGCTAACGACTGGTATTCGGATTTTGTTTGTAAAAGCCACCTTCAGCCAGTAGAAAGCTTCTCTGAGAGGCTCATAAAGAGCAAATA
>CACXQV010000047.1 GCA_902769875.1 uncultured Bacteroidia bacterium
AGCTACGACCAAGCCATCAACTATTACGACCTTGCCACCCGCGTGGGGAAACGTAATGCCGACTATGCACTGTATCAGCAAGGTCTTTGCTATGGAGCAAAAGGCAATGTGAACCAAAAGATCAACATGCTGAACGACATGATTCAGACCTATCCCAGCACGCCTTATTACGAGCAGGCACTGTTCGAAATCGGCAACACCTATCTCGTTCATGGCGACAAGCGATCGGCCATTGCCAACTTCAACCGCCTCATTAAGGATCGTCCGCGTTCGAGCTATACGCGTCAGGCGATGATGAAAGTCGGCATGATCTATTACAACAACAACCAATATGACCAAGCCTTGGCAAACCTGAAGAATCTGGTATCCTCGTATCCCAACACGGACGAGTCGCGCGAGGCCTTGAACATCATCCGAAGCATCTATATGGAGCAGAACAATCTGGATGAGTATTTTGGCTATGTCAACGCCAACGGTGGTCAGGTGAAGGTTACGCAGCAAGACTCCTTGGCCTTTGCCAATGCCGAGGGTTTCTATCTTGACGGGCAATACCAAAAGGCTCAGACGGCATTGCAATACTATTTCGACAACTTCAAACGTGGCGCCTATCTTCTGAAAGCCCATTACTACGCCTACGAATGTGCAGAGAAGGTGGGAACGGAAGATCAGGTCATTACTCACCTTAATTATATATTATCGCAACCCGATAACGACTATACCGATAATGCCTTGCTAAAGATGGCCCGCATCGAATACGGGAAGAGCAATTATCGCAAGGCTGGCGAATACTACGAACGTTTGTCGCGCATCACCGAGGAGCCGCTCCGACGGTTGGAGGCCTTGGAAGGCAGCATGAAGAGCAACTTCTTCATGGGCAATTACGACAAAGCCATCGAGATGGGTGAGAGCCTGCGCCAATCGCGCGACCTGACCAACGACCAAGTCAACCAAATCAACCACATCGTGGGCAAATCGTATTTCGAGAAGGGCAACTGCAGCGCGGCCATCGAGAAACTCGACAAGAGCGCACGAAGCGACAAGTCGGTGTATGGTGCCGAGAGCGCCTATTATTCCGCTTTGGCATCCATCAAGCTGAAGAAATACGACGAAGCCGAGAACAAGGTGTTCGACATCTCCGACAATTTCTCGGCATACGACTATTGGGTGGCCAAGTCGTTCATCGCCCTTGCCGACGTGTATGTGGCCAAGGAGAACTTCTTCCAAGCCAAGGAAACACTTCGCAGCGTCATTGACAACTACAAAGGCAACGACCTGAAACAAGAAGCCCGCGCCAAACTCGCCGAGGTGGAACGACTTGAGCCGAAGGTGGGCAGCAGCAACGGCATAGAACATATCGAACTCGATTGACCCACGCCCCGAAGGGGCGGCAGCGAAATAGGCAGGCGGTGTGAACCCCTGCCGGCAAACGATAACGACAACCGACCAGCCCCGAAGGGGCGATAGCAAAATATGCAGGCGGTGTAAACCCCTGCCCGACCACATAAACACAGCAAAACATGAAAAAGACAATATCAATCCTGACCTTAGCTCTAATGAGCCTGACAACCTTCGCCCAACACGACGAACAAGTGACCGTTGAAGGAAAGTATCGCCCTAAAGTCAACAAGGTAAACAAGTTGCAGCTGACACCCGAAACGCCGCAGCCTTCCTACGCCTTCCCCAGCTCGGAAGTCATCCCGATGGAAGCGAAACAAAAGTTTGCCCTCGACCTTGAGAAAATCGCCCCGACAGGCTATGCCGCCAAAAACGACAAACTGGTCACCCCGACGCAGAACTTCGTCAAGGCGGGTCTTGGCACGCGCCTCTCGCCCGTGTTCCTCTTCAAGCACAACTCAATGCTTAACAAGGACTTGGGCTTGGGTGTGGGCATCAAGCACAACTCGTCGTGGCTCGGCATCAAGGACTATGCGCCTTCGGGCTATATGAACAATGCCTTCGATGTAAGTTTGTCATACGAGGATTTTGGCATGTACAGGTTGGAAGGTGGAGCCTTTTTTGACAATGATATGTGTCATTACTATGGGGTGAATCTGGTTGAAACTCCCTTGACCGACGAACAAATCGAGGCGTTCTGCCCAAGGCAGGTGTATAATACGATTGGCGCTTTTGTGAAATTGGATGCCAAGGGCTATCCTTTGGGGGTGCCAGTCAGTCCGGGTGCCATCAATTATCGGTATGCATTTGACCAATTTGGGTGCGGCGATGGATTGTTGGAATTCGACTATTCCTATGTCTTATACCCTGCTGCTTGGTACAAGAAAGGAACGTTGTCAAAAAGGATAAAAGTGGATGTCGATTTGGATTTCAATCACTATAAATGTCTTGATTCTTTGGGAAACAGAGGCTTTGGCCGATTGAACCCAAGTTTTGAGATGACGGGTGATTTCTATCGACTTCATTTGGGGGCTTCTGTTGATGGGTTTGTTGCCAAAGATGACAGGAAAGTTACCATTAGGCCCGATGTGAGCGGTAGCTTGTTCGTTTTGGACAAGAAATTGGAGTTTTATGCAGGCCTGAATGGAGGCCAAAGTCTTGTGACTTATGGTGACATTATCAAGGAGAATCCCTTTGTGTGGCAGTTGCAGGTGCCAGATTTGCGGGTAAAGAATGTGAAGTTCGGTTTCGACGGTGGTGTGCGCACCAATATCATGGAAATCGTCGATTTGCATCTGGGCGTGCGCTATCGCCACACGGAAAACGACCCGTTCTATGTCTTGAAGTATGATTATCTCTATAATGCAGTGATTGCCAATAAATTCAATCTGGTTTACGATGAAACACGTCTCGTTACCGTCTTGGCTGATGTCCGCGTGAAGTTGCGCAACAGCCTCACCGCCGATTTGGGCTTTGCCTACAACAACTTCAAACCGACAACCGAGGAATACGCTTGGTATCGCCCCACCACGGAAGGCAAACTGAAACTGACATACGATTTCAACGACAAACTGTCTTTCAATACGAGTTTCCTCTATCAAGGCGGACGCTATGCCTTGGTGCAAGGCGATTCCGGCTCAAATTGGATGGGTTGGGGGCCTGAAAAACTAAAGGATGTCGTCGACCTCAGTCTCGGCGCGGATTACAAGGTGAACGACCAAATCACCGCTTTCGCTTTGGTTGACAATGTGGCTTGCCAAAAGTACCAACTCTATTACAATTATCCCGTGACGGGCATACAGTTTTTCGCCGGCGTGAAGTTGAGATTCTGAAAATCTATCAAGGTATTGTCTTATGGCGAAGAAAGAAGAAATAGTAAAAGTTGAACAGACATTTGAGGTCGCAAATCGCGACCTCAATGAGGTATCGATTGAACCACTAATCAGGTTGGTTCGCGGACAGCAGGTGATTCTTGATTCAGATTTGGCAATATTGTATGTAGTTGAGACCAAGCGACTTAAGGAGCAAGTCAATCGAAATGTTTCGAGATTCCCAGATGATTTTATGTTTAAATTGACCGTTGAAGAATATGGAAGTTTGAGGTCGCAAATTGCGACCTCAAACAAACGTGGAGGGGTCAGATATATGCCATACGCTTTTACGGAAAGTGGTGTTGCAATGTTGAGCAGCGTTCTTCATTCCGATGTGGCCATACAAGTTAATGTTCGGATTATGAGAGCGTTTACTGCCGCGAGGCAAATTATGTCAGCGAGTGTGCAAATGCTTCAACGCCTTTCGTCTATCGAGTATCATCAAATTGAATCTGACAAACACATTGCGGAAACCAATTTGCGCATTGACGAGGTGTTTCGTCGGTTGGATCAAGGTGCAAAAACCAAGCAAGGCTTGTTTTTCGAAGGGCAGATTTACGATGCGTATGTGTTTGTGTCCGATTTGATTAAGTCGGCCCAAACGCGAATTGTTCTCGTGGATAATTACATTGATGAATCGGTATTGACGCTCCTTGATAAACGCGATGATGGGGTGAAAGCAACGGTTTATACCAAACGTATTACGCCTCAATTGTCACTTGATTTGTCTAAACATAATGCGCAATACGCTCCCATCGACATTCGCGAATACACTCATTCACACGATCGTTTTCTGATCATCGACGAAACCCTGTATCACATCGGGGCATCGCTCAAAGATTTAGGAAACAAGCTGTTCGCTTTTTCCCAGATGTTGGAACTTGGGGCGGATGAATTGCTCGCTCGTATTGATGGAACGTTTGGGCAAAACAAAACGCCTTAAAATCCTCAAAAAGTCCCTCTTTTTGAATGAGGGTCCCTCGTTGTTGATGAGGGCGAGAATTCGGTTGTTTCCAAAATTTGCCCATTTTCAGCCCCGTAGAGGCGTTTTTGCCGAAAAACAAATTTCTCAACTTTTTTGGGCATCGTGCCGAAAAATTGTGTATCTTTGCACCTTTATTTGAAAACAGCAAAATTTCCGAAAATGACTGAAGAAGAGAAAAGAGAATTGGCAAGCGAAGAATACGGTGCCAGTAAGATTCAGGTCCTTGAGGGCTTGGAGGCCGTGCGCAAACGTCCGGCAATGTATATCGGCGACGTGCATTTCCGTGGCTTGCACCATTTGGTATATGAGGTGGTCGACAACTCCATCGATGAGGCTATGGCGGGCTATTGCGACAAGATTGATGTGCGCATTTTGCCGGGCAATTCCATAAGTGTCCTCGACAATGGCCGTGGCATCCCGACGGGTATGCACCCCAAGGAGCACCGCTCGGCCCTCGAAGTGGTCTTGACCGTGCTGCACGCCGGTGGCAAGTTCGACAAAGGTTCCTATAAGGTGTCGGGCGGTCTGCACGGCGTGGGCGTGAGTTGCGTCAACGCCCTTTCCACCCACCTCACTGCCGAGGTCTATCGCGAAGGCCAGATTTTCAAGCAAGAATACGAATGCGGCAAGCCGCTCTACGATGTGAAAGTGGTGGGCACGACCGACAAAAACGGCACCCGCATCACCTTCACTCCCGATGGCTCCATCTTCCAGACCACGGAATATGACTATAGCACCTTGGCCAATCGCATGCGCGAGCTGGCTTACCTCAACCACGGCATCACCATCGTCCTCACCGACGAGCGCGAGAAGGACGAAAACGGCGAATACCGCAGCGAGACTTTCTACTCCGAGAATGGCCTCGTCGACTTCATCGACTATCTCGATGCCAACCGCACCAAGCTCATTCCCGAACCGATTTACATCACCGGCGAAAGGAACAATGTGCCGGTCGAAATCGCTTTGGAATACAACGACGAGTACAAGGAAAACCTGCACTCGTATGTGAACAACATCAATACCA
Source organism: uncultured Bacteroidia bacterium (assembly GCA_902769875.1). Taxonomy (GTDB): domain Bacteria; phylum Bacteroidota; class Bacteroidia; order Bacteroidales; family F082; genus Limimorpha. The sequence goes on from CACXQV010000047.1 coordinate 5,276, forward strand.
TCGAGGGCGGTACGCACCTGCAAGGCTTCCGATCAGGCTTGACCCGCTCGTTCAACGCTTACGCCGAAAAAAGCGGCCTGCTTGAGAAGTTGGAAAAGCTGAAGGTGAAGATTTCGCCCGACGACTTTCGCGAAGGATTGACCGCAGTCATCTCAGTGAAGGTGCCTGAACCGCAGTTCGAAGGCCAGACCAAGACCAAACTCGGCAACGATGAGGTGATGGGCATCGTCAACTCCATCGTCGGTCAGCAATTGTCCGACTACCTTGAGGAGCACCCCAAGGAAGCCAAGATGATTTTCGACAAGGTGACGTTGGCCGCCCAAGCACGCCAAGCCGCCCGCAACGCCCGCGAAAAAGTGCAGCGCAAGGGTGCCTTGTCGGGCTTCAGCCTGCCGGGCAAGTTGGCCGACTGCTCAGAGCGTGACCCCGCCAAGACGGAGCTTTACCTCGTTGAGGGTGACTCCGCAGGCGGTTCCGCCAAGCAAGGCCGCGACCGCAACTTCCAAGCCATCCTGCCTTTGCGTGGTAAAATCCTGAACGTCGAGAAGGCTATGGAACACCGTGTGTTCGACAGCGAGGAAATCAAGAACATCTACACCGCCTTGGGTGTCACCATCGGCACCGAGGAAGACAGCAAGGCCTTGAATTTGGAGAAGTTGCGTTACCACAAAGTCATCATCATGACCGATGCCGATGTGGACGGCAGCCACATCACCACTCTGATTCTGACCTTCTTCTTCCGTTATATGCGCGAGCTGATCGAAAACGGCTATGTGTATTGCGCCACGCCACCTTTGTACCTCATCAAGCGCGGCACCAAGCCCGTCCGCTATTGCTGGACCGACGATGAACGCTTTGCTGCCATGGCTGAACTGACCAAGAACGGCACCGTTGGCGGTTACGACGTGCAGCGTTACAAAGGTCTTGGTGAGATGAACCCCGAACAGCTTTGGGAAACCACAATGGACCCCGCCAACCGCACCTTGCGCCAAGTGACCATCGAGAATGCGATGGAGGCCGACCACATCTTCTCCATGCTGATGGGCGACGAAGTGGGACCTCGCCGCGAGTTCATCGAACAGAATGCGACTTATGCTAATATTGATGCTTGATTGTTGAAATTCAAATGACTATCAAAAAGGAGAGCCGTTTGGTTCTCCTTTTTTGATGCCTAATTCTAAAAATCCACCCTCGCACTCCTTCCGTGGATACGGAATCCCAGAGTTCAAGAGGGTGGATTTGAGGGTTATACGTTATTCCACTAAAATGAAATTATTCTATGGAACGCACAGGACGGACAGAAAGACCTGCGTAGCGAGGTTCGCCGCCAGTGCCAACAGCGCCCGAACCGAAGCTCAATCGATTCCCACAATCCGGGTGCCAAAAGAGCGAACTCGACCAATAACCGCCTCCCCAATACTGACCATATAGGAAGGTGTGGGTGGCAGGCAGGAAAATACTGTTGCCGTTTTCCGAAGTGAAGAGTCTACCATACACATCATTTTGCGTAGTCCACGTGCTGGTGGTGTTGTTCTTTAGTTCTTCCCATTCCTCGATGGTGGGTATGCGCCAGCCCGTGCCCCAGTTGGCCGTGGCAGCGTCGTCTTCTGGTTGCAAAATGACCAGTTCGTCAGAATAACCGTTGTAACCGTAGTTGGCGTCGTTGCAATACTTGGTCAAGGTGTTTTCACTGCCGTTGCAATACTTGTAAGTGCTCCAATCGTAATCGGCTTTTGTCGTAGTTTCACCCCATGCGAAGTAACTACCTAAGCCTTCAGGTGTTTCGGCATAAACATTACAGGTGGCCCACAATGTTCCACTTGGCAAGCCAAGGTCAATGTAGTCGTGGCCGTTGTAAGTACCATTCCCGCTCGGTTGTTTCTCAGTGGTGAATTTTTGATCCGCACCATAATAATAGTCAGAGCCTTTCTTGGCGTATGCGCGGACATGATAAACCGTATTGGGTTTCAGTTCGGTAAGTCTACAGGTGAAAGGCTCGTTCCATTGGTTGGTGGAAAGATGCTCTTCACTTGCCGTTGGGTTTTCTTGGAGACTCCAGCATACGCCCAACTCCTCAAGTGTAACGCCCTCGCTTACAACGACCTCAGCTCCACAAACTGCGGTTTTTGTAGTGATGTTAGAAGGTGTGATAGTGGTAACCGTTATCGTTACGGTCTCGTCATTATTAGGTTCATCTTCCGGTTTGTTACATCCAGCGGCAAAAACCACCGCCATCATTAGCATTAAGGCTGCTACTGCCTTCTTTGTTTTTTTCATATTGGTTAAATTTAAAGATTAATAGTTGCTCAAATCTGTAGACAATAAACGCTGTTCACAACAGCGTTGCAAAAATCGGAATACGAGAAAGAATGTGTGCTTACAAATCGTCAAAACTGACTTACAAATGATATATTGTAAGCAGATTTATAACTGATTGCGGCTTTTCCACTCGGAAGGCGTCATGCCGACGATGGCCTTGAAGGTGCGGAAGAAGGTCGTTTCGTTCGCAAATCCCGACTCCATCCAAACCTCCGAGGCGCGGGTGCCGGGCTGGTTGAGCAATCGCTTGGCGTGCTCAACGCGATAGGTGTTGACGAACTGGCTGAACGAGCAGTGGCGCAGGTTGTTGATGCAGGCCGATAGTGTGTTGCGGTTGCAACCTACCGTCGTCGCCACATCTGACAATTTCAGTCCGCTGTTCAAGTAAAGGTGCTCTTCCTCCATCAGTTGGCAAACGCGCTGCAGCAGTTCGCCATCTGCAACGCTAATCGCTGAGGCAGTCGGATTTTCCGTTTCATTGGCCTCGCTCACTTCTTCCACCAATTCGTCTTTGCATTGTGTTGCCTTTCGCGTGCGAATAATTAGGTACTCGATCAATGCAGCCACAAGCGCCAAACCTATTCCCATCCACAGCCAAAGGAACGAGGCACGGGCGGCCAGCAACGGCGCATCAGGATTGACGCGCAACACCATTACAGACATGAGTGGATAGTAGTTGGAATTGTCGAGGCCACCGGCAAGGATGAGGTTGCCGTCATCATTGAGGACGGGCCAACAGAGGCCCATGTTAGGCAGCGGGTCGGTATAATAGAGCGTCAATGGCGCAGGATTCTCCGTATAATCCACTCGCAACACATAGACCTGTTTGCTTTGTCGGTTAAAGCCCACCAAATAGCCCCGTCCGCGCTTCCTGTCCACCACGGGAAAATGATAATGGATGCTGTCGCCTTGGAACATCATTGGCACCGCGTATGTGGTAGAAAGCAGGCTGAAGTCGGTGCCACTGGTCTTGACGAAGCCTATTTGGTTTTCGGCGTTTTTCACGGGCAGCAAGTAGGCGAAGTCGCCGGCAGCCTCGTCGCCGATGAAACAGAAATCGCTTATCCGGGGAATGTCGTAGGCCAACGGTCGCCATTCGTCAAGCAGAGGCGCGTGGAAAGGCTCACCCCATAGTTGGTCAACGATGATGCTGTCAGGACGAATGCCACTGGTATGTTTTGTGTCCAGGCTACTGAATATCATTACATTGTCTTTGGTTGTGCTCAAAATATAGGGACAGGAACGCTTTGCAGCCACCTCCTTGACGCGAACAAAGGTCGAGTGGCCGTCAAACAGTTCGATGCAGTCATCACTATACCAGTTACCTGAAATCACCACACGTCCGCTGTCGATTTCGGTGGCGGAAAAGTTGCTGCGCTTCATATCCATGCAGCCAAAGCCTTCAAAGGTGTGGGTAGCAGGGTCGTACCATTCTGCCGGATAGGTTTGCCCGATGCCCAACGGTTCATTGGCACCGCCACAGGCCAGCACTTTGCCCGATTTCATGGGAACGACAATGCCGTGGTCGTGCGCGTAGACCGTTGGCACCGTATGCCAAGTGCCGCCGCTGAAATACTCTGCCGTGGCCGTTGGAACGAAACCCGTGGTGTGCCCCCCGATGACCGTCAGCTCGCCATTGACAATGAAGGTGCAGTGGCCGTAACGTGGGATATTGAGGTCAGGTAGTTGCTCGGTTTCCAACTTTTTTGGAGTCAGACCTACACTCTCCGACGAGTGCATTGCAAGCAAGGATGCCGATGCCAGTAGGATGATTATTATAATAAGGTATTTTTTCATCAGACTTTGAACCAGAGTGCAAAGATAATTATTTATTTCTCTTGTCCATTTCAAGTTTTATTCCTCTCACAAAAACATCACGAAATAGACAGGCATGTAAATGATCATCCCCTTGGTTTCCCATTTCTGGCCGTTTGATAAAACGATGCCCTTATTGATATGATAGTCAGGTGTTTGGGTAAAGTGCGTCAGTGCGACATGGATTTTATAGTCTTTCCCGGACTTCACCTCGATAGGCAACACTGAGAGATTGTCGTAGTCGTCGATGAGAAAATCCACTTCGCCGTGGTGCTTGTTGTCGTAATAAAACAGATTGTGGCCATGTGCCTTCAGCTCCTGGGCAACCACCGACTCGTAAACAGAACCTAAATTGATGCTTGGCGTGTCTTCGAGTATGGGCAGGATGTTGGTTTTGTACAAAATGTTGGTCAGTAGTCCGACATCATTCAAATAGAGTTTCAACAAATTTTTCCGCGCCGATTCCACCAAAGGGAATCTTGGATTGGAAATGGCCTTCACTTCAAGCGCAATGCCAGAAGAAATCAGATAGTCGAATTCGTCTTGATAATCAGAGAATTGCTTCCCTGCCTTGTTCTCTATATCCTTTACCACGACACGCTTTTTCTTGTTTTCGAGGTTCGAGGGAATCATTTGGAACACGTTTTGGATTTTCAGTTTGTGCTCGGCATCATAACGCGAGGCATCGGCACCATAATAACGATGGATTTCGGTTTGTATGCGCCTCAGTTTCATAATATTTCGTTCTGAGAGATAGGAATTTATGGCATCGGGAAGTCCGCCGGTCAGAAGATATTCACGGAAAAGTGTCATCATCCTTTGGTGAAGGGAGTCGTCAAGGCTTTGCTGCGCAAGATATTTATCCCGCACAAACGAAATGGTTTCCTCGTTAAATCCATTTGCCCAAAGAAACTCCTCGAAATCAAGTGGATACATCTGCAAGGTTTCAATGCTTCCTATTGGAATGCTCGGCGTTTGGAGCAAAGTCACGCCAAGCAGCGAACCGCTACAGATGTAGGTGTATCTGTCGTCGTCTTTCAGGAACTTCAACAAAGTGAGGAACACGGGATAGGTTTGGATTTCGTCCAAAAAAACGAGCGTGTTTTCCTTTTTGCGCAGTTTGTTTCCCGCAAAGGTGCCGAGCATGGTGTAAAAGTCAATTACGCTCCGTACATTGGCAAACATACGGCTACCTGTACTGTCGGCCTGTAGATTGATTTCCACATAATTGGGAAACAATTTCTTGCTCACATGTCGGATGATATAGGTCTTTCCGATTTGTCGGGCTCCGTCAACCAGTAGGATTTTGTTCGATGGGGCAGACAAGAATTGAGTGATTTCTTCCTCTATTTTTCGCTTCAACATTTTCGTATCTGATTTTTGAATGCAAAAATACTCATTTTTTGGATATTACAAGAATGAATAGTGAAATTTTTGTCATTTTTCCACCCAATTTTTAGCCTATTTTTGTCATTTTTCCACCCATATTTGACTTTGTTTTTGTCATTTTTCCACCCAATTTTTAGCCTGTTTTTGTCATTTTTCCACCTGATTTTTCTTCCGGAAAAAGCACAAGAATTTTTTCATCCTTTCTGCTTGTAAGTTTCAAATTAAATCATGACCTTTGCCCAATAAATTTCAAACGTATGGAAACATTCAAAAAAGGGGAGAAGATTGGCAAATATGTCATCAACTCGTTCATAAAGAAAGGCATTGTGGCTGAGTCATATACAGTGCTTGGGCCTGACGACATAATGTACTTCATGAAGGTGTTCGACCTCAGAAGCATCCCTCGCGAGCAATTGTTCCAAGGCAAGGAAGTCTACGAAATCCAACTCTGCCGCGAGTTGCAGTCGAACGCCAGCGAAAACGTGATTCGCTTTGTGGATAACGGTGAAGTGAAGAAGAGCAACGTCACCTATCATTATTTGGTCACACTGTTCTATCGTGGCGATTTGCTTTCTGACGCCGTGGCGAAAGATGGGCCTTTCGACCTTGAAGACGCGGCCCAAATCACCCTCTGTGTGCTGAGCGGACTGTCGTATATCCATTCCTGTGCTTTGATTCACAACGATATACGTCCATCCAACATTATGCTTCAAGAGATGGAAGACGGTATGCTGTTGCCCACCATCATCGACTTGGGCCATATTTCTTATATGGTGAAAGGCCGCCCGACCTTTTATGTAGAAGACCTGATGCCTTTCTATCGCGCCCCTGAAACTTTCCGTGGCATTTACACCATCAAGAGCGACATCTTCTCGACGGGAGCCTTGCTTTACTACCTGATTTTCGGAATGGCACCTTGGGAAGTCGACCTGTCGGGTTGTGAGGGCGACAAGGAGAAAGTGGCCGCTTTGGTGAAAAAAGCCCGCCGAGAGCCCCTCGTTTTGGAAACCGAACAGGTGAAACTCCCTGATTATATGAAAGGTATCTTGCTGAAGGCTTTGGCGAAGAAAGCCGATGACAGGTTCGCTTCGGTGGCCGAGTTTGGCAAAGCCATCGCCGAACAAGTGATGCCTGAGTTGGCCAAGCAATTGGAAAGCAACGAGCCCGTTCAGGAAGAAAGCCAAGAACAGCAACAGACGGCCGGTGCCGTCCAAATCACCTTCAAGAAAGGTTCGGGCAATGGTTTCGACAACGTGACGGGACGCAACGACTTGAAGGAACAGCTCCGTAAGGAGGTGCTTTTTGCGCTCCAAAATCCTGAGAAAGCCAAGACTTATCGGCTGCCGGCCATCAATGGGGTGCTGCTTTACGGCCCTCCGGGATGCGGGAAAAGCCTTGTGCTTGAGAGCTTTGCGGAAGAATTGGGCTTTAATTACACCTTAATCAAGGCCGCCGAGTTTGGAAATATCTATCAAGACGGCGTGCTCGACAATCTGCAACGCCTGTTCGATGCCGCTGAAATCAAGGCTCCGTTTGTGCTGTGCTTCGACGAGGTTGAGTTTTTGGCGCCCAATCCCGGCGGGGAAGGCGAGGAGGGCAACATCACTCCGCAGATTTCAACCTTGTTTGGTATGCTGAACAATTGTTCGCAAAAGGGCATACTCGTGGTGGCAACCACCAACCGCCCCGACCTCATCGACCAGGCCATCATGCGCGTGGGTTGCTTCGACCGCGTTTTCTTCGTGCCACAGCCTGACTTCGAGGCGCGCAAGGACATCTTCTTCGACCATTTGAAAGACCGTCCTTGCGAGGTGCTTGACTTCGACGAATTGGCTAAAATGTCGGACGACTTCAACGCCGGCGACATCACCGAGGCCGTCAACGAGGCTGCCATGACCGCCGCCTACAACGATGTGCCCATCTCGCAGAAAATCCTCGTCGACGTGCTGAAGTACAAGAACCCGACCTATTCCACCAAGACCCGCATTGGTTTCAACAAAGATTGAGCGCGATGACAGCAGGAGGGATGGTCTCGAGATACTTGAAGTCGCAGGGCATTGTGCCGAAAAAGAGCGATTTGGGCCTGAATTTCCAATATGAAGGCTGGAATTTCCTGTTTTGGAAAGATACCGACGACCCGATGTTTTTCCGGCTGATTCTGCCAGGCATTTTCGACGTGGGCGATGAAAACTTCGCCAAGGCCATCATGACTTGCAACAGCATCAACTGGAACTACAAGGTGGTGAAGGCGGTGCTATATGATTATGAAGACGGCAAGGAAAAAGGTGCTTCAATTTGGATGTGTTACGAACAACTTCTTGACTTGCAGTCTGATATGGAAAACATTCTGCCTCACGCCATCCGCTCGCTGCTTTCGGCTTGCGATGCGTTTTTGAAGGAAATGAATGACGAATGATGAGCGCTGGGCCTTTGGAAAGCCCGACAGAAATCCTAAACTCAAATACAAATGAAAATCAAATTCTTACTAATCTCAATGCTGTTAGCGAACATGGCCGTTGCCCAGAATGCGTCCGGCGGCGACAGAATCAAAACACGATGGGCAGCCGAAGTGTCGCCCGAAAACGCCCTGCCCGAATATCCGCGTCCGATGATGGTGCGCCCAGACTGGAAAAACCTCAATGGCTTGTGGCAGTATGCCATCACGGCGAAAGGGGAGAAAGCTCCGCAAAAATACGATGGCGACATTCTCGTGCCGTTTTGCATCGAGTCGTCGCTGTCGGGGGTGCAAAAGGAGGTCGGGCCGGAAAAGGCGCTTTGGTATCAAAAGACTTTCGCCGTTCCTGCCCATTGGAAAAACGGTCGCATCCTGCTTCATTTCGGTGCCGTCGATTGGATGGCCGACGTGTGGGTGAATGGCATCAAAGTTGGTTCACACACAGGCGGTTACACTCCTTTCACTTTCGACATCACGCAAGCCTTGCAAGGGAAGCAAAACGACCTTGTTGTTCGCGTTTGGGATTCTACCAACGACAGTTATATCCCGCACGGGAAGCAGGTGCTCAAACCGCGCGGCATTTTCTACACCGCTGTCACGGGCATTTGGCAGACGGTTTGGATTGAGAATGTGCCGGATGACTACATCCAAAACCTCGTCACCACGCCCGATTTCGACAAGGCTACGGTGAGCGTGGACGTGGATTTCACCAACCCGACCAAGGATGATTTGTACCAAGTGGAAGTGTCGTTTGAGGGCGAAACTGTCGCTGTGGGCAAGTCCATCAACGGGCAACCTGTAGAAGTGAATTTGCCGGAAGAGTTTCTCCGTTGGACGCCCGACCATCCTTTCCTTTATGACATGAAAGTCAAAGTGTTGCGCAAGGGTAAAGTGATTGACGAGGTGGACAGCTATTTCGCCATGCGCAGTTTCGGCACGCAACGCGACGAGAACGGCATAGTGCGCCTCACCTTGAACGGCCTCCCGATATTCCATTTCGGCCCGCTCGACCAAGGCTGGTGGCCTGATGGACTTTACACCGCCCCCACCGATGAGGCTTTGGCCTACGATGTGCAGAAAACCAAGGACTTGGGCTTCAACATGATTCGCAAGCATGTGAAGGTGGAGCCTGCGCGTTGGTACTACCATTGCGACCGTATCGGCCTCATCGTTTGGCAGGATATGCCGAGCGGTGGTCGCGGACCTGAGTGGCAGACTATGCAATACTATCAAGGCCCTGAAAGCCTGCGCTCGCTTGAATCGGAGGAATGTTACAAAAAGGAGTGGACGGAAATCATAAACAGTTTGAAATCAGTGCCGTGCATTGGGGTTTGGGTGCCGTTCAACGAGTCGTGGGGACAGTTCAAGACCCCTGAAATCGTCGAAATGACAAAGAAACTCGACCCGACACGCCTCGTGAATCCCGCTTCGGGAGGCAATTTCTATCAGTGTGGCGACATCCTTGACCTTCACCACTATCCCGAGCCGAAAATGGTGCTTTATGACCCGACTCGCGCCACGGTTTTGGGCGAATATGGAGGCATCGGGCGCAAGGTGGATGGACACACTTGGGTGAAAGACCAAGGCTGGGGCTATGTGGAGTTTGACACCGAGGAAAAGGTGACCGACACCTACGTTGAATACGCCAATATGCTGTATAAGATGGCTTTCCAAGGTTTTTCGGCGGCGGTCTACACCCAAACCACCGATTGCGAAACCGAACTCAACGGCTTGATGACTTACGACCGCGCGGTCGTCAAAATGGACGAAAAGCGGTTGTTGCAAATCAATCGGAAAATCAGCCACGCTTTGGCGGAGTGATCTTGTAGGGCTGTCGCATCGTGACTGTCGTTCCCTGGACATTTTTGCGACTCCATGACAAGACGGCTCTACAAACCAATATCCCAATTTCGGGCGGAATCGATGAAATTTTCTTCGATTCCGCCCGAAAATTTACAAAAACTGGGCGGAATCGATGATTTTTTGCTCGATTCCGCCCAGTTTCTGATTTTTTAGTCTTCAAACAAGTCGTCCAAAGTGAGTTGGAAGGCCATTTCCGAAACATAACTGTTTTGCGAGGCTCCGTTGGCGGTGATGAGGGTGGGGAGTATGCCGCAGCGAGTTCCGGTTTGTTCCACGAAGGCGGCACGGCGTTTCCTGATTTTTGCAGCTTCCTCTTTGTCAAGCAGATATGCGCCTTCGCTGTATTTGATTTCGCAGAGGTTGATCATCTTGTCGGCACGCTCGATGATGAGGTCGATTTGGGTTTTGTCGTTCATTGCCTTGCTGCGCCAAGCGTAGTATTCCGTCCCGATGCCGTCGATTCGGAGTGCTTTCTTGATTTGCGGGATGTGCGCCATGCAAAGCCGCTCGAAGGCGTGGCCGTACCATGTGTTGACGGTCGGGGTGCCGAGGTGATGGAGCCAATATTGCTGGTCCTCAAACTGTTTGCTGGCGAAAGTGAGGTGAAACAGCGTGAAGAAATCGGTGAGTTGGAAGATGCCGCCCGTCGCCTTGATTTTCTTCTCGCGGGTGTGGTAGCGGCGGATGAGGTCGCAGTTTTCGAGGTCTTCCAATTGGTTGCTGATATGCCCGTTGTCGGCGGTTTTCAGTTTCTTGGTGAGTTCCACGCGAGTGAGGCCTTTTTTGTTGGCCGCCAATTGCGCGATGATTTTCAGATAAGGTTTCTCGTTGTCAAACAGCGACTTATATAGCGATTCGTATTCCGAAGCCAGTTCGCCGCCCTTGCTGAAACACAGCCTGTCGATGTTTTGGGCAAGGCTTTCGGTGTTCTTCAGAAGGCTCAGATAGTAAGGCACGCCGCCGAGCATCATATAGGCTTGGGCTGTCATTTGGCGTGTCCAGTGGAAGCCGTTGGCATTCAGGTAGTTTTCTGTTTCTTTTAGGGTGAAGGGCGCAAGATGTATGCTATGCGTCAGGCGGTTGTGAAGCCCTCCACGGTTGTTGATGATGTTACGCACCATCCACGAGGTGGCACTGCCGCAAACGATGAGTTTCACCTCGTCGCGCAACGATGCCCAAGTGTTCCAAAACTGCCCCAAAGCCCGCACGAAAGCACCGCCTTTCCTATCGAAACACGGAAGTTCGTCGATGAAAATGACGCAAGGCTGGCCGTTTTTAGTTTTTTGTGTCATCAGTTCCTGCAAGGCGTGGAACAACTCCAACCAATTGGACGACAGCGGTTTCTCGTAGCCATATTCGCGCAGTGCGATTTGGAAGGCCGACACTTGTTCCGACTTTTTCCCGTAGAGCAGCCCGGAGACGGAAAACGTCAGTTCGTCTTTCAGCACTTGGTTGACGAGAAAGGTTTTCCCGACGCGCCTCCGCCCGTAGAGGCCGATGAACTCGGCGTGGTTTGAGCTGATGTATTCCCGCAGCAGTGCGGTTTCTTTTTCTCTTCCTATTAAAGTAGCCATAACTGAATCAATTTCGCCGCAAAAATAATAAATTTCGGGCGGAATCGATGAAATTTTCTTCGATTCCGCCCACTTTATTATTGAATCAGGGCGGAATCGATGGTTTTTGCCCGATTCCGCCCGGGTTTTTGTGTTGGTTGCAAAAACAAAGGCGCACCGTTTGGCACGCCTTTGTCTTGTGTTTTTTGAAAAATCGTTTTCCTTATTTGGCTTTGCCGAGGATGTGGATCGGGCGGCCTTGAGCCACTTGGTCACCAATGGTGCAGCTCTTCACGTTGATCAGGTGCAAGGTGCCATCTTCCATGCGGGTGCCGATGACATCGTCGTAAGTGGCGTTGGCATTGACATCAACATTGTTGTAAACCGAAACGGTGAGGGCGGCATCCGAGAAGAGAGCGGCTTTTTGGATGTCGGTGGTTGTGGCTTCCCAAACAGAGGTCTCGAACTTGTAGAGGGTCACACCTTCGAGGGGCTTGATTTGGGCAAAGGGCGACTTGGCGTTTCTTTCCCAATAGAGGCCGAACTCTTCAAGGCCGGTTTGGGTGTTGCCGAGACGATACCAGTCGAAGTCTTTGGGTTCCAGCTGCTGCTCGGGTTGGTTGACGTTGAGTTTGACGGAGGTGCTGTTCATCTTGCCGTCGACATCGGTGATGGTGGCGGTGATTTCAGCCTTGAAAACCAATTCTCTGTGGTTGGTGGCGTCGAAACTCAAACCTTGTTGGAAAACATACTCGGTTCCGCTCACGTTGTAAACCGTGTCTTTTGAGTAGTTCACGTTGTCATCCAAATCGGTCACCTTCAGAGCAATCCTCAAAGTGGAAAGTTCTTTTTGGGTCTGGCTGTTTGAAGCAGCGCGGAAGCCGATTTTGTAATTGGTGTTGAGGTCGATGGTTTGTCCGTCATACACGAAGTCTTCACCGGTCATGATGGCGATTGACGGTTCCGGGTTGGTGATTTCCGGTTTGCAGCTTGCAAAGAATGCAACGCTGACGAGGCATGCGAATGCCAAAGCTAATTTCTTCATTTTTTTAATTTGTTTAGTTAAACTTGAGTTATTTGATTTGATAAGTGATTTTTCAAAGAACCGATGCAAAGATAGCAAATACTTTGCCAAACTTTTCAAAACTGCCAAAAAAATCAAAAAAAGCCTGTTTTTGGCAGGCTTTTTCCTTTTAATGCAGTTTCATTCTTGAATTAGTCTTCAACGATTGCTTCGTTCGGGCAAGCGCCGGCGCAGGTTCCGCAACCAACGCAAGTGTCAGGGTCGATGACATAGATGTCACCCTCTGAAATAGCGCCCACCGGGCATTCGTCGATACATGTGCCGCAAGCAACGCAGCTGTCTGTGATTTTGTAAGCCATAATGTTTTTAATTTTAAAGTTTTTGTTTTGAGTTTAGTGCCGCAAAAATACTACAACTTTCATTCCAATGCGCCCAAAATCGAAATTTTTAATCAATCTAAATAAGGAAAAGGCTCAAGTGGCTGATATTGAAAGGGATGTGTTTTCGGTTCTAAAAAGGAAAATAAAAAGCCGAAATCTTTCCGTTTGCACCTATTTATTATGTACCTTTGCAGCGTCATTTAGGCAATGAGTCGGCTGTCGGCCCGATTTTGACGGGCTGGAAGCCGAAAGCCAATCTTGAAATTTTGAAATAAACAAATCAGAAATCTTTAAATCGTATATTTATGACAGCAAAAAGTAAGGTTGTAGCCCTTGAACACGTCGTCATCCGTTTTTCGGGCGACTCGGGCGATGGTATGCAACTTACCGGAAATCTATTTTCGGATTCAACAGCATTTGCCGGAAACGATTTCGCCACCTTCCCGGACTATCCGGCTGAAATCCGCCCACCGCAAGGCACCGTGGCTGGCGTCTCT
>CACXQV010000048.1 GCA_902769875.1 uncultured Bacteroidia bacterium
ACATCACCAACACCTTCACTTCCAACGTGGAGCCTTACGCCACGAACAACATCGTTTCGCAAACGGCGGGACGCATCGTGAGCATCAACGCGGAAGTCGGGCAAAAAGTCAGCAAAGGCCAGCTTTTGGCCAAGATGGACGACGTGAACCTTGCCAAGACACGGATGCAATACGTCAACGACTCGACCGAGTTGTCGCGCCTGACGGAGCTCCACAAAATAGGCGCCATCTCGCAAGCCGATTACGACATGGCCAAGTTGGCCCTGAACGTAACGAAGAAGACGTACGAAAACTTGTCGGAGAACACTTACCTTCGCAGCCCCATCACCGGTGTGGTGACGGCCCGCAACTACGACAAAGGCGACATGTACAGCATGGCCCTTCCGATTTTCGTCGTGGAGCAAATCACGCCCGTGAAGATGCTCGTCAACATCTCGGAAAGCCTTTTCACCCAAGTCCACAAGGGTATGGAGTTCGACATCAACGTGGATGCCTATCCTAACGAGGCCTTCAAAGGCACGGTGAACCTGATTTACCCCACCGTCAATGCAGCCACCCACACCTTCCCTGTCGAGGTCATTTGCCAAAACGCCGACCAAAGGCTTCGTCCCGGCATGTTTGCCCGCGTGACGGCCACCTTTGGCACCAACCACAATGTCGTTGTCCCCGATGTAGCCGTAGTCAAGCAACAAGGCTCCGGTGAGCATTTCATCTATGTGCTCAATGCCGACAACACCGTGACCTACACCAAGGTGGAATTGGGCAGACGCTTGGGCAACCGCTACGAAATCCTCTCCGGCATCAACGAAGGCGACCGCATCGTGACCGAGGGACAAGTGAGACTGAAGAACGGAGTCAACGTAACCGTGAAATGAATGTTGAATTGTTGATTGTTTAATTGTTGAAGTGCTGTCGCGACACGACCCTTCAAAACAATTAAACAATTCAACATCAAACAATTAAACAACAAAAAGATGAGTTTACAACGAACAGCAGTCAACAATCCGGTGACGACGGCATTGATTTTCGTCGCCATCGCCATTTTCGGCATTTTCTCCTTGATGAACCTCTCCATCAACCAGTTACCCAATATGGAGACCAACTTCATCATGGTGATGACTTCCTATCCCGGAGCCAGTGCCGCCGATATTGAAACCAACATTTCCAAGACTTTGGAGAACACCTTGAACGCCGTGCCCGACCTGAAGCACCTTTCCTCCACTTCGCGCGAGAACACTTCGGTGCTTTCGTTGGAGTTTGAGAGCGGCATCGACATCGAGACCGCCACCAACAACGTGCGCGACAAGATTGACGTGGTCCGAAACTACCTCCCCGACGGCGCGACCAACCCCGTTTTGTTCAAGTTCAACGCCGAGGACATGCCCATCATGCTGCTCAGCGTGACGGCGGAAGAAAGCCTTCCCGCCTTGGACAAAATCATCGAAGACCGCGTCACTACGCCATTGGCGCGTGTGAGCGGCGTGGGTACGGTGTCGGCCAACGGTGCACCCAAGCGTGAAATCCAAGTGTATGTCGACCCGAACAAATTGGAAGCCTACAACCTGACCTTGGAAAGCATCTCCAACACCTTGGCCACCGAAAACCGCAATGTGCCAGCAGGTTACATCGACATTGGCTCCAATAGCTACAGTCTGCGCATCCAGAAGGAATTCACTTCAGCGAAGGAGATGGAAGATGTTATTGTAGGCTCGCGCAACGGCGCACCCATTTACCTGCGCGACGTGGCTAACGTCATCGACGGCTCGGAGGAACGCATCCAAGAATCGTACAGCAACGGTCGCCAAGGCGCCACCATCGTCATCCAGAAACAGACCGACGCCAACGCCGTCAACGTCATCAAAGGCATCAAGAAACAATTGGAAATCATCGAGCCCACCTTGCCTTCCGATGTCAAGCTGAGCATCATCGTTGACGGTTCCACTTCCATCCAAAACACCATCAACAACTTGCGCAACACCATCCTCATCACCTTCGTTTTGGTGATGTTGGTCGTGTTCATATTCTTAGGTCGTTGGCGCGCCACCTTCATCATCGTCCTCGCCATCCCAATTTCGCTTTTGGCCTCGCTAATCTACCTGTTTGCCACAGGCAACACACTGAATATCATCTCAATGTCGGCTCTTTCCATTGCCATTGGCATGGTTGTGGACGATGCCATCGTGGTGTTGGAGAACATCACCACGCACATCGAGCGCGGCTCGAAGCCCAAGGAAGCTGCCGTTCACGCCACACAAGAGGTGCAACTTTCGGTCATCGCCTCCACCCTCACGATGCTGGCAGTGTTCCTGCCCCTCACGATGATCAAAGGCACCACTGGCGTAATGTTCAAGCAATTGGGCTGGATTGTGTCCATCATCATGATTGTATCCACCGTCGGAGCCTTGACTTTGGTGCCGATGATGTGTTCGAAAATGCTGGTGATGAACCCTCACCAAGGCAAGTTGCACAAGGCCATCTTCCGCCCCATCAACAAGGCCTTGGATGCCATCAGCAACGCCTACGCCCGCCTCATCAACTGGTGCGTCAACCATCGCAAGGTGATTATTCTCAGTATGTTGGGATTGTTCATTCTTTCCGTAGCCTTCCTTGCCCCCACTTTGAAGACCGAGATGATGCCCAAAATGGACGAAGGCCGTTTGAGCATCAACATCGAATTGCCTACAGGCACGGGACAAGATGTTACGGGAGCTTTCGCCAAGAGCCTTGCCGAAGACTTCATGGCCATTCCTGAAGTGAAGATTTGCAACTACAGCTTCGGACAAGCCGACAGCGACAACGCCTTTGCCTCGATGCGGAGCAACGGCACGCACATCATGTCGTTCAACCTGCGCCTCGGCACCAAAACCGAGCGCCGCAAGGCTGGGCTGCGCAAGACCAGTGAAGTGGCCGACGAAATCAGAGCCAAGCTGAACGCCATGCCCGAAATCAAGAAAGCCAACGTCAACGAAGGAGGCGGCGGTATGGGAGGCATGAGCACGGTGCAGGTGGAAGTTTATGGTTACGACTTCACCACCACCGACAATGTGGCCAACGAAATCGCGCAAAAACTCCGCGACCGTGGCATACTGCAAGTCATTGTGGGCCGTGATGCCTACACGCCTGAGTATCAAGTCGATTTCGACCGTGAAAAATTGGCCTTGAACGGCCTGAACAGCACCACGGCGGCCACCTACGTCAAAAACCGCATCAACGGATCGGTGGGTTCCTACTACCGCGAGGACGGCGAAGAATACGACATCCGCGTGCGCTACGCCCCTGAGTTCCGCAAGAGCGTGGAAGACATCGAAGACATCAAGATTTACAACAGCTATGGGCAGCCCGTCCGCGTGGGCGACCTCGGCGAGGTGGTCGAGTCGTTGACCCCACCCCAAATCCAGCGCAAGGACCGTGAGCGTATGGTCAGCGTCACAGCCGTCGTCGGCAAGGGACAGGTCTTGAGCGATGTGGTCAAGATGTGCGAAGAAGTCATCGACGAAACCGACATTCCGGCAGAAATCATGACCAAAATCGCCGGCGACTACGAAACCCAACAGGAGATGTTCGGCGACCTGCTCACTCTGCTCATCCTCATCATCATCTTGGTTTACATCGTGATGGCCTCGCAGTTCGAGAACCTGATGAAGCCTTTCGTCATCATGTTCTCCGTGCCGTTCACGTTCACTGGCGTGCTGCTCGGCCTTTGGGCCACCAACACAGCCTTGGGTGCGATGGCTTTCGTCGGCGTCTTGATTTTGATGGGTATCGTCGTGAAGAACGGTATCGTGCTCATCGACTACACCACTCTGTTGGAAGAACGCGGCGTGGAGGTCAAGGAAGCCACAGTGAAAGCAGCCCGCTCGCGTCTGCGCCCCATTTTGATGACCACCCTGACCACCGTTTTGGGTATGATTCCTTTGGCCATCGGTCGTGGCGAAGGTGCCGAGATGTGGAACGCCTTGGGCGTCACCGTAGCTTGGGGCTTGACGGTTTCCACTTTGATTACGTTGTTGCTGATTCCCGCACTTTACTGTTCACTTGAAACCCGTGCTGTACGCAGAAAGAGAAGAAAAGCCGAGGAAGCTCTTACTAAAACTGAAAACATCCGATAATCATGAAAGCAATATTGATTACATATAACCAAGCATATTACGACGAGATTGCCGCTGTATTAAACAACAACGGAGTCAAGGGTTTTACAGAATGGAACGAAATCAAAGGCCACGGCAGCAACACGGGCGAACCGCACTACGGCACCCACGCCTGGCCGACCTTGAACAACGCCATCATCAGCATCGTCCCCGACGAGGCCGTCGACGGCATTATGTACCAACTTCACGAGAAAGACCTCAAGACCCCGGATTTGGGACTGAGGGCTTTTTCGTGGAATGTGGAGAAGATGATTTGACGATTTGACGGCAGCGATATGGCTAAGCAAGCCATCGCCATTGGCTTCATCATCGGTGTGGTGCAAAACCACACTCGACTTCAGCGGGAATTTGTTTTTTAATCTTTGTTTTTCCGCACCACAATTGATGCTTTCTTTTGATACGGCTTGCAATAGTTTGTATACAACTCCTCATTTTCCAAACGGAACAAATCGCTGTCGAATTTCAAGATTGTCTTTGGGGGGAAATAATTGATGGTAAATCTTTTAGAACAAACTGTTGTTTCGCCACGGACTTTCATTTGTTGCATCAACTCTTGTCGGAGCGCAGCAATTTTATTCTCAATTCCGCTCTTCAAATCAATCAAGCGTGACAATTCCTCATCGTATTTGTCAAACCAATTACTCTCTTCTTGTTCAGAAACCAACTTTTTCAGACGAGAACGGATAGCACCTTCATTTCGACCAAATTCTTCCATCAATTCTGACATTGATAATCCCTTGGAATGTAACTTGATCAGCATTTCATCATCTTCTTGAGTCCATTTTGCATAAGCATTAGAATATAGCCGCTTTTGCTCTTCCATATAACTCATTACATTATCTTGCTGGGAATCCACAAACCTCGGATTGTCAGTTGTTGTTGAAACGGAATAGTTCAACACTGCAGCCACCAATTTGAAATGGAATCCTTCAAACTCCATTCCCAATGACAAGGTGAGATAGACATTCTGCAAATTCGAAAAACTTTCGGGGTCTTTCTTGAATTCATCCAAGAAAAAAGGGTCAGTAATTGGGAAATCGTAATTTGTTCCAAAATAGGAAAACTTCATTCGATATTTTGACTTTTCCCGTTCCTCATCTATGCAGGCTTGTGCTTTATCTAACCTTATCAACATCAAAGAATAGTCAAGCACTTCAATCATTGTTGCAGGAACAGCCTTCCCACTCGAATAGAAAACATTTTGGTGCTTATTATCTATACACAGGCAAAGCAATTCGTCATTTTTGATGAAAAATCCATTTTGATATTGCAGTTTTGAATACTTTACATCTTCATTGTGGGGATTATTAGGACAAGGAACCACATCTGATATTTTGACGAGTGAGAAAAGTTCCATTCCATTGGCGACTTCTGTAGGTATAGCGCCATCGGCGGTGTTTGAAACGGGTCTGATCCAACGAGGACGACCGTCAGGATGATGTACAATTATAGGCTTGCGTTGGGTATCGAAAGCGATTTCGATACCAGCCAAGCATCTTCCTCCATATTTATAGGAATTGGCCAAACAAATGAAATACTTATCCATACCTGATTAGACCAAATGGGTGATTTCTATCTTTTCGGAGCTATGCTTTTCCATGTATTCCACCAGCAATCTGCGATGACATTGTTCGGGAGTATCTTCGCTGCAAAGGAAACAAGAGCCATCGAAAGGCTTAATGCCATATTTGCGCAAGATGTCCCTGTCAGTGAGCAATTTGGTGTATATTCTTTCATAGTCTTCCCAATTCACTTCTTGCTTATGCCATTGGTCAAGTAATTCCTTGGTTGGAGCGAAGTCAGCAACGTGAATATACGGAATATGGCAGATTTCGTTCACGAAGAACTTCAAATCATTGCCCTTGGCGAACCCAGCCAATTGGCTGCTATTGCTGATACGGACATCTACCAGTTGTTTTACCTTGCTGCCCCTAAGCAGGTTGAAAAAATGTTCGGCACTTTTCTTCGTGAATCCAATAGTATAAAGGGAAATCATTTCAATAATCCTCCTCTAATTGCAATTGTGGTTTATATCCTATTTCCTTGTTCTTCAATCGATAAGCGTCTATACGCTGTTCTTCTTTGGTGTAAGTTCCAAAAAGCAAGTCAACTTCGGGAAGATGGTATTTCCTCGAATGTAAATAACCTTCGATCATTTCCTTCTCTAATATGTCGTGGGAAGCCAATTTGCCATCTTTCAATATGTGCTGAACATCAAGACCTTGGTCGTAGAAATAGCGGGAAACCAATGAAAATCTATGGCATTCCAACGGATCGGCCTCCGAGCACATCAATGCGATTTGAAATCCCTTTTCCAATCCATTCATTAATCTTACAACACCTCGCTTGAAGTTGGGAGTCTCAACTGCCCATTCAAAATTCACTTGCCCCACTTTTTCGTCAATGCAATCGGTAATTGGGGTGAATACTTGCTGGCTGGAACACTTCTCACATCCACAACACAATTAATTCCATACATTCTTAATAGCCCAAGAAAATCCTCAAGCGACTGATTGGAATGACCTATGCTATATAATCTATAATATCCCATTTTTGTATCGAAACCGAATGCAAAAATAAACAAAAAACTTAGTTTGAAGCCTGTTCAAATTGCAAAATTCAGTGTAAACACATCAATTTTTTCTGCTACCCATTTGTTTTTCTTATTTTTGCCGCCAGATTGCAAACAGAAATGAACCGCGAAAAGGAAATCTACAAAGTGACCCTCTGGGGCAGTGCCGTCAATGTGGCGCTGATGGTCTTCAAGTTCGTTGCGGGCGTTTTCGGACACAGCGCTGCCATGATGGCCGATGCCGTGCATTCCGTTTCCGACTTCGCCACCGATATGGTGGTGCTGGCTTTCGTCCGCATCAGCCACAAGCCCAAGGACAAGTCGCACGACTACGGCCACGGCAAGTATGAAACCTTGGCCACCACCCTGATAGGTGTGGCACTTTTTGCCGTGGCGGTGGGCATCTTCATCGAAGGGGCGAAAAAAATCGCCTTTTGGGCACACGGCGGCACACTGACGATGCCGGGCAAGTTGGCGCTTTGGGCGGCTTTGGTTTCCATCCTCTTGAAAGAGCTCATTTTCCAATACACCAACAGCAAGGCCAAACAGCTTGACTCGCAGGCCATGAAGGCCAACGCATGGCACCATCGTAGCGATGCGTTGTCGTCGGTGGGAACGGCCATCGGCATCGGGGGTGCGCTCATCGGCGGGGAACGGTGGGCGGTGCTCGACCCTATCGCTTCGATTGCCGTGGGAGCCCTCATTGCCAAAGTGGCCGTCGATTTGCTCAAGAACGGGATGGGCGACCTGATGGAACAATCGCTGCCCGAAGAGGTCGAAAACGAGATTCTGGGCATCGTGAAATCCGTACCCGGTGTCGTGGAGCCACACGAGCTTTGCACGCGCCGCATCGGCAACCATTACGCCATTGAGATGCATATCCTGATGGACGGCAACCTGCCGCTGAAAGAGGCACACGACAAGGCCACCGAAATAGAGCGGCTACTGAAAGAACGTTATGGACAAGAAACCCATATCGCCGTGCATACCGAGCCTATCGAGGAGTGATAGCTTCACTTCCCCGTGAAGTCGCTTTGGTATTTGAACAACAAAAACTGTTCGGCATTCATATCATAATCAATGGTATAGACCAAAAAACGGCAATATTCGTAGCTGCCGTCGTCCAGCAGAAGTCGACCCACATAGCCGTCCTGAAGGTTGATGTGACTGATGGTGTCAGTCCAGCCCGTTTCGGGAATCTTGTCGATCATCCGCAAACGATACACCAAATCCTTGGAAAATGCGAACTCCACCTTGTCGGAACCGGCATTGTAGACATTAAAATCCCTGTCGGCCACGATGCTCACATCGCCCCGCGAGAAAAAATTGCCTCCGTCGCTGCCATCGAGATAAACCATAGCCAACTCGTAGTCGGTCTCGGCATTGTCGCAAGCGCAAAACCCTGTCATAAGGATTAAGCATAATAGTATATTCTTGATTTTCATATCATTATCTTATCGTTATCCACCTATTTCATCCAATTCGAGCCATCGTAGCTCTTTTTCATCCAACAAGTCCTTGATTTCCTGCAACCGGCTTCCCATTTGCTGCAATTTTTGGTAGTCGGTCTCGTTGTTCAAGGCCTCAGTCAAGGTTTGCTTTTCTTTTTCCAAAGACTCCATTTCCTGCGTAAGAAACTCATATTCACGTTGTTCCTTAAATGAGCGTTTCACTTTCTCGCGCTGTTTAGCCGGCCTCACCTCTTCCTTTTTCTGCACCGACTTTTCCTTCCGTTCCTCACGCAACTTGGCATCCATAAAGTCTTTGTATTGCGAATAATTGCCCATAAAGCCTTTCACCACGCCATCGCCTTGAAACACAAAGAGTTGGTCGACCACTTCGTCCATAAAGAAACGGTCGTGCGAAACCACCAGCAAACACCCTTTATAGCCTTGCAGAAAGTCTTCCAGCTTTTGTAAAGTCAAGAGGTCCAAGTCGTTGGTGGGCTCGTCCAAGATGAGGAAGTTGGGATTCTGCACCAAGATGGTCAAAAGATAAAGCCGACGTTTTTCGCCTCCGCTTAACAAGGCCACGGGCTGACGGTGCATCTTGTAGGGAAAATTGAAATGCGCCAGAAGCTGGTCGGCGGTATAGACCTTGTCCTTGCCGTAGGTCATCACCTCGGCGATGTCGCGCACGGTGCTCAACACGGTCTTGCTCTCGTCGAACTGGATGCCTTCCTGACGATAATAGCCGTAAGTGACTGTTTCACCAGTCTTTATCCTTCCTCTGTCGGGCTGGACGGCTCCAGTAATCAAGTTCAGGAAGGTTGACTTCCCCACCCCGTTTTTCCCGATGAGGCCGATGCGCTCGCCGCGCTTGAATACATAGTCGAAGTCGCGCAAAACGGAAAGCTCGCCATACGATTTCGAAACATTGCTCATTTCCAAGATTTTGCCGCCCAAACGCTGCATCTGCAAGCCAAACTCAAGGCGGTTGTCCTCTTGGACGTATTTGGAGCGTTCCTTCAGGTCGTAGAACGCATCGATGCGGCTCTTCGACTTGCCTGTGCGGGCTTGAGGCGTGCTGCGCATCCATTCCAACTCGTACTTCAGCAGCTGGCTGTTGCGCTCGGCTGTGGCACGTTTCACTTCCTCGCGCTCGCGGCTTTTCTGCACATAATAGTCGAAATTGCCATTGTGGGTGTACATCACGCCTTGGTAAAGCTCAAAAATCTTATTGCACACTCTATCAAGGAAATAGCGGTCGTGAGTCACCATCAGCAGGGTCATGTTGGATTGGGTGAGGAATTTCTCCAACCATTCCACCATCTCCACATCCAAATGGTTGGTAGGCTCGTCAAGAATCAGGAAATCAGGCTCATGAAGCAGCACCAAGGCCAAGGCCAAACGCTTCACTTGCCCGCCCGAAAGCTCGTCGACACCTTGGTCCAAATTGTTCAAGGCAAAACGGGTGAGATATTGCCGCGCCTTCAGGTGTTGCTCGTCGGTCAAATCGGCCAACAAATCCGAAATCCGCGTCCCTTCAGGATACACCGGCAGTTGCTCCAAATAACCCACCTTGATGTCGTTGGCAAACGTAATTGTCCCTGAGTCAGGGGATTCCTGTCCAACAAGGATTTTCAGCATGGTCGACTTGCCTGAGCCGTTGGTGGCAATCAGAGCCGTCTTGTCGCCCTTCTCGATGCCGAAAGTGACGTCAGAGAAAAGCGTCTTGATGCCGAAACTTTTCGAGATGGAATCTACCGAGACGTAGTTCATTTCGCGAACCGTTTGACGTATTCGATGGGATATTGCGACTTCTCCGAGACCTGTTCCACCGTCATTCCCGATTCGAACAATCTCTTGATGACGGCATCCATAGGCTCGCCGACTTCGATGATATGGAAATCGGGGTCATAAAAGCGGACGATGCGCTGTCCCCATGGGGCTTCCTCTACGCCATGGACATATTGGATTTCAGGGAATTCCTTGAGGTATTCGATGAATCTGTCAAAATCCTTCTCCTCGAAATAGAGCTCGGCGTCGTTCGACTTCCTACGGACGTGATTCGTATGGATCATCGACTTCCATTTATTGATTTCTTGCAACGCGAAACCGCCTTCAAATTGGACGTTCTCCCCAAAGTTCATCACAACGCGGTCGCCTATCACCTCTTCATAAAAAGTGATTGCCTTTTCCATGTCGGTGACTACCAACAGCGGACATTTGAATTTCAGCATAGCTTTCAGTTTTGATAGCGCAAAAATACAGAAAAGAGGCTTTCGATACCAAACGAGACCATCTTTTTCCTATTTTTGTTGGTCTAAAAATCAAATTTTCAAATTATGGACCACATCTTCAGGAATTCAGCCATCATTCTTGTTTTCAGTTTGTTATCGTCAAACCTTTTTGCACAATACGGCCCTCAACTCGAAAACCGAGGCTTCGAGGAATGGACCACCCGCAACGAAGCCGCAGTGAGTGAGCCCGTGCATTGGCACTCGGGCGGCACCGCCACAGGAACTTTTTCGGGATTCGTTTCGAGCCAAATCGAGACATCGAACCAAACGCGACCGGGCTCGGCGGGCAGCAAAAGCGTGAGAGTTTTCCCCACCAGCGTGTTGGGCATCACCGCCAATGGCAACCTCACCAACGGGCGCATGAACGCCGGAAGCATGTCGGCAACTGGCTCAGGCAATTACAACTACACACAGCGTTCAAACAGTGCCTTCAGTTCGCCCATCAGCCAGCTCCCCGACTCCATATCGGTCTGGGTTTGTTTCCGCTGCCAAAGCGCCACCGACCGCGCCCAAGCCAAGGCTGTGGTACACGGCGACGCCGACTACAAACTCATTGCCGACGAAACCGAAGAACCAGCCGATATGCATGTGGCCTCGGCGGTTGAGTCGTTTACCCGCACTTCAACTGCCGGCGGCACCTGCACTTGGCGCCGACTGAGCATACCATTCGTCAACAATGGCCCTTGCACCGATGTGCGCTACCTGCTGTTCACCATCACCACCAACGAAAATCCTGGCACAGGCAGCACCAACGACGATTTGTTCGTCGACGACATATTGCTGGTTTACAACCCCACACTTGCCCTTGGGCAGCTGTCGGACAATCATTTTGAAGCCAATGAATGGGTCACCTTCTCATTCTCGCTCACCGGAACCATGTCGCCGGAAAACCTTAACGGCGCTCCAAACGATGTCATTGTGCAGCTTTCCGACGCCAACGGCAACTTCAACAGTCCTACGGAGTTAGGCAGAACGACCACCAACGCGAGCGGCATCATCACGGTGCAAATCCCCGATGTTCCTTCTGGCGAGCACTACCGCATTCGAGTAGTTTCGACCAACTACCCCATGATTGGCGGCAACATTCAGGAAGTCAGCATCGGGAACACCAACGGATTGGGAGAAAACGCCCAATGGTGCAAGGTCTATCCCAATCCCTTCAACGCAACGCTGAACATTGCAACAGAAAAAACGGCCAAAAACATCGGGATTCATGACGTTTATGGCCGTTTGGTAAAAGAGCTACCTGCTTTTGGAAAGCAAATCGAACTCGATCTCAGCGATTTAAGCGCAGGCGTCTATCTGCTCCAAGTGGATTATGGTGACAGCAGAAGCCTCCATCGCATCGTCAAAGCCGTGCATTGACCACATCCCAATCCACAATCTGCCACAAGGCGGCCAAGTGGTCGGGACGACGGTTCTGATAGTCAAGGTAATAGGCGTGCTCCCACATGTCGAAGGTAAGCAAAGGCCTCAATCCGCGTTGAACGGGGTTGCCCGCATTGGTTTCCTGAGTGATGACGAGTTTTCCGTTGGCATCAGCCGAAAGCCAAACCCAACCTGAGCCGAACAAGGTGGTGCCTTTCTTGGCGAACTCTTCCTTGAAAGCCTCAAACGAACCAAACTGTTGGTCAATCCATTGCGCGATAACGCCAGTGGGCTTGTTGTCGGCTTTCGGCGCACGGAACTGTGTGAAATACAGATTGTGGTTCAGGATTTGGCCGGCATTGTTGAACACACCACCATCGGCGGTCTTGACGATTTCTTCCAAAGGCATCTCTTCGTACTTCGTGCCTTCGATGGCGGCATTCAGGTTGTTGACGTAGGCCTGCAAGTGTTTTCCGTGGTGGAATCCCAAAGTCTCCTTGCTGATGACGGGTTCCAATGCATTTGCCTCGTAGGGCAATTGAATAAGTTGGTATTTCATGGTTTATGTGTATTAGAGTGCGTGCAAAAATAGAAAAAAAATGGGATTCCGTTGCCGGAATCCCGGTTTTTTCACTGATTCATATACATCTGATAGAGCGGCGAGTCGGGTTCGCTCTTCAGGCGTTTCAGGGCGCGGTCGCGGAGTTGCCTCGTGCGTTCACGCGAAATGCCGAGCTTCATCGCGATTTCCTCCAAGGTGAATTCGCGCGTGGTGCCCAAACCGAAATACATGCTGAGGATGGTGCGTTCCTTCTCGTTGAGCATATCCAACGACTTGCGAATGGCGCGGCTCGTCGATTCCCGCTCCACTGCGGCGTCGGTTTGCACTTGGTCGTCCTGAACGAATACGTCCAAAAAATTGGTATCGTCCTCTTCGTCCAAGGGTGCATCGGTGGAAACGGTACGCGAGTTGATGGCCAGCAGCTGGTCGACTTTGTCTTCCGACAAATCCAACTCATCGGCAATCTCCTTCAGCGTGGGTTTGCGCTCCAATTTCTGCTCGAGCAGCGAAACGGTTTTCTTAACCTTGGCCAAAGCGCCCACCTGATTCATGGGCAGACGAATGATGCGTGCCTGCTCGGCAACGGCCTGCAAGATGCTCTGGCGAATCCACCACACCGCATACGAGATGAACTTGAAGCCACGGGTTTCGTCGAAACGCTGTGCGGCTTTCACCAATCCGAGGTTGCCTTCGTTGATCAGGTCTTGAAGGCTCAAGCCTTGGTTTTGGTATTGCTTGGCTACCGAAACGACGAATCGCAGGTTGGCCCTGACCAATTTGTCAAGCGCGGCCTGGTCGCCGGCCTTGATGCGCTGTGCCAGCTCCACCTCTTCCTCCGTGGTGAGCAGGCTCTCCTTCGCGATGTCGGCGAGATACTTGTCCAACGTGCCGGCATTGCGGTTGGTGATCTGTTTTGAAATTTTCAGTTGTCTCATTTCTTCAAATCTTTTTATTGTTTTACATTGCTTTCTTTAACATTCTCTCTCATCATACCAATCTCCTCTTTATGTTTTTTACATAATCTTTGGAGTTGAGAGAAGCCGAGGCATCACTGACTTCCCTCAATTCCAAAAGTAATTTACTTACAATAATCGTACCGAAATTTCGGTTTTTCAGTAAAAAAGCGATTTTTTTTCGCTTTTTAGTAGTAGTAGAAGTTCATCACCATACCATTGGGGCTGACGCCATCAATGGTTGTACGGCGCGAGCGGTTGTTCTTCAGGGCATCGTCCAAGTCGGTTTTGTTGTTCACCGGGCTGCCATTGACCTTGGTGATGACGAAACCTTCGGGAACGCCCGAACCCATGAAACGGCCTTGGCGGATTTCCACAATCTTCAAGCCGTTCTTGATGTTCAGGCGGCTCATGTCGTTCTGGTTGATGGGTTGCAGCATCAGGCCAAGGTCGGAGCAGAAGAAGCTGTCGCCGTTTCTGACCACGTCCACATTGCCGGCTTCGTTGAGCAAGGTCAACTCATAGTGGTGGTGGTTGCCGTGACGGTTCACTTCCACATCCACCCTGTCACCCGGACGGTATTGCCCGACGGTTTCCTTGAGCTGCGTGGTGGTGTTCACCTTTTTGCCCGCAATGGAAGTGATCACATCGCCAGCCTTCACGCCTGCCATTTTGGCAGCACCGCCTTCGGTCACTTCTGCAACATACACACCTTCAATGTTTTCCAAGCCTTCCTTCTCGGCAAGTTCTTGAGTGAGTTCGGCAATCTGCACTCCGAGATAGCCGCGCTGTGTGGTCCCGTAAAGCAACAGGTCATCAACCACTTTACGCACGATGTTCGACGGGATGGCGAAGGAATAACCCTCGTAAGAACCTGTATGCGAAGCAATTGCAGCATTAATGCCAACCAATTCGCCCTTGGTGTTCACCAAAGCGCCTCCACTGTTGCCCGGATTGACGGCGGCATCGGTCTGGATGAAAGACTCAACAGAGGTTCCTTCACCTAAAATGCTGAGGTTGCGGGCCTTGGCACTCACGATACCCGCCGTAACGGTCGAAGTCAGGTTGAAGGGGTTACCCACGGCCAACACCCATTCGCCGATGCGGACATTGTCGGAGTCGCCGAAGGTAAGATACTGCAAATCATCGGCTTCCACTTTGATAAGAGCCAAATCGGTGGTTCGGTCAGTTCCGATGATGGTAGCGGTTTTTTTCACCTTGTTATTAAAGGTAACCTCCACCTCATCGGCGCCTTCCACGACGTGGTTGTTGGTGACGATATAGCCGTCGGGGGTCAGCACCACACCCGATCCGTAGGCCACCATCGTGTTGTTGCGCGTCTGTCCCGGATAGCCGTAAAGCTGGCCGAGCAAAGCGCCGAAAAAGTCGTTGTATGTGGTGCTTTGCCTCACCACTTTCGTCATGATATGGACGACAGCATCGACGCTGCGCTCGGCGGCGTCAACGAAGTCAGGGGTGCTTTCGGTGGGCACAAATGCCACCTTTTGCACTTTGGTTTGCTGTGCCTGCTCGATAATCGAGGCGGGTTCTTGCTCAGCTTGTGCAGTTGTTTCGCTCTCGTTCTTTTGTTGGGTAACATTACCGCAAGATGCCACCATCATCAATCCGGCCAGCATCCAAATCACACTCACTTTTCTCATTTTTCTCAGTTTTATGGGTTTCATTTAGTTCTTTATAGTCTCATTAATGCTTTTTTTCCGCCTTTATTGCACTGAAAAGCGTATTTTTGTCGAAAATTTCAGCGGGGGATGCCTTACAAATTATGTGCCAACCCGTCCGCAAAGCGTATTATATTATTCATTTTTTGAAGAAAATGTTCATCAAAGACGAAACGATAACACTCCGTAGGGCTGAGCCGGAGGATGCCGGGGTGATTTACGGTTGGGAGAACGACCGGGCAGTGTGGCGTGTCAGCGGCACTCATACCCCCTATTCGCGCTTCCAGATTGAGCAGTTCATGTTGGACAACAACGACTTGGTCAGCCAAAAGCAGCTCCGCCTGATGATTGACCTGACCGAAACCGGGCAATCCATCGGCTGTTTGGACATCTTCGACTACGACGCTTTCAACCAACGGGCCGGCCTTGGCATCCTTATCGACAAGGACTTTCGCCAACAGGGTTACGCCAAAGCCGCATTGGAGTTGTGCATTGAGTATCTTTTCCGTGACTTGCTGCTCCATCAAGTGCATTGCTCCGTGGACGCGACAAACATCGCCAGCCAAAAACTGTTTGAAGGACAAGGCTTTGTGCTTTGCGGGCGCAGAAAGGATTGGATCAAGACAGCGGAGGGGTATTTGGATGTTTTGGAATATCAGCAAATTACAAGTATATATGAATAAAAGCCTTCCCCTGTTTTTGATATTTACCAAATAATAGCATAATTTTTTTCTCATCTTTATTTGCATTGAAACCAAAATATATCTAATTTTGCAATTTGAAAAGACGACATTAACAACTTAATGTATAATACTCAAAAAAAACACTATCATGAACAACATTCATTTAAAACCAATGGCAGGAGCATCTTCAATCATTTCAGTAATGTCACTTGAAGATTTATTCAACAACAGCAGTCGTTTTAACGGTCCAATGTTTGATTCAAACGCTCTTTTATGGACTGTTGATTCCGACGATTCCCCTATTTGCGAATTGTGTGGAGGTGATGTAGGCTGCTTAACTTGGAAAAAATGATAAGGTTTGCAACAATAGAGCTGAATACATATTGCAATCAGTCATGTGTTTGGTGTTACAATAAGTCCAGATTGGATGCTTCGCATCAAATATCAGAAAAAACATTTGACAACATTTTGATTAAGTTGGTAAAGAATGATTGCCATAATCTGCTACTGATTGGTGGCGAACCAACTCTTCATCCGCTATTGCCACATTTTGTTATTAAAGCAATTGAGACCGGAATCAGTCGTGTTGTCATGGTAAGTAACGGGAGTCATATCCATAAAGTTTTTTTTGATGTCTTGAAAAACCATCAAACAAATTTTATTGTCAACGTGTCAATCCATGGTTCGAAAAAAGAAATACATGATAAATTGACACGAAAACCAGGCAGTTTTGATGCTTTAATATCAAATATTAATGCTTACCATAAACACGGATTTGAAGTGAATGCTCAAACAACCGTATGCCAATCAAATCAGAATGATATTTTGAGGATACTGTCTATTCTGGAAGAAAACGATATAAAAAACGTGCTCTTTCATTATTGCATGATACCTATTGGCGCAAAAGTAGAGTGTAATGAGTTCGTTTCTGTAAACGAGTTTTGCGAGTGTATATACGAAACCGTAAACAACTACTCGGGTGGAGTTCACATAGAAGTAGCTCCATATATGCCCAAATGTATAACTACTGCAAAATTTCAAGAATTGATTGATAAAAAACGAATAAACATCAATTATGGTTGTCGTTTTAATAAGGATGAAATTACATTTGACCCCTGTGGAAACATATTGTTGTGCCTACATTTACCCGATCTTACTATGGGTAATATAGACAACATAGACAATTTGTCCACGTTTTTACAAGAAACAAATGCAAAAGTCGATAGTTACAGAAGGTATCCTATGAGTAGATGCAATGATTGTAATAGCATAAGTGATTGTTTTGGCGGCGGATGCCCTATTTTATGGTTGACTAATAAGTTTGAATAAACATTTAACTATCAATGAATCAAAATAATAAAAAGAAAAAAAGTGAAAATACACCAAATAAGAAAACTATCAGTAATTCTTTATCAAGGTATGAGAAGTCAAATCTCATTGTGTATGGCATTGGACACATCTTGACATTGATTTTAGTATTTGTGGCAATTGAGGAATTTATAAACGTAAAAAAGCAATATGAATTAAATATAGATCAGTTTGAAAAAAGCATAGAACAATACAACTCAAACTGCGAACAACAGAAAAAAGCCAATACAATAGCATATTTGCAGTCCTTACATGAATTAGTAAATAATACAGATGAATCTTTGCTGGAAATCATAAAGTATTACGATATTGATAATGATAGTATTAGTATGATTTCATGCGATAGTCTAGAAAAAATAATAAAAGAAAATCATCCATATAGGAAACAGCTAAATGATCTTTATATTGGTTTTAATCAGTTTGCCATCGGATGTTGGGAAGGTTTTTTTGATGAAAAGATAGCATGGAGTGCTAACGCTAGCATGATTTCCCGTGTAACAAAGGCGTTGATTCCATATTATGAATTGATTGAGAAAGAAAATAATCTTGTCATCTATGGTAGTTTCTTGAGAATCATGGTTTTCAGATGGAAACATGCTAATCCGTTCAAAGAAGAACACCACAAATGGATTAATCAACTAATCGAAGAGACAGGGAGAGCAACAAATGACAGTATGCCAATAATAAGGAGGATGCCGGAAGTCAATGAATAGTATTAATCACAGATTTCTTACAGGAAGGTTATTTGCAATTTTAGGTATTTGGCCAAACTATAAACAAAACTACAAGTTTTCAAACTGCCAATTACAAACTACTTTTCCGATAAACCTTCAACGACTTGCACTGGAATGAGCGGACACTGAATTCTATCACTCGAGCCATCGTGCAAACATGGTTTTGAACGCATCCATCGAAACCGTCTTACCGCAATCTGCGGCAGCAATCTCCTCCTCAATATCTGATGTCACTTGCAGAATGCCTTCCACGATACTGGCGTAGTCCACATCATCAGGAAGGACAAAATATTCCCGTTCCACCAAGGCAGATGCAGACTCTTTAAAGATAGAGCAATTGCCAAACTCTTCATCAGATGGGTATGGCTGAGGTTTCCTATTCATTTGTAATCTTATTTCAGGCTGCAAATATACTACAAGTTTTGGATTCTATGAAAAACCGTCCAATTAAAATTGAAGCTTCAAAATATAATAAGTGCTTCTTAATACGTCAACAACTGGGTCTTCGACTTTTCGTCAACATAGGTAGTCTTGCCACTAAGACCGACATGACCGCTGATATCAATGCCAATCTCACCGTTATCCGGATATATATACCCAACCACATCATCGCGCCATCTGCCCCAGAAGAATTTCCTGCACTGTACCTGCATCCGTATAGGACCGGAAAGGTATTGCCCCTTATCAAGGTTCAGCGGAAAGGTCTTCGAGCCTTTAAAACTGATCTCATGCTCAATGCAGCGAAGGTATCCGTCCATGGCACAACTATCCTTAGGCACCTCAACTTCGACAAATTCACTGTTTTCATCCGCCTGTTCAAACTCCACCACATTATAGTCAATCCGCATCTTGAGTTTTGCACCCAAGAAATGCTTTGCATTGTTGCGGAAAGTACAAGTCACCATGTGTGGCATAGGCATATACTCCACCGTCGTGTATCTCCCCGTGGTCGTCACCTTGGCCGTCTTGCCCGAATCCAAGTAACGTACCGTATAGTAAAGTGGTGTCCCTGCGTTGGTTACAGCATCGATACTGAGCGATTTCGACATGGCAGTATCAATATCGCTGCCGTTGAGCATCATGGCGGATGAAACCGGATCGCTCCCGCTGACCCACATCCATTTTTTGTTTACTTTGGAATTTTCCGCAATACTCTGTGCCGAAATGGCCGTCTGTCCGAATATGCTCAACGTATCGTTATCGAGGGAGGTGAACGCTGACGAAGCGTAATCCTCGAAGCAGTAGGCACGGCGACCGTATGTCACTGAGGTGATAATGGCCATGGGGGCCTTGTTCATCTTCTCCAGCACATCTTGTCCGGTTACATTAGCCCCGAAATACTTCGACTTGTCCACCTCCCATGTGATGGAAGCCGTATAATACTGCTGCGAATAGTCCTCCACTTCGGTAATAGACGACTGGTTATTGGTGACAGAGGTCTGCACGTTGGCTTTCATTTCCAAGAAACTCACACTCACGCCAAGGTTCATCGCCATTTCAGTCACGCTTGACACATACGTCTTCTTA
The DNA here is from genome assembly GCA_902769875.1 of uncultured Bacteroidia bacterium. GTDB lineage: Bacteria > Bacteroidota > Bacteroidia > Bacteroidales > F082 > Limimorpha. The sequence goes on from CACXQV010000048.1 coordinate 19,337, forward strand.
TAGTTCAATCCCACCGGAGGCTTATAATCCGACGACTGCAATATGCTGTAGAGGGCCGATTGGATGGCGTCGGCACTGTTCTTCACACCGCTGACGGACGCCGACTTGCCCTTTCCCGTGCTGAAATCCACCCTAATGGTCACCGTTCCATAGTCGAGACCCACCAGAGTGGGATTGCCGTTAGCCAAGTCTTGGTCGGCGTAAACGACAGCGCCAGGATAGATATTGTCGAGATTCTCGGCAAAAATATCTTGCTTCGATTCGTTCACATGGTGAACGACTGTTTTCAGTTTATACGCCACATTCCCCGAAACAAAGATTGCCGGCACCGCTTTCTCCTCTGGTATATGATACGACAGGTTCATCTCCTTGCCTGCACTTTGCTCCAAAACACTATTGATGCTCTGATGCGTGTTGTCCTGCGCTTGCACCACAACCCACAAAAGACTGAGCACGGCGGCCATTACTAACATTTTTTTCATATTAACGCTTGTTTTGTGTCCGACAAGATGATTCAGATGCAAAAGTACAACATTTTCAAAATCCAAAGCAAGAAATCCCTTTCATGAAGAAACAAAAAAAAACCGTAACTTTGTAGCCCGAAAAAAAGAGACTTATGGTCAAGATTGAAACCAAACTGCCCAAGGAGAAAAAGGGCAATAATCGCAAGCACAAGAAGAACAAAGCCAGATTGACGGTCTGGCTCGTCATCGCAATCCTATTGGTTTTCGGGATGGCTTTCGGCTATTGGCTGTTCCGCACGGTGATGTCGCCCAACGTGGCCACGCCCGACGGAAAAGAAGCCGTCATCTATATCCACACGGGCAGCAACTATGACGATGTGCAAGCCGCTTTGGCAGAAGCCGACATCCTCATCAGCCCGAAGAGCTTCGACTGGGTAGCCAAAAAGAAAGCCTATCCCGACAACATCCGCCCGGGGCGTTATTTGATAATAAACGGATTGAGCAACAACCAGTTAGTCAACATGCTACGCGGCGGACTGCAAACGCCCGTGAAGGTCACATTCAACAACATCCGCGATGTGAACCAATTGGCAGGCCGCATTGCGACGCAAATCGAAGCCGATTCCGCTTCGCTCTCCAATCTGCTTCACAATCAGCAATACATCAACCAATTGGGCTTCAACGACAATACCATCCCGGCACTCTTTTTGCCCGACACCTACGAGTTTTATTGGAACACCGATGCCGAATGTTTTGTCAACCGTATGTTTCAGGAATACAACAAGTTCTGGAACGAAGAACGCAAGCAACAAGCCCAATCCAAAGGCCTGACGCCGATACAAGTGAGCATTTTGGCCTCCATCGTCAACAAGGAAACCAACATGAGCGACGAAATGCCCCGAGTGGCTGGGGTTTATCTCAACCGACTGAAAAACAACTGGTTGCTTCAGGCCGACCCAACGCTCATCTTCGCTTGGAACGACTACACCATCAAACGGGTGCTCGACCGCCACAAGGAAATCGATTCGCCCTACAACACCTACCAATATCCCGGACTGCCTCCCGGCCCCATCTGCATCCCTTCCATAGCATCTGTGAAAGCCGTGCTCAACGCCGAAGACCACCATTATTTCTTCTTCTGCGCCAAGGAAGACTTTTCGGGCTACCACAACTTTGCCAAAACCCTCGGCGAGCACAACCGCAACGCCGCCAAATACCAACAAGCGCTGAACCAACGAGGGATAAGGTAGCATCAATACAAACGATGCGCAGCTTGGGGCAGCACCCCAAAAGGCCAGTCCCATAGGGACGGCAGACCAATAAGCAGGCGACGTGAGTCCCTGCACAAACAACACAAGTCCCGTAGGGACGGCAGACCAATAAGCAGGCGACGTGAGTCCCTGCACAAACTAAACAACTAACAAGATATGAAAGCATTCAAAGCATACGACATCCGTGGCGAATGGGGCACCGACCTCAACGCCAACATCGCCTACCGCATCGGCTACTTCCTTCCCGATGTTTTGGACACCGACACCTACCTTGTTGGGCGCGACATGCGCCTTTCGTCCGACACCATGTTTGAGGCCTTTACCCGTGGCCTCACCGACCGTGGCAAGAACGTGGACGCCATAGGGCTGTCAACCACGCCGTTAGTCTATTGGGCGACTGCCAAATACGGCTATGGGGCCTCGGTGCAAATCACGGCCTCGCACAACCCGAAAAACCATAACGGGATGAAAATCTCAGCCGCAAACGCCCTGCCAGTGGGCTACGACACGGGCCTGAACCGCCTTGAAGCCTTGGTGGAAAGCGACAAGCCCACGCCCGCACAAGAAAAGAAAGGCAGCATCAACGAAAAGAATGTCTATTCCGACTATTTGGCTTTCCAGAAACAGTTTGTCGGCGACTCGGGCAACCTCAACATCGCCGTGGATTGCAGCAATGGCATGGCCTCACTCTTTGTACACGAGTTGGTCGGCAAGGCGCATTACATCAACGACACTTTGGACGGCAATTTCCCTAACCACGAGCCCAACCCATTGGAAGCCACCGCTCAGGAGCAAATCAAGGCCTTGGTGCTGAAAGAAAAATGCGACATCGGGCTCTTATTTGACGGCGATGCCGACCGCATCACTTTCATCGACGAGAAGGGACGCTTCATCTCACCCGACCTCATCATCGCCTTGTTGGGCGACTTTTTCATCGGCGAACAACACCAAAAAGGCATTGTGCTTCAGGACATCCGAAGCTCGCGAGCCATTCAGGAATACTTGGACCGCTATGGTGCAAAGGTGGAGACTTGGCGCGTGGGGCGTGCCTACGCCGCATTGAAACTCAGGGAGTTGGATGGTTGCTATGGCGGAGAACTGGCAGGACATTACTATTTCCGCGACTTCTACTACTCCGACTCCGCACTTTTGGCCGCTTCCATCGTGCTGCGCCTACTTGCAGAGCGCAAAAAAGAAGGAAAGACGCTGAGCCAAACCATCGACGAAATTTCCCATTATCACAACTCCGGAGAAATCAACTTCAAAATCGACGGAAAACAGGAAGCGATGGATGCCATCCGCGACCATTTCGCGAAAGCGGAACGCCCCGTCTCTTTCATGGATTTTGACGGCTACCGCCTCGACTATCCCGACTGGTGGCTCAATGTGCGCCCCTCTAACACAGAACCTTACCTCCGTTTCCTTTGCGAAGCCAAAAGCAAGGAAAAACTCGAGGAAATCATCTCGGAGGTCAAGCGCATCGTCCACGCAACGGCCTATGTTTCGTGAGGCCAAGGTCTTTGAATCAAGAAAAAAGCGTATTTTTGCAAAAATTTGAACCGATGAAAAGACTACGTTTGATACTGTCGATAGGGTTTCTTTTGGCTTTGGCTGCCTGCGAAAACCCCAACAAGTCAAGAGTTTACACCGAAGAAGGCGCCAAATTGCTGCTCCGATACAGCAAATTTGAAGAAGCCGAGGAAACGCTTTCCAAGGCCATTCGCTACGACAAACACAACTGCGAAGCCTACTATTATCGCGGCTGCGCCAAGGTGAACGCGAAAAAATACAAGGAAGCCATCGCAGATTTCGAGAAAGCCATCGAACTCAAGCCCGACTATGCCGATGCCTATTTCAACTTGGGCAGGACCTACATCATGATGAACGACGAGGACAAGGCTTGCGAATACTACAAGTTGGCGGCGCAATATGGCCGGCCCAATCTGGATGATTATCTAAAGAGATGCAACTGATCGTCAATCGTTTTCAGGACCTCCGAAAGTGTCCTCGGCAATGATGTCGCCGTCTTCGTTATAGGTTTTCCACAAGCCTGTTTTCACCCCTTTCGCATACTGCCCTTCTTCCTTCAAGGCCGTGCTGGGATAATAGGTCTTGGTTGCCCCATCGAGCAAGCCGCCATGGTAGTGGCATTCTATGATGAGCACACCCGCGTCGGAATACTTACGGCATTTCCCTTCCGGCTGACCCTCAACAAATTGGGTTTCTTCAGCGAGTGTACCGTTGTTGGGATTGTAGAGCCTTGACCAGCCGTGAACCTTACCGTTTTTGTTGTCCTCGACCAAGCGCAGCTGCCCCGATTTCGCGTCGAAATACTTCCATTCACCCTCTTTTTTCTGGCCGACGTAATATCCCGTGGCAATCAAACGGCCATTCTCGGCGTAGGTCTTGTTCAAGGCCTTCTCGCCCGACTTGTCGAACTCGTTGGTGGCCTTCAGGTTGCCCAATTCGTCATAATACTTGAACGTGCCCTTGCATTTGTCGTTCTTGAATTGACCCTCATAGCGCAGTTGGCCGTTGGGATAGAAATCGCGCCAAGCCCCCTGCCGGCGGCCTTTGGCATCGGTTTGGTTGAAGTTTTGCGCAACAGCCGCCGAAACGGCAAACAACACAGCAACAATGATTAAGGCAAGTCTTTTCATCATTTCTTCGATTTTGACGATGCAAATTTAAGGAAATAACTTATTTTTGCGCCAATTATTGTATGGCAGAATTTTCATCCATATTGCTGGAAAACGCCGTCGAGTCGCTTTCGAAGTTGCCGGGCATCGGCAAAAAGACCGCGCTTCGGCTGGCTTTGCATTTGCTCAACGAGGACCGGATGGAAACCGAACAACTCGCTGACTCGCTGCTGAAAATGAAGCACAACATTATGCTTTGCGAGCGTTGCTACAACATCAGCGACACCAAAGTCTGCTCCATTTGCGGCAACCCGCGCCGCGACGAGAACACACTTTGCGTGGTGGCCGACATGCGTGACGTTTTGGCCATAGAACGGACGGCTTCCTACAACGGGCTCTATCACGTCCTTGGCGGCGTCATCAGCCCGATAGAAGGCATCTCGCCCAACGACTTGAAAATCGCGCAATTGGTGCAACGCACACAAAAAGAAGACATTAAGGAAATCATTTTGGCGCTGCCGGCCACCATCGAAGGCGACACCACCAATTTCTACATTTTCCGCCAACTCAAGGATTTCGGAGGGAAAATCTCGGTGATTTCGAAAGGCATCGCCGTGGGCGACGCACTGGAATTCGTCGATGAGGTCACTTTGGGACGCTCAATCCAGAACAGGATTCCGTTCAACCAGAAATGACGAAAGGGTTGCGAACACATGCAGTGCGCCACTACATGGATTCCTCGAACAGAGTCAACTGGTTCTCGGTCAAAAACATTTCCTGCGGCACTTCATATTCGTAGGCCGTGATGAAACGCTCTATGTTCCTCTTGATCAACTTGATGGGGGTCGTTTTCCGCGCCTTGCAATAACGACGTAAAGAACGATACTGCCCTGCCGACAACTTGAAGGTGATGGCGTGATACTTGTAGCTGCGGCGTTTCCGTTTCTTGTTTTGTTGTGTTCCCATAACCCATTGATTTGAAGCCACGAAATAACAAAAATAATTCGTAACTTCAAAATTATCAAGAAAGTTTTCAGGGCAACCGCATCAAATGCGATAATTTGCGAGGATTTCGATGAGATAATTGGGGTCGAGGGAGGCCTTGAAGAGCCTTTTCCTTAGGCTTC
>CACXQV010000049.1 GCA_902769875.1 uncultured Bacteroidia bacterium
TTGTTTCTTCATAGCTTCGAGAACTTCTTCCGGGGTGTGGATGATGCCACCGACGCGGCCAAAGTGTTCGGCCTTGGCGCGACCGTTGCAAGCCAACAGGACGTCTTCGATCATCTGACCACAGCTCAATTCCACGGAAAGGAATCCCTTGACACCCTTGTCGATGAGGTTGCGGATGGCTTGGGTGGGGTAGGGCCACAGGGTGATGGGGCGGAGCAAACCGACCTTCAATCCGGCGGCGCGACCGAGTTGCACCGACTTCTGGGCGATACGGGCGCTGGAGCCGTAAGCGACGAACACGTATTCGGCATCGTCGCAGTCGATCATTTCGTAGCGGACTTCATTCTTGGTCACTTCGGCATATTTGCGCTGGAGGGCGCGGTTGTGCTCTTCCATGCGGGCCGAGTCGAGGTCCAAGGAGGTGATGACGCGGTGTTGCGTGCCACGCTTGCGGCCTGTCAAAGCCCAAGGATACTTGGCCTTGATTTCCTCTTCGGTCATGCGGGGCTTTTGCTCAGGCAACACGACCTTTTCCATCATCTGGCCGATGGCACCGTCGGAGAGGATGCACACTGCCATGCGATACTTGAAGGCCATTTCGAAGCCAAGCGGCACGAAATCAGCCATTTCCTGCACTGAAGCTGGGGCGAGGACGATGTTGCGATAGTCGCCGTTGCCGCCGCCCTTGGTGTTCTGGAAATAGTCGGCTTGCGAAGGTTGGATGGTGCCAAGACCCGGGCCGCCGCGCACCACGTCAGCAAAGACGCAAGGCACTTCGGCGCCGGCGATGTAGGCCAAGCCTTCCTGCTTCAGGCACACGCCCGGGCTCGAGGAAGAGGTCATCACGCGCTTTCCGGCTGCACCGGCGGCGTACACCATGTTGATGGCGGCCAATTCACTTTCTGCTTGAAGAACGACCATTCCGGTGCGTTCGTAAGGGTTCTGTTCCGACAGATACTCAATCACTTCCGACTGGGGGGTGATAGGATATCCGAAATAAGCATCGGCACCGCAGCGGATGGCGGCTTCGGCCAATGCCTCGTTACCCTTCATCAGTTTTAATTCTCCCATTATGTAAGATTTTTTGATTTGTTAGACAATTGGTTGGATTACAGGGCTTTCTTGTAGACTTTAATCACGCCGTCGGGGCAGGTGATGCCGCAGCTGGCGCAGCCAATGCACGCTTCGGGATTGGCCATGAATGCGTAATTGTAACCTTTTCCGTTTACTTCTTTTGCCAATTCGATGACACCGCAGGGGCAGGCCGTGATGCACACGCCACAGCCTTTGCAACGCTCGATGTCAACAACGATGGCTCCTCTGAATTTTGCCATATTGATTAAATTTTAGAATTTGTTGTTTCGTTTTTTAATGAGCCACGAAATTAGGGAATTTTGGGCAAACAAAAAGCGACTTTTCGTTTTATTTCGCCGAATCGGGTTAATTTAGATAGATTATAAATAAAATGTCGCAATCTTGCTTCTCGCAGATTGAAGGTCGTACATTTCTTTGTCGCAATCTTTCTTCCCGCAGATTGAAAGACGTTTATTTCTTTGTCGCAATCTTTCTTCCCGCAGATTGAAAGACGTTTATTTCTTTGTCGCAATCTTTCTTCCCGCAGATTGAAAGACGAATATTACTTTGTCGCAATCTGCGTCCTCGCAGATTGAAAGTCGTAAATCCCTTCTAATGTTCCTACTACGTCCCGCAGTCGGCGACAATGGAGGATTTCACCCAAGCCAAATCCTTGTTGTTTGCTATGATATACCGCACGACAATCTCGAAATGCTTTTGGTCTCTTATCAGACGGTCATACGATTCCGACTGCCAAACGGGACCGACTCTATTCTCGTTCTCATTGATTTTCTTTGCCGTAAAGCTTTTTATCGACCTCATAATATCAACCAAGCCATATCCTTCCTTTAGTTTGATCAGCAAATGCACATGATTGGGCATTACGACAAAGGCAATTAAATCGTAACGTTTGCCATCAAAGAAGAATAGGGCATCTTCGACTACCTTTCTGTTGTTTGTCTCCTTCAGCAGACACTCCCCAAAGTTGTTGTCCATCCATTTGTCTATGGCTTTCCCAAATTTGTTTATGTATTCTTTTGTTGTCTTTTCGTCCCAAGGTTGGGGATGATGTTTTAGCCAATTCTCTTTCTCTTCGTAAAGTCGTTGGAGCTTTTCTTGAGGTATGGAATCGCGCAAACGGAAAGTGACGAAAACATACTTGCCATTTTGATGCCAATGAGGGAGATGGGTTCCCCAATCAAAGTTTTCGAAATCGTTTTCGTCGAAATATAAATCATTGTCCACGTTTGTGTCCTCGAAAGTAGGTTTTTCATTGTCGTAATTTGCGTCCCCGCAAATTGCATTACCCTTATTGGCATTTGCGTTTCCGCAAATGAAACCATTTCTCGCTTGTGTTTTGTTCCCTTGTTGCATTTGGATGGATTTTTGGAAGGCAAAGATACAAAAAAACGAGGATGCCAAAACAGTCGACCTCATTGTCGCAATCTGCGTCCTCGCAGATTGAAAGTGACAATAACTTCTTGGTTTTCCGACTGCGAGGACGCAGTCGGCGACAGTGTTGTTTCACTGGATGGTTTTGGGCAAACGCCTTCAACCTCTTGGCTAATACAAAAAAATGAGGACGCTTAAACAGGCATCCCCATTGTCGCAATCTGCGTCCTCGCAGATTGAAAGAGACAAGAACTTTCTGGTTTCCCGACTGCGGGGACGCAGTCGGCGACGATGTTACTTCACCGGATGGTCTTCGGCAAACGCTTTCAATCTCTCCGCCAAAACCGGAATCTGCTCCCTTTGTATTAAAGAGGTGCAGGCGCGCACGCCTTGCTTGGTGCTGCCGCAGGTGTCGAGCGAGATGCCGGAGACGCCGTAATACATCATCTCTTCCACAAGTTCGGGACCGGTGAAGCCCGGATAGCAGTAGGTGAAGTAGAAACCGTCGGCGATAGGTTCACCGCAGTCCTCGTCGTAGGTGATGTAGAAGCCGTTGTCGGTGAAGGCTTTCTTCATCAGAGCGGCCTTGCGACCATATTCCAGCACGTCCTCGCGATAGTTGTAGGTGCCATCGTTGACGGCTTTCAGCACGGCGGCCAAAGCGTGTTGGGCTGAGTGTGAGGTGCCCGAACTCAGTGGGTGCAAGGCACCGAAGAGGATGGCGCGCAGGAAGACTTCCTGGCCGCAGAAGGCTTTCAGGTCGGGGAAGTGGTGCTGTGCCAACTTGTTGCTGATGCCGAGGATGGCGCAACGCTCGCCGGCGTAGCTGAAGGCTTTCGAGCTGGAAATCATCAGGATGTAGTAGTCGGTGTATTTGCCTACGGTGGGTTGGAACGGGGCTACGCCCGGATGGCTGTAGTCCTTGCGGAAGTCCATTCCGAAGTAGGCGAGGTCTTCCATCACGATGACATTGTACTTGTTGGTCAGTTCGCCGATGATGCGCAATTCTTCGTCGGTGAGGCACACCCATGTCGGGTTGTTGGGGTTGGAGTAGAGCAGGCTGTGGATGTTGCCCTTGCTCAGCACTTCCTCCAATTTGGCGCGCAGTTTTTCGCCACGGTACTCGTAGATGTCGAAATGCTCCATCGGGATGCCCAAAACCTTGTTTTGGAACTTGTGGACGGGGAATCCGGGGTCGATGAAGAGCATGGTGTTTTTCTTTGCGTCAGAATGACCGGCAATCATGAACGAGGCGAAAGCGCCTTGCATCGAGCCCACTGTCGGGACGCAATTGGCGGGGTCGACGTCCAAGTCGAGGAAGTTCTTGATGAAGCGCGATGCCTCTTTCTTCAACACGGGGGCACCGTCGATGGGCGGATAATTGGCGGCAACGCCGTTTTCCAAGGCTTTGATTTGGGCTTCCACGCCGACACGGGCCGCAGGCAGTCCGGGATTGCCTAACTCCATGTGGATGAACTTCTTGCCACTGGCAGCCTCAAGGTCAAAGGCCAATTTGTTGATTTCGCGGATGCCAGCGCTTCCGATGCTCGGCAGGCCGCTTTCTGCAAAGACTTTCTTTGCCAAATCTTGGGGTACGATATTGTGTTGCATCATATCTGATTAAATAATTTTGCTCGTTTAGTTTTGAACGGCAAAGATAGGGAATTAGTGTGATATGTGCAAAGAAAAAAAACTGGCATTTGAAAAAACAAGAACTGGAATTGGAAAAATGGGATTGGAACACCGTTTCGGACGGCGTTCTTTTTTGAAATTATTTCCTATGGAGTTAGGGAAATGACTTGAAGCAGGAGAAAGTCTGGCAGACAGTCTTCTGGATGCTTTTATTTGATGAATGACGGCTTTATTTGCCCAATTGCTCTTCCAGTAATTCCGCAGCATCGGCTACACAGCCGGAACACTCGCGCAACACGATGTTTGTACCAACACCTTTCAGCAACTTGCATTGGGTTGCGCCGTTCCTCTCTTGGAACCGTATCATGACTTGCCTCATTCCGGCCCTCGACTTAGCTCTGTCCTTGGTGGCCAATCCCAATACGATGCCTGCCCCGACTAATGCGCCGCAGGTTCCTTCCATGTTGCCCATCCCTCCGCCGAAAGCATTGGCAACATTCTTTGCCGTTGTTTCATCAAGGCCGATAATGTCGGCGTAGGTGCTGACGATGGCTTGGGCGCAGTTGTGTGTTCCGCATTGTAGTTTTTCGGATGCTATGTGTTTTCTTGTTTCCATGTGGTGATGCTTTTGCTTTTCAATTCTTTTTTCTATTTGTCGAGGATGTTCGTTTGAAACGATATGAGTCGTGTTTCTGGGCGGTAAAAATAGGGAAAAGTTTCTTTGGATGGGATAAAAAAAACAAAAACCCGCTGAAACTCAGCAGGTTTCTGTGGGACGTACTGGACTCGAACCAGTGACCTCTGCCGTGTGAAGGCAGCGCTCTAAACCAACTGGGCTAACGTCCCTCCTTTCAAAGAAAAAACGCCGTCGGCGTTTCGTGTGGGGCGAACAAGGATCGAACTTGTGACCTCATGCCTGTCAAGCATGCGCTCTAAACCAACTGAGCTACCGTCCCATTTGTCTGCGTTGTACCTCTCGGTTTGCGGCTGCAAAAATACGGCTTTTTCCGATACTGACAAGTTTTTTTTCGTTTTTTTCCAAAAAATTCTACCTTTGTGCCAACAAATCTAATCGCTATGAGAATTAAATACCTATTAATCAGTTTGTTCCTTGTTTTTGGAGCAGTTTCGGCTTCGGCCCAAGAGAAGAAAAATTTCGAGTTGGAAGACCTTTACATGCGCCCAACCTTCTATGCCAAGAGCGTGCGCGGCATGAATTCGATGAAAGACGGCAAAACATACGCCTCTTTCGAGAAAGGCCAACTCAACATCTACAACTACAAGACGGGTAAGTTGGAAAAGACGTTGTTTGGCATCACCGACCTCACTATGCATCCGGATTCGCTGCCCATCGGGCTCCAGAATTATGAATTGAGCCAAAATGAGGATAAAATGTTGTGCCTCACCGAGATGGAAAGCATTTATCGTCACTCGTTCCACGCTATGTATTATGTCTATGACTTCGCGACCAAGACCTTGCAGCCCCTTTCGGAGAACGGCAAGCAGCGTTTGGCCACCTTCTCGCCCGATGCGACCAAAGTCGCCTTTATGCGCGACAACAACTTGTTCATCAAGGACTTGGCAACGGGAAAAGAGAGCCAGTTCACCCACGACGGCCTCTATAACCATATCATCAATGGCGCGCCCGACTGGGTGTATGAGGAAGAATTCAGCTTCTCGCAGGGCTTCTATTGGTCGCCCGACAGCAAGAAAATCGCCTATATGAAGTTCGACGAATCGAATGTGCGCGAGTTCCAGATGGAAGAGTTTGAGGGGCTTTATCCCGACTGGTACAGCTTCAAGTATCCCAAGGCGGGTGAGGACAATTCCATCGTCGGGATTTACGTTTATGACCTCGCGACGGGAAAAACCGTGAAAATGGATACGGGCGATGAAACCGACATCTACCTGCCGCGCATTGCGTGGACTAAGGATGCCAACATCCTGGCCATCCAACGCCTCAACCGCCATCAAAACCATCTTGAAATTTTGGCCGCCGATGCCACCACGGGCAAGAGCCGCGTTTTTTACGACGAAACCAACGACTACTACATCGACATCACCGACGACTGGCACTTCCTTGAGGATGGCAAGCGTTTCCTGATGACTTCCGAAAAGAGCGGATACAACCACATCTACCTTTATAAACTGGACGGCACTTTGGTGAAGCAACTCACCGATGGCAAGTGGGACGTGACCAAGGTTTATGGCTTCGATGGCAAGGAAGTGTATTTCCAAGCTGCCAAGAATACTCCCGTCGACCGCCAAATCTATGCCGTCAACCTGAATGGAAAGATGCGTGAGGTGATTGGTCGCGAAGGCACCAATTTGGCCACTTTCAGCAACGATTTCAGCTACCTTATTAATATAAACAGCACCATCAACCAGCCGCGCCAGTTTGAGCTCTACACCAACAAGGGCAAGTTGGTCCGTGTCTTGGAAGACAACCACGAGTTTGCCGAGAAACTGAACACCTTCAACCTCGGCGAAAAGAAACTCCTAAAAATCAGCGACCCGGCCTTCACTTTGCCCGATGGCACACAAGTGGATGTTGACGCTTGGCAAATCCTGCCTCCCGACTTCGATCCTGCCAATAAATATCCCGTGCTGATTTACGTTTATGGCGGCCCCGGCCACCAAACCGTGAACAACTCGTGGGCTGACAGCGACTATTGGTGGATGCAACTGTTGGCACAACACGGCATCATCAGCGTGTCCATCAACAACCGTGGCAGCGGTGCGCAAGGCGAGGTGTTCAAGAAGATGACATACTTGCAACTCGGCAAGTACGAGACCGAGGATATGATCACCCTTGCCAAGTATATGGCCAAGCAGCCTTACGTTGATGGCAGCAGAATCGGCATTTATGGTTGGAGCTACGGCGGCTTTATGGCAGCCAACGGCATCACCAAGGGCGCGGATGTCATCAGCACGGCCGTTTCGGTGGCTCCCGTGACCAACTGGCGTTATTACGACAATGTCTACACCGAGCGTTTCATGCGCACCCCGCAGGAAAACCCCGATGGCTACGACCTCAACTCGCCCGTCCACAACACGGCGATGATCAAGGGCAACTACCTCCTGTGCCACGGCAGCGGCGACGACAACGTCCACTACCAGAATGCCATGGAACTCATCAAGGCCATGATTTCGAACGGAAAGCAGTTCGATTTGATGATTTATCCCAACAAGAACCACGGCATCTACGGCGGCTATGAATACGGCTCTGGCGAATGCCGGATGCACCTGTTCAACAAGATTGACGATTTCTTGTTCAAGCATCTGTTAGGCGAATGATCGTTTTGTTTCGCTGAAAACCAAAGCGTTGGCTGCATTCACGGTCAACGCTTTTTTTGTCGGGACCATTTTGCAACTCGGTTGCAAAACTTTTGCCGCATTTTTGCAGCGTGAAATCAATCGAAAACTGTAAGAATATGGCACACAATCATCATCATGAACAAGAATGCTGCCCTCACGAGCACGAGCATCATCACGAGCATCACGACGATGCCTGCTGCGAACACGGGCATCATCACGAAGAAGAGAACCCGAAATCGCGGCTCATCAAAATTGCCGCGACGGTAGTGCTGCTCATTGCAGCCGTCGTCATCGAGAAGCGTTGCAACTTGCCCACATGGCAACTGCTGCTTGTTTATCTGGTTCCTTACCTGCTCATCGGCTTCGACACGCTCAAGGAAGCCGCCGAGGGCTTGGCACATGGCGAGGCTTTCAATGAGCATTTCCTCATGTCAATCGCCACTATTGGAGCACTTTGCATCGGTTTTCTGCCCGGTGCCGAAACGCAATTTCCCGAAGCGGTCTTTGTTATGCTGTTTTTCCAAGTCGGTGAGCTTTTCGAGGGCTATGCCGAAGGCAAGAGCCGCGAGAGCATCGCTCACTTGATGGACATTCGCCCCGATATGGCTTGTGTGGAACGCAATGGCAAGTTTGAGAATGTCAGTCCCGAAACTGTTGAAGTGGGGGAGACCATCATCATCAAACCCGGCGAGAAGGTGCCGTTGGATGGTGTCGTCATCGAGGGCAATACGGCCTTGAACACCGTTGCCCTGACGGGTGAGAGCTTGCCGCGCGGGGTGGCCGAGGGCGACGAGGTGATTTCGGGCTGCGTCAACCTGTCGGGCGTCATTAAGATGCGCACAACCAAGAGCTTCGGTGAAAGTACAGTCTCGAAAATCATCGACTTGGTGGAAAATGCCACTGAAAACAAGTCGAAAAGCGAGACTTTCATCACGAAGTTCGCCCGCATCTATACGCCTATTGTGGTCTTTGCCGCCGTTGCATTGGCTTTGCTGCCGCCTTTGTTTTCGGGCGACTTCACCAACACTTTCGCCACTTGGCTCTATCGCGCTTTGATGTTCCTTGTGGTGTCGTGCCCCTGCGCCTTGGTCATCAGCGTGCCGCTCACGTTCTTTGGCGGCATCGGCGGTGCATCGCGCAAAGGCATTTTGGTGAAAGGCGCTAATTATTTGGATGTGTTGGCCAAGGTCGGGACGGTGGTTTTCGACAAGACCGGCACGCTTACTCATGGGCAGTTTGCCGTGACGGCAATCCATGCCGGACAATCAGATTGTAAGACCGAAATCGCTGATTCACAAAATACTCAACTCTCAAGCCTCAACTCCCAACTGTTGCACCTCGCCGCCCATGTCGAGCATTTTTCCACGCATCCTATTGGGGCTGCCTTGCGCGACGCTTTCCCGGATGAGGCCACAGACGGTTGCAAAATCTCTGAGGTTGAGGAAATTGCAGGTCAAGGGATCCGAGCCAAAGTGGAGGGCAAGATGGTTTGTGTGGGCAACTCGAAGATGATGGATGCCATTGGCGCGAAATGGCGCGATTGCGACCACGTCGGAACGATTATTCACGTCGCCATCGACGGTGATTATGCAGGTCATATCGTCATCAACGACAAAATCAAGGAAGACAGCGCTGATGCCATCGCTGAGTTGAAGTCATTGGGCGTGAGCCGTACCGTGATGCTCACTGGCGACCGTAAGGAAGTGGGGGAGGATGTGGCTCAAAAGTTAGGCCTGACCGAATACCACGCAGAGCTGTTGCCCGCCGATAAGGTCGCTTATGTAGACGAGATGCTCCACTCTAAACCCTCAACCCTAAACTCTCAACTCGCCTTCGTCGGCGATGGTATCAACGATGCGCCCGTCTTGGCCCGCGCCGATGTGGGCATAGCGATGGGCGGTCTCGGCAGCGATGCCGCCATCGAAGCCGCCGATGTGGTGTTGATGGACGACAAACCCTCAAAGATTGGCTTGGCCATCCGTTTGGCACGTCGCACATTGCGCATTGCCAAGCAGAATGTTTGGTTCGCCATCGGAGTGAAAGTGGCCGTGTTGGTGCTGGCTGCATTCGGTGTCGCCACGATGGGAATGGCCGTCTTTGCCGATGTGGGGGTCACGGTGTTGGCTGTCTTTAATGCCATGCGGGCATTGAAATGAAGCAAACCGAACAAAAATCCCGAATCGTCGATTGGCGGTTCGGGATTCTTTTGCAACCATCAGCACGGTCAAATCTTTTTCAAGTAGGCCCTGCGCCGCATGAACGGGACGGTCTTGTATTCGCCGAAAAGCGATTGCACCTTGTAGTTTTCCTCCAATTGCGGGTTCATGATGATGGTGTCGATGCCGCGCTTGATGCAGTTTTCGTGCAAATATTTGAACAACAATACGGGTATTCCACATTGCTGATAATCAGGCATAACGCCCATAATCAAGGCTTCAAGGGTATCGTTTTTCTTCAATGCTTTCAGGATGTTGATGAAACCGAAGGGGAACAAGCGACCATTACTTTTCTTCACTGCCTTTGAGAGCGACGGCACGCAGAAGAGGAAGCCCACGGGCTTGTCGTCGTCGTTGACGGCCACAGCCACGAAGTCCTTGTCCAAAATGGGGACGTATGTCTTCAAATAAGCCTCAATCTGCTTGTCGGTCAAGGGCGAGAAGCCGTGCAGCGGGGCAAAAGCCTCGTTGTACATGTGGAAGATTTCCATCCCGTAACGCTTGCTCATCTCTTTCATGCTCTTGGGCTGCACGACGTGTACCTTGAACCTTTCCTCGATCAGGTTGGAGAACTGGAACATGTGTGGCAGTTCCTTGCTTACTTCGAGTGTGCGTTGTGTCCAGTCGACGTCTTTGTCGAAGCCGATTTTTTCGAGCATTTCGCCGTAATAGGGGAAGTTGTAGAGGCAGGTGAACGGGCTGAGGTGCTCGAAGCCTTCGATGAGCAGGCCTTCCTTGTCCATGTCGGTGAAGCCCCAAGGGCCGTGCATCTCGGTTCGCCCGTGCTGTTTGCCCCAAGTCTCTACGGTTTCAATCAGGGCGCGGAGCACTTCCTCGTTCTCGATGAAGTCGAGCCAGCCGAAGCGGACGATGTTTTTTTTGTCATCGGCTTTGTGGTTGATGATGGCAGCCACGCGCCCAACGATTTCGTTGCCGCGATAGGCCAAGAAACAGTCGGCTTCGCAAAACTCGTAGGCACCGTTTTTTTCGGGGTTGAAGGTGTCGTATTCGTCGCCTTCCAAGGCCGGCACCCAGTTTTCGCAGTTTTTGTAGAGCCTAAGGGGAAAAGCCACAAACTGTTTCAGCTGCTTGTGGCTTTCCACTTTCTTAATCGTGATAGACATACTTAAAGTGTTGTGTGTGAACCGATATAGTCGAGCACTTCGCCCACTGTCGTGAACTTGGGTGTGCCTTCAAACTTGAATTGGAACTTGGTCTCGATGGCTAAGCTAAGGAGTAGGATGGTCAGTGAGTCAAGGCCAAGGTCGCGCACGAGCTGCGAGTCATCGTTGACCGAATCCAAGTTCATCGAAGGCTTGATTTGCTTCAGGATTTCTTTCAATCCTTCCAAGATGGCTTCTCTTTGCATGTGTCTTACTGGTTACGTGAAACTTTCATTGCGCCGGTGCGCTTGAAGTCTTCCTTGCGCACGGTTACTTTGCTGATTTGATGGGTGGAAGGCATCGTGGCGTTCACCTCGTCGACGAGTTTGTGGAAATAGGCTTCCACTTCTTCCCAAGGCGTGTTGCCGAAGTCGTCGATGCGAGGATAAATCTCGATGGCTATCACGCCGCGACCGTCCACTTCCACTTCCTTGACGAGGCAGTCGCGGAGCTTCGGGTCTTTGTAGAAAGGCTCTTCGATGCTCTCAGGGCTGACGTTCTCGCCGTTCGACAGGATGATGAGGTTCTTGATGCGGCCAACGATGTACATGAAGCCGTCTTCGTCGAAACGGACGAGGTCGCCGGTCTTCAGCCAACCGTCGGGGGTCATCACTTCGGCGGTCTTTTCGGGCTCGCCGTAGTAGCCGAGGAACAGGTTGTCGCCTCTGACCCACAGCTCGCCGTCAACCACCTTGAGTTCTTGTTCGGGATAAACCTTGCCGACCGATGTGGGCCTTTCCTTCACGTCGATATTACCCGTGGTGAGGT
This sequence comes from uncultured Bacteroidia bacterium, assembly GCA_902769875.1. Taxonomy (GTDB): domain Bacteria; phylum Bacteroidota; class Bacteroidia; order Bacteroidales; family F082; genus Limimorpha. The sequence continues at coordinate 11,564 of CACXQV010000049.1, forward strand.
TGGCCGTCTCGGTCATGCCATAGCCTTCGAAAAGTCCGATGCCAAGTTCGTCGAATTCGGCGATGAGTTTCGGAGGCACATTGGCGGCGCCCGAAATGATGTAGCCCAAACGCCCGCCGATGAAGTTCTTGCCGTACATCTTGACCAAGCCGAGCAAGATTTCGCAAATGCCTGGAACGGCGACCAAATACGTCGGACGAATCATCGGGAACTTCGAGATGGTCTCCTTCACGTTGGCAGCGGCCACCCACTCGGCACCTTTGTAGAGGGCTGACAACGTGCTGCAAATCAAGCCAAACACATGGCTGAGCGGCAACACGCAGGCGTAGACATGGCAACCCAACTGCTTGCCGGGGGCATAGCAGCCGTTCAATGCGCCACGCATCAGGGCGCGATGGGGCAGGATGGCTCCCTTGGGAGCGCCCGTCGTGCCTCCCGTGAAGAAGATGGCGGCAGCGTCGTTCTTGTCGACCGTGGCCACGGGGGCCATCTGCTCGGCACATTCGGTAATGGCGACCACCTTGCAAGGTGCCTCTTTCACGGTCTCGATGAAGTCCTTGCCAGCGGCGAGCACCTTCACGCCAAACTTCATGCAGCAACCAATAACGGCTTGGGGCGGAAGCTGTGATGGCAGGTTGATGGCCACATAGCCCGCCGAAGTGACGGCCAAAAACATCTCAACGGCCTCTACCGTCGTGTTGTCCAAAATGGCCACTTTGTCGCCTTTTTGCAGGCCTAAAGCATTGAGCATGGCACGCTTGCGGGCCACAATCTCGCCGACCTGCTTATAGCTATAAGTGTTCACCGTGTCGGAAAGGCAGGGAAGCTCCGCCCATTTCTGTTCAATCCAAGTCACGAACTCCGGAAGGGTCGGAATGTAATGCAACTGCGCGAGCTCCTCGGCAGAAACCATACTTTTGAAATAATCTTGCATAATCTGTTTATTTTATGTTTTCAATTCGAATGAAGCCGCAAAACTACGGAATTTTGCGGCTTCTTCAAAATAAAATCGATTTGTAGGGTCATTATTTCATCAGGACCAACTTGGCGGATGTGCCGTTTTCGCCCTTGACGAAATACACTCCGTCAGGCATACCGCTGAGGTCGATTTGTGCTGTTCCGGGCTCCACTTCTTGTTGCCTGACCACACGACCATGTATGTCCAACACTTCAATGATGCCGGCCTTTCCAGTCTCGATGTTGAACACGCCTTTGGTCGGATTGGGCCAAACGCTGAGGCTGCCCGTTGAGTTCTCGTCGAGGCCGTCGTCGATGATTTTTCGGGTGAAGAACTCATGGATGAGGTTCATGTAGCTGGCATCGTATTGGGTGTCGCTGTGATACCAAGTGTGAGTGCCTCCAACCACTTTGATGTGCTCCAAATCGGTGTCGCAGTCGTAGGAGTAGCGGATGAAGCGCAGGCCGTCGTTGTGCGTGTCGGGCAAAGTGTCGATTTCGGGTTCGCCCTCGCAACCGTTGGCGTTTTGCCAATATTCGAGAATGGCTTCAACGCTGAGTCCGAGCGTGCCGCCAAACACTTGCGATGTGCCGTTGTAGTTGACCACGTTGTCGCTCGTGCCGTGGATGTGCAGCATCCGCACAGGCGCAACAGGCGTCACGTTGCTCATTGCGAAGGTGATGAGCCCGCTGACGGGAGCGCAACCCGCAATGCGGTCGCCGTGTTCGATGGCCATGCGATGGGTCATGAAACCGCCCATCGAGAAGCCGGTGAAGAACACACTGTCAAGGTTGATGTGGTAGGGCTCAGCCAGCGAGTCGACCAAGGCCATCAGGAAGCCTGAGTCGTCGATGTTGCTGTTGTTCATGGCCGCGTTCCACATCGTGACCCCCGACTGCGACAAGGCTTGCGGAATCACGATGACCCAGCCAAATTGGTCGGAAAGCTGCTGGAAATGGAACTGGTTGTCGACGTTGGTGATGAACTCGGTCAAGCCGTGCAGATACACCATTACAGGCACGGGCTTGTCCAATCCCTGCGGCGTTTTGATGAGGTATTCCCTGTTGACGCCCTGCCATGGGAAGGTCTGGATTTGGGCGAAAGTGGTGCCGCAAATGGCCATAAACGCAATTATTGCACTGATTTTTAGCTTTTTAATAGCTTTCATCTTAGTGAATATTATTTGTTGATTGTTTAAATCTGTTTCAGCTGCTCCACATACTCATCGATGCGTTGCAGTTCTTTGGGGATTTCGATGTTTTGCGGGCAATGCGGCGCACATTGGTTGCACCCTATGCAATGGCTGGCTTGGCGCAAGCCCGGCACGCTGCGGTCGTAGCCGATGAGGAAGCGTTTGCGTGCTTCTTGGTATTCGCGTGCCTCACGGTTGCCGGCGGGCATGCGCCCATCGGTGATGCTCTTGTTGTAATACCCGAAGATGGCCGGAATGTTCAGTCCGTAGGGGCAAGGCATGCAATAGTTGCACGCCGTGCATGGCACCGTCTTCAGCTCTACGAATTCCTCGGCGATTTTCATCAGGAACTCGTCTTCTTCCGGCGTGATGGGTCGCAAGGGCGAGTAGGTCTCTATGTTTTGCTTCAGGTGTTCCATATAGGTCATGCCGCTGAGCACCACGAGGATGCCTTCGGGAGTGCCGGCATAGCGAAAAGCCCAACGTGCGGCAGGGCTCTCTGGCTCGCGTTCTTTCATCTGCTTCAATATGTAGTCTGGCATATTGGCCAACCGACCGCCCAAAATGGGTTCCATGATGACCCCTGGGATGCCGCGCCTGTGCAATTCGTCGTAAAGATAGGAAGCGTTGGTGTTTCTTTTGTTGATGCGTTTGGCATAGTTCCAGTCGACGTAATTCATCTGGATTTGGGCGAAATCCCAATGGTAGCGGCCTTCGTCATGCCATCGCAAAAGCATGTCGAAAATCTTCACGTCGCCGTGGTACGAAAAGCCAAGGTTGCGGATGCGTCTGGCCTTTTTCTGCTCCACGAGCCAGTCGAGGATGCCGTTATCCATAAAACGGGCATTGAAAAGCTGTTCGCTGTCGAGGTCTTGGGTTTCGCCGCCAATGCTGTGCAGCAACAGGTAGTCGATGTGGTCGGTTTGCAATTCCTTCAGCGAGTTTTCGAATATGGCTTGCGAAGCCTCGCGACTCCACGTAGATGGGCTGAAATTCGACAGTTTTGTGGCGATGTAATACGAGTCGCGAGGGTGTCGCGACAGGGCGATGCCCGTGGCGTGCTCCGAAAGGCCCTTGCAGTAAGCCGGTGAGGTGTCGAAATAATTGACGCCATGCTCCAAGGCATAGTCCACCTCTGCGTTGACCATCTCTTGGTCGATTTCGGAGTTGGGGTTGTCGCGGCCCGAACCTCCGCCCACTACGGGCAGACGCATCATGCCGTAACCCAAGATGGACACTTGGTCGCCCGAGTTGGGGTTGGTGCGCAAGGTCATCTTGCCTTGGCCATCAACGACGTTTTTGGCGATGGGCGTTTCGCCGTCATTGTTTTTGCAGGCGGACAGCACCACCGAAGTGGCCACAGCTGCGCTGCCTATATGCTTGATGAATTCTCTTCTATCCATTGTCGTGTGTTTTATGTTTGTTTTGTAGGGCTGTCGTATCACGGCAGCCGTTTTTGTTTGTTCCTGCGGCTGCCACGGTGTGACAGCCCTACATCCAATTATCCGATATGATGCATCTCATTCCCTTCCACATAGATTGCGCTGAACGGGCGGGCAGGGCAGAGGTTCTCGCAAGCGCCGCAGCCTATGCAGCGTTCCTCGTCAATGGCAGGCACTTTCACTGTTCCGTTAGGGCCTTCGTAGTCAATCATTTGGATGGCACCTGTCGGGCAATGACGTTGGCAGTTGCTGCACGAAACGCCTTTCGCGGCTTCGCAATTTTCCTTTATCCAAACCGCATGCCCGATGTGGATGGTGGTTTTCTCCTCACGGGAAATGGGCTTGATGGCTCCTGCGGGGCACACTTCGCTGCAACGGGTGCATTCGGGGCGACAATAGCCGCGCTCAAACGACATCGTGGGTTGCATGAAGTGCAACAGGTCGGTGGAGGGACGCAACACGTTGTTCGGGCAACTTGAAACGCAGAGTTGGCAAGCCGTGCAATGCTTTTCGAAATGACGTGCCGACACCGACCCCGGAGGCGTGACAGGTGTTTGGCGTTTCGGGGCTTTCTTGTCCTCGATGGCAGCCAAACCGCCGTCCACCTTCATTTGTGTTTGGGCCATGGCTGCCGTAGTGCCGGCCACCGCAGCACCAACGAGGAAGGCTCGGCGTTCTGTATCAACGGGCTTTGACTTAAAGGCAGACAAATCCCTGCCGTATTTCAATGCGTCGAATTTGCATTTGTCGAGGCAATCGCCGCAAACCACGCAACGCGAATAGTCTATTTTTCCTTCTTTGAAATCAATGGCTTGCGCCTTGCAGTTCTTCTCGCACATGCCGCAATTCTTGCACTTGTCCTTGTCGAAGCGGACGCGAAGCAAGGAGAAACGCGAGAAGAAGCCGAGGAAGGTGCTCACAGGGCAAATCGAATTGCAATACACGCGACCTTTTTTCCAGGCGAGGAAGCCTAAAATCAATAAGGTGAGCAAAGCCACCACGAAGGTCGTCACGCTGCGGGTCCAGATTTGGACTTCGGTGAAATTGTAACGGTCGTTGGCAGCATCGAGACCGGCAAGCCAGTTGTTCAGCAGGTCGTAAAGCGGCTTGAACAGGCTGTTGACGATGCGGCCGTAGGCACTGTAAGGCGCAAACAAGGTCGTCAGCGGCGCAAAACCGATGATCATCGCAATGGCGAAAGCACCAAAGAAACCATAACGCAGCCATTTGTTTTCCTTGGCGTAGCTGAAACGGTTTTTCTTCACTTTACCACCAATCCACGAGAAGAAGTCTTGCATGATGCCCAAGGGGCAAACCACACTGCAATAGATTCTTCCGAAAAAAATGGTGACCATGGTGATGGCACTCACCACAACTGCGTTGAAGGCAAGGAAGGCAGGCAAAAACTGGATTTTGGCCACCCATCCCGCCCAGAGATGCACTCGGAAACCGATGCCGAGCAGTAGCAGGGTCACTAAAGTCATCATGACCACTTGCAAACAGATTCTGATTTTTCTAAGCATATTAGTTTGATTTTATGTTTGTTTATGTGTTTTTATTGGATTTGCTGCACTTTCCCTTTAACCATCATGGCGGACAAGGATTCGCCAACTCCCATGCGCGAAGACGATGCCCTTGCACTTTGGAGAGAGCGGGTCAAGCCCGCTATGATGGTTCATGGTTGAGGCTTTGTTCCTTGGTTGAGTGTCTTTTCACTATAATAATACTTGCTTCATAGAGTAAGTAAATCGGCAGCGTCACCAACGTCAGCGTTACTGCATCGCCCGTCGGGGTAATGACAGCCGCCACAATGGCAATGCCCACGATGGCGTGGCGGCGGTATTTCTTGAGCGTGTCGGCCTGCAACAGCCCCGCCTTGGCAAGCAGGTAGTTGACGATGGGGATCTCAAACAAGATGCCCATTAGCAGGCTGAGCATCAGCAGGTTTGAGACGTATGACGACAGGGAAATCTGGTTATGCACTTCGGCATAAACCTGATAGTTGTTGAGGAATCGGAAAGCGAAAGGGAAGATGATGAAGTAATTCATCAGCACTCCGAGTATGAAAAGCAGCGAGCCCCATATTATAATAGGTGCGGCGTGGCGTTTCTCCTTGTCGTAGAGCGCGGGCGCGACAAAGCCGTAAAGCTGCACGATGAGGTAAGGCGAAACCACCACAAGTCCCGCCCACAAGGCCACCTTGATGTGCGTCATGAACTGAGCCGCCAATTCCGTGTTGATGAACGAAGCCTGAAAGCTGCCTGGGCAGAGCGACTGCCATCCCGTGTGGGCGCAGAGCCAAGCCAAACCGCGATAGGAGACGAAACTGTCCGTCGAAGGGGCAAAGAGCAAACCAAACAAGATGTCTTTGAAGCCAAACGCCGCCACGGCACCTATCGCCCAAGCTGTCAAACAGCGGAACAGCACTTTCCGAAGCACATCCAAATGGTCCCAGAAACTGCTGACTTCCGTTTGGCTCATTCCTTTTTCTTCGTTTCGTCCTTGACTTCCGTGGCGTCCTCGATGCCGTTCATTCCGTCTTTGAAGTTCTTCACGCCCTTGCCGAGGCCTTTCATCAGTTCCGGAATCTTGCGCCCGCCAAAGAGCAGCAGCACGAGAATCAGGATGATGATGATTTCTGTCGTTCCAATGGTAAGTAAATGCATAATAATGAATGTGTTTGTTAGTTCGATTCTGCAAAAGTAAGGAAAAATAGTTCAACTTTTTCAAATTTTTTGTCACCGAAAAAGAAAAAGTTGTACTTTTGCGCCCTCATAATAATTCAATTAGTTACTAACCATTTAAAAGAAGGAAGTGTTTTAAAATGATTATTGTTCCTGTAAAAGAAGGCGAAAGCATCGACAGAGCTTTGAAGCGCTACAAGAGAAAGTATGAAAAAAGCGTGCACAGCTGATGAAGGCTATCTATGTGCAGAAACTCCGTCAGGCTGAAGAGAATATGTGATTCCGCCCGCTTAGGAAAATAATTTTTTTAGCGAACTTCGCCGTAGATTGGTAATTTATTACTAATTTTACGGCGAAGTTTTTGTTATGTATGACGAAACGTTCATAGAACACCTCCAATCCGAGAAGCGTTTCTCGCCGCTGACCGTCGAAGCCTATCGCCGCGATATGGCGCAATTCGCCGACTATATGACGAAGGAATATGGCATCGACGACCTGACGCAGGCGACAACGGCTATGGTGAAGAGCTTCATTGTCAGGCTGAAAGAGAACAAGTTGGCCAACCGCAGCATCGACCGTAAGATTTCAACGCTGAGGACTTATTATAAGTACCTCCTCCGCGAAAGCAAGGTCGCAAAGTCGCCTATGGTCGGCATCAAGGCCTTGAAAATGCCCAAGAGTTTGGTGAAGTTCGTCACGGAGAGTGATATTAATAAGGTGTCGTTTGCCGAAAGCGACGACTTTGCCACGCGGCGCGACCAACTGCTGTTCGAGATGCTCTACCAGACCGGGATGCGACAAGCCGAGTTGCGCGGGTTGCGCGATGCCGACGTCGACCGCAGCGGGATGGCAGTGAAAATTCACGGCAAACGCAATAAAGACCGTTTGGTGCCGTTATCAATGGAAATGCTGCAACTCATCGCCAAATATCAAACCTTGCGCGACGCCGCTTTTGCCAATCGCGCCGACCGCCTCCTGCTCAACGACAAGGGGGAGGAGATGACGGCAAGCTATGTATATAATAAGGTGCATCATATGCTTCAGGGCGTGACCTCGCTAAAGCAGAAAAGCCCCCATGTGCTGAGGCACACTTTCGCGACGCATCTGCTCGACGAGGGCGCAAGCCTTGTGGCCATCCAAAAACTGCTTGGGCACACCAGCCTTGCCACCACTCAGGTCTATGCCCACAACACGATAGAACAACTTAAGAAAATCCATAAACAAGCTCACCCCAAAGGGTGACCAAAAGAAAGGAGTCATTATGAAAGTTATGATCAATTCAGTTCACTTCAAGGCTGACCAAAAACTTGAAGATTTCATCACGCAGAAAGTCGAAAAGCTCTGCGCGAAGTACAGCGAGGTAATCAGCGCCGAAGTCGCGTTGAAGCTCGACAACACCGACACACCCGAAAACAAGATCGCCGACGTCCGCTTGATACTCCGTGGCGACGACCTCTATGCCAGCAAGCAAAGCAAGACCTTCGAGGAGTCCATTGACACTTGCATCGACGCGCTGAAGAAGCAATTGGAGAAATACAAGGGCAAATTGACCAAATGACGCCTGCCGGTCGGACGTGTTCGGCCTGTTTTCAGACCACTGGAGCCTGCCTTGAGTCTCAAGACAGGCTCCGGTTTTTCCATAGAAAAGCAAATGTCGGGCCGAAATTGCCTTGTTGGCTGTCTGAAAACCGAAATAAGTGGGTGAGGAGATGAATATTTAAATTATTGAAAAACAAATATATAAATAGTGATAGTGAAATTTTTCGAAAAAAAAAGCGCAAAACGCATTGCCAATTCAAGAAAAGTGTCTATTTTTGCACACCTTTTCAGAGATGATGAGGCGGCAACAAGAAGCAAATCGTTCTTTCACATTATGCCGGTATAACTCAGTTGGTAGAGTAGCTGATTTGTAATCAGCCTGTCGGCGGTTCGAGTCCGTCTACCGGCTCAGTTAGCATTGGGGGGAGTCGCATAGTGGCAATTGCAACAGACTGTAAATCTGTCCGGGAATCCGTTCGGTGGTTCGAGTCCACCCTCCCCCACAAGTCAAGCGGAAGTAGCTCATTTGGCAGAGCGAAAGCCTTCCAAGCTTTAGGTGGCGGGTTCGAGCCCCGTCTTCCGCTCAGATGAACGACAAGCCGATGTAGCTCAGCGGTAGAGCACTTCCTTGGTAAGGAAGGGGTCGGGAGTTCAATTCTCCCCATCGGCTCGATTTTTATGGGATAAAGTTCATAACCTTAAATAAACAGAAAATACAATGGCAAAAGAAAAATTCGAAAGAACTAAACCGCACGTCAACATTGGTACTATCGGCCACGTTGACCACGGCAAGACCACTTTGACCGCCGCTATCACGCTGCACTTGGCCAAGAAGGGTCTTTCAGAAGTGAAGAGCTTCGACTCAATCGACTCCGCTCCTGAAGAGAAGGAAAGAGGTATTACCATCAATACTGCTCACGTCGAGTATCAGACCGAGAAGCGTCACTACGCTCACGTTGACTGCCCTGGCCACGCTGACTATGTGAAGAACATGGTTACCGGTGCTGCCCAGATGGATGGTGCCATCATCGTTGTTGCCGCTACCGACGGTCCCATGCCTCAAACCCGTGAGCACATCCTGCTCGCCCGTCAGGTTGGTGTGCCGCGCCTCGTGGTGTTCCTGAACAAGTGCGACCTTGTTAACACGCCTATCATCCGTGGCTCCGCTTTGGGTGCCTTGAACGACGACCCGAAATGGACTCCCGCCATCGACCAACTGATGGACGCTTGCGACACTTGGATTCCTGAGCCTCAGCGTGCCGTTGACAAACCGTTCCTGATGCCTATCGAAGACGTGTTCTCCATCACTGGCCGTGGCACCGTTGCCACCGGTCGTATCGAGACTGGTGTCATTCACGTTGGTGACCCCGTCGAAATCCTGGGTATGGGCGCCGAGAAACTGAAATCAGTTGTCACTGGTGTTGAGATGTTCCGCAAGATCCTCGACGAAGGTGAAGCTGGCGACAACGCCGGTCTGCTGCTCCGTGGTATCGACAAGGACGAAATCCGCCGTGGTATGGTTATTGCCAAGCCCGGTTCGGTGAAGCCTTACCACCACTTCAAGGGTCAGGTCTACGTCCTGAGCAA
>CACXQV010000050.1 GCA_902769875.1 uncultured Bacteroidia bacterium
GCACCTCTTCCCATTCCGAACAGAGAAGTTAAGCCCCGCCGCGGCGATGATACTGCGGGAGACCGTGGGAAAGTAGCTCGCCGCCCACCCACAGCGGAAGGTCCGCCCCAGATACGGGGCGGGCCTTCCTGTCTTTTGGGAATCCGCCTGCCGCCCACGGGTTGTCCCAGCAGTCCACGGGCTTTGGATTTCTTTTCCACTCGCGCGTTTTTCCCGCCGGTTTAGTGGGATTGTTTCCGTTTTTTGCGTAATTTTTGCAGCCTCAAAAGGGCGCGAAACCTATGTTAAATAACTATAAATCATTGATATTCAATAATTAATCAAATAAAAAAATGAGAAAGTCTACAACTTTGAAAGCCGTCGCGCTTTCGCTTGGGCTGGCTGCCCTGATGGCGCCGGCCACAATGGAAGCCCAGATCAACCACGGGCTTTTGCAGAACCCCTACAAGACCGAGAGCAACAGGAACCACAGCATGCTGAAGCAAAGCGCTCGCGAAAGTGAGTCGTTCAACTTCACCAACGGCAACTTTGGTGAATCCGACCCCGCCCCACTTGGGAGGACCGGCAATGAGAAAGCTCAGCACAATTCTATTGGCCGTGGCCTTGGTGATTGGCCTCTCGCAATGCAAGAAGGAACAACCCATACCCCAAAGTGAGGGCAATGTTGTAACGATTACCTTGAACGTGGGCGACAACAACGGCTCAAGAGTGAACGTGGACCCGACCGGCGAAAACCAAGTTACTTTTACGGACGGCGACCAGATTTTGGTGGCCAGCGACGGCAAGTATGTCGGCTCACTGACCAAAGATGGTGGGACGTTTAGCGGTACTGTTTCCGCAGACGACTTGGTGGAAGGCCAACCGCTGTACTTCTACTTCCTCGGCAACAAGCAAGGAGCGCTTGCAGCTGGAGCCACAAGCTGCACCGTGAACATCAGCGACCAGACGACAGAAGCAGGCCTGCCCGTGATTTCGATGGGTCGTTCCATTGACTCGGAGGGTAGGATTGTTGAATATGTGTCGGGAATGAAATCTTTCTCTTCCCGTTTATACAACAAGTGCTCGCTGCAGAAGTTCAATGTGACCACGTCTTCAACGAATGACATCTGCATCACCGGGATGAACAACAAAGTGACGGTTGATTTTGGCAAACCTAATGAAACCGGCGATGGCTTGGGCAACCTTACTAACAATGGCTTCAGCTACAGTAAGGACACAGATGACAATGGCTTAATAAAAATGAAAGGCCAAGAAGGCGATGGAGATAAGACCTATTGGGTCATCGTGCTGCCGCAGGCTGCCTTGACGGAAACTGGCGAGGCCTATTCCGTTGACAATTCATACACCGGTACACGCCCAACGATTCATGCGATTGAGTCAAACAAGTGGTACCACGAAGGCGATGATGTCATTTCCATGATGCTGACGGCTGCTGCTCCAGTACATGAATATGTCGACCTCGGCTTGCCCAGCGGCCTGCTGTGGGCCACTTGCAACGTGGGAGCCAATGCCCCTGAAGAATACGGCGACTACTTCGCCTGGGGCGAGACCCAGCCGAAGGACACCTACAATTGGAGCACCTACCAGTACTGCCACGGCAGCGACAATACATTGACCAAGTACTGCAACGACTCCAACTATGGCTACAACGGCTTCACCGACAATCTGACCACCCTGTTGCCCGAGGACGACGCGGCCACTGCCAACTGGCGCAGTGGCTGGCGCATGCCTACCGAAACGGAATGGCTGGAGCTTTACCAAAACACGACCAATATATGGACTACCCAGAACGGCGTGAACGGTCGACTCTTTACTGCAAGCAACGGCAACAGCCTCTTCCTGCCTGCCGCTGGCTACCTTGACGAAGACAGTCTCAAGGATGTTGGCAGTTGGAGCTACCATTGGTCGAGTTCGCTCAATATGAAGTATTCGGTCAACGCGCGGGGCTTCCACTTCAGTTCGAACTACTCCAATACTGGCAGTGCTGCCCGCTACTATGGGCGACCTGTACGAGCAGTGCGCAGTGGGTCTCAGAACTAACCTTTGTTTGTTCCGTCACGGGCAATACGGGCAAAAAAAGATGTCAGGCGTGGGGCGCGCACGGCAGTGCGCACGGAGGCTCCACGTCTGGCAACTTTTTCGCGGCATATTTTCGTAGAGACGCAAAATTTTGCGTCTCTACGTTTTTTTTGTGTCGGTTTCAGCACCCGTTCTTCCGAATTTGCCATTCGCAAGCCGTGAATATGAGCATTTGCAATGCGGGAATGATATAAAAACAACCTAATCAAATCCGGAAAAGGCGGCCTTCAGTTTTTGAGGGTCGCCTTGTTTGTTTGGTGTTGGTGGGTGTGCGGCTGCCGTGGTACGACAGCCCTACAGCCTACCCGTTGTAGGGCTGTCGCACTGCGGCAGCCGCGTAACGGCAGAGGTGTTTTGTGGGCAAGGTTTGTGTTTGTTCTTTCATTTGCGGGGACGCGAATGACGACAATTCCGTGACTTTGTTTGGGGCGCGTGGAAACCTCGTAGAGGTGGCAGCATTGTAGGCTGGCGGTGTAAACCCCTGCCGGTGTCCCCCCCCTGCAAGTGTAAACCCCTGCCGATAATGCGATGCCCCTGCCGACACGGAAAATTAATGGAAATTTGTGGTACATTGATGGAGATTCGTGTAATAAAACAACATATTGGCCGTGTTGAATCCCTGTAGATGGACGGTTGCGGTGGTTTCTTCACTTCGCGATGGGGCGGAAACTGATGGTGTTCTATTTGTATAAATTTATGTGAATCATAGAGATAAACAATCATTTGTCCACATTTCGGCAACAAAACCGCGTAAAACTGTCCGTTTTTCGGCAAAATGGCACAGCAAACGTTTTTCCGTTATTTTCTCCTTTAGGGGATTCCATGTTTCTATGTATCTGATTTTTTCCTATCTTTGCCCGTTTTTACGAAGCAAATCACATAACTATGATAGACGTTAAGTTTTTAGTCAAGAATCCCGACGTGGTCAGGGAAAACATCAAGAAGAAATTCCAGGATGGCAAGCTCCCTCTCGTCGATGAAGCCATCAACCTTTATACGCAATATTGCGATTGCCAGCAGCGTGCCGACGACCTTCGCTCGCAGCGCAACTCCATCTCCAAGGAAATCGGCATCCTTTTCAAGAACAAGGAAGTTGAAAAGGCCAACGAGATGAAAAAGTTGGTGGAGGCCAACGCTCAGGAATTGGAGGCCTTGGGCAAGCAACAGACTTCGCTCATGGAGCAACTGACCAAGGTGATGTATTCCATCCCGAACATCATTGCGCCCGAAGTGCCGATAGGGAAGGACGACACCTTCAACGTGGAGAAGGAACGTTTCGGCGAGCCTGTCGTGCCCGATTTTGAGGTGCCTTACCATGCCGACATCATGGCCAAGTTCAACGGTTTGGATTTGGACTCGGCCCATCGTGTGGCAGGCAACGGCTTCTATTATTTGATGGGCGACATCGCACGCCTGCATTCCGCCGTCATCACATACGCCCGCGATTTTATGATAGATAGGGGCTTTACTTATTGCGTGCCTCCTTTCATGGTGCGCAGCGAGATTGTTTCAGGCGTGATGAGTTTCGCCGAGATGGACGCCATGATGTATAAGATTGAAGGCGAGGACCTTTACCTCATCGGCACAAGCGAACACTCGATGATTGGCAAATACATTGACCAAATCATCCCGGAGGACGCGCTACCTTTGACACTGACGAGTTATTCGCCTTGCTTCCGCAAGGAAAAAGGAGCCCATGGCATCGAGGAACGCGGCGTGTATCGCATCCACCAGTTCGAGAAACAAGAGATGGTGGTGCTCTGCAAGCAAGAGGAGGCCGACCATTGGTATGAGCAGATGTGGAAGAACACGGTTGACTTGTTCCGCTCGATGGACATCCCCGTGCGCACTTTGGAATGCTGCTCAGGCGACTTGGCCGACTTGAAGGTGAAGTCGTTGGACGTGGAGGCTTGGTCGCCGCGCCAAAAGAAATACTTTGAGGTGGGCAGCTGTTCTTATCTTGGTGATGCTCAGGCGCGTAGGCTGAAAATCAGAATCAAGGGGAAAAACGGCAACTATTTTGCCCACACCTTGAACAATACAGTGGTGGCGCCGCCGCGTATGCTGATAGCCTTCTTGGAGAACAACCTCCGCGCCGATGGCAGCGTGGCCATCCCGAAGGCTTTGCAACCTTATATGGGTGGAAAAACTGAGATTAGGTAATCACAAAACGATCAAAACCGGCAAAACTTGATTTCCGTTGACGCGGCTTCCCGACTAAGGATTAAGGGTTTTGAAAGTTTTGTGGGTTTTGTGACAAAAAATGAAGAGTATGGACATTTCCGTTGTAATCCCTTTGCTGAATGAGGCCGAGTCGTTGCCCGAGTTGGAATCTTGGATTCGTCGGGTGATGGACGAGCACGGCTTCAGCTACGAAATCGTTTTTGTCGACGATGGCTCCACCGACAGTTCTTGGGCTGTCATCCAACAACTTGCCGCAGCCAACCCTAACGTGAAAGCCTTGCGCTTCCGCAAGAACTATGGCAAGTCGCCGGCCTTGAATGAGGGCTTCAAGATAGTGCAGGGCGATGTGGTCATCACGATGGACGCCGACCTTCAGGACAGCCCCGACGAGATTCCCGGACTCTTCAAGATGATCAAGGAAGAGGGCTACGACCTTGTTTCGGGCTGGAAAAAGGTGCGCTACGACTCGAAAATCGCCAAAAACATCCCTTCGAAGTTCTTCAACTGGACCACGCGCCTGATGTCGGGAATCAAGTTGCACGACTTCAACTGCGGCCTGAAGGCTTATCGAAACGAGGTGGTGAAAAACATCCAAGTGTACGGCGAGATGCACCGCTACATTCCTGTCATTGCCAAGATGAACGGTTTCGGTCACATTGGCGAGAAAGTGGTGCATCATCAAAAGCGGAAATACGGCAGCAGCAAGTTCGGAATGAGTCGTTTCATTCGTGGCTATCTCGACCTGCTGACCATCAATTTCATCTCGAAGTTCAGCAACAGGCCGATGCATTTTTTCGGGTTGCTCGGCTCGATTACGTTCTTGATCGGTTTTGTCATCGCGGTCTATTTGGCTTGCACACGGCTGTTTATGCATGTGTATGGAATGACCAGCCGTCCGTTGTTCTATTTCGCCCTGTTGGCCATCATCGTCGGAGTGCAGCTGTTCTCGACGGGCTTCCTTGCCGAGATGATTACCTCGACGCAGCGCGAAAAACGGGTTTATTCGATTTCGGAATGCATCAATGCATAATACGGGGATTGCAAATCCCCAATTCGATGCGGTCGGATTGCAAATCCGAACGAACCCTTAATACTGGACGAACCCAAAAATCGGACGACCAAACAACTAACGAAAAAAGCCACCGTTTGGGTGGCTTTTTTCGTGTCCGATTCCTGAAAGTTAATACAACTCGTCGATGCTGCCGTCGAAACTTTCATCGAAGCTGTCGCCAAACTCGTCGGCGAAATCCTCTTCGTCGTACTCATCCTCGAACTCGTCGAAGGGCGAGTCGTCGGCAAAGTCGTTGTTTTCCCAGTCGAAGTCGCGTTCGAGGTTCGATTCGTCGAAAACCTCTTCCTCTTCGTGCCCAGTGATGAAGCTGTCGATTTCGTCGTCACTCATCTTGTCGAAGTTGACGTCAAGCAAGGCTGAATCGTTGATGGAGCGGTTCATCGACTTCAGCTCACGCATCGTAGAAGGCGAAACGTAGAACTCATCGATGTTTTCCTCGCAATATTTCAGGTATTTAGGGTCTTTTTGATACACCTCTGCGATAGTCATCCCCTCGTATTTTCCGAAGGTGAAAACGGCGTCAATGTCATAGAATTTCATTATGCTGTCCTTTCTTTTTTGTTCTTTGTTGGTTTGTTTAAGGCCGCAAATATCATGCAATTTTATGTTTCTCGCAACAAAAATCTACTTTTTGAAGGCAAAATAGACCGCCGCGACGATGAAGAGGAACGAAACGATGTGGTTCCAGCGGAAAGTCTCGGTCTTGAAAACGGTGATGACGATGACGGAAAAGACGATCAGCGAGACGGCTTCTTGTATGACTTTCAATTGGATAAGGCTGAACGGCCCCCCATTGATGGCCGAGCCCATGCGATTGGCGGGAATCATGAACGAGTATTCTAACAAGGCCACGCCCCACGACATGAGTATGACTAAAGCCAACGGCCAGTCCTTGGAGGATGGCGCGACATCAATCAGCTTGAGCTGTCCATACCAAGCGAAAGTCATGAAGACATTGGAGACAACCAGCATTAAAACGGTGTATAATCCTTTCATTTTCGGGTGTTTTGAAACGGTCGGCAAAAATAGTGTTTTTTTGTTCGCGATAGCCGTTATTATTTCTATTTTTGCACATTCAAAAGAAGAATCAAATGAGCCCAACCGTAATTCTCATGGTTTTTTTGGCCTACACGGTCCTGTTGTTCGTCATTTCGCACCTTACGGCGAGGAAATCGGATAATGCGGCCTTTTTCAGGGGCAACAAAAACTCGCCTTGGTTTGTGGTGGCTTACGGCATGATTGGTGCCTCTTTGTCAGGTGTCACGTTCATGTCAGTGCCGGGAGGGGTTTACACGGGCCAATTCACATATATGCCGCTTGTCTTTGGCTATGTGCTTGGTTATGCGGCCATTGCATTGGTCTTGCTGCCGCTTTACTACCGCCTTAACCTGACTTCGATTTACACCTATTTAAATATGCGTTTCGGGCCGAGGTCAGAGAGGACGGGAGCGGCATTTTTCATCCTGTCGCGGCTGCTGGGCTCGGCATTGAGGATGTATCTTGTTGTGTTTGTGCTGTATGAGTTTGTTTTCAAGGCTTGGGGCGTGCCGTTTTGGGTGCCGGCGGTCATCTTCATCGCCATCATTTTGCTGTACACCTTCAAAGGCGGCATCAAGACGGTGGTTTGGACCGACACTTTGCAGACGACTTTCCTTCTGTTGGCGGCATTCCTGACGGCGTTCTATATCCTCCGGAACCTTCATCTTTCCTTGGGTGATTTGATGCAATCGGCTTCGGCCCAAGGCTATACCAAGGTGTTTGAGACCGACTGGACGCACAACAAGTTTTGGGTCAAGCAGGTCTTGAGCGGTATGTTCATCACCATCACGATGACGGGCTTGGATCAGGATATGATGCAGAAAAACCTGACTTGCAAGAATTTGCGTGATGCACAAAAAAACGTGATGACCTCAAGTTTGCTCTTTGTGGTGGTCAATATGCTGTTTCTTTGCTTGGGCGCGGCCTTGATTTGCTATGCCCAACAAACGGGTTTCCAATTGCCTGTGAACGAGGCTGGTGTGGTCATCAACGACAAAATCTTCCCCTCGGTGGCTTTCTCCTTGAGCAAGTTTACGGCTGTCGTGTTTGTGATCGGACTTGTGGCCGCTGGCTATTCGAGCGCCGATGGCACGTTGACCGCCTTGACCACAACCTTCTGCTTCGACTTTATGCATTTCGACAAGAAGCAAATGAGCGAGCAGCAAATCACCAAAAACCGCAAATGGGTTCATGTGGCTTTTGCCATGGTTTACTTGTTGGTTATCATCGCTTTCCGTCCGTTCCACAACGAGTCGCTGATTGACAAGGTGTTCGACATTGCCGGCTACACCTACGGTCCTTTGCTTGGCCTTTACACCTTTGGCCTGTTTGTGAAAAACCGCAAAGTGGTTGACAAGGCGGTGCCTTACGTCGCAGTCGCTTCGCCCATCATCAGCTATTTCCTGAAGATGTATTCGCCACAATTGTTTGGAGGCTATAGGATTGGGTTTGAAATATTGATTATCAATGGATTGCTGACTTTCTTGGCACTTATGTTGTTCAGCCGGAAGGAAAAATCAGCCTAAAATGAAAGCTGGTTTGACAAAAATGTGTATTTTTGAAGTTCGAAATTAAACCATACAGAAATGAAAAGATTTGTCACTACCATTATGTTTGCCTTGACGGCCATCGTGTTTATGGGAGGTCAGCTACGGGCTCAATTTGTTACCACATTCGCCAAGAATGCCACGCCGGGACAGCAAAACGGCATCTATTATTCCCTGCCTCAGACCATGTTGCGGCTCGATTTCGTCATCGATGAAATCCAGATGGAGAAAGGCCCACTCAGCGAATATGCGTCCACCTATATGGATATGGCCGACATTGTAGAGTATGAGACTACGGAATACAAATTGGTCGACGTCAAGTTGACTTCGGTGGCCTCTCCCGACCCGAATGCGTTGTTTTTTGTTTCGCTTTCGACGGGGCGTGGCGGCAACAAGATCCAGTTCGATGTAATGCCTAATGGCATCATCAGGAGCGTGGGAATCGGTGCGGCTGCCGAACAGGAAAAACCTGTTGCAAGAACCGAAAAACCAGTGTGTTGCAACGAAAAGACGGAGCCGAATTACGGCTTCATCAGTTTGCTTTCGGCGGGCAAGTCGAATGCCCAATTGGCCAAGGAGGTTGCCGAAAAAATAGAAGAAATCCGTAAAGAAAAGTTTTATCTGGTTAGGGGCGACGTGGCGATGGCTTATGACCCCGTGACGTTTAACACGATGTATCAGAGGTTGGATGAGATGGAGAAAGAATACACGAGCCTCTTGACAGGCAAGCGTGTGGCCAAACGTATGGTGAAGCAGGTCTATGTGATTCCGAACAAGGAGGTCACGACGCAGACGGTGGCCAAATTCTCCGAGTCCGACGGCCTGACGGTTGGAACGTCGGGAACGGGCAGCGCGATTACCGTCCAAACCCTTTCGCTCAACACGACTGAGGCCATCAACGCCCCAAGCCAGTCGGCGGTCGAGTCGATGTCGTATGAAAACAAGCTGTTTTATCGCATTCCCGAAACCGCCCAAGTGAAAGTGGCTTGTGGCAAAAAGACAATTTTGGAAGACCGTGTGACGGTCAGCCAGTTAGGGTCGTTGCTGATGGCTCCATTGACGAACACCAATTTGGTGTTTGACATTGAGACGGGACAAATCGTCAATCTGCAAATGCAGTGATAGCCTCCCTGATTTTCACCAGTTTTTCCAAGAGACTGTTAGCCAAGTCGAGACGCAGCATGTTGGCGCCGTCCGACTTGGCTTTTTTGGGTTCGGGATGCACCTCCATGAAGATGCCGTCGGCCCCTGCCGCGATGCCGGCCTTGGCGATGAGGCTGATGAGTTCGGGTTTGCCTCCCGTAACGCCGCTGCTTTGGTTGGGCTGTTGCAATGAATGTGTAATGTCAAGAATGACAGGCACCTCGAACTTTTGCATAGCGGCAATGTTGCGGTAGTCCACCACCAAATCCTGATAGCCGAACATCGAGCCACGCTCGGTGAGCATCACCTTGTCGTTGCCTGATTGGCGCACTTTTTCCACCGCGAAACCCATTGCTTCGCCCGAAAGGAATTGCCCTTTCTTGATGTTGACGGTCTTGCCAGTTTTGGCGGCAGCCACGAGCAAGTCGGTCTGTCGGCAAAGGAAGGCTGGGATTTGCAAAACATCGACAAAATCGGCTGCCAAAGCGGCTTCGGGAGCCGAATGGATGTCGGTCACCACAGGGATGCCCAGCTCTTGCCTCACTTTTTGCAGCACTTTCAGGGCTTTCTCGTCGCCGATGCCCGTGAAAGAATCCAAACGAGAGCGGTTGGCCTTGCGATACGAACCTTTGAAAACCAATGGAATATCCAATTTTTGGCAGATGTTTTTCAAGGTCTCGGCAATGAAAAGAGGCGAGGTTTCGTCCTCAATCACACAGGGGCCGGCCAAGAGGAAGAAACGGTCGTTGCGCAGGCCTTTCAGGAAGTCGAATTTTGTGGTGTACATAAATGAATTTTTTGCAAAGGTAGTGGTTTTTGGAGAATCTTTTGTGCGGAAACCCGTTTTTCATCCAATGAATTGCAGGTGATTATTATTCCTTGCTTTGGTTTTTCTTGAACCTCGGATGATAAGTAGTCAAAGTGTCGCGAAGCAGTTCGTCGGAGATGTGCGTGTAGATTTCGGTGGTGCTAACGCTTGAATGGCCAAGCATTTGCTGTACGGCAAGCAGGTTGGCGCCGCCTTCCAAAAGATGCGTGGCAAAACTATGGCGAAACGTGTGCGGACTGATGGTTTTGGTAATACCATTTTTCTCCGCCAAGTCCTTGACAATCAGAAAGACCATTTGTCGGGTGAGGCCGGTGCCACGGCTGTTGAGGAAAACAGTGTCGGTGAATTTGGGTTTAGGCATGATATGCAGACGTGCGCCTTCGATGTACTGGAAGAGGATTTTCAGGCTGCTGTCGCCGATGGGAACGAGCCTTTCCTTGCTGCCCTTGCCAATGATGCGAAGGAAACCGTCGTTTCGGTATATGTCGCTGATTTGTAGCCCGATGAGTTCCGAAACGCGCAATCCGCAGCCATACATTACTTCGATCATTGCCTTGTTGCGATGCCCGTTGGGCTGGCTGAGGTCGATGCTGTCAATCATCTTCTGGATTTCCTCGTAGGTCAGCACTTCGGGGAGGTGGCGGCCCAGCGAAGGTGAAGAGATGAGCATGGTCGGGTCGTTTTCGGTGATTTCCTCCTGAAGCAAATAGCGCCAAAACGACTTCAGCCCCGACAGGATACGGGCTTGCGATGTGGCTCCGATGTCCAAGTCGTAAAGATAAGCGAAAAAGTGTTCTATGTCGTCTTGCTTGATGTCGTTGATTTCCATCGAATGTTTTTGGCTATCAAGATATTGCATAAACAAGTTGACATCATGCTGGTAGGCTTCCACGCTGTTGGGCGAAAGTGAAAGCTCCAACTTGAGGTAGTCGGTATAGTGTCTGATGAGGTTTTTACTGAAGTTATACGATTGCTTTGCCATGGTTTTGTTTTTGCAAAAGTAAGGTTTTTTTTGACGAGTCGAGGTTTTTTTGTTTATCTTTGCACCCTAAAAACAAAAGAGAAAATTAAAACCCCAAAATGGACGAAAATAACAACATCACTCCTGAGAATCAGGGAGAAAACATTCCTGAGAACACGGGAGAAAAGATTATCAAAGTCAACCTTGAGAACCAAATGAAGTCGGCCTACATCGACTATTCGATGTCGGTCATCATCTCGCGTGCCTTGCCCGACGTGCGCGACGGCCTCAAGCCCGTTCATCGCCGTGTCTTGTACGGGATGAAGGAATTGGGCGTCACCTCGCGCAGTGGCTACAAGAAATCGGCCCGTATCGTCGGTGAAGTGCTCGGTAAATACCACCCGCACGGCGACTCTTCGGTCTACGACGCCATGGTGCGTATGGCCCAAAACTGGTCGTTGCGTTATCCTTTGGTTGACGGCCAAGGCAACTTCGGCTCTGTTGACGGCGATAGTCCCGCCGCAATGCGTTACACCGAGGCTCGCCTCCAAAAGATTGCCGAAGAAATGCTCGACGACCTCGACAAGGACACTGTCGACTTCCAGAACAACTTCGACGACTCGCTTCAAGAGCCTACCGTGCTGCCTACCCAAATCCCGACTTTGCTCGTCAATGGAACCAACGGCATTGCCGTGGGTATGGCCACCAACATGGCACCCCACAACCTGACTGAGTGTGTCGACGGCATCATCGCCTATATCGACAATCGCGAAATCACCACGCAGGAACTGATGCAACACATCAAGGCCCCCGATTTCCCGACCGCTGGCGTCATCTACGGCTACGAAGGTGTCCGCGAGGCGTTTGAGACGGGTAGGGGACGCATCGTCCTTCGCGGCGAGACCCACTTCGAGGAACACAACGGCCATGAACGCATCATCGCCACTTCGATTCCCTATCAGGTCAACAAGGCCGAGATGATCAAGAAGACTGCCGACCTCGTCAACGAGAAGAAATTGGAAGGCTTGGCCGACATCCGCGACGAGTCGGACAGAAAAGGCATCCGCGTGGTCTACGAGTTGAAACGCGACGCCAACCCCGATGTGGTGTTGAACAAGCTGTTCATGATGACCCCGCTGCAAAGTTCGTTCAATGTGAACAATGTGGCTTTGGTCAATGGTCGACCTTATACATTGAACCTCAAGCAGTTGATTGAACATTTCGTGGCCCATCGTCACGAGGTCGTCCTCCGTCGCACCCGCTTCGAGCTGAAAAAAGCCGAAGATCGTGCCCACATCTTGGAAGGCTTGGCCCGCGCCATCGACATTGTGGACGAAATCATAGCCACCATTCGCGCCTGTAAGGGCGGCACGCCTGAAGCCAAGCAGGCCATCATGGATCGTTTCGGTTTCGACGACCCGCAAGCCAGCGCCATCGTTGCCTACCGCCTCGGTCAATTGGCAGGCCTCGAAATCAAGAAAATCATGGACGAGTTGGACGAAATCCACGAACGCATCAAGCATTTCCACGAAATTCTACAAAATGAGGATTTGCAGTTCCAGATCATCAAGGACGAATTGTTGGTCATCAAGGAAAAATACGGCGATGCCCGACGCACCAAAATCGTGCCCGCCGCCGGTGAGTTCCGTATGGAAGACATCATCGCCGACGATGCGGTGGTCATTACCATCTCGCACCTCGGTTACATCAAGCGCACACCGTTGAGCGAATACCGTGTGCAAAGTCGTGGCGGAAAGGGCTCGAAAGGCTCTGCCACGCGCGACACCGACTTCATCGAGCACATCTTCACGGCCACCAACCACAACCACCTGCTGTTCTTCACCGAGCAAGGCAAGTGCTACAAACTCAGGGCCTTTGAGATTCCTGAAGAAGGCAAGAACAGCAAGGGCCGCGCCATCCAAAACCTGCTGCCTTTAGACAAGGACAACAAGGTGATGGCCTACCTCAACGTGAAGAGCATGACCGATGAGGATTATCTCGAAAACAACTTTATCATCCTCTGCACCAAGAAAGGCATCATCAAGAAGACCACCTTGGCGGCCTATAAGAATGTGCGCCAAAACGGTATCATCGCCGTCAACATTCGCGAGGACGACCAACTCTTGGAAGCCTGCCTGACTTCGGGCAACGACGAAGTGCTGATGGCCGTGCGCTCGGGCAAGGCAGTCCGCTTCAATGAGCAGACCGTCCGCCCGATGGGACGTACAGCTACGGGTGTGAAAGCCATCACTTTAGGCTCGCCCGAAGACGAGGTCATTGGTATGGTGTGCATCAACAATCCGCAACAAACGGTGCTCGTCGTTTCTGAAAAAGGTTTCGGCAAGCGTTCCGACATAGAGGACTACCGCATCACCAACCGTGGCGCAAAGGGCGTGAAGACCTTGAACATCACCGACAAGACCGGCGACCTCATCGCCATCAAGGGCGTGACCGACGACGACGATTTGATGATCATCAACAAGTCGGGCATCGTCATCCGTATGGCAGTCAGCAAATTGCGCGTGATGGGTCGTGCCACGCAAGGCGTGAAGCTCATCGACTTGCGCGGCAACGACGAAATCGCTGCCGTCACAAAGACCGAGCATGAGGACGAGGATGAGGCTTCTGAGACCGCCGAAGTGCCAACCGAAGATGTCGTTTCGACAGGCTCAACGACCAATGCTGAGGATCCTGAGCCTTCTGTTCCTGAGCCTGTAGAAGGAGTCGAAGAGCCATCCAACGAGGCTGAAAACCCCGACGAAACCACTTTGGAACAATAATTGTAAGGAAACAAACAGTCAATCGAAAATTGTCAAACTTCAAATAATTGGAAAAATGAAAAAAGTAATGATTTTGTTAGCCGTCCTGCTCACAGCCAATGTGATGATGGCCCAAAAGAAAGACAGAACCGACGCCTTTATGTATAACAAGAATGGCCAATACGCCAAAGCTATGGCCTCCATCGACAAGTGCGTCAACCACGAACAATTCCTCGGCATGAAGCCCAACGACCAAGCCCAGGCTTGGCTCTATCGTGCCGCCATCTACCAAAACATCATCCAATCGGGCGACCAAGAGCTGATGGCTCAGGCTCCCAATGCCTTGGAAGAGGTCTACGCATCGCTGATGAAGTGCATGGAAAACCACGACTTCCTCAATGACAACAAGCAAGAGATCTACCAACGTGTGACCTCTGTGATGAACGCCTATTATACAAAAGGTGCCGATGACTACAACACGGGTAAGTTTGCTGAAGCAGCCCCCATGTTCAAAAAGGCTTACGACATCGCCAAATCGCTCGGAGGAGGCTCCGACGCCAACGACATGCTCAATCTCGCTGCCACTTCAGCCTTGCGTTCAGAGGATTATAACACCGCCTTGGAATACTTCACCGAACTGAAGAACGGCGGCGTTGAAACCGTGGACGTCTACAAACACCTTGCCGCTTGCTACAATGGCTTGGGCAACAGCGAATTGGCTATGCAGATGATTAATGTGGGCTTGGAGAAGAACCCTGGCGACCCCAACCTCATCCTCGAAAAGGTGAATGCCTACCTGAAGGAAGGCAAGGGTGTTGAAGCCATCAACGACCTCAACCAGCTTCGCGAGCTCGACCCGAACAACGCCCAGCTTTGCTTCGTGCTTGGCACCATCTATGGCGACGAAACCAACGAAGGCGTTTACGACACCGAAAAGGCCATCCAAAACTATGAGGAAGCCATCAGGATCAATCCCGATTACTATGATGCCATCTACAACCTTGGCGCCTTGTATATTTCGATGTCGAACAAGCTGAAGACCCAAGCCAACGAGCTCCCTCTTGACAAGGTGAATGAATACAACGCCTTGGTCGAACAAGCCGAAGAGCTGGTGCGCACCGGTCTGCCTTACGTCAAGAAAGCCTACGAGACCCAGCCCACGCCCGAGGTCAAGAATGTCTTGAAAACCATGTATGTGCAACTCAAGATGACCGAAGAAGCCAAGGCTTTGGATGCCGAATAAGTTGTTTATGTTTTATTATAGTTTTGCCCCGCGAAAGCGGGGTTTTTTTGTGACTTTTTCTGAAAATAAACGTTGCTTTGTCATTGCTTTATTAAAATATTTATCTTTGCAAAGGAAAAACAGCGTAGAAAAACTAACTCATTATCCTTAATATTATGTTTGAAATTATACACAAAGAAACCTTCGCGGCGGAAACCTACCTGATGGATGTGTATGCGCCGCGTATCGCCCATTCGGCATTGCCAGGACAGTTCCTCATCGTCAAGATGGAGGAAAACTCTGAACGTATTCCGTTGACCATCAGCGACTATCATCGCGTCAGAGGAACAGTGACCATCGTCTTCAAGGCCATTGGTGAATCCACCAAGAAGATGGCTGAGTTTAAGGAAGGTGACCGCTTCGCCGACATCGTAGGCCCCTTGGGCAAGCCTTCCGAGTTTGCCACGATGACCGCCGAGGAATTGCGCAAGCGCAGTTTCGTGTTCATCGGTGGCGGTGTGGGCATCGCTCCAATCTATCCTCAAGTGAAGTGGCTGAACGACCACGGCGCCACTGCCGACTGCATCATCGGGGCGCGTACCAAGAATTTGCTGATTTTTGAAAAGGAATTGGCTGAGGTCAGCAACTTGTACGTCACATCCGATGACGGCTCCACGGGTCGTAAAGGCTTGGTTACCGATGTGTTGCGGCAACTCGTGGCCAGCGGCAAGAAGTATGACGAAGCCGTCGCCATCGGCCCGATGATTATGATGAAATTCGCTACCAAGACCTGTGAGGAATTGGGCATCCGTTGCACGGTGTCGCTCAATTCGATTATGGTTGACGGAACGGGCATGTGCGGCGCTTGTCGCGTGAGCATCGCCGGAAAGACCAAGTTCACCTGCATCGACGGTCCCGAATTCCTTGGAAAGGATGTCGACTTCGACGGTGCCATGAAGCGTCAAGCCATGTATAACAACGTGGTGACACGCAAGCAGTTGGAGTCTGAGGAGAAGGCCGAAGGCCATCAGTGCCACATCGGGGGAATTTCTGAAGAGACCTTCGACAAGAAGAAGCGCGTCCCTGTGCCGGAGCAAAAACCCGAAATCCGCGCCCACAATTTTGACGAGGTCTGCTTGGGCTATTCGGCTGACATGGCCATCATGGAGGCTCAGCGTTGCCTGCATTGCAAGAACCCGCAGTGCGTGGAGCATTGCCCCGTGAATGTCGACATCCCTGACTTCATCGCCCGCGTTGCCAAAGGCGACTTCGAGGGTGCCGCCGGTGTCATCAGCTGCGACTCGGCATTGCCTGCCGTTTGTGGCCGCGTGTGCCCGCAAGAAACGCAATGCGAAGGCTCGTGCGTGATGGGCAAGAAGTTTGAGCCTATCGCCATCGGCAAGTTGGAGCGTTTCGTCGGCGACTATGCCATCGAGCACGACCTGCACTTCAACAGCCAAAGCATCCCGAATGGCCATAAGGTGGCCATCATCGGCAGCGGTCCTTCCGGCTTGACCTGCGCAAAGGATTTGTTGTCAATGGGTTACGATGTCACTATCTTTGAGGCTTTGCACGAATTGGGCGGCGTGCTGATGTATGGCATCCCGTCGTTCCGTCTGCCGAAAGACACCGTCGTGAAGAAGGAAGTGGAGAGCGTGCGCCGCTTGGGTGCCAAGTTCGAGAAGGACGTGGTCGTAGGCCGCACCATCACCATCGACGAGCTGATGCACCGCGAGGGCTTCGAGGCCGTATTCGTCGGCTCAGGCGCTGGCTTCCCGATGATGCTCAACGTGCCGGGCGAGAACCTTTGCGGCGTGGTTTCGGCCAACGAATTCCTGACCCGAAACAACCTGCTTTTTGCCTATAAGGAAGGCTACGAAACCCCGAACTTCGTCGGCAAGAAAGTGGCGGTGGTCGGTGGCGGCAACGTGGCCATGGATGCCGCGCGTACCGCCTTGCGACTTGGCGCTGAGGTGCATATCGTCTATCGCCGCTCCGAAGCTGAGCTGCCTGCAAGAGTGGAGGAGGTGCATCACGCCAAGGAAGAAGGCGTCATCTTCGACCTGCTGACGGCTCCCGTTGAGGTGCTTGGCGACGAAAACGGCTGGGTGAACGGCTTCAAGTGTGTGAAATGCGAACTTGGCGAACCCGATGCTTCGGGCCGTCGCAGCCCCGTCCCGATCAAGGATTCGGAGTTCGTCCTCGATGTCGATATGATCATCATGGCCCTTGGCACTTCGCCTAACCCGCTGATTGGCAGCACCACGCGCAACCTCGACTTGAACAAGAAGGGTTGCATCGTGGCCGATGAGGTGGGCACTACCTCACGTCCGGGCATATTCGCCGGTGGCGATGCCGTGAGCGGTGCCGCCACGGTCATCCTCGCCATGGGCGCCGGCAAGAAAGCCGCCAAGGCGATTGACGAGTATATCAAGAGCCTGCATTGATTTGAGGGGATTTCCAATTATCAAGAATTTGAGAAATCGGAGATTCAACGTAGTTAATTTAAGAATTTTTATTTTGCTGATTATTTGAATTTTATCGAAATCGGAGATTTCAACGTAGTTGGTTTGAGATAAGAATTGCAGGCAATTTTTAGAAAAGCCCTTGATGAAATTGGTCAAGACAAAGCCTCGCTGCAATGATGCGGCGAGGCTTTGTCGTTAGGTTTTTGTAGGGCAGTCCTATCAGGGCAGCCGCGATTGGGTTGTCCGTTGCGGCTGCCGTAATACGACAGCCCTACAACCGTAATACGGCAGCCCTACAATTTGAATTATCCAATCACAATCTTCTGCACCTTAACGCCATTTCTATCAATGAGGCGCAACACATACACGCCCGCCGCCGGTTCGCAGGCGGCCTCGCCTGCAACGCCCACTGGAAAACACCAATCGGAAGCGGCTGGCGTAGTCGGTGGTCTTGGTGGTGAAGGTGTATGAGGGCGTAGATTGCGGGTCTTCGCCCGCAATGAGTTCCGCTTTCGCGGAATGAGGGTTCCGCTTTCGCGCAATGAGTGTTCCGCCTTCGCGGAATGAGTGTTCGCTTTCGCGGAATGAGGATAGTAAAGGGCAATCCGTTTTTCGGATTGCCCTTGCTGTTTATGCAAAATACGTCGGTAGTGGGTTTCTGCTGTTGGAACGCGGTAGCGACAACGGGTCATGACCCGCTGTCAGAATCCCAACACGATTTTTTGCGTCCGAATCGTGTCGCCGTCAATCAAACGCAACACATACATGCCCGTCGGCATCCCAGCTGTAGAGATGTTTCCTGAATTGTCTCCTGAATTGTCTCCCGAAACATTTCTCGAAACAATCACACGCCCCATCATATCCACGATTTGCAGAGTCGTTTCAGTAGACGTCTCTACCAGCAGGCGGATTTCCCCGTTGCTGATGTAGGCAAACGGCGCATTGTCGCCAATTGC
>CACXQV010000051.1 GCA_902769875.1 uncultured Bacteroidia bacterium
TCGATGGCCGCGCTGCAGTTGCCCTTCTCGAAATACGACTTGCCCACGATGTGGTTGATTTGGTTCACCTGCTCGTCGGTCAGGTCGCGCGAGATGCGCAAGTCCTCCCCCATCTCGATGGCCTTGTCGTAATTGCCGAGGAAGAAGTTGCTCTTCATGCTGCCTTCGAGGGCTTCGAGGCGTTTGAGCGGTTCCTCTGTGATGCGCGAGAGGCGCTCGTAGTAGTCGCCTGCCGTGCTGTAGTTACCTTTTTCGTACTCGATGCGGGCTATTTTCAGCAAGGCATTGTCGGTATAGTCGTTGTTGGGCTGTGCCAAGATATAATTAAGGTGCGCGATCACTTGTTCTTGCGTGCCCACCTTTTCGGCACATTCGTAGGCATAGTAATGGGCCTTCAATGCATAGGCGCCGTTGCCGAAATTGTCGAAATAGTATTGCAAGGCGGTTTGGGCCTGCTGATAGCGGCCGTCGAGATAGAAGTTCTCCGCATTGGCGAAGGCCAAGGAGTCTTGCTGCGTGACCTTCACCTTACCGCCATTCGCGTTGACATAGCCGAAGTATTCGTCCAACTTGTTCTGCTCCATATAGATGCTGCGGATGATGCTCAAGGCCTCGCGCGACTCGTCGGTGTTGGGATAATTGGACACGAGGCTCTTCAGGTTCTCCATCGCTTGGTCATACTGGTTGTTGTTGTAATAAATCATCCCGACCTTCATCAGTGCCTGACGGGTATAACTCGAGCGCGGACGGTCCTTGATGAGGCGGTTGAAGCTGGCGATGGCCGCACGCTTGTCGCCGTAGACGAGATAGGTATTGCCGATTTCGAACAACGCCTGCTCATAATACGGGGTGCTTGGATAGGTCTGCACCAAGTCGTCCAGCATATTGATCTTTTGGTTCACGTTGCCTTTTGCGCCATAGCAAAGCCCTTGCTGGAAAAACGCATAGTCGGCGTTGCGTTTCCCGATGCGGGTGGCAAGGTCGTAATAATTGATGGCTTGGTCGTAGCTGCGTTCCATGTAGAAGCAGTCGCCGAGGCGGATGTAGGCGTCGGTCTTGAGCTCGTTTTGGCTGTCGTCGGCCTGACGGATGAAGCTCCTGAAGCATTCCTCGGCCAAGCCGTAGTCGGGCCTTTGGTAGTAGATGTAGCCCAAATCGTAGTCGGCGAGCTTGTGTTCGGGCAAGCCGGCTGCACCTTGCATTTCCTTGAACTGCGTAAGGTAGTTGGCGGCTTTGCCATGGTCGCCCATCTGGTATGACGACTCGCCCATCCAGAAGCAGGCCAGCGCCTTGTTGGAAGCCGGGTGCCTGCCGTTCATGATTTTCGAGAAATAGACCTGCGCTTTGTCGTAGTTGCCCTTTTGGAAATTGTCGATGCCCGTCGCATAGAGCAATTCGTTGTAAACCGTTTGCAACTCACGGCTTTTCTTCTTCATGGCTTCAAGGCGTTTGAGCGCTTCTTCGTGTTCTTTCGCGTTGAGCAACAGATAGATGGACATTTCCTCCGCTTCGGCCTTGCGTTCCAGTGCGGGATGCTCGGCGATGTAGTTGTCAAGCAGTCCGACAGCCTCGTTGAAGGGGTCGGCACCGGGGATGAGGCTCAGGCGGGCATAGTCGAAAAGGGCTTCCTCGCTGAGTTCGGGGTCGAAGCCGGCTGAATAGGCGTTATAGAACGCGCTGCGGGCATATTTCATCTCGTCGGCCTTGGCATAGCACGAGCCCAAGTAATAGGAAGCGTATTGCGCAAGGATGTCGTTGTTGCCCGCGATTTTCTGCAAGTCGGCAACGGCTCCCTTGTGGTCGCCTTTCATCATCTTGCTCACGCCCATCTGGTAATAGGCCTCGCGCGACATGCCTCGGCTAAGGTTCCGCTTGTAGATGTCGTAGTATTCCAAGGTCTTGTCGTAGTCTTTCTGCTGGAAATAGGCATCGGCCACGATTTGCGCCATCTCCGACTTGCGTTTTTTGTCGGCTTGCTGGATATAGCCCGGCCCTTCCTCTATCACCGACTGGTAATCGCCTTTGAGGTAGTCGATTTGCATGATGTAGGCCGGCACCACTTTGGCGTAGTCGCTGTGCGAGCGCAGGCGGCGGAAATTGCCCAAGGCCTCGTCGTATTTCTCTTTGATGTATTGGATATGGGCGTAGTAATAGCGTGCCGGCTCTTGGTATTTGCCTTCGTTCATCATCAGGCCGTGGAAAAGCGGCATAGCCTTGTCGGTTTCGCCCGTCTGGAAATAGGCATAGCCCATATTGAATTGCATCTGCTGCGCCTCGTCGGTGTTGAGCGAGGTGGCATCGGTACTTACATAGATGGCCAAAGCCTCCTTGTAGTTCTTGTTTTGGAACAAATGGTTGGCATAGAGGAAGTTGGCGTGTTTTGCCCAAGTGCTGCCCGGATTGTCGTTGACGAACTGCATCACTTTGGCAGGGCCGTCGGCGTGGCCGAGATACAACGCGCTGACCGCC
Source organism: uncultured Bacteroidia bacterium (assembly GCA_902769875.1). GTDB lineage: Bacteria > Bacteroidota > Bacteroidia > Bacteroidales > F082 > Limimorpha. The sequence goes on from CACXQV010000051.1 coordinate 2,470, forward strand.
TCGTAATACTGCGCATCGACGCAACGCTGGGCCTTGGCATCGGCGACATGGGCGCGATATTGCCCGAATGCCGACAACGCTGCGCCATATTCTTGGTTTCGGAACAGTAGCACTCCTTCCTTGAAGAGCGCCTCCGGGGCGTAGTCCTCAATATGCTTTTGCGCTGGCAATGAAACCGTTGCAAAAAGAAAAATCAAGGTTGCCAATGTTTTTGTCGGGTTGATGTTCATAGGTTGAAATTTTGGACGAAAATACACAATTCGGCAATAGGTTCGACAAAAATGGTCAAATTTCGTGCCGAAAGCCTAATGAAAACGACGACCGACGGGAATTATTGTAGGCCACGACCCGCAAATCCCAGCCAAACCGCCGCGAAATCACCTGCCTGCAACATTGGGGAAAAGATTCGCCAAAACCAATGACTACGCTTCGCGTTTCCGCCAACCCCAATTGCGGGGACGCAATTGGCGACAATGCGCCATTGGTGGTTTCCAGTGGCGTTGCAGGCGAGGCCGCCTGCGAACCCAATGCGACGTTTGCCTACGCCGATAACGATGATTGCCCTCGCCTACCCTAAAACACCAAGCCATTCCAAGTTTCGCGCATCCCAACGGGATGCAAAGAAATCATTTCACTATCACTTTCTGTATCAATCTGTTACCATTCCAACGGATGGACACGAAATACACGCCCTTGGGGCATTCGCCCAAATCAAGTTGGGTTTCATGTCCGACAACGCTGCCGCGCATCACCGCTTGACCTGAAATGTCATACAATTCGTAATCAAACCTTTGCGCATCAGCGACGGTCAATGTGAGCCTTCCCGATGTCGGGTTGGGATAGGCCGCAAAACTTGCCCCGCATTCATCAACGCCTTCCACATGATTCATCACCACATGAATCTCGAAATCCACAAACTGGCCGTCGCTGGTGGCACGCATGACGAGATCGGCCTCGGCTTGCTCTTCCACCAAACGGCTCAACACCAATATTTTGCCATCCATTTCAACAGAAAGGGCGGTTTCATTCGAATTGGAAACGATGCCGTAAGTGATGCCTTCGTCGGGGTCGTCGGGGTCGGAAGCCACGCCATCAAGATTGACTTGGAGGGTTTGCGGAAACTCATCGAAAACCAACTCCGTCACGGGATTGAGAATGAAAGGCGGCTCGTCGACAACCTGATGCATTATGACGTGCACGATGAAATCGACCGACTGGCCATCGCTGGTGGCACGCAACACAAGGTCGACCGTGGCTTCGTTCGCTGTTTGGCGGAACAGGTTCAAAATCCTGTTGTTGACTTGAGCCAACAACGCCGAAGGATTCGGATTGGAAACCACGCTGTAGGCAATCTGCTCATCGGGGTCGTCGGGGTCGGTGGCCACGCCATCAAGGTTGACTTGGAGGGTTTGCGGATATTCGTCAAAGACCACATCCTGAACGGGATTGACGACATACGGCGGCAAGTCGGGAGCCGCGCCGCCCCCGTTGAAGTTGTCCATGCAGAAATAGGCCGGCGTAATCATGTTGTAGCCACTGCCTCTTGATGACGAAAGGCTAAAGGAAATGGTGGCCACATTACCCAAGGGGCTGAGATCGAACCACTCCCAAGTATTTAGGACATAGTCTTCATCATTGTTGGCAAAGCGAAAGTCGGCGAGGTAGAAATCCAATGTACCCACGGTTTGTCCACTGGCATTCTTACCTGTCGCTGTCACCTTGAACCAGTCAGGGTCGTTGCCTGAAGGTCCTCCGTAGGGTGGCTCGCCATACCCACCTTGAAGAATGTCTTGATAAGTCCACAGATTGTTGGTGACATAGCAGCCTGTTACGGTATGTGATTGCCCATCGGCGGCATAGACATCCGTCTGCACACCCATGGTATAGGCCACGGCATATTGGGTAGAGCCATCGTATCCGCAGCCGGTGGCAGCCGTGTATTGGGCATTCAGGCCCGTCTGGCTCAGGTCGGTGCGGTTGGAGGCCGTGAAGCCGCCCCAATAGCCGTATTGGGTAGAATTGGTAAAGAGCCAGCCGCCGCTGGACATCTCATTCTCGCCGACAGGGGGCTGCCAAATGCCGTTGCTTCCGAGTTGCACATCTTCAAAAGTGGCAGGTTCTTGCGCGAAGGCGAAGTTAGCCACAAAAAGCGAAAGGAAAAGGAAAAGATTTTTCCGCATAACTTATTGGTTATTAAACATTAAATAATAATGCAAGACCATCGCAAGCAGCTATGCCAATTGCCACGCTTAGCGTCGCCCTTGTTCCCGAAGGCTTGCAAAGAATTACCTTGTTTGGCAGGTCTTCTGACTTGCCCGAGCCTGTCGCCTTCCCATACGGATGGGCCGTACAGTGGCTTTTTCTTGACAGGCCTTACACGGGCTCACAGCAGCGGGCACTGTTGCCGATTTGCACGGCATTCCCTTAACCAAATCGGGCGCAAAGGTAAGGCATTTTTCCGAAATGGCAATTGCCAAAGCCAAAACATTATTTCGGGGTGATAGGCAAGCGTACAGAAATATTCCCTATTTTTGCCGCCGATTTGTGGTGTCCCTTGCGGACTCAATAGGGAATCGGGTGAAAGTCCCGTACAGTTCCCGCTGCTGTGATGGCCAATCGCCTGCCACTGTGCCACTGAAAGCCTTGTCTTTCGGGAAGGCGGCAGAAGCGAGGCCTCAGTCAGAAGACCTGCCTCAAGTCGCGAAACAAGGCTTCCGGGAATTGAAGTTATTAAGTAATATGAAGAAACAATATCAACCAGTCACGGCTGAAGAAGCCGTCAAAGTCATCAAGTCGGGCGACCACGTCCACATCAGTTCGGTGTCGAATGTGCCGCAATGTTTGGTCAAGGCTATGTGCGACAGAGGTCGCGCGGGCGAGTTGAAGAATGTCTATATCCATCACCTTCACACCGAGGGCGCCGCGCCCTACGTCAACCCTGAATTCGAGGGCATTTTCCAGCACAATGCCTTCTTCGTGGGTGCCAACGTGCGCGAAAGCGTCCAAAAAGGCTTGGCCGACTACATTCCCGTTTTCCTCGGCGAGACCTCGAAACTTTATCGCGAGCGTTACATCAAATGCAACGTGGCGATGATTCAGGTTGGCCCTCCCGACAAGTTCGGCTATGTGTCGCTCGGTTCGTCGGTCGATGCCACTTTGGCCGCAATGGAGAGTGCCGAGTTTGTCATTGCAGTGGTCAACAAGCACGTTCCGCGCACCTTCGGCGATGCTTTGGTTCATATTAGCAGAATCAATGTTTTTGTTGAGGACGATTCACCATTGCTCACCGTCGATATGCCCGAGCCAAACGAGGTGGAAAAAACCATCGGGCGTTATTGTGCCGAACTCATCGAAGACGGTGCCTGCCTCCAGATGGGTATCGGTTCCATACCCAACGCCATCCTTTCGTGCCTCCACAACCACAAAAACATCGGCATCCATACCGAGATGTTCTCCGACGGCATTTTGCCGCTTGTCAAGAAAGGCGTCATCACTGGCGACAACAAGAAACTCAACAAAGGAAAAATCGTATCCACCTTCGTGATGGGCTCGAAGAAAATCTATGACTTCATCAACGGCAACCACGAGGTGCTGCTGATGGACGTGGAATACACCAACGATCCCTTCATCATTGCACAGCAACCCAAGATGACTTCCATCAACTCGGGCATCCAGATTGACCTGTCGGGACAGGTGTGCGCCGACTCGTTGGGCGAGCGCATCTATTCAGGTGTTGGCGGCCAAATTGACTACGTCTATGGCTCGTCGCGCTCGAAGGGCGGCAAGGCCATCATCGCAATGCCCTCCACCACGCGCAAAGGCATCAACAAGATTGTGCCTGCCTTGGACTTGGGCTCGGGTGCCGTCACCACGCGCAACCATATCCACTGGTTCGTCACGGAATATGGCGCGGTGAATCTCTACGGACGCTCGCTTCAGGAAAGGGCAAAACTCATCATTTCGGTGGCGCATCCGCAGTTCCAAGAACAGTTGGACGAGGCCGCGTTCAAGAGGTTTGGGCCGCATTTCCATTACCTTTGGAACAATATTGTTTGATTGATTTAACTACGAATTACACAAATATTACTAATTTTGCACGAATATTCGTATGGATCCGCAGCCGTGGCTGCATAATTCCGTAGCATACATTCGTTCAATTAGTGAAATTCGTAGTTCTTTTTCTAAACTCAAATCCAATGTTCGGTAGCATCAACTTCGTGGAAATCTTCGGCGCGTTCATCGTGATGGCCGCCATCATCGACATCTTCGGCTCCATTCCCATTTTCGTGGGTATGAAGGCGCAAAACAAGACCATCAAGGCGGGACAGGCCTGTCTGACGGCCTTGGGACTGTTTTTGGCGTTCTTCTTCGCCGGCGACGCGCTGCTCAAGCTCTTTGGCATCGATGTGGCTTCGTTTGCCGTGGCGGGTTCGTTCGTGCTGTTCATCCTCGCCGTCGAGATGATTCTCGGTCGCGAAATCATCAAGAACGAGGGCGGCAAGGGCGGCGCGAGCATCGTGCCCATCGCCTTCCCGTTGATTGCCGGTCCAGGCGCGCTGACAGCCTTGCTCTCGCTCCGCGCCGACTACGCCGTCATCAACATCATCATCGCGCTGTTGCTCAACATCTTGTTGGACTACATCGTCATCAGCCAGCTCGACCGCATCCAGAAACTCTTGGGCGAAAACCTGATTTTCATCCTCCGCAAGTTCTTCGGCGTCATCCTCTTGGCCATCGCCGTGAATATGTTCGTCAATAATATTTCGGTGATTATCGGGAATGTGGCGAGATAGGGGAAAAATGTGTAATTTTGCATTTCAATCATTGACAATATGAGTTCAAAAACGCCAAAACTAAAATTCATAGATTTGTTCGCGGGTATTGGAGGTATCAGAAAAGGGTTTGAAATGGCCTGTTATGATAGTGGAATCCAAGCTGAATGTGTGTTTACGTCAGAAATAAAACCGGCCGCCATAAAGGTTCTATTGCAAAACAATCCCAAAGACACTGTAAATGGGGATATATGCACAATTGAATCGTCACAAATACCAGAATTTGATATTCTTCTTGCTGGTTTTCCTTGTCAAGCTTTTTCTTATGCGGGGAAACGTTTGGGGTTTATGGACACACGAGGTACGCTATTCTTTGAGGTTGAACGCATTTTGAAAGATCATAAGCCCAAAGGGTTCATATTAGAAAATGTGGAGGGATTGGTCAGCCACGATAAGACAGATAAAACCAAACCAATTGGCAGAACTTTGGAAACCATTTTACAACACCTTAAAGACATAGGATACAAAGTTGATTGGCGATTGCTTAATTCAAAAGATTTTGGGATAGCTCAAGACAGGAAACGTATTTACATTGTTGGATCATTAACGGACAGCATTTCGCTTGATGGTTTTGAAATCAAACATACAAAACTATATGAAGTATTGGAACAAGGATTGCCAACATCAAATTCTCCTTTTGTCAAGAATGTACTATCACATTTTGCCGTTGAACAACTTGCAGGAAAATCAATAAAAGATAAAAGAGGCGGAGACAATAACATCCATTCGTGGGATTTGGAGTTGAAAGGAACCGTATCACAAGAACAAAAACATTTGTTAAACAAGCTTTTTAAAGAACGAAGGAAAAAGCATTGGGCAATAGAAAACGGGATAGATTGGATGGACGGAATGGCACTATCCTTGAAACAAATCCAAACGTTTTTCGATTCTCCTGATTTGAAGGAAATATTGGAGGATCTTGTCATAAAGGGTTATTTAAAAAAAGAATACCCAAAACGCCTAACAACCGATTTATTCGGGAATACGTTTAGGCAGCAGGATCCCTCTCTTCCTGTAGGCTATAACATAGTTGCAGGAAAAATGAGTTATGAAGTGGCAAAAATTCTTGACCCCAATGATGTTGCGCCTACTTTGGTCGCAATGGATATGGAAAGGCTATATGTCATTGATGGCAGCGGATTAAGACCATTAACTTTACGTGAGGGATTGAGATTGTTTGGTTACCCTGAAGATTTTAAATTTGACATTGACACCAAAGATGGTTATGACTTGCTGGGCAACACTGTTGCTGTTCCCGTAATAAAACAAGTTGCATTAAGATTACTGAATAAAATCAATCAATAATAAACGCTATGAAATTAACAGCTGATGAGATATTCAATTCATTAAAAAATGAGTTCCACTTCGAAAGCGCAACAGGAAGAATAACATTCAACCTGCGAGACTACTCAATCGTTGTCGAACAGAATAATGTTGTAGGCAACATCTTGGAGGAATGGCTCGCCAAATGGTTCAACAGCAATGGTTACGAAAATATACATAACTTAAAACAGGATGCTCCCGATTTTTGGCTCAACCCAGACAACTTGGAATCCGAGTGGCTCGAAATCAAGTCGTTTACTGGAAGTCCTAATTTTGACATTGCAAATTTCCGTTCTTACATCAATGAGATTATTGAAAAACCATATAAACTCCATTCAAAGTATTTACTTATCAAATATAAAGCAGAAAAAGGCATTGTTACCATAGAAGACTTTTGGTTGAAGAATGTTTGGGAAATCAGTTGCCCTAGTAGTGGATGGCCTGTGAAAGTTCAGGTCAAGCGTGGAATTATTTATAATTTGCGTCCGTCTATATGGTATTCAGACGACACCAGCTATCCATCATTTAAAAGTTTGGAGCATTTTCTTGCGGCAATAGAACAGACTATGTATCGTTATCACGACACAAATGTCTTGGCAGAAACTTGGTTGGATAAAATGAAAAAGTCATACAAGAAACACTATGGAATTGAATTGGATATTCCAAGATGGTTCGACATAAAAACTGAATATGGCATTGTGTAACCACTTTCCTCAACAAAAAGGAGTTTCGCAAATGGGTGACAGAAATCGCTTGGGAAACAGAGGTTTGGATTGCCGATAGCCCCGAACAGATGATTCACTTCAACGGATACAAGTTTCTCGAAATCAACCAATAATGAACAAATAACAAATCAACTATGCTAAACCTTTTCACCGGCTCGGGCGTCGGGCCTACCGTTTTGTATTTGGCCGTTTCCATCTTTGTCGGCCTGCTTTTGGGCAAAATCAAGATTGCCAATGTGTCGTTGGGCATCACTTGGGTGCTTTTTGTGGGCATCGCGCTGAGTGCCTTCGGCGTTTCGCTCAACCACGACATGCTTCACATCATCAAGGAGTTCGGCCTCATTCTTTTTGTAGTGGCCGTGGGCTTGCAGGTTGAGCCTGGATTCTTCCGCTCGTTCAAGAAAGGCGGCTTGGCCATAAACCTGATGGCCTTGGCCAATGTTGCGCTTGGCGTGGCGATTACGGTGGTCATCGCCAAAGTCGCAAACCAAGACCTTGCCGACATGGCAGGCGTTTACACGGGTGCCATCACCAACACGCCCGGACTTTCGGCGGCGCAGCAGGCCGTCAATGACTTGGGCATCGCGGGGGCCTCCGACCGTTTGGCTGCGGGCTATGCCGTGGCCTATCCTTTGGCCGTCGTTGGCATGATTATGACCTGCATCTTGCTCCGTCCGCTCTGCCGCATCGACCTGAAAAAGGAGCCTGCCACTTTGGAAAGCCTTTCTTCCGTTGCCCCGTCGAACAACAAAAGTAAAGGCGGTTTCTTGCTGATTCCCATTTTCGTCATCATTGCGCTCGGTCTTATCATCGGTTCCATACCAATTCCTGTAGGGCTGAAGGCTCCTATCAAACTTGGGTTGGCCGGCGGACCTTTGGTTGTGGCCATCATTGGCGGTTGGTTGGGTGTCAAAAAAGGTTGGTTCAGCACGGAATTTACTGAAGGGCAAGGCGTTCATGCGCTCCGCGAGGTGGGCATCGCGCTATTCCTTGCCGGAGTGGGCTTGGGCGCAGGCGGCCAATTCGTTGAAACCGTACAAGAGCATTATATTTGGGTCGTTTATGGTGTCATCATCACCATGGTGCCGCCTATCTTGGTCGCACTTTTCGGGCGTTTGGTGCTGAAAATGAACTATTACACGCTGATGGGCTTCATCGGCGGCTCGCACACCGACCCTCCTACTTTGGCTTTTGCCAACACCGTGGCCCCCGAAGGTTGCAAACTGCCCAACATGGGCTATGCAACGGTGTATCCTTTGACCATGTTTTTGAGGATTTTCACGGCCCAGCTTTTGGTGCTGATGGCGGTGTAAAACAAAGAGGCTCCACTTGAAAGTGGAACCTTTTGTAATACCGTAGGACAACATATCAATGTAGTTTTTTCAAGAAATAACTACATCATTAGGCAGGATTTTACAATATTTTTCCGTCCCATATCAACATAAAAAAAGGCGTTTTCCTGACACTGCAATCCAAAAACAAAGAGGCTCCACTTGGAAGCGGAGCCTCTTGTAAAACAGCGACCCAAGCGAATAAGCGGGATTCTGTTCCCCTTGCGGGGCGACCGTCATTTCTCTCGGCCTGCGGTCGCCCGCAGGCTCAAGCGCCCTACCCTGAGACGACGGACGAGCAGCCCGTTCAAGGCCCGAAAGCCTCATTGCCTCTATACTTGGACTTGCAGCCCATAAGGTTTGCCCCGGCGGAATGTCGCCACCCGCCGCGTGAGCCCTTACCTCACGTTTTCACCCTTACCCTTGCGGGCGGTATATTTTTCTGTGGCACTGTCTGTTACACTCGCGTGTACCTTCCTGTTAAGAAGTATGGTGCTCTGTGCTGTCCCGACTTTCCTCGCGCCGGCTTTCCCGACCGGCTTTCCCGACCCGCGACAGTCTGCCTGAATCGCGGCGCAAAAATAGGGAAAATTTCAATGCAATTCGTGTATCGGTGCAAATACCGAACCCTTATGATAATTGCCGCCTGCAACGCCCACATCGATTTCCTTCTTATCGATGATGCTCAATTTCTTGACCAGTGTACTCGGGCCAGCCTCAGACATAAAGTCAAAGAGATTGACATACCCGCTCAACACGATGCTCCCTTCCGAATGACCCAAGCACTCGGCAACTTTGGTCTGGATCTTTTTCGGCAAGGTGATGATATAATCGCCGAAAAGGCTGTTATTCGACTTCGTGACAGTGTAGGTCTCGTTTTGGAAAAGCCATTCACCATTGTAAGCGACGCTGATTTTGTTGTCGTCCTCAAAAGTGAGAACAAGGTTTTGCGAGGTGTCAGCACGAATAATTCCGATAACGCCGCCCACTGCGGATTCCTCCCATTGCCAAGAGCCTTTCAGTTGCGGGACTTGCACGGTGAGGTCGATTTTCTTGCAAGAGGCAAAGCCCATGAACACCGCCAACAGCACCAGCAGCGTTCCGAATTTGTTATTTCTGTTTGTAAACATAATGATTGGATTTTGAGGTTTATAACTTGTTTGAAACTTGTTCCGCAAAAGTATAGAAAAAAATTGTCGTTTTGGCATGTCTATGAGCCATTACAAACTTTTTCAAAATATGTGTATTGATTTTCAATTAGTTATTGAGGTTTATTACAACTTTTTTTGGAAAAACAATTCCTACAAGCACAGCAAACTCGTGGTTTTCCGGCAAAATCCTCCAAAATCTCCGCCTCCGAAAACCCCATTTCACGGCAAAGCGAAAGCATCTCTTCCCCCATCCGCTCATTGATTTCGAACCAAATCTGGCCCTGTCGCAAACGTAGGGCGGATTGCTCACCACCAAATCCACGGGCTTGCTGAAATAGTCGGATGTCGGATTCAAGACATCATCTTGCACGAAAGTCACTTTGGCATCATTGCTTTCGGCATTCCCTATGGCGATTTGCAAAGCCGCTTCCGAAACATCAAAGGCTATGACTTCGGCGTTCTCGAAATGTTTTGCCAAGGCAATGGCGATGCAGCCCGAACCCGTTCCAATGTCCCAAATGCGTATGGGCTTTTCCTTGGGCATCGAAGCGCAAATCTTCTGCACCATTTCCTCCGTCTCGGGGCGCGGAATGAGCACCGACGGCGACACCTTTATTAATAGGTCGCCGAAACGCGCCATACCCGTCACATATTGCACCGGCTCACCTGCCAATAGCCGCTTGACGGCTTGCTCCAACTGAAAATGTTGGAATTCGTCAATACGCAATTCGGGGTTCATCAACTGCCGTTTCAAGTCAACGCCGAAAAGGTCTTCCAACAGAATGCGCATCAATTGCTCCGCCTCGCGCTGTGGGAATTTTTCGGCCAATGCCTCCATGAAGTGGCGTTTTGTTTTTTGCAGATTAAATCCAATCATGGGGCAAAATTAGGCAAAAAATCACTAATTTTGCACGAATATTTACAGACACATTGACTACGTCGAATCTTCGATTTCGATGCGTCCCTACAACTATGATATACTTGATTCTTGCGATATTATTCTCCACCGGCGTTTTCGTAGCCATGCGCCTCTTCGAGCGTTTCAAACTCGACAACCACCAAGCGCTGATGTGGAACTATGTATTCGCCGCTGGCACGGGGTTCCTGCTTTGCCACAACTTCCCCACCCTGCCCCAACTCACCGCCGAGCCGTGGTTCGGACTCTCGCTCATCACGGGCTTTTGGTTCATTTTCACCTACTTGCTGATGACGGCCTCCACCCAACGCTCAGGCGTGACCGTCACTTCGCTGTCGAGCAAGCTCTCCGTGGTGTTGCCCACCTTGGCGGGCGTGATGTTGTTCAACGAGAGGCTGAATTTCATGGCGATTTTGGGCATCGTGTTGGCTTTGCTGGCCTTGGTTTTGGTGGTCGGAGGCAAGAAAGAGACTTCCAAGACCAACAAAACCAATTGGTTGCTTCCGATCCTCATCTTTTTCGGCACAGGCACGGGCGACATCCTCATGAAACTCACCGAGCAACAGAACCAAGCCGACGACATGAGTTTCATGATTGCCTTCATCTATTTCATCGCCTTGCTGTTTGGCATCCTCATCGTGGCCTACGACCTCTTACGAGGCCGCTCAAAATGGCAATGGAAAAGCGCCGTCGGAGGCATCGGGTTGGGCATTATCAACTATTTCTCCACATTCTGCGTCTATCACGCCATGCGCTGCTTCGACAACGTTGTGCTGTTCCCTGTATATAATATAGGTGTGGTCAGCTGCACCGCCCTTGCCGGATGGCTTCTCTTCAAGGAAAAACTGACGTGGAAGAACTATCTCGGCTTGGCCATCGCCATCATTGCCGTCATCCTAATCACTTCGAAGCCATGAACGAAGACACCTATAATATGCTTGCCACGACCGGCGATGGCCTTTATAAGGAAAAAGGCAGCAAGTTCATCGCCGAGACCTTTGTCGTGATGAACGAAGACGAGGCCAAGGCAGCGGTCGCCTCTGTCAAGAAGAAATATTTCGATGCGCGACACCATTGCTATGCCTACATAATTGGGCCCGACAAGAAAACCTTCCGCTCCAGCGACGACGGCGAACCCTCGGGCACGGCGGGCAAACCCATCCTCAACCAGATCCTGTCGAAGGACGTCACCAACGTTTGCGTGGTCGTGACGAGGTATTTCGGAGGCATCAAATTGGGCACTTCGGGGCTCATCAACGCCTACAAGACAGCGGCTCGCGAAGCCCTTGACAATGCCCAAGTTGTAGAAAAAACCATAAACGAAATTTACAGTTTGGAATTTGAGTACCCTCTGATGAATGAGGTGATGCGCGTCATGAAAGAGGAAAATCTGGAGCAACAAAATCCCCGCTTCGAGATGGACTGCTATTTGGAGTTTTCAACAAGGAAAAATTCCGCTTCAAGAATTTCGGAAAAATTCCGCAATTTGTTCGGGGTAAAAATAACGCACATTAAAACATTGTAATACAAAACATTACTGATTCATTAAGTTTTCAAAAACCGAAAACCTCGTAATTTCAGAAAAAGAAATTTGAAAAACAATAGGTTTTTGACTTTTTTATGAACAATTAATCGTATATCTTTGCAAGGTCAAAACAAGCCCGGAAACGGGTTTCGAGACCCCTCAATTCAACGCCGTAAAAAGGTTGAACAACAATAAAATACTAAGGATTTCTGATGACAAACGACCATGTGGAAATATGGAACAAGTGCCTTTCTGTGATTAAAGACAACGTCACGGAGCAAAGCTATTCGACATGGTTTGCCCCCATCGTGCCGCTTTCGATCGAAGGCAAGACACTCACCATTGAGGTGCCTACGCTTTTCTTCGTCGAATACCTTGAGGAGCACTACATTGACCTGTTGCGCACGGTCATCAGACGATTCGTCGGCGAGAAAGGAAAACTCGACTACAAGACCGCCGTCGACAGCAGCACAAGCGCCGGTAGCATCACCGTACCGAGTGCCAATCGAAGCTTCCCGAAGAACCCTATCGGGCAACCCGCGCCACAGCGGCTGTCGGAAGGCCCCATCAACCCTTTCGTCATCCCTGGGCTGAAAAAACTGCAAATCGACTCGCAGCTCAACGAAAACTACACTTTCGACAACTTCATTGAAGGCGAATGCAACCGATTGGCCCGATCAGCCGGCCTCGAAATCGCCAGAGTGCCTGGAAAAACCGCTTTCAACCCTTTAGTCATCTATAGCGGAACGGGATTGGGCAAGACGCACCTTTGCCACGCCATCGGATTGGAAACCAAGCGTTTGCATCCCGAAAAGACCGTGCTCTACGTTCAGGCCGAGCAGCTTTCCACCCAATATGTGACCGCCAACAAGAACAACAACCGCCCCGATTTCATCAATTTCTACCAGATGATTGACGTGCTCATCATCGACGACATCCAATTCCTTTCGGGCAAATCGGGCACACAAGATGTTTTCTTCCACATATTCAACCACTTGCAGCAAAACAACAAGCAGATTGTCATCACCAGCGACAAGTTCCCATCCGACCTTCAAGGCATGGAAGACCGCCTGCTGTCGCGTTTCAAGTGGGGCCTGACGGCAGACTTGCAGTCGCCCGACCTTTCGACCCGCACCTCCATCATCCGCGAGAAGCTGCACGACAATGGCATCACTTTCCCCGATGATGTGGTGCAATACATCGCCACCAACGTGCGCAACAACATCCGTGAATTGGAAGGCGTAATGAACTCGCTGATGGCACAATCGGTGCTCAACAAGAAGGCCGTCACCATCGAAATGACCCAACAAATCATCGACCGCTTCGTGCGCAACACGGTCAAAGAAGTCTCGGTGGAATACATCATCAACACCGTGTGCGACTATTTCAAGATTTCGCCTGAGCAGATGGCGCTCAACACCCGCAAACGGCAAGTGGTGCAGGCACGCCAAATCGCGATGTACCTTGCAAAGAAATACTCCAATGCCAGCTTGGCCTCCATCGGGCAACAATGCGGCAAAAAAGACCACGCCACCGTACACCACGCCTGCAAGACCATCGCCAACCAACTGGAAACCGACAAGCAATTCAAGGTGATGTTTGCCGACATCGAAAAGAAAATCGCCCTGTCATAACCCATAATTCCCTTATGACCAACAACTTCGGAAAACTCTATCTCGTGCCCAACCTGCTCGGTGCCACCAAACCAGAGCAAGTGATTCCTGTCGGGACACTTGAGATTGTGAAACGATTGAAACACTTCGTCGTGGAAAACACCCGCACTTCGCGCCGTGTTTTGAGCCGCATCGGGATGGATAATCCCATCGACGACATCGATTTCATCGAATTGGACAAGCACAATGCCCGCAACCTCGACTTGATGGAACACCTCGGCGCATGCCTCCAAGGTGAGGACATGGGCCTGATGTCGGAAGCCGGCACACCCTGCGTCGCCGACCCGGGAGCGTTGGTAGTTGATTTGGCACATTCCGCTGGCATTCAAGTGGTTCCCTTGGTCGGACCCAATGCAATGGTTTTGGCATTGATGGCTTCGGGATTCAACGGACAAGCCTTCGCCTTCCACGGCTACCTGCCCATCAAAAGTCCCGAAAGGCAAAACGCCATCAAGGACTTGGAACGCCGCTCATTGGCCAACAACGAAACAGAGTTGTTCATCGAAACGCCTTTCCGCAACAACGCGATGCTGCAAGACCTTTGCAAAAACCTCCATCCTGCCACAAGGCTTTGCATAGCCTGCAACCTCACTTGCGAGGACGAACTTATTATCAGTCAAGACATTGGTACTTGGAAAACCTTCAAAGGCGACTTGAACAAGAAGCCAGCGGTGTTCCTCATCTATAGTGAGCCGAAAAAAGGGTATTGGGGACGAAAGCACTAAGCCTCCAAAGGCTCCCAAATGCAATCGTCGATGTTTCGCGTTTCCTTCGAGAAATTGACTCCCACTTTGAAAACCTTGCGCCCCTCAAACTGAAAAGGCAAGGGATAATCCTTCGCGTTGATTTGCGCCAAAGCCTCCGCAGCCGTCTTATTGAACTTGAACTCAAAGACGTATGCAAACTGTTGGGTTTTCACTATCATATCAATGCGCCCATTTGAAGTGTGATATTCGGCAATCGTGTAATAACCCATCAGGCGGCAAATGGTGAACATCACGGTTTGGTAGTGGTTTTCCAAGTCGCGAACCAATTCGTAAGGCGTGTCGGCGAAAAAGGTCTTCATCCGGTTCAGGAAACTCTCAATGTCGCCTTTGCGGAGGTCGCGCACAAAATACTCAATGAAAGCCGAGGATCGATTGTCGGTATTGCCCGTGTAGCGCGGCAACAGAAAATTGAGGAAGCTCTGCTCCACTTCTCGATTTGGGAAGCCGAGACTGTAACTGCCAAACTCCTTGTCGTAGCCCTTAATGGTCAGATAACCAGTTTGATAGAACATTGCTATTGGCTCTTTGGTCAAACTCTCCTTTGCGGCGAGGTCATTAGCCAAAATGTTCCCCGAGGAGAAATCCCGCAAATCATAGTCGCCGTTTTGCAGCAGTTTGACGAGGAATGTCGGCGTGCCAGTCGAGAACCAATAGTTTTCAAAATCACACCTATTCAGTGCATTGAGTACGCTGAACGGATTGTACATATCTTTCGATGCACTTTTTGAGAAATGATAACCATCATACATCTTTCGCATTTCTTCCATAATGGCGGTCTTGTCGGTGTCTTCCTTTTGGGCAAACGCTTCAAGATGTTCGCTGAAATGACGCTCAATTTCCTCGGCGGTAAGGCCGCAAATGTCGGCATAACGCTCATCCAACGAAATGTCTGTCAGGTTGTTAAGATCGCTAAATAGGCTGATTTTGGAGAATTTTGAAACACCCGTGAGCATTACAAAACGAATAAACTCGTCGCAGGTCTTGATGTTGCCATAAAACGCTTTCAGAATGGAACGGTATTCCTGTTGCAGTGGCTCGTTGTCGATGGCCTCAATGAGCGGCTTGTCGTATTCGTCGACGAGGATGACGACTTGTTTTCCAGTTTTGGCGGCCACATTCCAAATGAGTTCCTTGAAACGCTGGGCGTTGTCATCGCTTTCTTTTGCGACACCGTGCGTTTTTTCCATAATGTTGAGATTCGATTTCAGAGCATCCTGAAGACCTTGAATCGAATTGTAGATTCCCACATTCAAGTCCAAATGCAGAACAGGATAGGATTCCCAAGTCTGTTCCAATTCAGAGATAGCCAGACCCTCAAACAATTCTTTTTTCCCTTGAAAATAAGCCTTCAAGGTTGAAAGCAACAAACTTTTCCCAAACCTTCGCGGGCGGGAGAGGAAAATATACTTTCCGTTATGAGTGAGGTCATAAACGAGTTTGGTCTTGTCGACGTATGCGAAGCCGTCATTTCTGAGGCTCGCAAAACTCTGTAGTCCGATGGGTAGGTTTTGCATAATGGAGCAATTGGATAGTTATGCCGCAAAGATACTACTTTTTCGCTTTATGCAAAACAATTGCCTCTGATTTTCAAGACAGTCCTTCTGCTACGGGATGTTCAACACCCTATGAATCTGCAACGAAAGCCGCCAATTCGGGTGGCGTTTCACAGCTTCAACACAGGCATGCATATTGGCTTTCCGTTGCTCCAAATCCTCAACAAAACAAGGCTGCAAAAAACGGTATTTGGCCTCAATGCCATCATATTGCGCCAAATCTTGACCGAGATAAACTACTTTCAACTCATCGCAATGCGTTAAAACACAAGGTTCTATGTCACCGCCTTCAAAGGCTGATTTTGGAGAGAACGTCACCCAGTCCAGATTTATTGGCAAAAGACGAGTTCCGTTAGTCTCAATGGAGATCTTCTTGCCTGTCTTTTGTTTCAATTCCGCCACAAAAGCCTCATCAATGAACAAAGAAGGCTCGCCGCCAGTAAGTACGAGCAAGGGGGCAATAGGATATTTATTGACTTCATTCACAACCTCTTGCAATGACATCATCTCCCCTGTTTGGTGCTGCGTGTCGCAAAAAGTGCAACGCAAGTTACAGCCGCTGAAACGCACGAAAACGGCGGGCGTTCCCGTGTGGAAGCCTTCACCTTGCAATGAGTAAAATATTTCGTTTATGCGATACATTAGACATCGATTATTTAACTACGGATTCCACAGATTTGACAGATGGCTTCCGAATAATTTAGTGACGCAAGCGTCCAATTGATACGGATAGTTATCATCTGGAAGAATCTGTACCAATCCGCAGCTTTAGCTGCAAAATCCTTTCATCGAATATCCGTTCAATCCGTATAATCCGTAGTTCATTATTCCTTAATCAAAATTCTGCGGCGCGTCGTCCTTGATGTAGGAGGCCTTGTTGTCGCGCGACTCCCACACATCGGCGCGGTAGCAGTTCGGGACGGTATCCACAATCCACTTAGCCAAATTCTCGGCAGTAGGATTGAAGTCAAGTACCTCATTTATATTGGTATGGTCGATCTTGCCGTGAATCAAACGCTTAATCTCGGTGAAATCGCACACCATGCCATTGCTGTCAAGCTTTTCAGCACGGCAATACACATTGATCTTCCAGTTGTGGCCATGCAGGTTCTCGCATTTGCTCTCATAGTCGAGATAGAGCTGATGGCATGCGGATATTTCCAAGGTTTTTCTGACGTAATACATTTTTCAGTTGATAGTTGTTTAGTTTTCAGTTATTGCAAGTCGTTGAGCCTGTCGAAACGCCGTCTTGGTTTCGGTCGGCCCTTCGACAGGCTCTGAGGCCTTAGCATTACGATTCATATTCAGTATGGTCTTCAATTCCAGCATCTTGAAGGGCTTGACGGCGCTCGCGGCAAGTGCCACATTTGCCACAATGCTTCTCGCCGCCTTTGTAACAGGAATATGTTTCGGTATAATCGATACCCAAAGCCTTGCCATGCTCGGCGATTTCTTTCTTGCTCAAATAGGTATATGGAGCGTAAACAGTGATGTTTTCATACGTTCCTGCTGACATGGCCTCCGACATGGCATTGACAAAGCCTGGGCGGCAGTCGGGATAGATGGAGTGGTCGCCCGCATGGTTGGCAATCATTACGCGCTTCAGGCCGTTGCTTTCGGCAATGCCAGCGGCAATGGCCAGCATAATGCCGTTGCGGAAAGGCACCACCGTCGATTTCATATTCTCGTCGTCATAGTTGCCTTCGGGAATGTCATCGGCGGTCATCAGCAAGGCACTCTTGAAATAGCGGTGCATAAATTCCAACGGAACAATGATATGCTTGATTCCCAAACGTTGGCAATGCGTGACGGCACACACGCGCTCGCGACCGTTTTGCGTTGAACCATAGTCAAAAGTGATGGCCAAGGCGATTTCGTCCATGTATTCGTAGAGCATCGTGGTCGAGTCCATTCCGCCGGAGATGATGATTACTGCATCTTTCATATATTCAGTTTTTAACTACGGATTTAACGGATTTTATTGATATAATATTGGAAATTGAATTCGAAAATCCGTTGCATCCGTGCAATCCGTAGTTTGTATTCATATTATAACTATTGGTTATGGAAATTGGCCAAAAGGCGTTGCTTAACCATGTCTTGATGCTCGGCATCGCCGTAGTTGGCGAAAGGCTTGATGGAAATGCCACCACGGGGATTGAACAACCCGATGACCTCCAAATATTTGGGATTCATCAGCTTGACCAAGTCTTTCATAATGATGTTCACGCAGTCTTCGTGGAAGTCGCCATGGTTGCGGAAACTGAAAAGGTAGAGTTTCAGGCTCTTGCTCTCCACCATCAGCGTGCGCGGGATGTAATTAATAATAAGGTGCCCGAAGTCGGGCTGGCCTGTCTTGGGGCAAAGTGAGGTGAATTCTGGGCAATCCAAAGTCACAAGATATTCATTTTCTGGATGTTTGTTCTCAAACACCTCTAACACTTCGGGCGTATAGTCGTAACTGTAATGGGTGTTTTGGTTGCCCAGCAACGTAACGCCTTGCAGTTCTTGTTCGTTTCTTGACATAGTTTGAATTTTGGCTGCAAAATTAGCAAAATGTTTGCAATCAACATGAAAAAAGCCGACATTGCTGCCAGCTTATCGTACACAATTGAGGAAGATTTCGTGCTTTTTTAAAACTATTCCTCCATCGTCTCAAACAAAGCCACAGGTCCCCAATGCCAAAGTTTGGTTTCTTCTTGTTCCAATTGCTTATAAACCTCCGAGCGATAGAAACGCCTCAAAGCATCCAAGCCGCTGCCGCCGTGCATTTCCTGATAGATGCGGGCCACTTGCATAGCCTTACTCGGAAGCAACAGATATAAATTGTCGTTGGTGATTTCCGTATTCAAATCTTTATCTCCTCTGCTTTTAAGAATGTCAAAAATGTCAACGCCTTTTCGGTATGGAACAGCATTTGGTCTACAAGTTGGTATGTTTTCAGTTCCGCTATAAGCGTAGTTTTGCTAATCAATCCCCCTTCAAACAACGAAAACTGTGCATACACCGTATCATTGGCCACAGGACCGAAAACGATGTCGTAATCGTGACGAAAGTTGGGATTCAACCTGTTTTGCATCACGAAATCCACCCATTCCTCATCTGCCCGTTTGAATGTCAGACTATTGACCAAATCAAAGGCTGATTCCTGAAACTCATACACATTGACAAAGCCAAACGGTTGTTTTTCAGATAATTTCCTATGCACCCAACGCTCCGACTGTTCAAAGGAGGTCGTCGTATAGAAACCACTCCCATGATCCAATGCTCTTGATGGTTTCAATATCTTGGGCTTCTCAATGGTTATCAAACTTCCGTGATAGAGTTTCATAATGACCTCCTTTTCAGATAATCCTTCATTTCCTCAATCAGCCAACGATGGCCTTGGGTATGCAACACTTCATAATTCTCTGAGAGATAGTCAAGCAAGCCACTTCGGTCGAACAAATCCATCACTTCTGAACCACTCATCCCCAACTCGTGCTTGTATTGCTCGATGCAAAACGAAATGAAATACAATATGTCTTGTTCCTTTTTGCCCATAACAAGGCGATTTCGATTGCAAACTTACAAATAAAAACCAAACCCAAGTATCTTTGAACTCGAAATAAAAATAGTAGAGACGGTGCATGCACCGTCTCTACAACATAACTATCAGATTCTCAGCATCCCTGCGTTGCCCGTTCCAAGCGTTTCATTATCGAGAAGATGAACACGGCGGAGAGCAGACAGAGCACGACGAGCACGCCCCAAACCATCCAGAGCGGCATACCTGTGCCCCAAATGCGGGCGATGACGCTGGTGAGGTAGTTACCGATGGCGGTCACGCAGAACCACAAACCCATCATCATGCCCTTGTACTTGGGCGGTGCCACCTTCGTGACAAACGAGATGCCGATGGGACTCAACAGCAACTCGGCGAAAGTCAGGACGAAATAGGTGCTAATCAGCCAGTTTGGAGAAACCAAAGTGCTGCTCACGCCACCGTGTACTTTCAGTTCGGCTGGACTGGACAATGGGATGGAACAAATCACCAAGATGAGGAAGCCGAGGGCGGCCACAATCATACCCAAGCCAATCTTGCGCGGCGAAGACGGCTCCTTGCCTTTCTTGGCCAAGACACCAAAGACGGCCATCGAGACGGGTGTCAAGGCGACCACAAAGAACGGGTTGAACTGCTGGAACTGCTGCGGAAGGATGTTGATGGGGTCGGGCATAACACGATACACCGTCCAAGCCATAATCCACAGGAAAACCGTCACGCCACAACAAATTCCCCTGTTCATCGGTTTGGTCGCTTGGATTGCTCCAAACATCGTGTAAATCGAAACGGCGACCAAAGCCAACGCCCAGATATTGAAGCCAAAACGGGTGAAACCACTTGCCGTGCTTTGCGTATAGTCGCGGGCGAAATAGGTCAGGCAAAGACCCGCCTGCTGGAACGACATCCAGAAGAAAATGACCACGGCAAAGACCATCACCAAGGCCGTAATGCGCTCGCGAGTCTGCTCCTTTGAGAGTTCCACCACGTTCACAGTGGTGCTTTCCATCGCCTTGGCCTGCTTGGTGTTCACGTCGGCGTGCTTGAACCAATTGCGGCAACTCAAATAAATCGCCATCGAGAGGATCAATGAAATGCAGGCCACGCCGAAACCGTAGTTGTAGGCACCCGACAAAGCGTCGATATAGTTGTTGGCAAAACCTGCCAAATTGCTGATGTCGCCCCCTTGTTGCACGGCCAAAGCCTCAAACTTCGACAGCGCATGGGGCGTAATTGTGCCATCCAAATACTGGTGCGCCAACGAAGGAATCTGCGGGACGTAGGTGTAGCCCGCCTTGCCAAGGAACAAGTCCGTGACTTTGGTTGCCGCCATCGGTGCGAACATCGAACCAATGTTGATGGCCATATAGAACAGACTGAAACCGTTGTCGCGGAAAGCACTGTATTTGGCCTCGTCGTAGAGGTTGCCCACCATCACCTGCAAGTTGCCCTTGAACAAACCCGTTCCGATGGCGATAAAAGCCAATGCCGAAAACATAGTGACTTTGGCTGTTTCGGTGGCCATCGGCACCGCCAAAAGCAGGTAGCCGATGAACATCACCACGATACCGATGCGCACCATCTTGCCGTAGCCAAAACGGTCGGCGAGCATACCGCCGATGAGGGGCATAAAATAGACGCATCCGAGGAAGATGCCATAAATGTGGCCCGCCTGCGCCTCGTTGTAGCCGAACTTGGCTTGCAGGAAGAGCACGAAAATCGCCAACATCGTGTAGTAGCCGAAGCGCTCGCCCGTGTTGGCCAATGCGAGGGCGTAAAGCCCTTTGGGATGTCCTTTGAACATATTTTTGAGTTTTTATTGTTAGTATTGGTTTGTTTTGGGCAGGGACTCACGTCGCCTGCTTATTGATATGTCGCCCCTACGGGGCTATGTATAAACGATTTATTCAATTCTATTATTCATTAGGCGTCTGGTTTCGCGGAGTTCCCTTTGCAGCAACTCCATTCGCTCTTTCAGATGCTCTTGCGAAGGCAAAGCGTCCTTGATGCGAATATTATTATAGGTGGCCACACCCATTGGCGTACTGATGCCCCTGAACGACCATTGCACATCGGTGCTGTTCATATCCGAGCAAATCAACAAACCGATGGTCGGGTTATCGTCGTCAGCTTTCAGCAGTTCGTCCACTGCATTCACATAATAGTTCAACTTGCCGGCAAATTCAGGCTCGAAAGGCTTGGCTTTCAACTCGCAAGCGATATAGCACCTCAATCGGATATGATAGAACAAAAGGTCAATTCGTCTCGTGCGGCCACCGACAATGATTTCCTTCTGTCGACCGATAAAAGCGAATCCCGTCCCCAACTCCAAAAGCAAATCTGTAATGTTTTTGGAAAGCGCATCCTCCAATTCAGCCTCATCGTAAATCTCATGCCCCACCGTCGCAAAACCGAAGTCGTAGTTTTCCTTCAGCACTTCCTGAACGAGCTTGCTCTGCAAAGCGGGCAGATGCTCCGAAAAGTTGTTGATGATTTTGCCTTGATGCTCAAAAAGATTGGCTTTGATGCAATTAATAAGTGCAGAACGACTTAAACCCTTTTCTATAGTCTGGCTAATATAGAATAATGCTTCTTTAATGGATTTGCATCTTGTGATTATTTCCACGTGATGCCGCCAAGGCACAAGGGCAAAGGGCAGCGGAAATTCTCTACCAGTTTGGTGGAGTTTTTCTTCATCCAATTCTGCACCAATCTGGTGCATTTTTATTGAACGTTGATTAACAACACTTTGCATTTCTGCACCAACTTGGTGCAGAAATAATGATTCGTTTTCTCGAACATAAAAAACATACCATTTCTTCATATACCATAGATTGCGAGCCGAGAAGCCATCATCTTCTGGAAACTCCTTTTTCAGATCAAGGCTAATTTGCTCCACCACACCCGCTCCCCAGCGTTCTTCGGCCTTTTTTTGCACAAGATCGCGGCCAAGTTGCCAGTTGAAAAGCAATTTCTCCACATTCACCCTTACGGCGGCCTTCACTTGCGCCGAGCGGTAACGGTGCTTCACTTCCGCAATCCAATCGGCATAGTCAGTATCAATGTGGATGTCGTGCGAACTGACGATGCGAGGCTGTTCCAAATCGTTGTTTTCCATTGGCAATTATTTTGCTGCAAATTTAGCAATTTGTTTGCAACCAGCACAAAAAAAGCCGACATCACTGCCGGCTTTTTTTACACAAAGATTTCAATTCTTATTCCGTCACTCTCTCCAACCACTTCACCATGCCGAACATGACGGACATAGAGACGAGGCAGATGAGCAGGAACACGCCCCAGCACTTCCAGATGTCCCAAGCGTTGAGCATGATGGGACCAACGAAGATGAAGAGGTTGCCGATGGCCGTGGCTCCGAGCCACAAGCCCTGGCAAAGGCCCACCATGTGGCGCGGAGCCACTTTCGAGACGAAGGACAAGCCTAACGGCGAGATGAACAATTCAGCCACGGTAAGGAAGAAATAGGTGACGATCATCACCCACGGAGCGGCCTTGGCAAGGCCAACGGCGGCCATCTGGGCCATATCCATGGCGCGGAAAGCGTCGCCCGAAGGATAGTGCTTCATAATGGAGAAAACCATCAGGAAGAGGTAGGCGCAACCGGCCAAACCCATACCGTAGGCAATCTTGCGAGGTGTTGAAACGGCCTTGCCCTTGCGAGCCAACATGGCGAAAATGCCCATGACCAACGGGGTCAGAATGATGACGAACAAGGGGTTCAAAGCCTGCCAGATTTCGGGAGCGATGCTCGACGAATCAACGAAGTCGCGGGCAAAGACCGACAGCGACTGTCCGTTCTGGTGGAACGAGAGCCAGAAGAACACGGCGATGCCCAACACGGCAAACAAAGCGGCCATGCGCTGCTTGATTTCCTTGGCCATGGCAGCCTTTTCCTCGGCACTGTAGCCAGCGGTTTCGGCGGCCACCTTCTTGGCGGGCTGCGGGAACTTGTTCTTTTGCGTGAAGAAGATAATCAACGAAATCAACATGGCGGCCACCGACACGAAGAACGAGAAGTGGACACCTTGGTTGAAAGTAAGGATATAATCGGAGCAGAACTGCGTCAGGTCGGCACCGTAATTGGCGGTGGGAAGGACGGAGTTTGCCATCGTTTCAGTGAACTTTTGCGTCACCTGACCATCGGCAAGATACTGGTGGCACAGAGCCGACATATCGGCGTTGTAGATGAAGTTGTGAGCCTTCAGCCACCATTCGCGAAGCATAGGAGCCACGAAGGGAGCAATCACGCCGCCAATGTTGATGAACACGTAGAAAATCTGGAAACCGCTGTCGCGCTTGTCCTTGGCCACTGCCAAAGCCTCGGGGCCTTTCTTGGCAGCCTCGGCCTCGAAGTTGTCGTACATCTGTCCGACCAAAGCCTGCAAGTTGCCCTTGAACAGACCGTTACCGAAAGCAATGCAGAGCAAGGCCACGCAAGTGAAGATGAGGATGCCCCACCATTTCCCGTTGCCGTCGGCGATAATGCCTTGGGCGTCTTGGCTGAACAGCGGAATAGCCATACCCACATAACCGAGAGCCATGATAATCAAGCCCCACTGGATGGTGCGGTGGTAGTTCTGCGTGCGGTCGGCGATGATACCGCCCACCAAACTCAACACGTAAATGCCGAAGTAGAACACCGAGTAGATGAGGCCGGCGGTGGCATCGGGCAGTCCGAACTTCGACACGATGAACAGCAACAGGATGGCGTTCATGATGTAGTAGCCGAAACGCTCACCCATGTTACTTAAAGCGGCTGCAATCAAGCCTTTAGGATGTTCCTTTTTTGCCTTCGAGAGGTAGAAAATCAGGAACGGGATGACCACTGCAAGGATGCAGATGAAGATCACCATTGTCACATTTGTTGATAATAATACCATAATGTTATGAATTTAATTGATGAAATAAATTTCTACTACTTTGGCGGACAAAGATAGGGAAAATTCGATTGCACACGCAAAAAAGGAGAAAAACAGAACAAAAAAAATCCCCGACCCGTAGGCCGAGGATGGATTTGTCTCACGCAGAAATCGCTGAATACGCAGAAGCCTATCGGACAAAATTACGTCGCATTGCGATTCATAAGATTCTGCGATTTCTGCGTGCCAAAAAAACTATTCCACCACGATTTTCCGCGTCACGCCATTCATTTTCACGAGTTTGTCTTTTCTGTAAGCTATTGTTTTTATCTTGTTGGTTTATAACGATTTCAATTCATTTTCTTCCAATCCCGTCGTGGCGAGAATGACGGCATCGTCCACACCGGCGGCTCTCAGCTTGCGGGCTATGTCTAAGGCTTTTTTCCTTTCACCTTCTTTCATGCCTTCTTCCTTGCCTTCTCTCAAGCCTTCTTCCTTGCCTTCTCTCAGGCCTTCCTCTTTGCCCTCACGGAAGTGCTTCACATTACTATTATTAATGTCGTTGTAGTCAAACAAGGATTTTTCGTATTGTCTGCGCTCATCAGGTTGCATCTTGTCAATCTCGGCATGGCGGAACAGCGAGGCAAATACCCTTTCTTGTAAAGCAGCGGGGCGTTCCATCAGCCTCGAAAGGTTGCGCAACACAAACAACCACTTGTCGTAAAGCGTCACCAACTCGTCTTCTTTCTTATTGAACTTAGGCAACTCAATCGTGATGAACGACAACTTGTCGTAAAACACTTCCTTGGTCGCCACGTTCATTAGTTTGGCTTCATGGTGGACATCGTCGCTGCTCTTGTCGAAGATGAAATTGAGGATTCCTATCGTGTAGACGGGATTCAGCTTGTAGTCCCAATCGCCGCGCTTGGCTTGCTCACGGATGGGAAAAGTGGAGTAATACACCATTCGGTCTGCGAAATAGTCCTGGTCCACGTTCTGCATCTCCACGATGATATGGTCGCCCTTGTCGGTGGTGCAATACACATCAAATATGGCACGGCGCGAATATACCACCTCGTCAAGATGTTCCGAATTCTGGTAAGTGACGTCCGTAATGTTGTGCCTGCCTTCGAAAAGGGCATTCAGGAACGAGATCAAGTATTCCTTGTTCAACTCACTGCCGAAGATGTACTTGAAACCGAAGTCGGTGTAAGGGCTGATGTATCGCTGTCCGTTCATAGCGTGGTCGTATTAGATCGTCGGTCACATATTTTTTGCAAAATTACCAAAATTTTCGAAAACCAATGCTATTGCGAGTGAATTTTCCTGAAAACAAAAGATCTAAGCCTTAATCCATTCACTTTTTGCCATCGTGCATTGCCTTATTTGACTGCAAAATTATGGAAAAGAAACCAATCAAGCAAAAAAATCCCTACTTTTGCCGATTGTTTTAAACGAGGTTACTGGACTGCTTCGTTCCTCGCAGCGACGCAAAGCGACAACAAAAAAGTCCCGCGTCCCGAAGTCCCGCGTCAAACAACAAATCGAAGATTCGACGAAGTCAATTAAACAATTCAACAGTCAACAATTAAACATCCTATAAATGGAAATCAGCAGCAAATACAGCCCTCAGGAAGTTGAAGGCAAATGGTACGAACACTGGATGGACAAGAACTACTTCCACTCCACTCCCGATGAACGTGAACCCTATACCATCGTGATCCCGCCGCCGAATGTGACCGGCGTGCTTCACATGGGCCACATGATGAATAACACGATTCAGGACATCCTGATCCGTCGCGCCCGTATGCAAGGCAAGAACGCCTGCTGGGTGCCTGGCACCGACCACGCTTCCATCGCCACCGAAGCCAAGGTGGTGAACAAGCTGGCGCAACAGGGCATCAAGAAGACTGACATTGGCCGCGAGGAGTTCCTCAAGCACGCTTGGGACTGGACCCACGAGCATGGTGGCATCATCCTCAAGCAGCTGCGCCGCCTTGGTTGCTCCTGCGACTGGGAACGCACCTCGTTCACCATGGACGACATCCGCTCGAAGAGCGTCATCCGCGCCTTCGTTGACCTGTATAACAAAGGCCTGATTTACCGTGGCGTGCGTATGGTCAACTGGGATCCGAAAGCCTTAACGGCTTTGAGCGACGAGGAAGTCATCTTCAAAGATGAGCACAGCAAGCTGTTCTACCTGCGTTATTACCTTCATGAGGACGATGGAACGGGTGCCACGGGCGCTGAAGGCGAGATCATCCATACCGACGAGCAAGGTCGCCGCTATGCCGTAGTGGCCACCACGCGCCCCGAAACCATCATGGGCGACACCGCCATGTGCATCAACCCTGCCGACCCCAAGAACCAATGGCTGCGCGGCAAGAAAGTCGTGGTGCCGCTGGTCAACCGCGTCATCCCCGTTATCGAGGACGGCTATGTCGACATCGAGTTCGGTACGGGTTGCTTGAAGGTCACTCCCGCCCACGACGTGAACGACTACATGCTCATGAAGGAAGCCGGCCTGCTGGAAAAGATCGAGGACTATAATAATAAGGTGGGGTACTCCGAGCGTACCAATGTGCCGATTGAGCCGAAGCTCTCGATGCAGTGGTTCCTCAAAATGGAACACCTCGCCGACATCGCCCTGAAACCCGTGTTGAATGGCGACATCAAGTTCTATCCTGCCAAATATGTCAACCTCTACCGTCACTGGTTGGAGAACATCAAGGACTGGTGCATCAGCCGCCAGCTGTGGTGGGGCCATCAGATTCCGGCCTACTACCAGATTCCGGCCTACTACCTGCCCGAAGGCGGTTTCGTGGTCGCCGAGACACCCGAAGAAGCCCTGAAACTCGCCATCGAGAAGACCGGCAACAAGAATTTGACCCTCAAAGACTTACGCCAAGACGACGATGCTTTGGACACTTGGTTCAGCTCGTGGCTGTGGCCTTTGTCACTTTTCAACGGCATCCTCGACCCCGACAATGCCGAGTTCAAGTACTACTACCCCACCAACGACCTCATCACCGCCCCCGACATCATCTTCTTCTGGGTGGCGCGTATGATTATGGCTGGCGAGGAATACCAAAATGAAGTGCCGTTCAAGAATGTGTACTTCACGGGTATCGTGAGAGACAAGTTGGGCCGCAAGATGTCTAAGTCATTGGGCAACTCTCCCGACCCGATCGAACTCATCGACAAGTTCGGTGCCGACGGAGTGCGTATGGGCATGATGCTCAGCGCCCCAGCCGGCAACGACATCCTCTTCGATGAGGCCCTCTGCGAACAAGGCCGCAACTTCTGCAACAAGATTTGGAACGCCTTGCGTCTCGTGAAAGGCTGGAATGTTGACCAAAAAGCCGCTCAACCCGAGGCCGCCAAGATGGCCGTCAAGTGGTTTGAGACCCGCTTCAACCAAGTGCTGGCCGAAACCAACGACAACATTGACAAGTACCGTCTCAGCGACGCCTTGATGGGCATCTACAAGCTCACTTGGGACGACTTCTGCTCATGGTACCTCGAGATGGTGAAGGCTCCGCAAGGCCAGGGTATCGACCCCGTGACCTACGCCGCCACCATTAAGTTCTTCGAGAATCTGATGCTCTTGCTGCACCCCTTCATGCCGTTCATCACCGAGGAAATCTGGCACGCCATCGCCGAGCGCAAGGAGGGTGGCGACATCATCATTGCACAGCAGCCCAAACTGCAAGCTGCTGACGAGGCTATCCTGAAGCAGTTCGAGTTTACTCAAGAGGTCATCAACAACGTCCGCAAGGTGCGCAGCGACAAGAATATCGCCTTCCGCGACGCCATCCAACTCGTGGTGAAGGGCACGGCCAACAAGAACTTCGACTGCGTCATTGCCAAGCTCTGCAACGTGAGCGAAGTGAGTTATGTGGCTGAGGCTCCCGCCGGTGCCTTCGGCTTCATCGTGGGCAGCACCGAGTTCTTCGTGCCGCTCACCGGCAGCGTCGATGTGGAGGCAGAAATCAAGAAGCTGGAAGAAGAACTGAAATATGCCCAGGGCTTCCTGAAGAGCGTTGAGGCGAAGCTCTCCAACGAACGCTTCGTAAGTGGTGCTCCTGCCGCCGTTGTCGACAAGGAACGCAAGAAGAAAGCCGACGCCGAAGCCAAGATTGCCGTGATTGAGCAGCAGCTGGCTGGGTTGAAGAAGTGATTCTCAACAGAATAAAAAAAGAAATCGGGCTTCATCATTGGTTGGTGGAGCCCGATTTGTTTAATTGTGCATTGTCAATATCAGCATGATATATTTGTTCTCTTTAAATTTATTTGTCATTCATGTATGATAGCAAAAATGAAGAATAGCTCTTGTTTGATGTTTTCTTGTATGCTTTACTTAAAGCACTTCGCCCTGAAACAAAATCCCCAAGTTTGCTTTCGGTATAATCGCAAATATGATTGATGATCTCTACTTCCTCAGAACCACATTGGGCTTTCAAATTGCTCAATTGATTACACATATTACAGATTTGAATCAATTCATTTCTTCCAGGTTGCTTTTCATTTCTCAACTCTTTCCCCTCCAGAACTAAAGGATAAATATATTGGAGTATTTTCACAACACGCCTTTTGATTTCTTGCTCAACAAGATCGTTCTGTTTGACAACACATAATTCGTATTCTTCATCGGAATCAAACAAGAATCTGCAAACTTGAAATAACTCTTTATTACGTTCTTGCCTTAATGCTTCTTTTCTTTGATTCTCAAGATTAATTGAATCGTTTTTTCTTTGGGTTACAAGTTGAATCGAATCTCTTTTTATCTGTTCTCTTTTTTCAAGAGCTTCTTTCCTTTCTTGTTCTTTTGGATCAGGATAGAATGTATATTCATAAGAATACTCATAGCCACCTTTAATTATAGTAATATCACCATGAAGATAGTCTATGCAACGTATTGGATTCCCGTCTTCTCCATATTCAAATTTATATTCGTGTTCTTCATTTTTTTTGTCATTTCGATAATAACTACGTCTGTAAGAAACTAAATTTCCTTTTTTGTCATAGTTCCAACGATGGTCATAACAATATGTATTATCAAAAATGTTCCCAACATCATAATAAGCAACCATTCTATGGTTGGCATCATATTGAAATGTCCACTGATTTGATTTTATCTTTTCAGCATCTTTAAATTCACTTACACCTGTTATATTCCTTTTTCCATCTAATTCATACTTAACATAATAAGTGCCATACATTGCAGAACCATCAGGACGACCCATTGCACTTTCTAGAAGACCATCAGAATCATATTTATATCTAAAGAGAGTCCTTTTTTCTCTAACACACTTTTCTATACTAATACTATCCAATAAATCATGAATATCAAGAATATTAAAAGTGAAACTATCATCATTATCTATAGTTACTCCTGTCGCAACTCTTGATTTTCTTTTAAACAGCACCTGTTCACCAGGAAATTGGGCCAAAAACAGTGATGGTTTTGTCATTTTTTCTGCTACTTCTTCCAACACTTTATTCGCATCAATTCTTCGAACAACTATTTCAACAATTCTATGCTTTTCATACATAAGAGATAACATTAAAACACTTTGCGTACCAGAAGACGTACTCAACAAAGTTTCAACGTTTCCCTTACTATCATACATTATTTTAGTTCCACGAGCATAACCATCTCCATGAATTCTTTTCAATTCACCAAAATCAGACCAAAGATCGTATGTTGTTATTGTGACAGTTTTTGCCAAAGGTATGCGTTTTGGCAAAAAGTTATAGTAATCCACTATTCCACCATAAAAAGAATCTGATGGACGTGCCAATAATTGACCTTGGCCTGAGATCAAAACAGGCTGGCCTTTTCCAATTAAAGGGATATACACCGCTGTAAACAGCATACATCCCATTATAATCCGTCCAAATTTGTTCATCACTTATCCTCCAATTCCGTGAAACTCTCAATCAGAACGCTGTTGGGCGTGTCGTTCTTTTGATTTGTACTCTTCAAGCCAAATTCTCGAGTGATAGCTTGAGCAAGCTGACTATTCAAGGTTTGCTTTCCCTTCTCATATTCTCTCATCAGTGCCAAATATCTGCGCATCAATTCTTTGTCGCTCTGAAGATAGCAGAAAACCGCGTCAGTGATGTTGTCTTTGAATTCTTTCAAAACATCATCGCAAAACTGTTTCAATTCGCTTGTTTCATTCATCTATTTATACCCTAAATCCGTCATCGGGCGCAACTTTAAGTTTAGCGGACTCCCGAACGCCAAATGATTTTGAAATGACAAGACATACAACGAAAGAAGCGCGGGAATCAACTTTTGCTTATCCCGCTTGTAGAGGCTCTCGCATTGCCCATTGTTAGAGATAAGCAATGCATCAACCCACGCTTTGGTATGATATTGAGAACAATATACACCAATTAAGGGACGATGACCATCGCGTTATCGCGTAACAATTTAGAATTTGCGAGATTCTACAAGCCGCACATAAGCGCCAGTTCAGCGTCTTTGTCAATATGTCTGCCGCTTGGGCATTGCCAAACGACGGTGCAAATATAAGGAAAATGACTCCAAACACACGAAAAAGAAGAAAAGTTTTTCAATAACACAATTCCGCAGAAAATCCAAAGATAACCTGCGCAAATGACATCAAAATGCATCATTTGCGCAGAAAATATTTCAATAAGTTGCGCAACTATATACCAATTTTACACACAAAATCAACCAAGTTTATTCCGTCTAAATTTGCACTAAAATTTAGGCCATAATTGTATATCAAAACATATTAAAATACTGTTTTTCAAATATATAAGTAAAAATATTTTCCGCCAAAACGGTTAAATTTTAATCGATTTGGCGGAAAACAATGCAAATATTTTCCGCCAAAACGATGATTTTTTTATCGATTTGGCGAAAAACAAGCGACGATTTTCGGAAAAGAATCGTACCTTTGCGGTGTAAAAAAACGGGAAACATGTGCAACATCATCGGCAGAGAACCTGAAATCGCCCTGTTGAGGGAATACGAAAACTCTGGCAAATCGGAATTCGTCGCGCTGTATGGCCGCAGACGGGTCGGCAAGACCTTCCTCGTCAGGGAGTTGTATGGCAGCCAGTTCGTCTTCGAAGTGTCGGGGCTTATCGAAGGCGAAGAGTACGACCAACTGAAAGTGTTCAACGAAGCTCTGAACAAGTACGGTCCAAGAGTCATCACGCCACCCCAAGACTGGTTTGAGGCCTTCGCCTGCCTGCAACTGCTGCTCAACAAGCACAAGCGCAAGAAGCGCATCATCCTGTTCATCGACGAACTGCCCTGCTTCGACACGCACGGAAGCAAATTCATCACCGCGCTCGACCATTTCTGGAACGGTTGGGCCGCCCACCAAAAGAACATCATGCTCATCGTGTGCGGGTCGGCCACCTCGTGGATGATCAGGAACATCATCGACAACCACGGTGGGCTGCACAACCGAATCACACACGAAATGCACCTGCACCCTTTCACGCTGCACGAAACAGAACTTTACCTCAACACCAACAAGTTCAACTGGAACAGGCTTTCCACCGCCCAAGCCTACATGATTTTGGGCGGCATTCCCTATTATCTGAGCCTGCTACAGCCCAACGAAAGCCTCCCGCAGAACATCGACCGCCTGTTTTTTGCCGAAAACGCCGAGATGCACCGCGAATACAAGCGGCTGTTCAAGTCGCTGTTCAAGAATCCGGAGCCTTACCTGCTCATCATGGAAGAACTCGCCAAAAAGAAATCGGGCATGACACGCGACGAGATTGCCACAGCCTTGGGACTTTCGTCGGGCGGAGGCCTGAGCGACCGCCTCGAAGACCTCGTCTATTGCGACTTCATCAGGCGTTACTACGTGAAAGAGAAGAAGATAAAATCGACTTCGGCCATCTACCAAATGACCGATTTCTTCACCTTCTTCTACATATTGCATATCATCTTCTCCTTCTTCACCTTCATGAATAATATCTCCTTCCTGATTATATTCGTTGGCTGCTTCTTGCATATATTGTACTCCTTCTTCTCCATTCATATTTTCTTCACCCTCATAAACTTCTTCATCTCCTTCTCCATCTTGTATATAATGATGTTCTTCTATTCCTTCTCCTTCTTCTTTATCATGTATGATATATTGGCCATCTTTTCCAACTTGTATATTTTCATGTTCATCTTCATGTTCATTTTCAATTTCGTGACTTTCTTGTGCATTTCCATGACTTTCATTAATTTCTTGTTCTTTCTCATGACTTTCATTGATTGGAAATTGACCATTATTTTCTTGTTCATGTTCATGATCTTGTAATAACATTTGCTCATTATCATGATCTTGGACTTGGTCTTGTTCATGGTCTAATTCATGATTTTGTTCATGATCTAATTCATGGTCTTGTTCATGATCTTGTTCATGATCTTGTTCTTCAATATAATGTTCAGTTTCTTGATGTTGATTAGTATATTCTTCTTCATGACTTTCTATTTGGTCATGCTCATTTCCTTTTTCAATTTGGTGATCTACTTCTTCATTATGCTCTATATTTTCTATGTCTTGTTCATCTTCATAATATTCAGTAACTTGATTGGCCTCTTGTTCTCCTTCATGTTCAGTTTCTTGAATTACTTCTTGTTCTTCTTCATTGTCATTTTCTAATTCATTGACTTGGACATGTTCATGATCTTCTTCCTGTTCTTCTTCTTGTTCTTCTCCTTCTTCAGTTTGATTTATTT
>CACXQV010000052.1 GCA_902769875.1 uncultured Bacteroidia bacterium
GTTGCTCCACTGGCAAACAGCAGATTCTCGGTTACGGAAGTTTTTCCTGCATCAATGTGAGCAAGAATTCCTAAATTTATAATATTCATTTGGATTAAGAAGCTGTTTAAAAATGAATCAAAAAGTATTCTATGTGGATCAAAAAAAAATACATAAATAATTGATAATCAGTAGGTTAATTGGATATTATTTCGTATCTTTGTGGTTTCCAATCATTTAGATATGAAAAAGGAATACCCAACTAACCTTACCGATAATCAGTGGCAAATATTGCAAAAAATTCTGGAACCATCGACAAGAAAGAGAAAATATTCTCTCCGAGACATCATGAACTGCATACTCTACGTCAACAAGACAGGCTGCCAATGGCGGATGATTCCCAAGGACTTCCCGCCATACAACCTTGTGTTCTACTACTTTACGAAGTGGAAGCGCGAAGGCGTCTTTGAGGACATCATGGACACGCTGCGAGAGAAGTTGCGCGTTTTGCTTGGAAGAGAGGAAAGCCCGAGCCTCGGCATCATAGACTCTAGGAGCGCCAAGACCACCCAGCATGTGGACAAGGAGCGTGGCATTGACGGCAACAAGAAGATAAAAGGGAGGAAAGCCCAGGTCGTGGTTGACACGCTGGGGTTCCCGATGGCCGTCTCCGTCCACGAAGCAAGCATACATGACAGCAAGGGTGCAGAATCGGCATTAGGGAAACTTGCCCACAAGTTCCCGAGGCTGAAGAAGATACTTGCGGACGGTGGCTACAGGGGCGACAAACTGAAGGAGACGGTCCGCAAGACGCTTGGATGCCAATTTGAGGTCGTGCTTCGTCCCGATGAAAGCCCTAAGAAGTTCAACGTCATCCCTTTGAGATGGATTGTCGAAAGGTCTTTCGCTTGGCTGTACAACTTCAGGAGGGTCGCCTTGGACTACGAGTTCTACTCCGAATCCTCCGAGGCCATGATCCAAATCGCCTTCTCGAAAATCATGCTTAACAAATTGTCGAATTGAAATTTAAACAAACTCTAAAAATGCGGAACAGCCAAAGCCATGCGTCGCTTTGCGCCATTCCGCATTCATCATTCCGCATTCATCATTTTACAGAATTCCAAACCCCTTCATATCTTCCCTTTGCGCCATTCCGCATTCATCATTCCGCATTCATCATTTTACAGAATTCCAAACCCCTTCATATCTTCCTCAACCGTACTAATCCCGCCAATGCCGAAGTTTTCGACCAAGACTTTGGCCACATTCGGTGAAAGGAAAGCAGGCAAGGTCGGGCCAAGGTGGATGTTCTTCACACCGAGGCTGAGCAGGGCTAACAGAACGATGACAGCCTTTTGCTCGTACCAGGCGATGTTATAGGCGATAGGCAATTGGTTTACGTCATCCAAGCCGAACACTTCCTTCAGTTTCAATGCGATGAGTGCAAGCGAGTAACTGTCGTTGCACTGTCCCGCATCCAACACGCGCGGAATGCCATTGATGTTGCCCAAACCAAGTTTGTTGTACTTGTACTTGGCGCAACCTGCCGTGAGGATGACGCAATCCTTGGGCAAGGCCTTGGCAAATTCAGTGTAGTATTCACGGCTCTTCATACGACCGTCGCAGCCCGCCATCACCACAAACTTACGGATGGCACCGCTTTTCACGGCCTCTACTACCTTGTCGGCAAGGGCAAACACCTGTTCGTGGGCAAAACCGCCTATAATCTTGCCCGTCTCAATCTCTTTAGGGGCTTGGCAGGTCTTGGCTAAAGCGATAATTTCACTGAAATCCTTTTTGCCGTTGGCATCAGCGGGGATGTGCTTCCAACCCGGGAAACCCGTGCTGTTGGTGGTAAACACGCGGTCTTTGTATGTGGCATTGGCCGTTGGCGGCACGATGCAGTTGGTGGTGAAAAGAATGGGGCCATTGAAACTCTCAAACTCCTCGCGCTGCTTCCACCAAGCGTTGCCGTAGTTGCCTTTCAAGTGGCTGTATTTCTTGAGTTTGGGGTAATAATGTGCAGGCAACATCTCGCTATGTGTGTAGATGTCGATGCCAGCGTCCTTGCTTTGTTCCAAAAGTTGCTCAATGTCGTTGAGGTCGTGGCCGCTGATGAGAATGCCCGGGCGGCTGCCCACGCCGATGTTCACTTCGGTGATTTCGGGGTTGCCGTAAGCGGTCGTATTGGCTTTGTCGAGCAGTGCCATCGCCTTTACGCCCCATTCGCCAGTTTTCAGGACAAGAGCAGTGAGTTCATTGGCATCGTAGCAGGTCACCAATTGGCCAAGGGTTTGCAGGATGAACTCGTTGATGTCGCCATCGACTTGACCAAGGCGGGCGGCATGTTCCAAGTAGGCGGCCATACCTTTGAGGCCGTACATAGTCAACTCCTTCAGCGAGCGGATGTCCTCGTTGGTTTCGGCAAGCACGCCTACGTTTTGGGCTTTCTCGTCATATTGTTCGCGAGGGACATTCCATTCCAATACATCAAGTTTCGGAAGCACGATGCCTTTCTTGTTGGTCACACGGTCTTTGAACATTTCGCGCAATTCCAAACCCTTGTCGATGCGAGCGTAGATGCTTTCCGCGTCGAAGTTGGCGTTGGTGATGGTCGAAAACAGTGCGTCGTTCACGAAGGCGTGGATACTCTTGCGGAAATCGCAATAATCGTGTCCACATCCGTGCTGGTGATGGTTGGCGATGACGCCCAATCCTTTAAGGACATAGATCAAAAGGTCTTGTGCATGAGCTACTTGCGGGGTCTTTCCGCATACTCCAGAAATCTTGCAGCCGGTGCATCCGGCGGTTTCCTGACATTGGAAACAAAACATTTTCTCGTTCATAGTATTGCGTGTTGGGTTAGTTGTGAAATTTGCCGCAAAACTACATACGAGGAACGACTTGGAGCGTAACAAATGTTACCGTGAAAAACAAAAATCCGTAAATCAGGTCTCAAACTGTAGCGATCAAGTATGCTCTGTTCTCGCTTGTTCGAAACGTTCACATTTACTTTCCTTCTCGATAGTCAACCATGTTCATGGAGCTTTGACAAATTGGAATTTACCTTTCATACAATTCTATCGGCAAACCGTCAGGATCTTGAAAGAAGAGGAACCTTTTGCCTGTATACTCGTCTATCCTAATCTGTTCGTGTGTAATCCCCAGTGCATCTAATTTACCGATGGCTGCTGCTATGTTGTCGACTTCAAAAGCCAAATGTCGCATACCAGCGGCTTCTGGATGCGTCAATCGGCGCGGTGGTGAAGGAAAAGAGAATAACTCGATGATATAATCGTGGTCAAGAGCGAGGTCGGTTTTGTATGACTGACGCTCGGCACGATAATGTTCAGCAATAACCTTGAATCCAAGGACTCGCGTATAGAAATCCAAACTCTTCTGATAGTCGGAGCAGATGATGGCGATATGGTGTACTTTGTTTAGATGTAGCATGGTTTTATCTGTTTCGCAATTCGGCTGCAAAGTTATAAAAACAATCCATAAACGGGTCGAAGGTGGATGTGTCGGGGAAGTGGAGGTGGCCGCTTTTCCGTTTCATTGAGAGTCAAGAGAAAAATCCATTTATTTCATTTTTTCTTTTTCGACTTCGGCTGTGGCAATGCCTTACAGGTTTCGCAGACAAGTGCTGACAAATAATCGCGGTCGTCCACATCTTCGATGAAGAAATAGTCTTTCGCGCCGTCGTAAGGCGGACGCATCTCGATGCTACGCAATAGCGAGCGGCCAGCCTCGGTCGGTTTCAGGTAGAAACGGTTGTCGCAAACGAGGCCGAAGATGACGCCGTCGCAGTAGATGCCGTAGTCGCCAAACATCTTTTTCACCGTAATCTCGCCCGCACCTGCGCATTGGTCGGCGATGTATTGAACGAAATCAGGGTTGCTTG
This sequence comes from uncultured Bacteroidia bacterium, assembly GCA_902769875.1. Classification (GTDB taxonomy): domain Bacteria; phylum Bacteroidota; class Bacteroidia; order Bacteroidales; family F082; genus Limimorpha. The sequence goes on from CACXQV010000052.1 coordinate 3,884, forward strand.
CCATGGTGAGGTGTTTTTTGTGATTGCGCAAAGGAACGAAAAAATCCGCATGTCAAGTTTTGTCTAGGTTATGGATTGTTTTGCGCTTTTAGAGAGATATTTATACGCAATTTAGAACAAAGACAATTGGCCGTTTCGAATATCTTTAATAATGCTCTTCCAACCATCACGTTTCTTTCCATTTAAATCCAAAATCAGTTTCATATCAGGTTTGGACATCGCTTCTATTTCTGAAACATAAGAGCCATGCTTTTTTGCATTGTATTTTGGATGCTTCTTGATGGATTCAATTATTTCTTCTTTGGATAAAGTTGCATTACTTGGTTTATCGGCAGCCTCATACATGGCTCTATTCTCAATTGTGGGATATTTTCCTTCAAGATATAGTTTTACAAGACCAGCGTGAGATAAAGGTTTTGAATAGTCAACCACATTGCAATTTGTGTTGTAATCGAGAAACACAATGTCTTTCTCCTGCAAACGCTCTTTAATTCTTTGAAGCGTGTGTTGAACTGATGGCACATTCTCCAACATATATAAATAAGTTGGCAGATATATCAACCAACGCGCATCAACATAGTTCAATATTTTATCTCCATATTGATGCCCTAAAGGCTTTCCATACTTACGCACAGTCCGTTTTATGTCTTTCATAGTGTCGTTTCGAAAAGTTGCATAGTCTACTCCGTAACCTTCAAATACTTTCAAACCTTGCCAAACGGCCTCGACACATGCCGCCTTTAGATTGGGCATTCCTGGGACGGGGATATTCCCATGAGGATAAAACGGGCTCAATACGCGAAGTATTTCATATTCAGAGGTTGATGTAATATCAAAGATTGAGGCATTGGGATATTTCATCCTAATGTTATCAATCTTGCTTTTCTTATTTGCTACATATATTTTCATCATAATGGTAACGGAGAATCAAGGTTAATAATAGATTTTGCTGGAATAAAAGTTTTCACCATCACTTCGGCTTGATGTGGTTTGAAATCATCGTCGCCTCGGCTAACATAGTTCCTTTTCACGGCATCAAAGTTCACCATTCTTAAATCTGATAAGGTTCCCCCACGATTATGATTACTATCGGCGGCATTGATGTCAGAAAATTGTGTTTCCTTCCAAGTTGCAACTTCAATATCTATTTTCAAAAGCACTAGTGAAACCCCATTCTGTTGAAGCCTATACGCCATTGGGTGGTCGTTACAGAAACTTAATCTCACATAGTCTTCTAAACCGTAACGCATGTCTAATTGATGTGACAAGTCATCTCCACCTGAACAAGGAATTTCATTTCCATTTTCTTCCATATTGAACCACGAATAAAGACCACCAAGTCTTCTGATAGATTCAAGGTTTCTTCGAGCAGTAAAATGATAGAAACACTTAATACCATTGTTTCTCAAAAGACTAATAATAGCATCTTTGTCCGGTTTGTATTTCTCCAGTTCTGCTCTTCTTCTTTCTTCTTCCTCTCTTTCTTTTCTTTGTCTTTCTTCCTCTTCTTTACGTTTCTGTTTCTCCTCGTTTATCAATTTCATCATTTCTTCTCTGTCATAGCCTTTGAGAAAACTGATATAAGTAATAAGAGGTCGATTCTTTTTGTTCTTTTCTATGATGTTCTTGCAGACTTCCTTCAAATGGTCATTGTCAGTCTGCATTTCAACGATGATAATATGTCTGTTTTTCAGTTCCGGATAATTATCATAATTTATCTCTGTCCCATCAAGCAAAGCATCTGTGACGGGGTCGCATATTTCCACATTGTCTGGCAGGTCGTAAAACGATGCGCCATCGCAAGAATAATAATGAAAGTGCAAACTCTCAACATTCCACTCCATATTGTTATCGCACAAATAAACAGAAACCGAATAATCATTACTAAGACGCTCGATAAAATGACAAATTTTCTCGTAAACTGGATAATACCTTTGCTTGTTTTTGAATTCGTCAAGATGGTTTGTGTTGTCTTTTACATACTTAAAATCAGTATAATCCAAATCGGTTTCTAAACAATACGAGCCTGCAAATGATTGCCAAACCAAATATTTACCATCAATGCTTTTTCCATCTTCGTTGGTTTTCATAAAAGGTACTTCATACGGATAACATCCAAAACTAGGAAGAAAATCTTCTACAAGGTCTCGACACTTTTTTGTAAATACCCTTTGCTCTTCTTCCCATTTGTCATATTCTTGCGCTTCTTTGATTGCCAGCTCGTAATCTTTAATTTTGTATCTGTTAGAAACGACTTTTTCATGAGTTGAAAAGGAATTGAGTTTGGTCCATTTTTTCAACCCATTAGGGTAAGATTTCGCTATTTCATTATATTCTCGTTCTATTTCTTGTTTTTTCTTTTCCTGTTCTTGAAGTCTTTTTTCCTCGCTTTTCCAATAATCTGTTGATTGGTTCACAATTGTCTCTAAAACAGAGGCTTTTGCATTGGAAACAGTAATGTGGTTTTTTGATACAAAGTTTCTATATGCGAGAGGGTAGTTTTGCCGAATTTCTTCAATTTTTTTCTTTAAACGGTTATTTCTCGCTTCTTTTATCTCGTGAGCTATGAAACCAATTGAACCAATAATGATGAAGATAATTATTAATTCCATTTCAATTATTTATTCTCTTTTTGCAATCTATACAATTCCTTTTGTTGCTCAATCTCGCGGCGCAGCTCTTCCTCGGTGGGAAGATAGAGCTTGTATTTGCTGGCAAACAGTTGTTCATTGCCATTTAATATGGAGTATTTTGCGATGTCCTCATCCGTTTCGCTGCAAAGCACAATCCCAATCGTGGGGTTATTGCCTTCTTTACCCCTTAACTCGTCAAACATTCGCACATACATATCCATTTGCCCCACATCTTGATGCCTTATCTTCCCTATCTTCAAGTCAATCAGCACATAGCATTTCAAAATGATGTTGTAAAACACAAGGTCGATGAAATAGTCTTGGGCTGCCGTTCGTATCAGTTGTTGTCTCCCAACAAAGGCGAATCCACGACCCATCTCCATGATGAATTCCTGTAAATGAGTGATTATGGCACTTTCCAACTGTGATTCGCTATAACTGTCGTCTTTTCTGAAGCCCAAAAACTCTGCAATTATCGGACTTTTGAGAAATTCAGCCTTCTCGGTTTTCGTATTTGGATTTTCTGATACCAGTTGTGGCTGTTGGAAATGCCTTTCATAGTATTGGGTCGCAATGTTCCTGTCCAATGTCCTCACACTCCACGCCTCTGTTGAAGCCGTCTCCAAATACCAACGTATGGCAGTGTCGTTTCCCACGCGTAATGACTTGAAGATATGCGTCCAAGTCAGATTTGGAAATCGCGATTTCCAAATCTCAATGTCGGGAACGACTAAATAAAAATGACGGAAAGCGCGCAAATACCTGCCGCTGAATCCTTTGCCGTATGTTTTGGTCAGTTCCTCGGAAAGCATTTCGATCAACTGCGTTCCATATTCAGCGCGTTCCTTGCCTTTCTGCTCTTGCTCCACGATACGTTGTCCTATGCGCCAATAGGTCTCAATCATCACGGCGTTCACGGCTCCGTATGCCGCATTGCGGCCTTGTTCCACCAGCCGCTTGATGTCGCCAATGAAGGATTCCGTGTTGCTATGTAAGGTCAGGTCTGTCATATCGTTTCGAACTTTGCAAAAGTACAAAATATTTTGAAATCCAACCATCAATTTGCAAAACGGATGGTTTCATAAATGCATATCTCTAATTCGGCACCAAAATTAGCGGCACATCCAACACGACAGAAATCCTAGCCAGGGTGGATAGCGTGAAGTTGTTAGCGTCATCAAGGCTCGTTGGGCGGCTTCCTTTAATGTTGCTTCATCACCCTGCTTTGCGAGGCTTTTTCCTCCAATTCCATGCGGCCGAGGCGCCAAGTGAGGCCGAGGCTGATATAGCGCGAATTGAAACTGTAGTTGTAGGACGATGAATGATAGGGGTTGAGGCTTCCCGTGCCCGTGGAGCGACTCTTGAAGATGTCGTTGGCATTGAGGTAAAGCGACAGGCGACGGTCGAACAGGTCGGCGGCCAAACCGCAATCCACGCCCCAATTCGGCTCGTTGACCACCAACACATCTTGGCGGCGACTGCGATAGTCGGCGTTGACATATACCTGTAGCACTTTCCAAAGTTTGGTCCAGAAATTCAAACGGACTGAATAACTAATCATCTCGTTTTCAATCCATTCATTGGTGCGGAATTGCACCTTGTAGTAGTCGTCGAACAGCATGGCATAGAAGCGGATGTTCATGAAATCGGCAGGGCGAATCGTGGCGTTCAATTCCAAGCCTTTGCTTTTTGTCGTGCCGATATTGACGGCTTGCGTGAAATCCACCAAACGTCCGTAATAGTCGTGCCATGCGACATCTGTCAATGTGCCGATTTCGTCCACACTTGCCCTGTAGAATGATGCTACACCAATCGAGCCAAGACGGTCGAAATACTTGGTCCAGCCGGCTTCCATGTTGTGCGTGAAGCTTTGGCGCAAATCGGGCGAACCCGTGCTGAAACTGTCATCAGCAAGCACCTTGAAGTGTGCAATTTGTGAGCCTTCAGGATTGGAGACACGACGGGTATAACTCAAGGTGAAGTTGTGCATGTTTTTCGTGCTATAACTGAAATGTACCGAAGGTGAAAGCGAGAAGTAACTGCGGTTGAGGTCAAAATCGGGAGCGGAAGGATAGCGCAAGGCAATCCAATCGTTTTCGGCCCGTAGTCCGACCTTGATTGTAAATGGCCCGAACCGGTGTTGTGCGGTGAGATAGGCAGAAGCGAAGAATCCGTTGTTTTTCAATTGATAGCTGCGGACGGCTTCGTTGTAATACAAGGAATCGGTGCGGCTGATGGTGTCGGCGACAAGGTCGGTGACATCGGTCCCCGTGCCGAGGAAAACGCCGGTTTCGATTAGGCCTTTCTTGCTGTAGGGATGGGAATAGTTGACATTCATGCTGCCCCATATTTCAGGATGAAGGTTGGTTTCTTTCAGCATCGAGAAATCAGCACAACAGCTTGCAGAAGAATGGTTTGGACGGATGGAATGGATTGTTCGAACCTTCGATGGTGAAATCTGCCAACAAATGGTTTGCAGCGAACTGCACAACCTCTTCATCGCCATTGAGCAACGGGTTGCTCAGCTGTTTCCGCCCGAGGTCCACGATGAGAAATCGGCCGTTTGGAGCATCCCCGACCGCCTCAACGCGCTTTTGGACCAGCATATCCACAATGAACGCAGCGTGAAGTTCTATGCTTCCGAACTGTGCATAAGTCCCGACTATCTGAACAAGGTCTGCCACCGCCTAATGAAAACCTCTACCAAAGCCCTCATCAACGACACGGTCATCTATGAACTCAAACGTTACCTCGCTGAAACCGACCTCACCGTTGAGGAAATTGCCGCCCAGATGAACTACGACAATGTTTCCTATCTATGCCGTTTCTTCCGCAACACCACGGGACAATCCATGATGGAGTTTCGAAGGAAACAGAGGTGAAGACAAAAAAGAAACGCCATTCGAGCTTTCGCTTGAATGACGAATCTTTCAATAACATAACAAAAAACTTATTCGTGCGCAATCACCAAGCGTTGCGTCGTTCCGTTGCTTGTCTTGATGAAATAGATGCCGTTTTGGTACTTGGCGGTCGGGATGACCAATTGCGATTCGTCGGTGAAGAAGGTCTCGACCTTTTGTCCCAATGTGTTGTAAAGGCTAACCACGCCAAGGTTTTCGCCTCTGAGGGTCACGCTTTCGTTGGCGGGATTGGGGAACAAGGTCAGCGGCGTGCTGCTTTCATCCACACCGACGGTCATTTCGTAGACGATGTCGACCTCGAAGTTGCCCGCCGTGGTGTTGACGTACATCTTCCCTTCGTATGACTCCTTGACAGGCACGTCGACAAACACTTCCACGGTGGCGGTCTGGCCCGCTGCCACGGTCATGCCTTCGGTGACGTCTTGGCCTTCATACATGCAATGCATAGCAAAGATGGGGTCGGAGGTGAAGGCATTGACGGTCACGTCGGCGGCGGTCATGTTCGAAATGGTCAACTGGCCCGGCTGGTAGGTCTCGCCGTCGTTGTAGATGTGCAAGGTCTGCGGGTTGACGGTCAGCGTGCCCGTGCAGTCGTGAGGTTGCAGGCCGTTTTGCTGCATGGCATTGACCACATCTTGGGCCGAGAAAGGATAGAGATCCAGCAGGCCACGGATGGGGATGCTGCGGTCGGGCATGATGAGGACGAGGGTGGGGCAGGCCATGATGCCGTAAAGGTCGAACACCTCGTTGCCGCCGCCATCCTTGCCGACGGTGGGGAACTCAACGCCGTATTCGTTGGCCCATTGCTGGCAGGTGGCATCGCTGTCGATGTAGGAAATCTCGATGTAGAACACATCGTGCATGTTGCAGCCCATTTGGGTGTAGGACCCCGTGATGTAGGGCGAAATCACTTGGCATTGGCCGCAAGTGTAGAAGAAGAAGTCGATGAAGACGGCCTGACCGCGGTCAAGGATCTCGAAGAGGTTGTAGGTCTGTCCGTGGCAGTCGGTGACGGTGAAGTCGACGGCTTCGGTGAGGTTGGTCTGCTGTGCGCGAAGGCCTGCGCCAAAGAGCAGGAACGCGAAGAGAATGGATAGTCTTTTCATGGTATGTGATTGTTCAAGGTTAAACTGCATTTTTTTGACTATGGCCTTTGACTATGACCATTGACCATGACTATGACTGTTTCTGCGGGATTGCTGAAGTTTCAGCCCTTGGCAGAAGTGGTCATCGTCATAGTCACAAGTCATCGTAATAAACGAATCATGCCCGACTTTATTGTTTGGTGACGAGTTTCACGCTTTCGCCGTTTTCTGTGGTCACGCGCACCATATACACACCGGCTTGATATGAGCTCATGTCGAGGGTGGTCATGTTGCCGTCGGCGTTGCTGTCGTAAACCACTTGGCCGAGGGCGTTCATCACCGTGACGTGGTTGATGCCCATCGCAACGATGTTCACGTTGTTCGTGGTGGGGTTGGGATAAACGGAAACGGATTCGTTGCTTTCGCCAATCCAATCGTAGCCGTCAACATAAACCCAGGCCAACCAGCTGTAGGCCTCGCTGCTGAGTGAAGCCATGTCAACCCAGCCATAACCGTCGATGCCGATCCAGCGGCTGTTGGGGTTGCCCACGTCGGCAACGGCAGGTGCGGGATACTGGATGGAGCCGTCGTTGTAGAAAGTCAACCAGATGTTTTGTGTGCCGTCGATTTCAACAGGGGTGTTGAGCCTGAAGGTGACCACATCGCCCACCGTGCCTGTGATTTCGAACTCCTGCGTGCTGACCAAAGTGCCGGGGGCGGTATCGCCGCCAAGGTAGATGTTGACGGTGTAGGTGGTGGCAAACTGCTCCTCGCCTGCATCCAAGAAACCGAATTCGGTCAGTGAGCAGCCCTTGTACTCGCTCATCAGCTCGGCGGGAAGCATGTAGCCCCAGTTGAAGGGCATGCCGATTCCGATGATGCTTGGTGATGAGTAATCGCCGACGTAGGAGAACCAAGAGCCCTCGGAAGGAAGCCGGTCTTGCGAAATCGTCACGTTGTTTGTTCCGATGGCGTTCAATTGGATTTCGCCACAGTTTTGTGCCTGTGCAATGCCAGAGATGGCAAAAGCGCACATCAGAAGGAAAAATACATTTCTTTTCATAGGATTAATGTTTTGATGGATGTTTTAATTATTGTTGATGATAATGTCTTCGCTGATATGTGTGATGATGGTGTTGCATTCCTCTTGGTCGTCGTAGAAGAAAAGCCATAGAGCGCGGTTGTCGTTGTCGGCGGCGGTGATGTAGCCGATGTGGCCGTGGGTTTGGGCATCGTCCATGATGCTTTCGTTCCAGTCTTTTTGCTGTTGCAGGCTGCCCAGGGTCGCCGAGCTTGCCGGAGCGCCCCCGTTCTTGGATGCGATTTTCTCGTTGATCAGCCCGATGACGATGGTGCGCGCGACGGTCATGATGTAGTCGTCGTAGGAATTGCCTGCGGCTTCGTGTTCTATTTCGCCTTGGCCTATGATGACGGCAGTGCTTGGAAGCAACGAGTCGGGGGCTTGGAAGCTGTTCATGATTTCGCGGATCTTTTCGGCAACGATGAGGGTGAATTTTTCAATGTCTTTGTCGGGAATTTGGCTGATGTCGGTCAAGGTGTCGAGGGTGGCATCGTCCAGAAAGTCGGTTTCGATGCCCACGCCCACCATGAAAGGATTGTCATCGTTAGGGCAGTCGAAAACGGTGGTGTCGTAAGTCATGAAGCCGAAGTCGCGTTTCAGCGTTTCCCAATCCGTTTCGTTGTCGGCTTGCAGCATCAGGGCGTCGATGCACTTCCCGTTGACGAACAGGTCGCCGAGATAGGCCACGGTGAGGTTGGCATTGTCGGCATATTTGCAGTACAATTCCATCGCAGCCTTTTCGCAGGTGGTTGCCACGGGTGATGCATTCCTTCCCTTGCAGGCCGACAGCCCGATGGCAAGGAGCACGGCGAGGTATGGAACAATGCTTTTCATTATGTTTGTGTTTTTTGGCACGGGATGCGGGACTTTGGGATTTTTTGGCCTTGACCATTGACCATGTCCGCTTTCGCGGAGATGAAGTAGTTTCAGCGCTTGGCTGTAGTGCTTATTGTCATGGTCGTAGTAGCTGTGATGGTCATTGTCAGGGTCACAAATCATTGCCCCGCAGTCTCGCGTCCTGTGGTCTCGCATCCCGTGCCTTTTAATATGTATAATGTTTTTGTCCATGTGTTTATTTGATCACTTTGTTGGCCAAGAGTATGATGTCTTGCGCCGAGCAGTCGTTGTTGCAGAGGAAATGTATGGTTCGGCTTTCCACGGTCACTTCCTTGGCTGTGGGAAGCCCGTCGTCGGGTTGGTTGGGGTGGGTCAGGCCGATGAGGGTTACGCCGATGACGAGGCTGGCCGCCGCTGCGTAGGGAATCCAGCGTTTGTTGCGGCGCGGATGGAAGTGGACGATGTGTGCTTCTTGGCTGTCGGAAGGTGTTTGTTGCGCCTTGGCTGCCCATTGCAACAGGGTTTGGTCGTCGGGTGCCGACTTTTCGGCTCGCTCCTCCCACTGTTGGCGGCGTTGCCATTGGGTCTTGAAGTCGTCGCGCCGGCTGCTTGTGTCCGATGTTTTTGTGTCGTTTCTCATTGTCATGGATTGTTTTCTCTTTCGAACATTACTCTTAGTTTCTGCTTGATTCGGACGATGCGCATGGCCACTGCGCCCACCGAGCTGTTGGTCATTTCGGCGATTTCCTTGTAGGAGAAGCCGTCGAGGAAGGCGCGGATGACGGTGCCGCTTTCTTCGGGCAGCGCATCGATAAGTTGTTGCAGTTGCTGGCTGCTGTCGTCGTCTGGGTCGTTGTCGTCCTGTTTGTCGGCGTTTTCCGTTTCGATGGGCTCCGTTTGCGGACTTCTGACGTCTTTGCGCCGCAGCTTCAGCATCGTGTTGGTCGCCACGCGCCACACCCACGTCTTTTCCGAGCTGCGCCCCTCGAAACTTTTGAAACTCCGCCATAGGCTGATGATTACTTCCTGGACGCAGTCTTCCGTGTTCCAAACGTTGCCGAGTCGATAGTCGGAACAGATGTGCCAAATCATGGCCTTGTGACGAAGTATCAAGGCGTTGAATTCGGTCTGCGTCGTTTCGATGCTGCTTTTGTCGGCTCCGTGTGGCTCGGAAGATTCCATTCTGTTCGGTGTGTCTTTTTGTTGTCTTAGTTGCAAAGGTAATTCTAAAAATAACTCACCGATGCATTTTTTCCTCACTACCAACTTTTTTTCCGGGATTCGTTATTATTCACAGCACTTTGCGTACTAATATGAATGTTAATCAATTTAATTTCACAAAATCACACAAGTATGAAACGTACCTTTATCTTTTCAGTTCTGGCCATGGCGCTCATGATCTTCTGCCAAGGCGCGTTTGCCTTCGACTACTATGTCAATGGCATCTATTACCGCAAAGTCACGCAACAGCTTCCGGAGGGGGGATGTGGCGAAACCTACCTGATCGTAGTCAACGACGACTACCAAAACACCTATTCGGGTGATGTGGTCATTCCCGAAACCGAGACCATCAACGGCGAGACCTACCGGGTTCGCTACATCGGCAGCGAGGCATTCTTCGGCTGCGTCAACCTGACCAGCGTCACCTTGTCGAGCAACATCGTGAACATCGGTTACCATTCGTTTGCCCAATGCAGTCGCTTGAAGACCATCGACATCCCTGCAGGAATGGTGCAAATCAACTCGAATGCATTCAGCTTTTGTGATGAACTCGACTACATCTTCATCCACGACACCGAGCCTTTCTTCCTTTGGGATGACGCCTTTGCCGACATCAACGACCATGTCCATATCGTGGTGCCCTGCAACTGCATCGAAGCCTTCGAGGCCGCCGAGGAATGGCAAGGCATCCAACTCTACGACGACTGCGGCAACGTGGGCCTCGGCGAAAGCGCAACCGCCACTATCGCCGTTTATCCCAATCCCGCTTCGCAAAGCCTCACCATCGAAGCCGACGGCCTCGTGACCATCACCGACGAAATGGGTCGCGTGGTGAGGACCTTGTTCGTCGACAACAAGCAAACCATCGATCTGCAAGGCCTTTCAAGCGGTTTTTACTTCGTGAAAGCCGGCACCGAAACGAAAAAGGTTTTGGTGAAGTAAGATCACTGGCTTTTACTTGACAAGACATTGAGGGTGTGTCCGTTTCCGGCACATCCTCTTTTTGTTTTGGATTGCCAAATAATCCGACTGGAATCACTATCTTTGCCGAAAAATATCCCTTATGCAAAACATCAGCATCAGCCCCATCACCATTGGGCATTTGAACCAATATGGCGCCATCTATGCGGCGGCGTTTTCGGGCGAGCCGTGGAACGACAACTGGTCGGTGGAAGATGCCACCATCCACGTCAGCGAACTGCTTGAAAGCCATCAGCATTACGGCTTGGAATGTGTCGTGGATGGCGAAGTGGCAGGCTTCATTTTGGGCACTTCGATGTTGTTCCACTATGGCCGCACCTTCGAAATCAACGACCTCGCCGTTGCTCCCCAATACCAACGCAAAGGCATTGCCAGCCAATTGCTAAAGCAATGCCTCTCCGACCTCAAGGCGCAAGGTATTGTAAGTTTCCATCTGATTACCGCCTGCGATGGTGCCTTGCCCGCTTTTTATGAAAGATTCGGTTTCAAGAAAGAGGAGCGCGTGATGCTGATGGGGAAGGAGTGACCTCGCAATCATCACACCATCAAGCTCCCATCACACCAAGTCGCGAATCGTTTTGCCGACGTTGGTGAGGTGGTCGGCCACACGCTCTGCGTTTTGCGCCAACGAGAGGTATTCCGCCCCAACCGAAGGCGTACACACCCCGCGCACAAGCCGCTCGATGTGGTTTTTCTCCATAAGGTCGGTATAGTCATCTATCTCATCCTCAATGCGATTGGCACGCTCAAGGGCTTCGAGGTCGAGTTTGTGATAGGCCTGTATGGTTTCCTTGTACAAGCCGAGAATCAGCTGCTCCATCTTCAAGATTTCAGCGATGGCATCCGCTGAGAAAGTGGCGTTTTGCTCCTTGAGCGCGTCGGCATATTCCACGATGTTTTCCGCATAATCGCCGATGCGCTCGAGGTCGCTCACCGTGCGAATCGTCGAGGAAAGATAGCGTTGGTCGAAGCTGTTGAGCCGCTTGCCGGAGAGTTTCACGGTGTAGTTCACCAACTCCTTGTTTAGATAATTCAGCAAGTTCTCCGTTTTTCGGAAGGTTTCTATCTCGCTGTAATCCAATGTGGTGACTATGTGAATCGACCTATGGAAGTTTTGCAAGGCAAGTTCGGCCATATTCTCGATTTCGGCTTTCAACTGGCGAATCGCGACTACGGGCGTGCGCAACATCTGCTCATCAAGGAAACGCAAATGCGGCTCGTCGGTTTTCTCTTTGGGAACCTCTTTCACGATGCGGCAAGCCAAGTTCACCAAGGCATTGGTCAAAGGCATCGCAACTAACATAGTGCAAACATTGAATACCGTGTGGAACATAGCCAATTGCAGTTGTGGCGCAGCGGGAAACATCCGATTGAACACCTGCCCGAAACTCCAATTGCCGCCCGTCGTCGAGCGAAGCAAGAAACCTATCAACATAAAAATTACGACACCCATTACATTGAAAATCAAGTGTATGGTTGCGGTGCGTTTGGCAGCTGTGCCACTCGTTACGCCTGCGATGATGGCCACTACGCACGAGCCGATGTTGCTGCCCATCGTCAAATAAATGCCTTGGTCGAGGGTGACCAAGCCCGAAACGACCATCGTTATGGCGATGGAAGTCATCACCGACGAAGACTGGATGATGGCCGTCAGCACCGCGCCGACCAAAACCAACAGCACGGCATTGTTGATGTTGGCCAAGAATTGCCTGACGGACTCCAACGCGGCGAACTCATCCATCGCGTCCGCCATCATCGAAAGGCCGACGAACAACATTCCGAATCCCGTCAGGATGCCGCCTATCTGCTTGGTTGTGTTGCGTTTGCTGAACAAGGTCATAAACGCGCCAATGCCCGCAAAAGCCGCAAAAATGACGGTAGTGGAGATGCTGTTGGTGCCAAACATACCCAAGGCCACCAATTGCGCCGTGACCGTGGTGCCGATGTTGGCACCATAAATGATGGTGGCCGCTTGCGCCAGCGACAAGATGCCCACATTGACGAAGCCGATGACCATCACCGTGACGGCGCCGCTGCTTTGGATGGCGGCAGTGCCCACTGTGCCGATGCCCACGCCGAGCCACTTGTTTCGACCCGTCTTTGAAAACAGTTGCTTCAGTCGCTTCGACGACACCGCTTCGAGGTGGGTGCTCATCATCTGGCAGGCCACGAGAAACACGCCTATGCCCGCCGTCAAGGTAAGGATGGCAATTAAAATGCTTGTAAAGTCCATAGTTTAAGTATTTGATTTTCAGAATGAAAAATGGCACAAACTTGAATGAGGTTCGTGCCATTATTATTAATTAGGTCGATATAAGTCGGAATCGGTCGCGGCGCATAACGACGCACCAATCCCCTGAATTGCTCTGCCGATTGTTTGGACGAAGAAAGTTGCATCGTACCGAGAACAATGCACGCTATCCCGTTGGGAATCAATGAGTACGGGCTAAAACTTGCTTCTTCGGCAATATCATCTTCCTCACATTCCGATTCGTCGGCTTCCATTTCCGCAAAACATTCCGCGACAATGCCTTTCATTTTTCGTGGCTCGTCGGCGTAATCATCGATGACGAAAGTCACGAAAAACAAACCCAACAGAATGGGCATCAGCAATTTGGCGTATTTTCTGAGATGGTCAAACATCGGGGGCAAAGATAGTGATTTTTTCAATTGCAACTCAGTTTTTTATAAAGAGACAGAAATGGCGTATGTTGGAGAACGACAATACCGATTTTTTGATGTAATGGACAAATATAAGGCTAAGATTTCAGGGAATCCCTATGTTTGCAGGGGTTAAACTAAGGTCAAAGTCTATGAACAAAAAAAATGCGTTTT
>CACXQV010000053.1 GCA_902769875.1 uncultured Bacteroidia bacterium
TTATGCTTCTCCCCTCTCCCATGACCCGCTGAAGACAGACTCAAAAAACGACCGATTATTGAAACCAATCACCACCGCTTTGGTGCGGTTGCCCTGCAAAGGAAACCATCGCTGTCATGGGCGCCTTTGCTGTTGTTGTCAAGTTCGTGTCGATGGTTAGGGTTGATTATTAAGGTGAGTGAAATGAAAGAACTGTTTTGCGAGTGCAAACTTGAACAATATTCGTGAAAATCCAAAAGTTCATTCCTTGATTTCCACATAAAACACCGTCGGGTCGTCGTCTTCCTCAAACGATTCGTCGGTGTAGTATTGGCCGGGCTTGTCGTCGTCCTGGAATAGGAGGAGCGTCACTTTCTTGAAGGGAATGGGTTGGCCGGCATTGCTGTAATACTGGATGTTGCCTTCGGTGAGGCCTTCCAACTTCATCATTTTCAACATCATCGCAAGGTCGAGATTGACGTTGAGCAGGTCGCCTTTCCACTCGATGCTGATGACAGCGGTGGTGTAGAGCTTGAAATTCTTGACTTCTATTTTTTTCATGATATGCTGAGTATTTTCCCACAAAAATGCGAAAAAAAACTGAATTTTGAAGAATTTGCACAAAATTTGTGACGGTTTGGATGGTTTTTTATATTTTTGTGCAATCTTAAAACAAGGATTATTATGCGTAAGAATTTGATTATCATTATGATGGTTATGTTTGCCACGCCTGTGTTCTCACAAACCATCGAAAGCGTCGACGTAAAGAAGGCCCCCAACGGCAAGTTCAAGACATCATCGGCCGAATGCACCATAGAAGGCACGGTGCTGAACGGCCAGAAAGAGGGCGTTTGGATGGAGTATTTCAACAGCAACACCTATCTCCCCAAGAAAATCGTGACCTACCAAAACGGCAGGCGCAATGGCGTGAGTGTTGAAATCGACAAGACAGGTTCCATAACGAAAAAGGCTGAGTATAAGGACGATGTGCTCGATGGCGAGACCAGCGAATGGTATCGTGGCGGGCGCCTTTCGAAGCTCAACACTTACAAGAACGGCCAGCTCGACGGCCACCAGATCATCTGCTACGAAAAGGGCGGCAACCTCGAAGTCTCGGAATACAAAGACGGCCAGCGCAACGGCCTGACCACTTGGTTCTACGAAGGCGGCCAGAAGAAAATGACCATCGAATACAAGGAAGGCGGCTTTGAAGGCAAGCAAGAAACCTTCTATCCCGACGGACAGCTCAAGAGCGAGGCCAACTACAAGAACGGCAAGCTGCAAGGCAAGAAAAAGACCTACGAACAAAAGGTGCAGGCCAAGCCAGCCGATGACAGCAAGAAATTGGAACGGAAAAAATGATCTTTTCATTTAACTTGTTTTTGAGACCGCGAGAAAGTTCGCTTTTTCGCGGTATTTTTTGCGTATTTTTGCCGCCGATTTCACATTGATGCGCAAACTTGGACGTCATATTGCCTTATTGCTCCTCACGATGGTGTTTTTGCGGGTTCGCGCCCAAGACACCATACGGCTGAATGCCGTTGAAGTGACAGCCGAAAAAATAGGCGTTGATGTGTTGAAACCATTGGTGGCGAGGAAGTTGGACACACTCGTGCTGCAATCGAAAAGCACTTCCAGCATGGCCGACCTGCTGATCCAGCATAGCCCGGTGTTCATCAAGACCTACGGGCCGGGCGGCACTTCCACGGCCTCGTTCCGAGGCACCACGGCCAGCCATACCCTTGTGCTTTGGAACGGCTTCCAACTCAACGCGCCCACGCTCGGGCAGGTCGATTTCAGCACGATTCCCGTGTTTTTGGCCGACAACGTGAGCCTCAACTGGGGCAGCGGCACCTCCAACAACAGCGGAGGATTGGGCGGCACGGTCAACATCGACAACACGAACCGCTTCGGCGACGGCCTCCTGCTCGACTTGAAACAAACCTACGGCAGCTTCAACACCTTGGGCAGTTTCATCACCGTGGGCAACTACGGGAAGACGTTTTCGTTTCGCGTGAAGGCCTACCGCAACTCGTCAGACAACGACTTCGAATACGAGAATGTTGCCACCATCCCGCATCAAAAGATGAGACAGCGCAATGCCGATTTCGTCGACTACGGCGTGATGCCTGAGCTGAGTTTCCTGTTCAAAAACTGCGTCATCTCGGCTTCGTCGTGGAACCAATGGAACCACCGCAACCTGCCACCTATTATGCCTAATGTGTTCAACGTCAACTCGGAAGAATGGACGCGAGACAACTTCTCGCGCAATTTCGTGTCGTTCAAGACCTATTGGAGCTCAGGCAGTTTGCAGTTGAAATCAGCCGCCTTTGTGGAAAACCAGCGCTATTTCCTGCTGACGCGCAATCCCGTCACCGACGACTCGGTCACCTTTATCAATTCCGAGAACCACGCCTTGGTGTTGCACCAAATCGCCAACCTTGAGCAGCAACTTTACAAGACTTGGACGCTGAAAGCCAAGCTGCAATGGGACAACGAGCGGGTGAGGAGCAACAACTATGAAGGTTTCAAGACCCGTGATTTGGTTTCGGCCTACGCTGCGGTTGACGGCGAGCCTTTCGATTGCGCAAAACTCAGCTTTACAGCCCGTTACGACTGGACCGACGGCAAGCCGATGGGACTTTTCCCCACGGCGACTTTCTCCTACCAAATGCCTTTCTGCAAGGCCCTGAGCCTCACTTTAGGCTACAGCCACAACTACCGTAACCCTTCGTTGAACGACCTTTATTGGTATCCGGGCGGCAACCCGGACCTCTTGCCCGAAAATGGCCGCACGGTGGATTTGGCACTGAAATATGGCCTGCAAAAAGGCCCATTCAAGCTCGACTTGCGCTCGGGAGGCTATTTCTCGAATGTGAAGAACTGGATACAGTGGATGCCGACTTCATACCGGTTTTGGGTGCCTGAAAACGTGGCGAAGGTCTACGCACGCGGCATAGAGAACCACATTGACGCGGCGTTTGTTAAGGAAAATTGGAAAATCACGCTGTCGGGCAATTATGTCTACACCGTCACCACCGACGAGAGCGAGAAGGCCGAACAGCAAGGCACCAAGGGCAAGCAACTCATCTACATCCCGCGCCACCACGCCAACCTTTTCCTCAACACGCAATGGAAAACTTGGAAGGTGAGCTACACCTTTGAATATACGGGCCGCCGCAGCACTTCCTATTCCGAACAGCAGTTTTTCGCCTACGATTTGCCTTCGTATGTCCTTCATCACATTGCCATCGGCAAGCAAATCAAGAAGTTACGCATCGAACTCCGCTGCAACAACCTCCTCGACACCGACTACCAAAACGTGATTTGGCGAGCCATGCCGGGAAGGAGTTTTGAGGTGATGGTGGAGTTTAGGTATTAATAAAGGTGTTGGGAGTTGATGGTTTGGAATTGAAAGTTGCCGATTTCACTTGATTTGTTTTGGAGATTTTTGTATTCTCGGAGTTGTTACCCGAAAGGGTAGTGACAATAACTGCTTGTGGGTCATCAACAAAGAGTAAGACATTATGCAACGATACGATTCATACAAGGACAGCGGCGCGAAATGGCTTGGAGAGATGATGCAATATGTATCAGAGTGGCAGACTTTGACTTTTTTGACAATCAGATCAGTAAGGATTGACCATTCCATAGAAACAGTGGAAATGAAAATCAACCTTCTTCAGGAACGGAAGCAGATAATTATAAATGAAGTGGTGACGGGGAAAGTGAGAGTGGAATGAAAGAAACATTTCGGGGGATTTGACAAAACGGCCAAAAAAAATTCGGGGGATTTGATAAAAGTGTTATTTTTGCAAGTTCAAGTAGAAAAATCTCATTGTCATGAAATTGAAAATCACAAATCTCGGCCCTATTGATTCGATGATAATCGATATGTCTAAGCCTTTCATCCTTTTTGCCGGTGATAATGGAACGGGGAAAACATACGCGGCCACATTTCTTTATGCTTTGATCAAAATGTTTTCATTTGATATAGATATTCAATCAGAGAAAAAAGGACTGCATATTTTACAAAGATTTGATAATGTCATTGAAGGAGAGTTGAATGTTGACGAATTGTATGATGCTTTAGAAGATTTCATGCATAAGCAACTGAAAGGAATTCTTAAGTATATGAATTTGAATATAAAAACAGATTTGTTTAAATGCGAAATTGCAACTACAAAAGAAGAATGGAGAGAGGAGTTGTTGAACAAATCAGTATCTGTTAGGTCTAACTATATTGTAAAGAAAACAAATTCTTTTGATTTTCATTTGGAATTGACAGGTGAGAATAGTCGGCCATTAATGCTATCTTTTCTAAAAACCTCATTATTCTTTGATGGTATTATTGGAGCCAAGATGTTTACGGCAGAACGCAGTGGAATTTATACCTTTAATAAGGAATTGTCAGTAGGACGACTCAAAAACCCTGACGAACTACTCAATATCCGTTATCCTAGGCCTGTTTCTGATGGACTTGCAGATGCAGCTGATGTGGTTGAACAGAAAAAGAAGGAGTCGGAATATCATCAGTTCGCTGATGAAATAGAACAGATGATCTTGCATGGTGGTATTACAGTTTCGGATGAGGGAGAGATTAGGTATCACGCTTCCGAAGATACTGAACTTGGTTTCAATGAGTCATCATCTGCTGTCAAGACGTTGGCTCCATTGGTGTTTTATTTGCGCCATTCGGCTGGTCAATACAATATCTTGTTTGTGGATGAGCCCGAATTGAATCTTCACCCAAAGAACCAGATTCTTTTGGCCAAGGTTTTTGTCAAGATGATTAATGCAGGATTGCGTTTGGTTATCAGCACCCATAGCGATTATATCATTCGTGAAATCAATAATATGATTATGGCTGATGGGTTGAACAAGGCAGGCGACAAGATTTTCACAGACAAGGGATATGATGAAAGCTTATGTTTGTCGCAAGACAAGTTTGCCCCTTATTTGTTCCAGAAGGGAAAAAACGGCAAAGTGAAAGTGGAGCCGCTTGAAGTGGACAGGTACGGGTTCAATATGCCTTCCATCGACGAGGCCATCAATAGCCAAAACGAGGTGACGAACACCTTCTATGAAGTGTTGAAATACGACCACCCAAATAACTGAGTTATGCAATACATAGATTATTTTGAGTTGATTCTCAATTCAGACAAATTCTTGCAAAAGGGTGAGGACGCACTGACAATGGTTGAGCCTTCCTATTTGTTGCGTGGAGAGCAACGGGTGGACATAAAAAATGATACTCGGTCTATTTTGGATATGAAACTTTATTGTTTCAATACCGCGGACAAAAATGTGAATAATCTGTTTCCTTTTTTCAATCAGAGAAGTGTTGAACCTAAGGCACCAGAAGGATTAAACCGCTTTTGTGACTATATTTTATTAGTGCAGCATATTAAAGGATTGTTTGTGTTCTTTATAGAAATGAAGCGTGGTGATACTGATGGTGCAGATGAACAAATAGAGGCATCGTGTACTTTTTTTGATTTCATTTTGCAATCGGCGGAGCGTATAAAAGAGGAAAATGGACTACCAGATTTTGATTCGAATAAAGTTCAGTTTCGTAGAATTATCATCAAAGAAGAGAGAAGTAATAAGAGAATGACCAAGGACAATGAAGTGGAAGACTTTGATTTGGATGCTGTGAATCTTCACAAATGCCATTCTGAATTTCGTCCTGTTGCTTATTGCAGATGAATTTGAAGCTAATGATGAACTTATCCAAAACCACCGAACCAGCCTTCGAAGTGCTGATTGAAAAAGCCTTGCTGGCGGCACCCACGAGGAACGCACCGCAAGCGGGCAGAACGATGTGGATGCCCAATCGCCCAACGCGCAACAATACTATTGAGGCCTGCCCAAGGATATGGACAAGAAATTAGCCATCGACGTGCGGCGGCTGTGGGCTTTTATTGAGTGTACACAACACGACGTGCTGAATGAATACAAAGGCAAGCGTGGATTATTTGCCAGCGCGATGAAAGTGACTTGAATCACTTCAAATCAATAAACGGCACCGAATTTCCCAACATATATTGCGGCAGCTTGCCGTCCCATTTCTGCACGGCTTCGTAATTGACCAGTTTGGGGTTGCTCTCCAAGGCTGCTGCCTTGATGCTCATGGCCTCGGCCTCGGCTTCGGCCTTGATTTTGGTCTGTTTAGCTTGTTCTTCCACTTGGATGGTCACGTTCTTGGCTTTCAATGCGTTCTGTTCTGCAACCTGCTTCTCCTTGATGGCGGTCTCGAAATCGTCGTCAAAGTCGATATTCACCAATTGGAACTGGATGTTCATAAAGTAATTGCGGTCCAAGGTCTCACGCAGTTGCTGCTCGATTTGACGGCGCACGGCATCGCGGTTCTCGACGATTTCGGTGGCGGCGAAGTTGCCGAATGACTCTTTCATTGCCGAGCGGATGAAAGGCACCACGATACGGTTGTGGTAGTCGTCGCCGACGTTCTTCATCAGTTTGCTCACGTTCTCGCGCACGAGGTCATAATTAATGGTGTATTCCACCTCGGAGGTCTGCACGTCGCGGGTGTAGCTGTCCTCCTTGCCGTCGTGTTTTTTCTGCTGCACGTTCACTCGCTTGATGGTCTGGATGAACGGGATCTTCATGTGCAAGCCGTCCTCGATGACCTCGTCGCTCATCTTGCCGAAGGTGGACAGCACGCCGCGCTCCGACGAGCGGATGGTGTAGAAAGAGGAGAAGAATACCAAGATGGCTAACAGTACCAAAACGCCCCAAAGGATGTAGCGTCCGATTTTCTTTTTGTTTGGATTGATGTTGATGTTGTAAGGCTGATTCATTTTGCTGATGTTTTTAATGTTTGCGCAAAGATACATACTTTTTGCAATACCAACCTTTTTTCAACGAAATTTTACTTTCAGCCTCCGCATCGACCACCACATCAGCGGCAGGCTGACGAGCAAGGTCAGCACCTCGGCGATGGGCATACTGAGCCAAATGCCCAACTGTCCGATGATAGGAGTGAGGACAAACAAGGGTATCAGCACGAAAACGATGCTGCGGCACACGGCGATGGCGACCGACTCCAATGGCCGCTCGATGGCCGTGTGGAAACTGCTTGCCACGATGTTGATGAAGGAAACAAGATAGTGCAAAGTGACGTAGGTGGTGGCAACCATAGCCAACTCGTGCAACTCAAAGTCGCCTTCGGAAAACGCCCCGACGATGCACTGCTTGAACAGCAACACAATCAAATATACGCCCACACCGATGCAGCCGCCAAACAGTATGGAATTGAACAACAATGACTTGATACGACGGTAGTCCTTCGCCCCGAGGCTGTACGACATCAGCGGATACAAAGCCTGCGACAGCCCGAAAATCGACATATTGACGATGAAGTTGAAATAGCACACGATGGTGAGTGCCGCCACGCCCTTCGGCCCGATGTCGCGCATAAGCACAATATTGAATATGTAGGTCGTGATGGCCGCCGACACCGAAGTGAGCATCTCCGACGAGCCGTTGTAGAAAATCTTCCCGATTTCGCGCTTGCCGCCCATCAGTTTGCCGAAACGCACATTATGCAGCAGCACCAAGGCCGCCGTAGTGTTGGCGATGCAGGTGGCGATGGCCGCGCCCGCCACGCCCCAACCGAAACGAAGCACGAAGAAATAGTCCAAAACAACATTCACCACGCAACAGATGACACCGCTCGTGAAGACCCAGTTGGGCTTGCCGCGCAATCGGGTGAAGGCCTCGGTGAAGTTGGGGATGCAATAGAAGATGAAACCGCACCCGATGATGCCAAGATGTTGGCGCACAAAGGGATATACCTCGTTGTTGCTGCCCAAGAAATAACAAAGTCGCTTGAGGTTCAGCGCGACCAAGGCCGAAAGGAAAAGGGTAGTGGCAAGCAAAACGGCGAAAGTGAGGGTGGTGTAGCCTTTCACGCGCTCCTCGTCGCCGCGCCCTTTGGCGATGCCGGCAATGACGATGCCGCCCGAAATGATCATAATGGCGATGCTGAGCATCACGCTGATGAGGGGCATACTCAGATTGACGGCGGCCAAGCCCAAGGCACCCACGCCACGGCTCACAAACAGTCCGTCGATGATGGTCTGCAAGCCCACGATGAGCATCCCGACGATGCTCGGCAGGGCATACCTGAACAGCTCTTTCCTGACCGATTCCTTCTGCGTCATTTCAAAAAATGTGTCGTTTTTGGGGCTGCAAAGTTACGAAATAATGTTGTAATCTGAATTTACAAATATTTGAAAACCAATTTGTTGGTTTTTCAAAAGTTTGTAATTCCCTCAAAACTTGCTTTTTGTGCCGAAATTTGCCATATTTTTGCAACCGAAAACTTTAAACCGTGTCAAAATGAAAACGAAGAAACGATTTTTCAGGAAAATGACGGCTCCGGCGGTTTTCGGGGCCTTGTTGCTGCTGCTCACGGCCTGCCCGCGCAGCAAAACAACTTATGTAGATTTGGGACGTATCCCTGAACACTATTTGGCCACCGTGCCTTATCGAAACGGCGACGTGTTCCGAATGAAGCACGAGAGCGACCGCACCGTTATCGACTTCACCGTGTCGCGACACCGCCAAAAGGAAACGGGCTACGACTGGTTTATTGAAAAGTACAAACCCGCCCCGAACTATGTCTATGAGTATGAGGCTGACATCACCAAATGCACGCCTAACTACCCGATTTTCAACGTGGAAATCGAGTTCTCCAACCGGTATATGGCTTTCGAGGAAGAAGGGCAAAACTATGCGAAAAGCGCCACAATTTTTGCTGTAGGAAGCGCACGGTTACCGCTCATTGGCGAAGACCATTCCAATTATGAAATGCTTGACTCACTTAAAGTTAATGGACGCTATTACCACGATGTCTTCAAGCTGAAGTCGGAACTTGTTGATTATTACGAAGAAGAAGGCTCTATCCACGCCGATACCTATTATTACAATTATGAAAACGGCTTGCTCGGAGTCGTTATGTCTAACGGTGAAAAATATTGGCTCTATGAAGAATAAATTGTTGATTTTGATGGCTTTGTCATTTGTTATGGCCTCTTGTGTGAAAACGAAAACCTTCCGTGTGAACGATGCCAATCGTGATTGGTTCGCCGACAGCACAAATTGCAACTTCACGATGCAGGACGACAACGGCATCCAGCAGTCGTTTGGATTTGGATCTGCCAATTCCTATACGACCGAAACGGGCACCACCATCCTTTGCATCCCGACGGAAAAGGGTGAATATGAGCACATTGAACAGAGCGGTGTGAACTCTTACGGCACAATAAGGGTTTCACCCACGATTTCCGCCTACAAGTGGGTGGAGTATTCGGATATTAATGAGTTCAGGCTGTACTTTAACGAGGCTGTTTATGTGATGGGCATTGACGGGAACTTGTTCTATCCCGATAGCGATAAAAGATACAAATGTTATGAATCTGGTTACGACAACGCTATGGATTACACTGTGGAATATCTTGATTCCTACACGGTTAGCGAAAAGACCTATCAAGGTGTGATGCACCTCAAACTCATTGACGTTGCCTATCCACAAACCAAGAACTTCCCGACGGAAATCTATTACGCCAAGCATTACGGCCTGATTCAATGCACTTTGGACGACAAACTGACTTTGTATCGCTTGCCAGATTGAATTAAAACACGAATTATCAGAAATTTATCACGAATTTTTCAGAAATTGAATTTTTGGCAATTGACTTTGTCGAATCTTCGATTCGGCGGATCCAATCTTCGATTTCGTGTTCAATTCGTGTCAATTCGTGTTCAAAATCGAGCGGAGAATTTCTCCGCTTTTTTATGATTGTTAAGTCCAAAATGCTTACCTTTGCAAACTGAAAAACCGACTAATCAATGAGGAAAAGATTCAACATAACTGGCAGTTGTAATCCAGAAAGGCATTATATGGTTGATACGGAAAAACGTTTCAATGCCGTTGAAAACCTGATAGATATGGGAGAGTACTTCACCATCAACCGTGCCCGTCAGTATGGCAAGACAACGATGTTGCAGACCATTCGCCGTAGACTTTCAGACAAATATCTGATTATCAAGACGAGTTTTGAGGGTATCGGGGACGAATCGTTTGATGGTATTCCCCTTTTCGTTACGACTTTTTGCCGTTTGATGGTGGGCTTCCTTAAAGACATTGGCATCGATGAACAAATATGGAAAGTGTTCGACCGTAAGGACTTAACCACATTTGATGAATTGTCGGATACCATCACAAAGTTTTGCGAAACTTCCAAAAAACCTGTGGTTTTGTTAATTGACGAGGTCGATAAGAGTTCCGATAATCAGCTGTTCCTGAATTTTATAGGAATGCTCAGAAACAAGTATCTTGAACGTAATGAAGGCTTGGGCAATACCTTCCATAGCGTCATTCTCGCAGGCGTTTACGACATCAAGAACCTCAAACTGAAACTTCGTCCCGATGCGGAAAAGAAATACAACTCACCTTGGAACATCGCCGCCGATTTCAACGTGGATATGACTTTCCATCCCGAAGAAATCGCCCAGATGCTCAATGATTACGAGAACGATGTGCATTCGGGTATGGACATTAAGGCCATCAGCGAGGAGATCTACAAATACACGACAGGCTATCCTTATTTGGTGAGTGCGATTTGTAAGATTATCGATGAACGCTTGGAAGCGAAATGGACGCTTGACAACGTGCAGCAAGCCGTGAAAATCATCGCGATAGGCGAAAATGTCACCCTTATTGACGACCTCTCAAAGAACATCGAGAACAACATTGAACTGAGAGATTTCCTCTTTTCCATCGTGGTCAACGGAGCGGAATACTCTTTTACAATGGTGGATCCCATTGTCAAACTGGCCAATATGTTCTCCTATATCCGCAAGAACCAACGTGGCAAGACAATAATCCACAACCTGATTTTCGAAGAGGCCTTGTTTATGTATTTCGGCAATAAGACCATGCGCGAACAGGGGACAAAAATCTCTCCGTATGTGCTGAACTATGTGCAAAATGGCAAACTCAATATGGAGCACGTGGTCACCCGTTTCCGTGACCTTATGCACGAGGAGTACCGCGAAAGCACCGAGCCTTTCCTCGAAAAGGAAGGTCGTCTGCTGTTTCTCACCTTCCTCAAGCCCATCATCAATGGCATCGGCTTCTATTATGTGGAGCCGCAGACCCGCGACAACCGCCGTATGGACTTGGTGGTGACTTACGACAAGCAAGAGTATATCGTAGAGTTGAAAATTTGGCACGGCGACAAATACGAGGAACTTGGCCGCGACCAACTTTCAGGCTATCTTGCCACTCGCGGAATGGATGAAGGCTACCTCGTCACCTTTGACTTCTCGAAAAACAAGCAAGACACAGAGCCACAATGGATTGAATGGAACGGAAAGCGGATTTTTGAGGTAATCGTTTGAAAAAACAGCCTTATTATTTGTGGAAAACTCTTGGCAATTCGTGTTCAAAATCGAGCGTAGAAATTCTCCGCTTTTTGTGTTGATGTAAGTGGATTTTGTTTATCTTTGCCATTTCATAGTTAAACGAAAACAAATTTTTAAATCAATGGATAACAGATTGTTAGATAACAAACTCCCTTATTTGGTGGCCGATATGGACTTGGCCGCTTGGGGACGCAAGGAAATTGAAGTATCCGAACACGAAATGCCCGGCCTGATGTCGCTGCGCAAGAAATACGGCGACACGAAGCCGCTGAAAGGCGCGAAAATCATGGGCTCGCTGCACATGACCATCCAAACGGCCTGCCTCATTGAGACCTTGGTCGAATTGGGCGCCACGGTGCGCTGGTGCTCGTGCAACATCTATTCCACGCAAGACCACGCTGCGGCAGCCATCGCCGAAACGGGAACTGCCGTTTTCGCTTGGAAAGGCGAAACTTTAGAGGATTATTGGTGGTGTACCAAACGAGCCATCACCTTCCCCGACGGCACGGGCCCGGATTTGATTGTGGATGATGGCGGCGACGCCACCTTGCTGATTCACAAGGGCTACGCCTGCGAAAACGACCCCAAACTCCTTGACGCGCCCACTGGCAGTGCCGAAGAAGCCGCGCTGATGAGCGTCATCAAGGCCACCTATAAAGAAAATCCCACCTTCTGGCACACGGTTGTGGCTGGCTGGAAGGGCGTTTCGGAAGAGACCACCACGGGCGTGCATCGTCTGTATCAGATGCACGAGCGCGGCGAGTTGCTCGTTCCGGCCATCAACGTGAACGACTCGGTGACCAAGTCGAAGTTCGACAACCTCTACGGCTGCCGCGAGTCGTTGGCCGACGGCATCAAGCGCTCCACCGACGTGATGATTGCCGGTAAGGTGGTCGTCGTGTGCGGCTACGGCGAAGTGGGCAAGGGCTGCTCACATTCGATGAAGAGCTACGGCGCCCGCGTTATCGTCACCGAAATCGACCCCATCTGCGCCTTGCAAGCCGCTATGGAAGGCTTCGAGGTCACGACGATGGAGGAGGCTGTCAAGGAAGGCAACATTTTCGTCACCACGACGGGCAACTGCGACGTGATTACGCTCGAACATATCCTACAAATGAAAGATCAGGCCATCGTGTGCAACATCGGCCACTTCGACAACGAAATCCAAGTGGATCGCCTCGAAAAGACCGAGCATCTGAAGGAGAAAATCAACATCAAGCCGCAAGTCGACAAGTACGTTTTCGACGACGGTCATTGCATTTTCCTGTTGGCTTCGGGCCGACTGGTCAACCTCGGTTGCGCCACGGGTCACGCCAGTTTCGTGATGAGCAACTCGTTCACCAACCAGACCTTGGCCCAGATGGACCTTTGGGAGAAACGCGGCCAATATAAAGTAGGTGTGTACTGCCTGCCCAAGTATCTGGACGAGGAGGTCGCCCGCCTGCACTTGGAGAAAATCGGCGTGAAGCTGACCAAGCTCACGCAGAAGCAGGCCGACTACATCGGAGTTCCCGTCGAAGGGCCTTACAAGTCGGACATCTACCGCTATTGATGGCTCCGGCATGAAGATTGCAGTCAATACGCGCTTGTTGCTGAAAGACAGGCTTGAAGGCATCGGTTGGGTGGCCTACGAAACCCTGCGCCGTATGGTGAAAGACCATCCCGAAGTGGAATTTTATTTCATTTTCGACCGCCAGCCCGACCCGATGTTCCTTTTTGGCGACAACGTGAAGCCCATAGTTCTGTTTCCGCAGGCGCGGCATCCGTTCCTGTTCATCTGGTTCTTCGAGTTTTCGGTGAAGAAAGCACTAAAGCAAATACAACCCGACTTGTTTTTCTCGCCAGATGGCTATTTGAGTCTTCGCTCCGATGTTCCGCAAGTGGCGCAGTTCCATGACCTTAACTTTGAGCATTTCCCCAAGGATATGCCGAAAATCCATCTTTGGCACTACAAGACATTCTTCCCGAGATTTGCCCGAAAAGCGAAGCGCATAGTAACGGTTTCTGAGTTCTCGAAACAGGACATTGTGGACTGCTACGGCATCGACCCGAAGAAGATAGATGTGGCTTATAACGGTGTGAATGAGAAGTTTGCGCCTATATCTGAAGACAAACAGGATGCGATCCGTGCGAAATACACCGACGGCAATCCTTACTTTATGTTCGTTGGTTCGCTTCATCCGCGCAAGAACTTGGCACGGCTGTTCACGGCCTTTGATTTATTCAAGAGCCAAACGCCTTCTAACGTCAAGTTGCTGATTGTAGGGGAGAAACGTTGGTGGTCGGAGCCGATAGAACAAGCTTATTCGTCTATGCGCTTCAAGGACGAGGTTGTATTTGCCGGTCGCTTGCGTGCCGAAGACCTGCATTTGGTGACGGCAGCGGCCTTGGCATCGGTGTATGTGTCTTATTTCGAGGGCTTTGGCATCCCGATTTTGGAGGCTTTCAGGTGCGAAACACCCGTCATCACCTCCAACGTGACCTCCATGCCAGAGGTGGCCGACGACGCGGCTTTGCTTGTCGACCCGTTCAGCGAGGCCTCCATTGCCGAAGGCATGACCGAAATGCTCGACGAAAATGTCCGCGAAGCCTTGATAGAAAAGGGTAGGGAACGCGCCAAAGATTTCTCTTGGGACTTGGCTGCTGAAGGAATTTGGAACTCATTAATGAAAGCAATAAAAGAATAGAAAATGGAAAAGATAATAATGTATCCTGGTGAAGTCAGACAAGAAACCTTGGATTGGAAAGCCGTTCAAGGGCAACACATCACAGCGGTTAGACGCAACATTTTGGTGCTTGGCTCAGGTGGTCGCGAACACGCTTTGGCGTGGAAATTGGCCCAAGGTGAAGGTGCGCACGTATTCATCGCTCCAGGCAATGCCGGAACGGCGCAAGTAGGCATAAACGTAAATGTGAAAATATCTGATTTTGAGGCGATAAAAGACTTTTGCCTAAAGCAAGGAATTAACCTCGTTGTGGTTGGTCCGGAGCAGCCTTTGGTGGATGGCATCGTGGATTTCTTCAAGCAAGACGAGGCGTTGAAAACCGTCAAAATCATTGGGCCAGACAGGCGTGGTGCGCAACTCGAAGGAAGCAAAGCCTTCGCCAAGGACTTTATGGAAAAATACGGTGTTCCTACAGCCAAGTGCTTCAAAGTCAATAAGGAAAACCTCGATGAAGGCTACAAGTTCCTCGAAGGCGTGAAGGCTCTTTACGTTTTGAAAGCAGATGGCCTTGCCGCAGGAAAAGGTGTGCTGATTCTCAACGACTTGCAGGAAGCCAAGAACGAACTGGGCAAAATGCTCGACGGCAAATTCGGTGCGGCTTCATCCACCGTGGTCATCGAGGAATTCCTCAAAGGCATAGAAGTTTCGGTATTCGTTTTGACCGATGGCGAGCATTACGTTTTGCTGCCCGAGGCCAAGGACTACAAGCGCATCGGCGATGGCGACAAGGGTCTCAACACGGGTGGAATGGGCGCGGTTTCGCCAGTGCCGTTCTGCACGCCCAACTTCCTGAACAGGGTGGAAGAACGTATCGTGAAACCCACTTTGAACGGCTTGAAAGCCGAAGGCATCGACTATAAAGGCTTCATTTTCTTGGGGTTGATGAATGATGGAGGCAATCCATACGTTATCGAGTACAACGTGCGCATGGGCGACCCGGAGACCGAAGCCGTGATGACCCGCATCGAGGGCGACTTTGCCGACTTGCTCTTTGCCTGCGCCGACGGTCGCTTGAACGAGGTTCGCTATGCCAAAAGCGACAAAACCGCAGTGACGGTGATGATGGTGTCAGGAGGCTATCCCGAAGCCTACGAAAAAGGCAAAAAAATGAGCGGATTGGAAGGCTTGAAAGATGCTGTCGCTTTCCATGCCGGAACAGCATTTAACGCTGATAACGAAGTGGTTACTTCAGGTGGTCGCGTGATCGCAGTGACGGCTCATGGCGCATCCATTGACGAAGCAAGAAAATTGGCCTATCGCGAAGTTGAAAAGATTCATTTTGAGGGCGTTAATTATCGACATGACATTGGACTTGATTTGATGCGATTGCAATGATTAAGTTTTTCAGACAGAGTTATGCCATTCAGTATGTGGTGATTGCGCTGTTGGCAATTGCACTTTGGATTCCCGCTTTCGCGTCGGGGAAAGTGCATTCCAATTTGGAACAGCCTGTCACGCCTATCTTCAATTTGGTGAACGGGATTGTGGATTTCTCGTCTTTTGCCCAGCTGCTTTTCGCTTTCTTCCTTCTGGTTTTTGAAACCTTGATCATCAATGCGGTTTTGGTCAATAACCAGATTGTTGGAAAGGTGAGTACGATGGGCGCTTTCGTTTTTGTGCTGATGATGAGTCTCACCACCACGCAAACCAATTTCTATCCTTTTGCTTTGTCGTCCCTTTTCATCTTGTTGGTAATCAAGAATTTGTTTGAGGCTTACCAACACTCCAATCCTGAAATCAATCTGGTAAAAGTCGGCGGGTTTCTTGCATTGGCTTCAATGTGTTATTTTCCCGCTATCGTGTTGGTTTTGTGGGTGATGATAGTGCTGCCAATGGCCAAGAATGGTTCTCTGCGGTTGCAATTTGTGCCCTTGTTCGGATTCCTTTTTGTCTATTTCGTCTATTTTTTGGGCGTGTTTTTCTTTGGCGACCTTAAATCATTGATGCAAAGTTATGTAGACTATTTCAATTCAATCAATTTCACGGTGAAAGGGTTTAATTTGAAGATTATCATCCTTTTGGTAGTCCTTGTTCAATTTCCTTTTTATTTGATAGCGGTGAGAAGCAAGATTTCGATGACTTTTGTTATGTTGGTTTTTGCCGTTTTCCTGTTGTTCATTGATGGCAATGTGCTGATGAACGGGTTGATATTCATTGTTTTATCAATCCTTATATCGTACTCTTTCTCGTATATCAGCAATACGGGATGGGCCAATTTGTTCTTGGTTTTCTTCCTCATTGCGGTGTTTGCCAACCATTATTATTTCAAACTCATCTGAACCTATGGGATTGTTGACACATTACTCCGATTGTTTGATTGAAGCAGGCTGCGACGAGGCCGGAAGAGGCTGTCTGGCAGGTCCTGTGGTGGCCGCTGCCGTGGTGTTGAAAAAGGATGCCGACTTTCCAGAACTCAATGATTCAAAGCAACTTACTGAAAAAAAGAGAATGCAATTGCGCGAGCTCGTGATGAAGGAGGCCTTGTCGTATGGCATTGGTGTGGTCACGGCTCAGGAAATTGACGAAATCAATATCCTAAATGCCTCGTTTTTAGCGATGCACAGGGCTTTGGATGAACTAAAACTTCAACCTGAATTGTTGTTGATTGACGGCAACCGTTTCAATCCATACAAGGGCACGAAGCACGTCTGCATTGTGGGTGGCGACGCCAAGTATCAATCCATTGCGGCGGCTTCCATTTTGGCCAAGACCACAAGGGACTTGATGATGGAACAATATGGCGAGCAATATCCCGTTTACAATTGGAAAAAAAACAAGGGCTATCCTACCCGAGAACATAAACAGGCCATTGCAGATCATGGCACAACACCACTTCACCGTATGACTTTCAATATGGCGATTCAGTTAAAGTTGGATATTTGATAAGATGGCATAAATCATAGAATATGAAAAAGTTAATCAATATCGTTTTAATGTTCCTTTTCGTCTTTGTTTGGAGGTCATCGAATGCCCAAACGAAGTCTATGGAGGCTTATTGGGACGATGTGGATTTCAGCGACACGGCTTTGGTTTCGTCGAAGATGCTGACGGACAAGTTAATCGGTTTTTTCTATTCGTTCACCGATGGCGACGAGCAACGCTTTGACAGTCTGTCAGTTGATGGGCTTAAGGTTGTCTTGGGCAAGGCCAAAGCCAATATGAGGATGTATGAATATGTATTGGAATTTGCTTTGAACGGTTATTCGGGCATGGGGCGCGATAAGGTCACTGACTTTCTTTTGAACTATCCCCAACTTGCTGAAGGTGAGATTACTATGGAAGAAGGGCTTCGCTTGGATTCCATCACTGAACCTTATCAGAAGGTGAGAGTTGGTGCTTTTGCCCCTGATTACGCGGGAGTTGCTATAGATGGTAGTGATTATCGGCTTTACGAATCCCGTGCCAAGCATTTCATCATTGCGTTTTGGTCGACGGACTGCGAATATTGCCATGATTTCTTGACCCAGATACGCAAAAACTTAAATTTGAAGTCTGATTATGAGTTGGTTACATTTGCATTGGCGGAAAACCAAGAAGATGTGCGACAATCCGTGAAGAAAATGCGCTTGCAAGGATTCCATTTCTATGACGAATTGCGTTGGGAGGGTAAAGCCTTTTTGGACTATCATGTCACATCCACGCCGACGGTCTTCGTGTTGGATGAAAACAAGCGGATTGTCTGCAAACCATACGATTGGGATGAATTAAAGTATTGGTTGAAATATAATAAGTGAATTATTTGAAAATTAAATTGTTATATGAGTATTAAAAAACTATTTTCAGTCGGATTCCTGATGTTGGCCTTATCGGTCGGCAAAGTGTTTGCCCAAGATGAGGAAATTACTTGTTTTGGCCCGATGGCGGTTGACCGTTGGGTGGATTCTGTGTACAACAGCCTCACTTTGGAGCAACGTGTGGGCCAGTTGATTTGTATGCGTGCCAATCAACCTGACAAGCCATTTTATGAAAACGTGGCGAAATACATCAAGAAGTACAACATCGGAGGCGTGTGTTTCTTCCGCGCTGATGCTGAGGCTATTGTGAATCAGATTAACAATTGGCAGGCCATTGCACAGACACCTTTGATGGTTTCCATCGACGCTGAATGGGGCTTGGCCATGAGGGTGAACAAAGCATTGGCCTATCCCTATCAGATGACTTTAGGTGCCGTCAGCGACAATCAGCTGATTTACGAGATGGGGCAACAGGTGGCGGAGCAGTGTGTGCGTATGGGCATCCATGTGAATTTTGCCCCGGTCGCGGATGTCAATTCCAATGCAGCCAACCCGATAATCGGCATGCGCAGTTTTGGCGAAGACCCTGAGACGGTGGGCATAAAAGCTCAAGCCTATGCGATGGGAATGCAAAGCAAAAGTTTGATTACCACGATGAAACATTTCCCCGGCCACGGTAACACCTCGACCGACTCTCATCTGACCCTCCCCACCGTGACCCGGACAATGGAAGAAGTGCGCGACATTGAGTTAGCGCCTTTTCGCTATATGATCGAGCACGGTGTGAACGGCGCAATGGTAGGCCACCTGTATTTCCCTGCCATCGAGAAGGTCAAGAACACCTCCTCGTCGCTTTCATACGGTGTGGTGACCGAACTTCTCAAAGAAGAAATGGGCTTCAATGGCTTGATTTTCACTGATGGCCTCGATATGAAAGGCGTTTCGGAGAAAGTGAAGCCTGACAGCGTGCCTTACGCGGCTTTTATGGCGGGCAATGATGTGTTGATTTTGCCCCACAATGTGCCCGTGGCCATCAAAACCATCAAGGATGCTGCCGAGCGCGACCCCGAGGCGGCTGCTCGTTTGGAGGAAAGTTGCAAGAAAATCCTGCGCTACAAGTTCAACATCGGCCTGCACCGTTATCAACCTATGCCGACGGCCAACCTGATGAACGATTTGAAGAAAAAGCAATACATCGATTTGCGCAAACGGTTGTTTGAGGAGGCGGTGACGATGCTTCGCAATGATAATCAGGTGATTCCTTTGGCAAAAAACAAGAAAATAGCGGTGGTGACCATCGGAAACACCAAGAATGACGTGAATAACGGCTTGACAGATAGAGGTTTCAATACCAAGTCATTCGTCACCACAAGGGAAAACATCGGTGCCAAGTCGGCGGAATGGCTGAAACAGTTGGAGGCTTACGATTTGGTTGTTGTGAGCATCGAAAAGACCTCGATGTTTGCCAACAAGAACTACGGCATCAACGCGGAAACGGTGAAGTTCTGTAATCGTTTGGTTGCACAGAACGACGTGATTCTCAACTTGTTCGCTTGCCCGTATGCCTTGGATTTGTTCCGTATCAACAATAGCGTGAAGGGCTTGGTGGTGGCCTATCAGGATGAGGTTCCTGCGGTTGATGCCGTGGTGAGGCTGCTTGCGGGTGAGCTTGAGGCCAAAGGCATTTTGCCCGTTTCGACCAACAAATTCAAGTGCGGTGACGGTTTGGTGGCAAAAGCTCCTGAAAAGAATACGCATGTCATCCCTTCGAAAGAAATATCCACACCGAAAAAGCAATCCATTAAAAACGAATCGGTTACATCAATTCCAACGGGTGTTTTGGATAAAAAATACGTCCTGAAATTGGACTCGGTGGCATACGAAGGCATACGCAAAAGGGCTTATCCCGGCTGTCAGATTGTTGCGATGAAAGACGGCAAGATGGTTTATGACAAATGCTTTGGCAACTTTACCTATGGCGGCGGTCACAAGGTGCGCCCCGACGACCTCTACGACATCGCCTCTTGCACAAAAATCTTTGCTTCCACGTTGGCTATCATGAAGTTATACGACGACGGATTGATTGACCTGAACAGCAGCTTGGCCGATTTTTTTCCCTATCTGAAAGGTAAGGCTCACGGGAAGCTGAAACTTATCGACATCATGACGCACCAAGCCGGACTGAAGGCTTGGGTGCCTTTTTACACGACAACAGTGGATGAAAACGGGCCGATGGCTGAGTTCTACAGCGACAAGATTGATGAAAACCACAATGTCAGGGTTGCCGAAAACCTTTATCTTATTAATGGTTTTGAGGACAGGATCTTTGACTCGGTTTCCAAGACCCCTTTGGGCAGGAAGAAATACCTTTACAGCGATATGGGATTCTATTATATTCCCTACATCGTGAAGATGCTTACCAACCAGCACATTGAGGACTATTTGAACGAGAAATTCTACAATCCGATGAATCTGAACCACATCTGCTATCAGCCTTTGAAGCATTTCACCCGCGAGCAGATTGCTCCCACGGAAAACGACACCATATTCCGTAAGCAGTTGGTTTGGGGCGATGTACACGACCAAACAGCGGCCATGTTCGGAGGAGTGGCAGGGCATGCAGGGCTGTTTTCGAATGCCCACGACGTTGCGGCATTGATGCAAATGCTCCTCGACGAAGGCTCGTTTCAAGGTGTGCAATACCTGAAGCCTGAAACTGTGCGCTATTTCACCAAGGCTCCGTTTGCCGCCAGCAACAACAACAGGCGTGGCATAGGTTTCGACAAACTTCCCCTCAACAAAAAGGGTTCGTGTACGGCCTCCAAGTTGGGGTCGATGCGTGGTTTCGGCCACACCGGATTCACGGGAACCTTCGTTTGGGCTGACCCAGCCAACGATTTGATTATCATATTCTTGTCGAATCGTGTCTACCCCGATTCAGAGCCCAACAGATTGGTGAATGTAGGCACAAGGACGGCTTTGCACGACATCCTGTATCAGGCTTATCCTATTTCGGAATGAGTCATTTGGCCGCTCACCACTTTGAAAAACTCGGGTAAACGTTTTGAGATGGCCACGGGGCGGTTGTTTTCGATGAAACAATGGAGGCTCTTTCCGACGCAAACCACTTTCTCGCCCTTTCGCATTGTGTAAGTAAACTCAAATTTCATCTCACTCATCTTACTGATATTCACCTCAATGTCAATAACATCCTTGAAGGTGGTCGGATGTTTGTATTCGCATGAAACCGAGACGACGGGCGAAAAAACATTGTCGGCTTCAATCTTGTCGAAGCCGTAACCCAATTGGTCGAGCCAATCGACGCGGGCTTCTTCCATAAAGCGGATGTAGTTGGAATGATGCGTCACACCCATGCGATCGCATTCGTAGTATTTCACTTCGTGCTGGTAAGTCTTCATCGCTGATTCTTAATTTGTTATAATGCTTCCAATAGGGTTCCTTGGGCTACGATGGCTGCCGTTCCACCAACGTAAACGTTGCCGTTGGCCTCGATTCGGGTCGCGATTACAGAAGGCCGCCCCATGGCTTCGCCTTGTATGAAAGCGCATTCCGCTTCAGCGCCGAGGCAGCCGTTTTGTTGCAGATAATAGGTCAGGGCGCCGTTGGCCGTACCCGTGGCCGATTCTTCGGGCACACCAAAGAGAGGACCAAAGTCGCGGACGTGCGCCGTGTAGCCGTCATCGGCGAAGGCAAAGGGATGGAAACTAACGGCGTTGTGTTGTTTGCACAATTCGGCAATGGCTTCCATATCAGGACGTAAGGCTTGCAAAGTGCTCACATCGGGTAGCGGAATCATGAAATCAGCCAATCCCGAATAGGCGATTTGAACGGGCAAAGCAGGGCTGAAGCCGTTCACTCCGAGGGCTTTGTAGATAGGCTCGGTTTCGTCAATGGTGGCCACGATGCGAGGTGTGGCCATTTGCATCATGACACGTTGGGCTGTCTCAACGCTCAAGTCGCCGGCAAGGGTATGACAAAGGCAATGTCCGGCGGCCAACCCCAAACGGCGCAGCAGTGTGAAAGAGGCAATGGTGGCGTGGCCACACAGTTCCACCTCAGCGGCTGGCGTGAAATACCGCAACGTAAACTCCTTTTCGGAATGCCGTCTGATGAATGCCGTCTCCGAATAGCGCAATTCGGCGGCGATTTTCAGCATCAGCTGGTCTTCGGGGAAAGTGTCGGAATCAAGAAGAACCACTCCGGCGGGATTGCCGCCGAAGGGCTGGTCGGTGAAAGCGTCGACGATGAAGTATCTCATAGCTGACAAATCAATGGATTTCGTAGGTGTTGACCACTCCGATGGCTTCTTCGAGAACTAATTTGGTCATTTTTCCGTCGGCGATGTCGTAGGTCATTTCAACAGAATTGTATCCGCCTCTCGGCACCTTGCCTTTGGCTTTGATGAGCACGGTGCGCAATCCTTTCTCCTCGTTGATGGTGAGGTCGGCGTTGTTGTCTTCCGCTGCTTGTTCCCAATTGCCCAAAAGGCAATTGAGTAGCGTCGAGCGTTGCAATTTCACCATTTTCACCTTCTCGGCATCGAGTTCGGCTTTTTTGCCGTCCAAATTGATTTTCACCATATTGCCATCAATGATGAAATACTCGCCTTCGGGTTCGGAATAAACCATGGAAAGCTGGTCGGTGCCGTTGAAAACGAGATGCCCGGCCTTGTTTTTTGTCTTGCCCGACAGCTTCATCAAGTGGGTTTGGGTGAAATCGGTGTCGTAGGTGTGTTGCGCAAAAGTCATGCCTGAAAACAGTAAGGCGATGATAATCAGTAATGTGTGTTTCATTTCTTTATGATTTCTTTTA
>CACXQV010000054.1 GCA_902769875.1 uncultured Bacteroidia bacterium
GGCGGGAAGGCCGTTCCAGACCGCCTCCGAGGCCCAAAAAGGCGGGTTCAGGGAACGACCTGGAGGACGAACAACGCTCGGACGGCAGGCGCGGAAAAGGAACAAGGCGGCACGCTCCTTATTAATATATGCGCATACATCACACAAAAAATGCATACTCCAGGGAAACAAAAAAGCCGTTGCTGACCACTCATCAATCTTTTTTTCCTAAGTTTGCAGCCTGATTCAATTCATCCAATATGAAAAAATCGCATAGGGCCATCATCATACTTCTTTTGGCTTGGCTCCACATCGGGACATTGCAAGCACAGACCTATTCTGACGATTTCGAGAACCAATACACTTGGTTTCTTCCGTGGCTCAATCTTCATATTGTGGCCGATAGCAGTTCAAACACAACGAATTACGTTTGCATTTGTGACACTATGCACGAATATGGCTTGGGCTTTAGCATTGAGGCGCGAAAAGAGCATCCCCATCAGAACATCAACTGCAAATACCAGTTTTTGTTCAAGGCCAAAGCCGACACGAAGGCAGAAATCGTGGTCAGCGTGGACAACGAAACCGGCAACCAATACTGGAACGCTTATCATTTGAATGATTTTGTGCATGACACTGCCGAATGGTCGCTGATGAGCCTCGAACTCAAATTCCCATTCGATTATGTCGATAAAGGAACAATCAGGACGTACATCTGGAACAGGGCAAAAGAAACATTATATTTCGACAATGCGCAACTTGTTGTGGAAGAACTATTCATACCGAGCTTCATACCTACCCTCTTGCACGATTCCACTTTCAATTACAACCCATACCTGCTTTCGGAAAACCTCAATCCCGTTGTAGAATATATTGATGCCAACGG
The DNA here is from genome assembly GCA_902769875.1 of uncultured Bacteroidia bacterium. Taxonomy (GTDB): domain Bacteria; phylum Bacteroidota; class Bacteroidia; order Bacteroidales; family F082; genus Limimorpha. Next base: position 866 of record CACXQV010000054.1, read on the forward strand.
CGACACCCTTACCGACCCCAAGGTGATGGAAACCAAATTCGATGACGGTTTGATGGAATACCATGGACAGCCACATTCTTGGATAATTGGCAGCTATGCAGATATTGAAACCACTTTCAAAGAAGACATAAAACTGCTGCGTTTGGCCTTCATACTTCCGTTGCCCGAAGGAGAACTAACCGTTTATCGTCGCAACCAACACATCGACTCAACGGATTACCAAAAATCATATTACCTTGACAGAGAAGGATTTTCTATCAGAAACGACAGCATCGAAATCAGCACCTATCATAATACGGGCATTTCGTCGTTGCAGCTCGACACGGAAAACCGTTATGCCTGCTTCAACATCGACTATTGGCGCGACCATCCGCTGCTCCATTATCCGCTTTTGCCCGACACGAGCAATGTTTTCGAGAACATTTCCTTCCGTGAAATCAAGAAAGGTGATGTCTTGAAAGGGAAAATAACGGTCTTCAATCACGCAATGGACGACCTTCCACGCCTCATGCCCGTTTGGGACGGCTACCAATCGGCTTTCATCTTCACCGAACACGCCGACTGGACCGACTTGCGCACCCATCGCGCCGTTCTTTTTGGAAATGAGCATATTACCCAACCTGAAGATGCCGTCGGCGGATTCTGCCATTTCAACATTCCCGTCACGAAAAGCGTGTTTTACTGGAATCCCGACCTTGTGACCAACGACATGGCAAGCAAGGGAAACTTCTTTGGGCTTCATGCCAATATCAAAGGCGACAAGGAATACTTTAACCTGCTGAAAGCCATAAAGAAAGAAGGATTTGAGATTTGCTTGCACACCCCAGAGCAATACACCACCGTGCCCGACGAATTCCCCAAAGCCATGCGCTTCATGAGACGACACTTCGGCACAAAGACTTGGATTGACCACGGCTACAACAACGGACCCGAGAAAAACCGCGAAGACTTGGTTTGTGACGGCTTGCTGCCGGATTCGCCTTACTTTGCAGCCAAACTCTGGAAGAAAAACGGGGTGCGCTATCTTTGGAACGCCTATTACGAGGAAAACCGAATGGAAAGTTTCAACTTCGACAGCCATTTCGTGCAACCCTATGATGGCTATGGCGATGCCCTGCCCAACCGACAAATCACCACCTTGCCCGACGGAAGCAGTGACTTTTTGCTTTGGTCGACGCCCTCGACTTTGGAGATGAACGAGGGCTACCAATGGTATTATTTCTTCGATTCAATTCGGCTGCAACGCCTTGTAGACCAGCACAATGTCTTCATCACGCACATCTATCCCGCTTGGACCGACCCGTGGCGCGGCGCATGGCAGTTCGACGAAAACGGCACAGTCGTGGCCATGCCAGGGCTCAACTATGCGTTAGACAAAATAGCCCGACTCCGCAACGAAAAAAAGATGCTGCCTACAACCATTCCCGAATACCTCAGCTATTATGAGAAGCTGCAAAACATTGAATATCTGGTTCTTGACAACAGCAGCATAAAACTAACCAACCGAGGCGAAGCCATCGAAGGTTTGACCTTGCTATGCACCAAACCCATCATCGTGGAAGGCAAAGTGATGGATTTCCGCAAGGTGGACGAGGGCTACTTGGTGTGGTTTGACTTAGAAAAAAACGAAACAATCATCATAAGACACAAAGAATGAAAAAGTTATCCATATTCGTCAGCGGCAACGGCACCAATTTGGAGCGCATTGCCGAATATTTTTTAGAGGATTGGGCCGTCAAAATCGAGAACGTGGTTTGCAACAACCCAAACGCATACGCCATCGAGCGGGCCAAGAAATTGGACATCCCAGTGCGGATGATCACCAAGCAGGACTTCAACAGCGATGCTTTCGTCAAGGAGATGCAGGACCTTGGCGTGGACCTGATTGTGCTGGCCGGTTTCCTTTGGAAGTTGCCCGAAAACTTAGTCAAGGCCTTCCCGAAAAAGATTGTGAACATCCACCCTGCCCTGCTGCCCAAATATGGCGGCAAAGGGTTTTACGGAGAGCATGTACACGAGGCAGTTGTGGCGGCCAAGGAAACCCAATCGGGCATTACCGTCCACTATGTCAATGAGTTGTACGATAGTGGCGAAATCATCCTGCAAGCCCGCGTCAGTTTGGACGAAAACGAAACGCCCGACTCTTTGGCGGCCAAAATCCACCAACTGGAGCAGGCGTATTTCCCTGTGGCGATTGACTATGTGTTAAGGTCTCAAGAATAACTATGTAATTGGCTGGACGACAGGGATTTGTTTTTAACACGAATGACCATAAATGTAGCACGAATTTCCATTAATTTCTCGCGTTGGTGGGTTCACACCACATTATCGGCAGCAGGGAAATTCATTTTTGGGGTCGTTCTTTTCTTGGTTTCCATGACATTCCTTTTTTTGAGTCTGTTTTCACGCTGCAAAGAAAAAAGAAGCCTATGCTGAATTGTTGCACAGGCTATAAAAGACTTTCAGAAAAACGTATTCTAATTCCTTTTGCTGAGAAGTACAATTAGTTCTTTCCTTATCTCATAGCATTCTTCCACAATAGTGCTTACTATGCTGTCATCATAACCATATTCTTTGAAGTATTTTGTGCCAAGCCAATTATTAGATTTTGAGAATCCAAACTTATCCAATAAATCCAAAACATCATCGTCAATTCTTTCGTCGAGGCTTTTTGATACATGCCGAATTCCAATATAACCATTGTTGGTGCGAGTAACTGATATAGAGTAATTTCCGTCTAAGACAAACCTCCAAACATTGTTTCTCTTTTCTATGACTTTAAAGCTATGTTCCAACAATTCTACAGCCGTTTTGAAAACATACTGGGCAGAAAAAGTATAATTTGGCAAAGCCTGGAAGTCACATTTTGGATTCTTTGTGTTTTGACAAAATGCATTCAATAGATAAATGCTTTTTGGCGAATTCTTGCCTCTGCCCATTAAATATTGTGGATGATAGAACAAGTTCTTTTGAAAAACATCATCAAGATAGGCAGATCCCTCTTTCTTGAAAGAGGCATTATAGATTTTAACTGCATTGTCTTTAAATAAAGGGTTCTGTCCAAGTTGTCCCCATCCTATATAAATGGGTGATGCCAAATGAATAATGTCGTCTTCAGTCGAGAATAGATGGGCGCGGTTTGCCGTTTTAACCTTCTCCATGGCATTTGCAAGGTTTGGGTCACGAACATTCATCAAATTGAATACTTGCACAATACCTTCAAAGACTATTGATTGCTGGCGGCAGTATTCTCGAAATAGTCGTTCGATGCAGTGCATTGTTGAATCAGGCTTGAATTCATACCATCCTTCCATTGAATCAAATTTTCCTAGTTCTTTAATACAAAAGCTTTCTTTTATTTGATTAATAGGATGGGCACTCCCGGGATTTTTCATTACCACACTGCCAAGAACACTCCAAGAGGATCCAAATTGAAGCAGTGTTCTCCACCGATATTCGATGTTGTCGAGGCATTCATAATGAGCATATACTTTCATAGTATAGATTTTATTTAATCTTTATTTTGCAAAAGTATGAAAATAGAAACGAGTCATCCAATCTTTTCGCACTCAAAATACGAATGACCTATTTTAGATTTGTCAAACTTTGTTGAATACTTGGTATTGAAGGCTTGAGCGATGTCTTCATAATACTTCGTTTGATTCAACGGTGGGGTCGTTGAAGATGTCGACATTTCGATGAACATGCCTTTCACAAGATTTTTGTTTGTGCCCCAGTTCCAATTGCCTTTTGCTGAAATTTTCCAAAGTGCCATTTTTTTACGATTTTAGTTAAACAAGCATTGTTGATTTCCTTGATTTGGTTTGTTTTTCGCTGCAAAAATAGCATCTATCTGTGCCAAATCGCAGCACAGGCTAAATAAATCAGTTCCTCTGGTTAATCAAGTTCACCACCACCTTCACCATCACATCCTTTTCCTCGGGCTTGCTTTCGGCAATCATCAAGGTCAAGGCGACAAGGGTGTTGTCGGCTATGCGCTTGCTGCCGTCCTCGCAGTAGAGGATGCCGTTGTTGTTGAGGAACCACAGGAACAAGGTGGCCGCAATGCGTTTGTTGCCGTCGCTGAACGAATGGTTCTTGGTGACCAAATAGAGCAACATAGCCGCTTTTTCCTCCACGCTGGGATAGAGGTCGTTGCCGCCGAAAGTCTGGTAAATCTGCCCGATGCTACTCTTGAAAGAGTCGTCTTTCTCGTTGCCGAAAAGCGAACTGCCGCCAAACTTCTCCCGCAAGGCGGCTATGGCTTGCATGGCGTTGTCGTAGGTCGCCTGAAACTTCTCCTCTTGAGTGGTTTCTTTTACGCCAAGGCGTTGATAATCATAGTCGTCAAGCGTGTCGAGCGCGTAGGTGTAATCCACAACGATGTCAAACAGGGCTTGGTTTTCGTCGTTGTTCAGCAACGGCTGGTTTTGAAGCGTCCTGCCGACCATTTGAACCAACTGCCGCAGTTCCCCGATTTGGTTCCGCCGAATCTTTTCGTTCACGGCATAGCCTTTCAGCAGATAGTCTTTCAACACCCTGTTGGCCCATTGGCGGAACTGCACACCGCGCTGGCTTTTCACGCGATAGCCTACGGAAATGATGACATCGAGGTTGTAAAGGACAACCTCTTTGGTTTGCATCAAGTCTTCAACAGCACCGTGACGAGTGGTGTGTGTAAATTTTGCACATACCACTTTTTCGTCTAATTCTCCTTATTTGAAAACATTACGAATATGACGACCGATAACCGTTCTGTCTTTCTGAAACAATTCCGCCATCTGCGCTTGCGTCAGCCACACGGTTTCGTTCTCCATTCGGACATCGATTGTAGTCTGTCCATTATCGGCTTGATATATGACGATTTGGTTTTCCATGGGGTTGGTTTTATGCGGCAAAGATAACAAAAAGATTGTGCCGAATCAATGCACAGACTTGAAAAAACAATTGTTTATCACTGTTGTTTTGGATTTTTGGACGAACAGTCATACACAAAAGAAAATGAACCAACGCGACTAAACCACCTGTTGCTTCAGCCAAGCCGCGAAAATCGGATCTTGGATTTCGGTTCGTCCGGGCAAAACGTCAATCAAATCGCGCTGCAACATGGCCTTGCGCAGGTTCTTGATGTTGGCCGAAGTACCCAATTCGTACCTGTCGAGGATGGTTTTCGAGGAAAAATTCTCCACACCGTCCACCACCGCGTGAAGGAAATTGATTTGCTTGGGCGTCAGCGAATCGAGCAAGTTGCTGAACAGCAGCCTCATCTGGTCGATGATGTTGGCGTGTGCGGTCGCAACGGTTTCAGCCGTGCAAGTGCCTTCCGTGCGCAGCCACACCTGATGCGACAGTTGCTGCACATAATAGGGATGCGCATCCACCTTGCAGACGATTTCAGAAGCCAACTCCTTGGAAATCAACTTTCCCGTCTTCTTGAACTGACCTATTATATAAGGTATCCAGTCCGCCTCGGCGATTTTGTCGAGAAACATGAGGTCGCCGAATTTGTAGAAAGGCATTTCGTAGTTGCCGAAAATGTCTAAAAGCATGTGGCGCTTGCTTCCGTATAGGCAATAGCACACCGAATTGTGCAACTGCCAGTGGGAACGCAACTTACGCTGAAAAGCCAACGATTCGGCGTAATTGCCCACGTTTTGGAACTCGTCGATGCAGATGACGAATTTCTTGCCTTTTTCCTCCGCGATGCGCTGCGGCAGGTCGAGGATTTCGTCCTCGGAATACTGCACTTCCTTGAAGTTAACGCCAAAAGTCACTTCGTAGGCCGAACTTCCTTCGCCAAGCGAAATCTTCGGCCCTACCGAGCCGATGTGTTTCTTCATCAGCGCAACCCATTCGTCGAGCTTCGAGGCCGAGGCTTGCAGCACGGCATTGACGTAGGTCTTGTAGAACTGTTCCTCGGTGCGGCAGTTGAAGATGTCGATTCGGGCGGCATAAAAGCCTTTGTCCTTCTCAAGCATCTCCAAGGTTTTGTTCACAAGCGAGGTTTTTCCCCATCGGCGCGGCGAGATGATGGCCGTATTCACCAAACTTTTGAAGTTGCCAAGCAATTGGGCTGTTTCTTTCTCTCTGTCGATAAAGAACTCACTTTCAGCCATTTTGCCATAAATAAACGGACTTTCCATAGCGCAAATCTTTAGTTTCACGCCGCAAATATAATCATTTGATTTGAAATAGAACAATTTGAAATGAAATAATTTGAAATATTTTGATTTGAAATCAATTGGTTTGAAATCAAATAATTTGAAACCATTTAGTTTGAAACCATTTGATTTGAAATCGATTGGTTTGAAACCATTTTGTTTTATGGCATTTTTTTCATAAAAACTTCCACTTTGCTTGATTTTGGCAGAGTGATGGTGTTGTTTTGCACCGAAATCAAAACAACACCGCTATGGACAAAAAGAAATCACATTACCTCGTGCGCGGGCTGTTCTGGAAAGGACAAATGCACAACGCAAACTATCACGAAGCAAAGCAAGGCAATCTTTGCTGCATCAACAAAACCTTCGAGGATGCCGACCTCGGCGAGGCACGAAAGGAAGCCTTTGCCTATTACCAAAGCTTAATCGATGTGCTTTACGAGGTTTTAGGCGACAGTTACACAACTGACTTTCAAGCTCGTATTGACCTGCAATCCTTCCTTATCGCAGGCTGTAGCAAATCCACGACCCGCATCGGGAAGATGACTTTTGATGACAACCTTTTCAACGAAATCGCAGTCTATTGGGTAAATGGGACGGAGAAAAGGCTTATTCATGGCATTTGGTACAGGCCGAAAGGAGAACAACATCAGCTTGACGAGCAGCTTGCCTTGATGGGCGGCAATCTCATCAAAGAACACGCCTACTACGAACGCCACCATCTTCCCATTGAGGACGAAACACTCTGCGACATGACCGACCTCAACCTTGGTTTCCAATTTGTTTTGCCCACGCCTTTCGATTGGGATGGCTTTGTTGAGGAAAATCTTACAAAGGAAACTCCATCATTGCTTCACTATATGAGCCAAACATAAACCAAACAGACGATGAACACCAAAGAAGCATTTGAAGACCCAAACTTCCATCTTTATCCTTTCCACAACCTCTATGACAACCGACATTTCAGCCTCTATGACCTTGTTTATGTGAGCGAGTTTGAGTTTGAGATTTGTATTCGGTTGGATGGAAATTTGTACTTTTGCCAAGAATAATAAAAGAACACTAAAATTCATGATCCCATGAGCGCTACAAATACATTTAAAATCTACGAAAAGAAGATAAATAGCGGCAAATCATCCTACCGTTTCTTCTTCATCAGAAAAGAACTTCAGCCTTTGTTTGACAACCTTGGAGTGTTTACTTTGATTTGCTCTGATGGTACACACTACAGCAACCTTAATGTCACCAAATCAGGTAAAGTCCAAAGGTACTTTATTTTTGCAAGTGAGTTTTTTAATGAACATCCTAGACTGCAAAAACATGATGAAATTCCTTTTTCAATCAATAAAGATAACAGGACTGTACAAATCACAATTTGAAAACGTTCCCGAATACCGCAAATGGGTATCCGAAGGACATAATAAGAAAATCAAAGAAAGCGAAATCATTGATTTTGAGAGTCTATTTTGAAACAAAAATCTTGTAACTTGAAAACAAATAATAATAGCAAAATATGCAAATTATGAATAATGGTAAACTATGCAAAACCGATGTGACTACAAAGATTATTCATCTTGACAACCGTTTTAGTGGCCTATTCGAGTGCTATAAAGGGAAAAAAGTCAAAATTGTGGAACAAGATAGTGGTTGCGAGTTTTTCTTTTCTGTAAAAAAAGGGCAATTAATTCAAGAAAAAAGCAAAAGGAAAACAAAGAAAACAAAATTAGAAGATAAATACAGAGACTTTTTCGAACTATTTGCTTTGGTTGAAGATGATGAGATTGTTTTTACTCGTGATGACAAAAACGATTGCTTTGTTGTCGAGATTAAAGAGAAAACGGGCCCAAATTTCGTATCGATGGATAAACATGAAAAAGAAAAACTAATAGGTGTTGTTTCTAAAGCCTACACATCCATCAGAGGTGAATACGATAGAATTTTCAATAAAGAGCATTACCTGCCAACAACAGTATCTAGTTATTCTATCAATGGTTTTACGGAAAGGAACCTTACTTTCAACTTTTGCCATAGTTATTTAATAAAACAAGAACAAGAAAAAAATCCTAATGCTATTGTATGGCAGGAAGTTCCAATTAATAATACAAACGGAGAACATATTGATTCCATCATTATTGACAATGACAATAATTGGGTGATCTATCTTGAAGCAAAAAGATTCTACGATATTCATCATTTTAAGTACCTTATGGATGATTTAAAAAGGATTAAGAAGAAACATTCAGACATACCTCTTCCTAACGATTCTAATCTTAAACCTCCTTTAAAAAAAGTAGTCATTTTGTTAGCAGACCATGTATGTGACGTGAAAAAGAAGGAGGGCGAGAAGGCTTTTTATGATAAATTCTTTACATGTCAAAAGGACTACGATCTACCCGAAATAGATGAGAAATATCCTAATTTAAAAAAAATACTGCCAAGTTTGATTAAATCGACTAAAATCACTACAGTTCGTGATAGAACACTAACAATCCCCATAAGAGGAGAATACAATATCAAAATTGAGGACGAGTTTATTTACACCATTTATTGTGGTGTTTATTTCATTGATGAAAAGGAAAAGAAATAAGGAATTGTCAAAACAAATAATTCCCCGTTAATTTTCCGTGTTTCTCAAACAAACCATCCAACTCTGCCTAAATTTGGCAGAGTTTTGTTTTTGTTTTGCCGATGAAACCAACAAAACAAAAGCATCATGAAAGAAAAATCAACCGCATTGCTCGACATTGAAAAGATTGTCAAAGCATCAGAATACACCCAAATGAAAGGCCAATTCTTGACAAAAAACGCACAACCGCTTGAAAGACTTGCCAAAAAATTGGGAATCAGCAAGGAACAGGCCACTTTATTCGCCATCATCGCCTACTCGTCATATTGCTCCACGTGTTCCCTTTCTGACATCAAACGCCACCTTGACTGCAAAGACCTCGACATGCTCCGGCTTGCTCCCGACCTCAAAGCACTTCTTCAAGCAAGGCTCATACGGAGCAATGGAAAAAGAGGATTGTATAGCGAAGAAAGTTACTATGTGCCAGAATACATCCTAAATTGCTTGTTGAACGATACGGAGATTGAGAAACAAGAAATAGGCAACCTCAACTTCGACACATTCATTCTGCAATTAGACTCGATATTCAAGGAGAAGGACGAGAAGGATACCTCGTTTGAGTGTTTCGTCTATGATGTCCGTGAACTCATAACGGCCAACCCACAATTGGATTTTGCCACAAAACTTGACAGACTGAACTATGACGACAAAGAACTTGTTTTCCTTCTGAAATTCTGCCTCAGCACACTCGTCGACAGGGAAGAAAAACTTGAATTCCGTGATTTTGAAGACCTTTTCGACAACGAGCGACAAGCAAAGGCGGAGTTTAATCTTCTACGCAACGGCCAGCATCGGCTCATTAAGGACAAGTTGGTGGAGCCAGCAGGCCATGAGCTTTTTGGCGGTGACACTTTCCGTCTGACCGAACACGCCAAGGGAACTTTGCTGCCCAAAATTTGCCTCAAACAGGCACCTGTCGACCTTGACGAGCTCACCTTGGCCGCAAGCATTACCGAAAAACGGCTGTTCTATAATGCGAATGACCAAGACAAAATTGAACGGCTGAAATGCCTGCTGCAACCGACATCATTCAGCGACATCAGGCTCCGAATGAAGCAACAAGGAATGCGCAGCGGCTTTGCTTGCCTTTTGTATGGTGCACCTGGCACAGGAAAAACTGAAACCGTGCTGCAAATTGCCCGCGCCACGGGTCGAAACATCATGCAAGTCAACCTTTCGGAGATGCGCAGCCAGTGGGTGGGCGAAAGCGAGAAAAGGGTGAAGGCCGTCTTCGACCGTTACCGCAATTTCGTGGAGTATTGCGACAAGGAACCCATCCTGCTTTTCAATGAGGCTGACGGCATCATCGGAAAACGCTTCGCCAACACCCAACGCTCTGCAGACAAAATGGAAAACACCGTGCAAAACATCATCCTGCAAGAGATGGAAATCTTGGACGGCATTATGATGGCTACCACCAATTTCATGCAAAACATGGATTCAGCCTTCGAGCGGCGTTTCCTCTACAAAATCAATTTCCACAAACCGGACCATGCCACACGCCTCCAAATCTGGCAAAGCATGATGCCCAACCTTCCTGAAAGCGATGTGGCCATCCTTGCTGAACGTTACGACTTCAGCGGCGGTCAAATGGAAAACATCACAAGAAAAGCAACCGTCGAGCATATCCTGACAGGCCAAACGCCGAGCCTTGAAACGCTCATCAGCCTTTGCGAAGAAGAAAACATCGTTGAAAACAGACCGAGGATTGGGTTTTAGTATGTCCATAAAAAACTTTACCTTTGCCCTCGAAAAGCAAACCGTTTATGGACAAACTCATCAAATGCATCTGGATTGCCAACGCCATCGCCGACAGGCGCGACGCGGGCATCACGCTGAAGGAACTCAACGACCGCTGGACGCGGGATGGCGACAACGACCCAATTCCCGACAGGTCGTTCCACAACTACCGCCAAGACATTGCCGATGTGTTCGGCATTGACATTGAGTGCGATAAAAGCCGCAATGCCTACTACATCCCCCAAGGCGAGCGAGAAGAAATGTTTGGCAACGACTTGAAAATGTGGCTGCTTCATAGCTTTGCTCTTAGCAACAGGCTTTCGTCAGACCTCAGTCTGCGAAAAAAGGTGCAGTTTGAGCGCGTCCCAGGCGGCATCGAGCATTTGGAGACGCTCATGGAAGCTTTGGAGAAAAACCTTAAAATCGAGATGCAATACAGGCGATACTATGGCACCGATGACATCAAGCATTACTGCTGCAAGCCGCTTGCACTGAAGCTGTTCAAACAACGGTGGTATCTCATCGCTCTCAACGAAAAGGAAGAGATTCGTTGCTATGCCTTGGACCGCATCGACACGCTCAACCTCACGGGAAAAACCTTCAAGGCTCCAGAGGATTTTGACTTGCAGAAGCATTTCCAAGACGCATTCGGCATCTATGTGGAACCAGAGCTAAAGACAGAAGAAATCCTCGTCAAGGCCGACAAAGACCAAAGCAACTTCCTGAAAGGCTTGCCCTTGCACCATAGCCAGCGCATCATCGAAGAAACCGATGATTATTCCATCTTCTCTTGGCGACTGAAACCTTCCTACGATTTCATCCAACAACTGCTTACGATGAATGCGCACATTGAGGTGCTGGAGCCGATTTCGCTGAGGGAAAAGATGAAGGAGTTACTGCAAGAAATGCTGGGAAAGTATTGAACAACCTATTCAAACTCAATGTTTTGCTCTTTGTATTAGTTGTATTTTTCCTCCAACATTTCCGCTTTCAATGCCTTGATGTCAATATCGGACGGCACCGAGAACCTCCCCGACATTTGGCGAATTCGATTAGATATTTTCACCTTTCGTGGACTGGCCGACAACAACTCTTGACGATTTCGCGCACGCATAGCCAATCGGCGCACATACTTCGATACATATTCGAGCATCTCAACCCCTAACAAGTTCAGGTCTTCATTGATTGAAGTCTTTAATTCAACGGCAGTCATTTCAATAGTTTTTTATGATTCGACTGCAAAGATACACATTTTTGCACAAACTCCATACACGTTACCAAAAAACCAAATCCATCACGACCGAAACACAAAAAAAGGAGAGCCAAACGACCCTCCTTAATCATATCAATTTGAATATCAAAACCTTTACTCCGTCGGCAAAGCCTTGAAGCCATTGCCCATAATCTCCGAACTTTCAATCACGTTGACGAAAGCGTTGGGGTCTAAGAAACGGAGGTTGGCTTTCAGTTTCACCAAGTCGGAGCGGTTGAGGGTGACGTAAATCATCTTGCGCTCGGCACCTTGGTAGAGGCCGCTGCCCGTGAACACCGTGCCGCTGCGGTCGAGGTCCTTGAGGATGAAATTGCGCACCTCCTCAATCTTGTCGGTAACCACGAAGGCCGTCTTGTAGCTCTTCACGCCTTCCACAACGAGGTCGATGATCTTGCCCTCGATGTAAATCAGAAGGATGGAATAGATAGGCAGGCGGATGTCCTCGAAAGCAATCAAGGTGGTGAGCGAGATGAGGCTGTCCACAACCATCACAAGGGTGCCAAGGCTGATTTTGGTGTATTTGTGGATGATCATGGAGATGATGTCGGAACCGCCCGAAGTGGCGCCAGCGCGGAAAATCACGCCGATGGCCACGCCATAGATGAGGCCTGAAACGATGGTGTTCAGGACCATATCGGGCATAAACCAGCTCTGCGAGCCGTCCTTGGCAATGTAATAAAGCGCCGATTGGGTGTCGGCGACCACGCTACCGCCATGAATCACAGGCGCATAGCCCCAAGTGCTTTCAAGGATATAAGTGAACACGGGTATCAGGATGACCGAGATAATCGTCTTGATGCCGAACTTGGGGCCAAGGATGATGGTGCCGATGATGAGCAGAGGAATGTCCATAGCGATACCAGACACAGAGATTTTCCATCCCCAAAGGGCATTGAACACGTTGGCCAGGCCATACACGCCTCCAGGAGCCAAATGGTAGGGGTTCACGAACATCACATCGCCGACGGCGAACAAGGCAGAGCCTAAAACCAAATAGGCATACGCCAGAATTTGTTGTTTCAATTTCTCGTTTTGCATAACTTAAACAGTTAAAAACCAATTATTTGAAATTATTTTACCTTATTTTGAAGCGGCAAAGGTACGAAATTTCCAAAAACTTACTACCTTTGCGCCCTGAAAAGAGGACCCGTAGTTTAATGGATAGAATAAAGGATTCCGGTTCCTTCGATCAGGGTTCGATTCCCTGCGGGTTCACTGATTTGCCTTTCGATATGAGGACTTCACATACCCCATCGGCGTGGAGGTCTCTGTTATGACGGCACCTTCCTCAAACCAGCCCCAAGGCTCGCCGTCGCAAAGGATTCGGTTGCCGCGCAACGAACAGCGGCTCTGCATGGTGTCGCCGTCCATGATAAGCGTCAGCACCGAGTCGGCACTAATGACGACCTCGTTGTTCTTCTCCATCATGCCAAACTGACGCACCATCTCAGGCGTTGCCCAGTCGACGTCAAAGTCCACATTCACCTTGTCGACCTTCCAATGCCCAAAGAACGGGTCTTCCTTCGGCTTGCAGGAAGCGAGCGAAAGCAACACTATCGCCATCAAAAAGCACCGGCTCATTTCTTATCCGTAATGATTACATCAATAGCCCCGACACCGAACTTGGCAATGCTGGCCATGCGGTTTTCGGTGTTCTTGTAGTCCTTCAACGCCTCGATGATGGCGTTTTTCAGCACGCCGTTGCCCACGCCGTGGATGAAAGTCACCTTGTTGTATTCGGCTACAATCGCGCTGTCAAGCATCTTCTTGAAATAGTCCGTCTGTATCTTGAACATATCGTGGCTTGAAAGGCCCAAGATGTTGTCGACCAACTCGCCGATGTGCAAATCCACGACGGCCTCGCCCGGAGCGGTCTTATGTTTGTCGATGGGGGCTTCCTGTTTCACCAAAGTCTTGGCAGGAGCCTGAGCGCCAACACCTTCCTTTAGGATTTTGGTGAAATCGCTGTCGCCGTGCTTCAGGGCGATGAGTTCGGAGAGGCAAATCATCACCGACTTCTCACCCAAGATGCCCGAAGGCAGATAACTACCTTCTTTCATAAAGCGACCCACGCGCAACGAGAAAGGCGCGTTCAGCGGAAGCAACACACAATCAGAAGTTTCCGTAGTCAAAATGGCCTGCACCACGCCGTTGAGCCAATATTCGAGGTCGTCGCGCGAGATGGTCTCGATGACGATTTTCTCGTACTTGTCGACCTGCCCGAAATCCACATTCGAGAATTTGTCCTCCTCCTTGATGGTGAAGGTATAGAGCATCTCGTATGGCGTGTGGTTGACCAAGACCACATCAAGCGGGCCTGTGAGGAGCCACTGCTGCTCGTGCGGCACAAAGGCCATATAAACGCCTTCTTTCTCAGCCTCTTTCGCAAAGCGGCGCAAGCCACCCTTTCGGGCTGCATCGGCCTCTTGCTGTTTCAGAAGTTCCTGACCTTGAACCTCTTTCTGCACCTTGTCTACCGTCTGCTGTTGCTTGCTCGGGGCGGGCATTGAGCGGTAGTCGAGCACCAAATCCGTTATCAAAGTGGGGATTTCGAAGCCGCCTTCGATTTCCACCATCACCATTCTTGAGTCTATGATTTTCGTGACCTTTCCCCCACCCACGGTGCTGAGGAAATTCACTTTGTCGCCTATTTTGAAGTTTGACATAAGTATATAGTTTTAATCACCAGTCGCCATCAATAATGTTGGCAATAACCTTATCAACCACTTGATCAAAGTAAGGATTCCTCAAGAAACAGTTATGGCGCGAAATCACATCGTCAACATTGAAAGGATTTACGATATGAGTCACAAAATATGACGCTTTCGGCAATGATGACGACAGCCACTCAGACCGTATCGGTATTGTCAAATTCGGATTAATGTTCTTTGAGGAAACAAGTACGGCATAAAAAAGTCCTGACTCCACATTCTGTAATTCGTCACAGGAAATGACAAGTGCAGGATGCGGCAATATTTTGCCATCAGGAAGCACAAATGGGACTTCCACAATTTCACGTTGATAAACCTGTTTCACAGCCATTTCTCCAATCCTTTAGGAAGTTGGCCACTACGCGATTTTTGGAACACCTGATAATCTGAGGCATCCAAATCGGGA
>CACXQV010000055.1 GCA_902769875.1 uncultured Bacteroidia bacterium
AACGTGTATTCGTAGAAACCCTCGTAATTGGAAACGCTCTCCAGTTTCTTCTTGAAGCCCTCGACATACGGAATGCCTGCAAGGAAGGATTTCAGCTCGGACATAGCCATATCTATGTCGCCCTTCTTCAAGAAACGGCAAAGGTTCAGGGCAAAACCATTGCGGACAATACTGCTGTCAAGGCCTGTGTATGTGGGTATCAGCCCATTGATTAATCCTGTGCGCACCTCTTTGTTAGGTATGGACAGGACATAAGTCTCTGTCTCCCTGTCGTAATCCTTTATCGTCAAATAACCGCTCTGGTATAATAGAGGCAACGCATTCTCCATGGCTTCTGTGGGACGATCGAAAGCTATGGCGTCCGACACGATACAGTCCATCGAGGTTATGTCCGTCCTGAATTGCTGCATCTGCCTGATCAGGAACGTCGGGGTGCCACTCTCGAACCAGTAGTTGGCTATCTTCCTATGGTTGAAGCACTTGAGCAGGCTGAACGGGTTGTAGATGTCGGGTGACTTGCCCGAAAACCTATAGCCGTCGTATTGCAGCTTCAGCTTGGCTCGCATCTCTTCGGGGGTGCATTCGTATTCCTCCGCCAGCATCGCGATGTCGGGGGCCATGTCGGTGGCGAACTCACCCTCGGTGATGCCGCAGATGGCCGCATACTTGTCGTCCATCGAGATGTTCGTCAGGTTGTTGATGGTCGAGAAGATGCTGAGCTGGCTGAACTTGGTGATGCCCGTGATGAAACAGAAGCGTATCTTGGCCTCATTGGCCTTAAGTTGGACAAAAAACTCCTGCATCACATTACGAAACGCATCAAGCAGTTCCTTCTCGTTAAGCTTGTCAAGCAAAGGCGCGTCATACTCGTCAATAATGACAACTACTTGTTTGCCGTTTTTTTGGTAGATACGATTTATCAAACCGCTAAAAAGACCTCCGGGTGAGTTTTCGTATTCGCCTTCGCCATAGATACTCTTATAGCCTTCCAAAATTCGGAAAAGCACCGACCTTAGCCCTTCAACGGTGCTTTCGGCCTTGGTAACACTCAAATCAAGGTGTATCACAGGATAGCTCTCCCACTCCTTCTCCAACGCCATAATCTTCAACCCCTCAAACAGCTCCTTCTGCCCTTTGAAGTACGAATCCAACGTGGTGGTGAGCAGGCTCTTGCCGAACCTGCGCGGACGGCTGAGGAAAACAAACGGGCTTTCCTTGGTCATCTTCCAAACCAAGTCCGTCTTGTCGATGTAAAGGTAGCCTTCTTCCCTTATCCTTTCAAATGTCTGTATCCCGACAGGGTATCTTCTGATTGACGTTTCCATTGTCGTGCCTTTCTTGCTTTACGTTGCAAACTTACAAAAAAATGCCAATTGCAAGGTCGGATTGGTGAAGAAAATGTTTTTTGGTGTATCAAAGCCCATCCCACCACCTTACTCAAGTCTAACCTTGCAGGTTTTCTGCATAGAAAAAAATCTGTCTGTTGTGATGATTGATACGAGAAAAATAAAAGTTTGAAAAAGCATCATCTCAACTTGACATTTCGGTATAAACTAACCGATAATCTGCTGCTAAGTCCCTAAAAAATTGACTTAGCAGCAGGTTATCTCGCATTTTTTGCAGATTATATGCTGTTAGGTGTAAAAAAAATCGACTTAGCAGCAGATAATCCGAAATATTTTCGTTTCTTTGCAGCATTGAACGAAAAACGACATCCTTATGCTGATTGGACGCAACGAAGAAAGAAGAGAACTCCTTGAACTGTTGGAGAAAGACGAGTCGCAATTCTGCGCCGTTTACGGGCGGCGGCGCGTGGGCAAGACCTACCTCATCAAAGAGACTTTTGAGAACCATTTCGCGTTTTACCACACGGGCGTGGCCAACGCCGACAAAAAGGAACAACTGACCGAGTTTCGTGAGTCGCTGCGGCGTGCCGGACTGAAACGCTGCAAGATGCCGCGCACTTGGTTTGAGGCCTTCCACCTCCTTGAAGCGGTTTTGGAGCAATCGCCCGACAGGAAAAAAGTGGTTTTCTTGGATGAACTTCCTTGGATGGACACGCCCAAGTCGCAGTTTGTCAGTGCTTTGGAGCATTTTTGGAACGGTTGGGTCAATATGCGCAACGACATCGTCCTCATCGTTTGCGGCAGTGCCACCTCGTGGATCATCAAGAAAATCATCCGCGACCACGGCGGGCTGCACAACCGCCTGACCGACCAAATCTACCTGCGGCCTTTCTGCCTCGGCGAATGTGAGCGATACGCCCAATCGCTGCAAATCAGCTTGACGCGCAAAGACCTCACCGAAGCCTATATGATATTGGGCGGCATTCCGTACTATTGGAGCCTCTTGCGGCGCGGCGAGAGTCTTTCGCAAAACATCGACCGCCTGTTTTTCAGCGAAAACGGCCGCCTCTCCCACGAATTTGAGGCCTTGTACGACTCGTTGTTCAAGAAGCCTGCGCCCTACATCAGCATCGTCACCGCCTTGGCGACCAAAAAAGCCGGAATGACGCGCAAGGAACTCCTTGAAAACACCAGCCTCGATGACAACGCCGTCTTCATCCGCACCTTGGAGGAATTGGAACAATGCAACTTCATCAGAAAATACCAAATCCTCGGCAAGAAGCAACGCGACGCGATTTACCAACTGATGGACAACTTCACGCTGTTTTATTTCCGCTACCTCACAAGCAACATAAAGAAGGACAACCACTTCTGGTCCAACAACTTATCCTCGCAACTCCACTCCACTTGGGCAGGCTTGGCTTTCGAGCGCGTCTGTCTATGGCATTTGCCGCAAATCAAAGAGGCTTTGGGCATTGGCGGCGTGGTCAGCACGGCACAATCGTGGCACACCGAAGCCACCAAGGAACACGACGGCGCACAAATCGACCTCCTCATTGACCGCAACGACGGTGTCATCAACCTTTGCGAAATGAAGTTTTCAAACGACACCTATCAAATTGACAGCGAGGAAGATAAAAACCTCAGAAGACGGAAATCCGTGTTCCAGCAAGTCACCAAGACCCGCAAGGCCATTCATACCACAATGATTACCACCTACGGCGTGGCCCACAATGCCTATTGGAACAGCATCCAATCCGAAGTGAAAATGGACGATTTGTTCAAAGAATACCGATAATCTGCTGTTAAGTCCCTAAAAAATCGACTTAGCAGCGGGTTATCGTGCATTTTTTGCAGATTATCTGCTGCTAAGTCCTTAAAAAATCGGGTTAGCAGCAGATAATCGGATTTTTTTATGGAAAAGAACACTTTAACGCCTATTTCCCGTACTCCGCCATCACTTCTTCCCGCTCGATTTGCTTCACGCCCCAATCGTCCATCAGGGCTTGGAGTTCCTCTTTCTTCTTGCCATAGGCCCAATACCAGTCGTTATCTATCTTGGTTTCAGGGTGTTGCTCTGGGTTGGCCATAATTTTGTCTTGTTCGGCAAGTTCGGCTTCGAGTTTGCCGATGGCTTCCTCCAAGCGTTGGATTTCCTTATCGACCTTGCGGAGTTTGGCATCGATTTGTTTCTTGCGCTCATAGTTGATTTTGTTTTGCGAAACAGGTTCGGCGGCGACTTTCTGAGGCTGTTGTTTGGCGGCTATCTCCAACTCTTTCAGGTGATTGAGGTTCTTCTGCTCCAAGAAGTCATAAATGTCGCCGATGTATTCCTTGATGTTCGGCTTGCGGAACTCATAAACCTTATTGGTCAAGCCTTGGAGGAAATCACGGTCGTGGGAAACGATGATTAATGTGCCGTCGTATTGAATCAGGGCATTTTTCAGGATGTCCTTCGAGAGCATATCAAGGTGGTTTGTCGGCTCGTCCAAGACCAACAAATTGGTCGGGAAAAGGAGCATTTTGGCCAAGGAAAGACGGGCTTTTTCGCCGCCTGAGAGCACTTTCACTTTCTTGTCGATGTCGTCGCCACGGAAGAGGAACGAGCCGAGCAAAGCCTTCACTTTCAGACGCATGTCGCCCACAGCCACATCGTCCAAAGTTTCAAAAACCGTCTTGTTCATATCGAGCATATCCTGTTGGTTTTGGGCATAATACCCAATCTTGACCTCGTGGCCAAGTTTTACCTCGCCCTCGTGGTCAAGAACGCCGCAAATGATTTTGGAAAGCGTGGACTTGCCCTCGCCGTTGCGCCCCACGAAAGCAATCTTTTCCCCTCTCGGAATCAATAAGTTGATGTCCTTCAGAATCACCTTGTCGCCGTATGATTTGCCAACATTAATGAGTTCCAAAGTCACCTTGCCGGAGTGCGGCGCAGGCGGAAACTTGAAGTGGATGGCCGTGCTGTCGATGTCGTCAATGACGATTTCGTCCATTTTTTCAAGGAGTTTCACGCGGCTTTGCACCTGCTTGGCCTTGGTCGCCTTGTAACGGAAACGCTCGATGAACGCCTCGATGTTCTTGATTTCGCGCTGCTGGTTCTCGTAGGCTGAGCGTTGCATGTCCACACGTTCCTCGCGCAGGCTGACATAATCGGAATACGGCACCTTGTAATCATAAATCTTGCCGTTCGAGATTTCCACCGTGCGGATGGTGATGTTGTCCAAAAAGGCGCGGTCGTGCGAAACCATCAGGATAGCCCCATAATAAGCTTTCAAGAAGCCTTCCAGCCATTGGATGGATTCAATATCAAGGTGGTTGGTCGGCTCGTCCAAAAGCAAAAGGTTGGGCTTTTTCAACAAGATTTTGGCCAATTCCACGCGCATTTGCCAGCCGTTGCTAAACTCGCGCATAGGGCGCAACATATCCTCGTGATCGAAACCCAAGCCCACCAAAATCCGCTCCGCCTCGCCTTCGATGGAGTTACCGCCAAGCAGGGCCAAACGGTCGTTTAGGTTGTTCAATTTGACGATAAGTTTTTCGTATTGAGCACTTTCGTAATCTGTTCGGTCGGCCAACTCTTGTTGCAGGCGTTCCAAGTCCTTTTCCAATTGATGGTATTCGTCAAAAGCGGTCAGGGCTTCGTCCAAAACGGTTTTGGTGCTGTTCACGTTTTTTTCTTGGGGCAAATAGCCGATGGTAACACCTTGAGGGATAATCACATCGCCTTTTGAAGGCTGCTCGATGCCGCAGATGAGTTTCAAGAGCGTGGTCTTGCCCGCGCCGTTTTTTCCCACAAGGCCGATGCGGTCTTTTTCGCGAATCAGAAAAGAAATGTCGGTGAAGAGGTCTTCACCCGTGAAGTGCATGCTCAGGTTTTGGATTGAAATCATGGCTTTCCGTTTTGGGCGGCAAAGATACGGAATTTAGGGCAATTCTCTCAATGTGAAACGATGAAACGCCGTGTCATAACGCCATTTTTCGTGCGAACTTTAAGCAAATACAACCCATTCCTGAAACCACCAAGGTCGATTTGGGCCGCATCCGAGGTGGTTTCTTGCGAAAAGACACATTGCCCCAATGCATCGAAAACCGCCAAAAACCTGATGTCATTTGCCTCGACAAACAGTTTGCCTTGCACTGGATTCGGAAAAATCTCCAAACGCCCTGTTTGCTTTTCATCAACTGACCAATAGTCATCAATCCAAACGAAATTTTGTTCGGGATTGTACAAAGCCGTGGCAAAGTCGGATTCGCAAGTCTCGCCTTCGTCCGAAAGATAAAGGGCGGTCAGGCGGTAATAGAACTCGTGATGGTTTTCGCCCATCAAAAAGTCGCGATACTGATAAAAAGGTTGCCCCTCAACCGCTTGAATACTGGCAATCTGTTGATAATAAACGTTATCATACGAGCGATAAAGGATGAAATCCTGAAGCACATACCCCCCTTCGTTCAGTATGAGCGATTGTCCGCCGCGATTCGACACAAACGCACGCAACATCCAAGTATAGTGCATATTGAAGGTGTGCATATCCGTCCAATTCTCGCCATCGAGCGAAACCCAACGGCCATCGGGATTGCCCATATCAGCGGAGGCGGCGGCAGGGCGCGACAGTCCTTGTTGTCCCACCACAATCCAAATCGGCTCATTCTCAGGGATTTCGAAGGCTGGCAGAATGGGTTCCTCGTGCCAAGCGTTGGCATTGGTCAAAGTCATGTTCTGCGACCTCACCAAATTGCGCGGCGAAGTGTCGCCCCCCACATAAACCCACAAATGATACTCGCCAGCCCCGACATCATAAACCGACACCTTTTGCAACGTAGTGCCCACATAATCAGCCAAATCCTCCGCATCGAAACGGACACTCCAGAAAATCAAAGGCTCGTTGTCGCCACCCAAGGCGCGACGGAAACTGCCATCGTCATAATGCAGCCAATGCTGAACAGGCTCGGGACGCTCGCCCCACGAAATCAAGGCGCCGTAATCGCCATTGTCGTCCAAAAAATTCTCACCCTCCAACTTCATCGGTGGGTCGCAATAGGCTGGAAAACTCGCCACGACGCATTCCTCGCACGACATTGAATAACGTGTCCCATCCATCGGACCGCCATAAACCAAACGCAGGCAATAGCTCACATCGTCGTGCATCGCTACGGTCTGGTCCAAAAAAGTGCTTCCTTCAACGAAGGCCAACTGAACACCATCGCGGTACAGCAAGGCACCCAACATCTCACCTTCGGGATAAGTCCACGAAAGCTGCACGGCATCGTTATGGACCGCCCAATTCAAACCTGAAACACTGCCTTGGAACTCATCGCAAGGACGGTACGTCCACTCGAATGTTTTCCACTCGCAAGTGTCGGAAAGATAGACCGGTCGCACCTGTGCCACGCAAGTGTCACCCGCATTGAGCTGACTCACATCGAATTGGAAATGATTGGCAAGCATCTGGCCCGCGAAAACGTTGTTAAGTTTCAGCTCAAAATATTGTAAATCACGGTATCGGCCTTCATCCAATGACCACATAGCCCAACCCGTCGATGACACATAGAGGCTGTCGATACCATTCGTGGCCTCGTTGAGCTCAATCTCTATCTGCATAGGCTCCATCACCGAAAGGGCGGAGTCGGAAAGGTAATCCACAAAGCCGTCAAGATGGATTTGAATATCGTAGGCATCGCGATAGACATTGCTTATCAACAAATGCCCGTTGGCATCGGAAGTCGCCTGATAAGTGTGTTCTGCCGACGACAGCGTGACCATCGCCCCCGAGGCAGGCAGCGCCACATTCGTCGTGACAAGCACCTCCAAAGTCGTGGTCATATCGCGGTCAAGATAGGCCGACCAAATCGTATCTGAAGCACCACGATTGCCTTCGTAGTAGCGGCTCACACCCCAACGGTATTTGCCCCACGGCAGGCTGCTCCAGTTCAGGTCCATGAACACGGTGTCGGCCAAATGCGAGGCCAACATCACCGGCTCCTCGTCGAAACGGCGGCGAAACAAGTCGTAATACTGGAAAGAACGGTCCGGCATCGCACTGTCGCCCGAACAAAAACGGATGCAGTCAACATAAAAGCAGTCGTCACCCACATCGGTGGAAGCGTCTTTGGCGTAGACCCAACGGAACAGATGCTCGCCCTCAGTGATGTCAAACTCGTGAAAGATCCAGTCTTCCTCGCCTGAGCATTCCATTTTTTTCGTGCCATCAATGTAGAAATAGCCGGCATCCCAAGGACTTTCCGATGAAATCTTGCCGTAGAAGCTCATCGTGCCTGCCGAAGGCACATACACAGGCACCTCGATTTGCGACAGGCTGTTGCCCTCGCCCTCGTTGGTGGACTTCATGCAATACGAACCCTCGTAAGCCTGCCCGGAACCAATCGTCCAAGGATAAGCAGATATTGTGTTGTCCCAACGGAAACGGCTGAAATCGCCCGTCTCGAAGTCCTCATACAGCAAAGGATCGTGCATCGACCAGCTCACCTTAACCATATCGCTGGCGAAAGGCCGGGCTGCCACATAACTCACTGGATGATACAATTCATGCAGAACAAAACCGATGCCCAACTCATCTTCAATGATCATTAATGAATCGGACAGCCACTCGGTTTGATAGCCTTCGGCGGAAGCCCAAACCCGATACACGCCTTCGCTCAAGCTGTCATTAAAGCAACCTATACTATCAGTAACAAATTGACAGGCAATGGTATCGCCGACAAAGGTGACACCCGAAAACGCCACGGTCGCGCCCACAATCGGAGTGATGCTGTCTTGTTCGAAAACCGAGCCCTGCACCGCCACTTGCGACAAGGCTGGCTTGACAGCAAACGCCATCAAGACCGCAACCCAAAGCAACGCTATTTTCCGTATGCCTTTCATTGTTTTATGAATTTTGCCATCATGCTTGTTGACTGATTCGACAATCGGATGAAATAAAGCCCAGCCGGCAGCTTTGGAACCTCCATCGAAATCTCGCCCAACAGGTTGGTTTGCATCTTCATTGCAGGCATCACGGCCATGCCTAAAACATTGGTCACCGAAACCTCATATTCCGTGTTGCCCTGCAGTCCTCCAGCGGTCAGTTCGCTTTCAATCGGGTTGGGATAGACATACAAAGCGTTGCCCGTCCATTCGTTATTCTGCTTCCGCATACAAACCCTTCCTTCCTGATTGACAAACAGATGCAGCCCTTCAACAGATGGGTTGGCTTGTGAGATCGTGACTTCTTCGCAGGTGCCACGACCATAGCGCGGCAAGTCGGCCATCACTTGATAGGTTCCGAAAGGCAAGTTGCGGAAATTGAATTGCCCCGAAGGGTCGGTGAGCGCAAAACCCAGCAACCGTTGCTTGGTGGAATTGAGCAGCAACACGCCGACATTCGACAAGCCGCCCGAGCAATACTCCGTTCCAGCACCTTCGCGCAGCCAAGGCTGGCAATAGAAGTCGCGCCCCTTGAAAGGGAAGTCAGGATAGTCGAAAACGCCGCTGACCATTCCCTCGCCCACATTGAAGCCCGAAAACAAGGCAGGCAACTCTATATCAACGTCATGGACATCGCCGTCCACAACAATCATATTCGATTCGTCCCATTGCAGGTCGCCGAGATAATAGCAGCCGCCGGTCACGGGGGTCAAGGTGTCGGGGAAAGCATACAGGATGTAAGTGTCGGGCAGCAAGGCGTCAAACTTGAACTTGCCCTCGTCGTCGGAAACGGTGCGATAGAAGCCCGAAACATAAGGGCTGTCGTCGCTGATGGAAGCCGCCACCACTTGTGTGTTAGGACGCGGCACGCCTTGCGACCAAGTCATGCCCTCCAAAGAGTGGTCTTTCAACAAATCGAAACGGACGACATCGTAAGAATAGCCACAAAACGACCAAGCCTCAAGCATCAGTTCCACAAAGCCCAGCTCTTTGTCGAGTTCGCCAGGATAATACACGGCACTCAGTGCCAACGAATCCTCGAAAAAGCCATCGCCCAACGAATGCCACCGCAACGAATCATAGTTGTAGGCCTCAGCCTCATTGAGCACCAGTGGCTGGTTCATGAAGCTGAAATCGTCATTGCCGGCAAACACGCCCAATGCCTTGTAAAGCCTCAATCGGAAAGCATCCGTTTTGACCGTCCCGTTGCTCACCACGCGCAGGGTCAAGGTCACTGCACCAGACTCAAAGTCTTCCTCCGAGGGGTAATAGACAGGGCGCAGCGAGAGTGAATCGGAGAACGCGCCCGTGCCCGTAGTGCGCCAAACGAAACCGCTGTAAGTGTAAGGAATGTTGGCCAGACCTATGGAATAGCCCGGATTGCCTTGCTGCGAGGCACACAAGTTAGCATCCTCACCCGCGTATGGATAGTACGTCGCGAAAGCATAGGCACTTTGCCCGGGAGAGGCGTACACATCGGGGTTGTAGTCGCGGTCGCAGGCCATCACCGCCACGTTATCGGCCTGTTGTGGGGTCAACACATAGCGGGTTTCCCGAATGTCGTCAATGGAATGGGCGAACTTGTAATAATTGAAGCCGCCGTAAAACAGCACATAATGGTCGACATCGGCCTCCGGATTGGCCTCCCACGAAATGTGCCATTGGTTGTTCACGAACTGCTTTTTCACCGCAAACGGGGGCGAGACGGGCGCTGTGGTGTCGCACTCCGCCAAATAACCATCAATGAAGATTTCACCCAAACCCGGCGAGTCGTGGCTGTCGATCATCACCGAAATGATTTCTGCCTCCGAAGCCCCATCCCAGTAGTTGCCTCGCATATCAACGTCGTCGGTCGAGACATTGGCGAAAAGGGTCGCATTCCTGTTGAAATGCGGGAAATTGTTGCCGTTCATCCGCGACTTTCCCGAAGGGTAACTTGCAATCCTTTTCCCGGCCTCGCTGATGGTGTTGCCGACAAAGACCGCCGATCCTGAAGCAAGCAGGTTGGTCATTGTCAACTCATTGTCGAAAAAGGTGTTATGCTCAACATAAAGGTAGCAAACCCTCATCATTCGGATGGCTTCGTCGTTGCTCCAAAACACATTGTTGCGAATCACGAGCGAATCCATCGCCGCCTTGATACCGTAGGACGAATAGCCTGAGCCACCGCCCGGAAGGTCCGACGAAATCAGGTTGCCTTCGATGTAATTGGTCGCATCCTTGTCGGAAATGCCGCCTACCGTCTCGAAATTGATGGCCGTGGCCGCACCTTGGAAACAGTTGGCCTCGATGTGGTTGCGATTGCACTTGAAGCCGTAGGCCACATTCGAAAGCTCGATATTAATCTGGCCTTGGTCGAAGATATTGTGCGCAAAAAGATTGTCCTCGCTGTCGCCGGCACGCGATTTCAACTCGATGCCCGAAACGCATTGGTTGAAGAAACAACTGTCAACCAGAAAGTTGCAGCAATCAATCAACTCTATGCCCTTGCCTGCATAATAGTTGTTGAACGTGCAATGGTTGACAACGACGTGGCTGCTCGTCGAGGCATTCAAAGCCGTCAAAGCACCCACAACCGTAACGTAAGAAAGCCGCAGCGAGTCGGCCTCGTCGACGTTTTTCAGCTGCAAGCCCTCCCAATCGTGCGAAAACTCGTAGCACAAAAGATAAATGGAATCGTTTCGTTTGCCATCAAGCAAAAGCCGCCCGCCGTCAACGCGCAGATAGGCCGATTGGCCAAAATAAATCCTCGTGCCGGCTTCAACGCGCAAATCGCCGCCGTGGCTCACCGTCAGCGACTCGTTCACAAGATAGACCGAATCGCCACCCAAACGAGGCAAGACCAACAGTGAGTCAACCTCGCCGCCGAGGCTCACATACTGCTGGGCTTGAAGGGCCAAAGGCTGCATCAGCGCCAAGGCCACCAACAAATGCCATATCAACTTGAGCGGTTTCATTCCTCAGAAATAATAGGTCAAACCCAAACGGAAATCCCAGAGCCTCATCAGCATATCGAATGGGAAACCAGCGCGATACAACGAGCCGTTGGTCACACGATAATGCACCTCCGGCACCAATTCAACGCAGTTCACAATCTTGAAGGCGCAGCCCAAGCCACCGTAGTAAGAGAAGCGCAACGGCTCCACTTCCTCTTTGGCAACGGGCCGATGGAAAGGCGACTCGCCAGCATTGAGCGAACCCGCCCAGTCGACCAAAAAGCCAACAGAAGCCCCCGCCTTGACGAAAGCCCTGAAATGCGCCAGCCTGACAAAATCGAAGGTGGCAAAAAGGCCGACATTCAAATAATCGAGTCGGTTTATATCACGATAGGCATAATTCGTCGTGGTCAGTGGGACATAAGTCGAATCCAAGATGTATTGATAAGTCGTGTCGCCCGAAGGATGCACCGTGTAATACATGTCGAGCGTGTCATTCACATAATAATCGCCACTGAAAACGGTCTGCTCAAGCAGGAAACGATAGCGCACCGAACGATATGCCAAATTCATCCCCACGCCAAGCCGCTCGTGCTTGTAACCCGCATCGAGCCCCAAACCATAGGCTGAACTTGGGGTCACTTCCACTTTACCGTTTTCAGGCTCAGGCATCGCCTTTTCGTGCTTGAAAATTGCCGATCCGAGGCTGATTGCCGGTGCGACGAACCATCCGTTGTCGCGGAACTTGGGCCAAGGAATCTGCCAACCTTGGTATTTCACCTCAAACACAGTGTCGGTCCTCACCTCGTGCTTCACTTCCACGACCGTGTCGTAACGCATCACGGTCTTGACAAGCAACACAGAATCAATGATGTAAATGGTGTCATTCGTCTTGTTGGCCACCACTTCGGTTTTCGGCTTGACCACCTCCACAGTGGGCTCGGCAGGTTTGGTGACGGTGGCATCAGGATCATCGGCCAGTTGCTTGTTTTTTCTGATGACGTACTGTTTGCCAATGCGTTTGAATCCATAGTCAGTGCCTTTCAGCAGGTCGGCGAGCACTTCGTCAACCGATTTATAGGAACACGAATAAGCCTCTATGCGGATTTTGCTCAGTTCGGCCTTGCTGAAGGCCACATTCAGCTCATATTCGCCGAAAAGTTTCTCCAAGGCGACATCCAAAGTACACGACTCTACCGAAAACGAAATCAATGGGTTGAAAGTCTGGGCTTGAACCTTCAGCGGCATCACGAAAGCGACAAAAAACAAGAGCAGAACCAATGGCCAAAAGCGAAATGGCGTTCTATCTTTCTGTGTTTCAGGGCTTATATTGAAATCAGGGCATTCCATCTCCAAGATAATTCAAATTCAGGCCGCTAAAGTACGACAAAAAAACGAGTGGGCTTTCATTCAAGCCAAAAAAAATGGAATTTGGGGGGATTTGGAATCAGCGGATGATGTAGACATCGTCCTTCTTGGTCACGGTGACATTCGAGACCACGGCGATGGTTTCAAGCACTTCCTCGATGGGGTCTTCGTCGGTGAAACGGGCGGTGATTTTCTTGGAAGCCAAACTCTCATCGAGCTTGATTTGGATTTCGTAGATGTATTCCAAGGTCTCAACAATCGTTGAGAGGCATGCGTCGTCGAACACCAGCACGCGCTCTTTCTCCAGCTGTTCCTTCTTCACTTCCGGATAGGTCATCAGCTTCAACTCGCCGTCGGCATTCCACACGCCGCGCTCGCCCGGGTTGAGTTCCACTTGGGCCAGCTCGCCGCCTTTTCTGTCGAGCGTGGTCATACGCACCTTGCCGCTGTAAAGGTCGACGAAGCTCTTTTCACCGTCGGCATTGAGCAGGAACGAGGTGCCCAACACTTCCACTTCCATACCGTTGCAATGGATGACGAAAGGATGGCTTGCGTCTTTGGCCACATCGAAAAGGGCGACACCTTCAAACTCGACCGCACGTTCCGAGAGGCCGAAGTGCTTCGGATGGCTGATGCGCGACTCGCCCTCGAAGGTGACCGCGCTGCCGTCGGGAAGGAAATATGGCGCTTCGGTGTTCCAATCGTTGGAAGCGAGCGTGACCGTCTGATTGAAAGGCTTGTTGACAAGGAATCCCAAGAACAGGGCTACGACCACGGCTGCCGCAATGCCCGAAACCATCTTGTAGTTACGGCGCAGCCAAGGCATCTGGACCACAGGAGTTTCCGTTTCGAGGGCATCAATCTTTGCGTTGACCTTGCTGAGGGCGGCTTCCACATCCACCTCGTCAGGCATAGCAAAATCGGTGAGTTTCCAGACCTCGTCCTGATCTTTTTGCGACTTGAAAGCAATGCGGTTTTCTTCCGACTCGGCAACCCAAGAAAGCAGTTCAAGGGCTTCTTCGGCGGTGCTCTGCCCGTCAAAACAGCTCTTGATTAAAGCATCATATTTTTCGTTTGTCGAGTTCATTTTGTCCGATTTTCTCTCGTCGATTCACCTATATGACTAATAACTTTGAATTTACCCTTAGTCGAAAAATAACTTTTTTTTCGATTTTTTTCATTTTTTCCGGGTGCCAAGCCGAAACGGTCGAAAACACACCCATTGCGGAGCCGTCGAGCCCCGATGAATCAAAGGTATTCTTTCAGGCCTTCCCTTAGTTGCTTGATGGCTGCGCTCATGTGCGCCTCAACGGTTTTGGTGGAAAGTCCGAGTTTTTCGCCAATTTCGGAGTATTTCAGTCCCTCGAAACGGCTGGCAAGGAAAACCTCGCGGCGTTTTTCGGGCATCGTGGCCAAAATCTTTCGATACGAGGCCTCCAAGTTGTTGGATTGCAGCGTTTCAGAGGGGTCGTTGGCATCCGAGTCGTCGCCATAGATAGCCAAATTGGTTTCCGCGTGTGCGCGTTCTTTATTAATATAGGTGATGGCAGCATTGCGCACCGAGCGCAGCATATACGACTCGAATGATGAGGTGAAAACCAGCTTCTCGCGGCTCGACCACAGTTTGACGAACAGGTCTTGGACGATTTCGGCGGCCATGTCGCCGTCGGCGACGAAACGCACACAGAAGCGCACCAATGGCGCATAGTAGCGACGGAAAATCTGGTTGAATGACTCCCTGTCGCCCTGCTTCATTTTTCCGATGAGGCTGTTGAGCTCGTTTTCGTCCATATTAATGTTTGCCGAAGTCGGATAAGGCTGCAAAAGTACATAATTTTATGAGACGAACCGATGTCGAAGGCAAAGTTGGTGGCTTTTGCGAGGCCGAAAAGGCCTGCCGCAGGGTCAAAACCGCGCAAAAGACGCTTCGAAAAACGCAAGAAAACCATTAATGAAACGAATTAATGAATGGTAACATAACGCTGTATATCAATATTTTGTATTTTAGACGGAGACTTTTTCGAGAAAATTAATGCGAAAAAAGAAAAGAAAATCTTTTCCGATTGAAAAAATGTGTATTTTTGCAGTCCGAAAAAACAGAGAGTCAGTATCTAATTAAAAGATATCGAGAAATGTACGCAATAGTAGAAATCGCAGGACAACAATTCAAAGTGACGAAGGGACAACAGATTTTCGTCAACAGGCTGCATGAAGAAGAAGGAAGCAAGGTTTCTTTCGACAAAGTATTATTGATTGGAAACGACGGTTCGACAAAAGTGGGAGCCCCGACGGTAGCCGGCGCCAGTGTCGAAGCCACGGTGATGCAGCACCTCAAAGGCAACAAGATTATCGTTTTCAAGAAGAAGAGAAGAAAAGGATATCAGACTTCTAACGGTCACCGTCAGTATCTGAGCAAGATCCAACCCGAAAAAACTTAAAGAAATGGCACACAAAAAAGGCGTTGGTAGTTCCGAGAACGGTCGTGAGTCCGCCAGTAAGCGACTCGGAGTGAAACTTTTCGGTGGTCAGGCCGCCATTGCTGGCAACATCATCGTGCGTCAGCGCGGCACGCAGCACTATCCCGGCAAGAATGTCGGTATGGGCAAGGATCACACTCTGTATGCATTGTGTGACGGCATCGTCGAGTTCAGAAAGAAGAAGGAAGGCAGATCCTACGTCTCCATCCTCCCCGTTGAAGCTACAATCACTGAATAAGTTTTTCATAGCATACACCGTTTCCCGACCATCATTGCGATAGTCGGGTTTTTTTATGCGCCAAAAAGGCCGTTTCGGCCAAAATGCGTATCTTTGCACCCATAATACAAATGATATGAGTTTCAAACGATTGTTCAACCAAATTGCGCTTTTCATAGGCATTGCGGCTCTCTCCTGCACAATGGCCGCTTGCCAGCCCAAGACCCTCGTCGACGAAATCGGGTCGTTGGAAAAAGAAGTGAAAGCCAACGCCCAAGCGCTGAGCCAACTCGAAACCAAGCAGCTCGCACAACTTGAAAAAGACTTCATCGCCTGCGACTCTATGTTGCAATACCTGCGTCCCGACGAAGTGGACGCGAGGTTCCAACAGCTACGGCTGGTGGGTGCCTACATCGAGCAATTCAAGGCCATCCGACCTGCAATGCAAGCCGAAATCGACACCACCCTGCTCCAACTCGGACACCTCAAGGCCGACATCGAGAGCCACTACCTCAACGACTCGATGGCCAGCATCTATCTTGCCGACGAGGCGCAGCACGTTGAACGGCTAAGCAACCAAGTCAACTATTTCAGAGACCGCTTCGAAAGCAGCCAAAAGGAGCTTGATGGCTTGAAAAAATGAGACTATCCAAATGAAAACCAGAGTTTTCCATATTGTTTTGATGCTACTTATGGCCTTGCAGGCTAACGCCCAAATAGACACCGCGCCCAAAGGCAAAAGGATGGACGCGCGGCAAAAGGAACAAATCGCCATCGACGACCAATTGGCCTCGCAATACTACCGCGAACAAGAGTTCGACAAAGCCCGCAACCTGTACAAGCAACTGTTCGAAAAGACCGACCGACCGAACTATTTCCAGCAATATGTGGAATGCCTCATCCAACTCAAGGACTACGACCAAGCCGAGAAAGAGCTGAAGAGCTATTCAAAAAAGAACCCGACCTATTACAAAAGCCCCGTCGACTTGGTTTTTGTCTACAATTTGCAGGGCAAAACCGACAAAGCGGGCAGACAATTCAACGACATCCTGAAAAACCTGCCGGAGGGCATTTCCAACATCCGCAACATCAGCTATGCCTTCCAATCGAGGGGGCTCAACGACATGGCCATCACCGTACTCGAGCGCGGCAACAGCAAGCTCAAAGAAAACGAAGACCTTTATTTGGACTTGGCCTATATCCACCAAACGATGGCCAACTATCAAGAGGCGTTCCGTTATTATTTCCTTGAGTTGGAAACCCATCCGGGACAATACAACAACATCCGCAACCGCCTTCAATCGATGTTGTTTTACGATGTGAACCATAGCATTTCGGATGAGCTACGCATGGCTTTGCTGCAACACACGCAACAAAAGCCCGACAACTTGGAATTTGCCCAGCTCCTCGTTTGGTTTGCACTGCAACAAGAAGACTACGACATCGCCTTGGCGCAATGCCAAAGCATTGACCGAAAGACCCACGACCAAGACGCACAAATCAACAACCTGTCGGGCATTTGCCTCAACAACAAGCAGTTTGACATTGCGAAGGAGGGCTACCAATACATCATCGACAAGGGGAAAAACAATCCTTTTTACGGACAGGCAGTTGCAGGCATCATCAATGCGGAATACCAAAAGCTGAAGGCCGCCAACAGCACCGACGCCAAGGCTTACGGCAACCTCAAGAAACGCATCGAAGCCGCTTACGATCAGGTCAACACCAACGACTTGGCCAAGCTGACCCTGATTGAAACCGACATCATGACCTATCACCTCGACCAAAGCGCAGAAGCCATCGCCCTCTTGAGCCAAACGATAAGCCAAGTCGGGGGCAAGCAAGACCAAGCCGCGCTCAAGCTGAAATTGGCCGACATCTACTTGCACAACGACGAAGTTTGGGAAGCCACCTTGCTATACAGCCAAGTCGACAAAAGCCTAAAGGAAGACCCACTCGGCCACAAGGCCCGGTTCAAGAACGCGCAACTGCGCTATTTCATCGGCGAATACGAATGGGCCGAAAGCCAGCTGAAGGTGCTGAAAGCCGCCACCTCGAAACTCATCGCCAACGATGCCATGACGCTCTCGTTGGTCATCAAGGACAATCTCGAAATCGACACTACAGGCACCGAGCTCAAGCGTCTGGCCCGCGCCGACTACCGCATCTACCAGCAGCACGACGACCAAGCCATCACCCTGCTCGACGAAATCATCGCCACCGGAAACGAAGTCAGCAAGCCGCACGCATTGTTCCGCAAAGGCGAGATTGCCGAAAAAAGGAAGGAATTTGAAGAAGCTGAGCTGCTTTTCCTGCAAATCGTGGAGCAATATCCTGACAGCTACATAGCCGATGCCGCCCTGATGCACGCCGCAACGATTGAACAAAACGAATTGAAAAACAAGGAATTGGCCAAGCAACATTACGAGAAGCTGATCGATGAATACCCGACGAGCATTTATACCGCTCAAGCGAAGAAAAACTATAGGAGGTTGTGATGCAGGAGGGATGAGCCAGTCCCGTAGGGACGACAGACCAATAGGCAGGCGGTGTAAACCCCTGCATTGGAATACAATCCAGTCCCATAGGGACGACAGACCAATAGGCAGGCGGTGTAAACCCCTGCATAAAAAAAACGTAATACCATGCAAGAAGTCAGACCCAAGAAATCATTAGGCCAGCATTTTTTGATTGACCAGAATATCGCCCAACGCATTGTGGAGCAGTTGTCGCCCGATGTGGAAAGCGTCATCGAGGTAGGTGCCGGCACAGGCGTTTTGACCCAATATTTGGTGCAAAACGTCCTCGACAAGTTCCACGTCATCGAAATCGACAAGGAGTCAATCGCCTATTTGGAGAAGCATTTCCCCATGCTCGGCGAGCGACTCATTGAGGGAGATTTCCTCCGTACCGACCTCAGCCAGTTCGGGAAACAAAACATGGCCATCATCGGGAATTTCCCCTACAACATCAGCAGCCAGATTTTCTTCCAAGTGCTGAAATACAAGGAACAAGTCGTTGAAGTGGTGGGTATGGTGCAGAAAGAAATGGCCGAGCGTATGGCCGCCAAGGAAGGCAGCAAGACCTACGGCATCTTGAGTGTGCTGATGCAGGCTTGGTATGACATCGAATATCTTTTCACCGTTCACGAGAACGTTTTCAACCCGCCGCCGAAGGTGAAATCTGCCGTGATAAAAATGCGGCGCAATGCCGTCAACGACTTGGGCTGCGACGAAAAACTCTTTGTGAGCATCGTGAAGCAGGCCTTCAACCAGCGCCGAAAGACCATGCGCAACTCACTACGCCCGATGCTCAGGCCCGAAATCATCGAAAACGAGGTCTTCAACAAGCGACCCGAGCAACTTTCAGTACAAGAGTTCATTGATTTGACGAATTTGATTGGAGAAAATCCCATCGGATAACATCTTTTTTTCGGAAAAAAGCCCTCTTTCCGAGAATAATGCTATTTTTGCATCATAAAATCAATGCATTATGAGCACGCAATCCATGATACAAATCATCGCAAAATATTTCGAGACGCAACCCGTCCTGAAGGCATGGCTATTCGGTTCCTTTGCCCGAGGCGAAGAAAAGCCCTGGAGCGATGTGGACATTCTTTTTGTTCCAGACCGTTCTGGAAAACCTTTTACGCTATTAACAATGGGAGGTATGTATCTGGACTTGAGAGAATTACTTGGCCGTGAAGTGGATTTGGTCGAAGATGGTTCACTGCGTCCGTATGCCGTCGAAAGTGTCGAACGCGACAAACAATTAATCTATGAGAGAAAGAGCGAGAGATAAAGGAAGACTTGAAGACATCATCGAGTATTCCAACAACATTACGAAATTCATACAAAACGTGACTTTTGAGGAGTTCTCTTCAAATGCGCTTTTGTATTTTGGCGTGATGAAGAATGTTGAAGTAGTCGGCGAAGCGACTTTTATGCTGACTAAAGCCTTCAAAGCCGCCCATCCCAAAACACCTTGGAAAATGATTGAAAGTATGCGACACATCCTTGTTCATGATTATGCCCACGTTGTTTTGGAGACATTGTACGACACCGCTGTCAACAGTATTCCCGAATTAAGGAAACAAGTCGAAACCTATCTCACCGAAACCGATTGGACTGAATGGGAAAACGGCGAAGACTTGTTCAACGACTCCCAAGACGCTGTGTACAAGAGCATTGTTGGTATGGCGCGAAATATGAGGGCAAGAGGGATGTCGTCACAAGAAATCGCCGAAATCACTGGACTTTCCGATTTGGAAATCGCAGAACTATAAACCCATCACAACCTACCGCTATCCGCATTGCTCCCCTGATGGTTCTCGAAACGCTTCAGGTTCTTGCGGTTGAAACTGTAGCGTACGGAAAAGCGGATATAACGCGCATCGATGATGTTGTCGCTCTTTGAGACGACACCATTCAACAGACTCTCACGGTTATTGAGATCGGTGTTGAACACATCGTTCACGCTAAGCGTGGTTTGCAGGTTGCCGTCTAAGAACCTCGCCGAAAGGTCCAAGCCCATTTTGGGATGACCTTGAGTCTTGGCATAGCCACTGAGATGCGAAGAATAATACAAAGCATAGCCGCCCAATTCCACATCGTATTTCTTGATGAGCACATACGAGAAATCAAGATTCGCAAAGTAACTCCACAATGAATTGCGGTAGTCGAGGGCATCGCTGCTGTTGTAATTCTCATATTTCGCCTGACCAAATAAACCTATGTTCAACCGGTTGTCGAAGAACCTTTTCGACATATTCAGAATAAACAACAATTCGTCTCTCTTGCCGAAATTGCCGTAAGTGTAGCCGATGATGGCTCCGTCAGCATCCAATTGCGGCACCTGTAGCACATAGTTCGCATTATGACCATACGAAACAGCAAAGTTCAACCAATAACGATAGCGGTATTTGAATGTGATGCCGTTTTGTATGGAATGCTTCAAATTCGGATTGCCCTCCACATAATAGACGGGACTCTCATACTTGCGGAAGGGATTCAGGTAGGTGAAATTGGGCTTCCCATAGTTGCGACTGTAGGTGAGGGTAAAGTAATGGTCCTCATGGGGTTTGAATCGCAAGGAAAGCGACGGACGAAAGACGTTGTAGTTGTACGGTGTTTTGATTCCTGTGGTTTCCGAAATGCCCAAAGTGCGCACATACGAGTCGGTAAGCGTGAGGGCATAACTGAACTTCTCGCTCACCTGATGGTCAAAAATGAAATAGCCCATGAAGGTGTTCTCCTTGTAATTGAAATCGTTGGTCACCAAAGTGTCAGGTTGCCATGCGCCATCAATGAGGTTTTCATAACTGAAATCATTTTCCAAATCGGAATAGTGGTAAGAGAGACCAGACTGGATTCGGATTTTGTCCCATTCACGGGTATAGTCGGCGCGGGTCGAGAAAAGCCAACCGGAATAGGGCGAAGCATCACGGTTGTAAGTCACCGAATCAAGCAAATAGTTGTATTGGCGCAGGTTGCCCGACTCATTGAGGTTGCGGCTCAAATTGGCATCCACGGTGATGTAATGCTTGGGGTCGTTGAAGTTGTGCTTGTAATAGATGTCGCCCCAATAGGAACGCGAGTCGTTCCGCGCCGTGTCGGTTGAATGGATGGCCGTTCCTCGGTCGAGGATATACTCATCAATGTTGTCGTGGTCGAAATCGAGATCTCCCGAGAAGTTGATGTCCAAAGAGTTGTTGTCGTCAAACTGGATGCCTGTGCCCGTGTTCAAATAATAAGAATTCATATTGTTGGTATGGTTAGCCTCGCGCCGCATCAGCGTGTCGCCACCCTCGCGATACTGCCAATAGCGATAGGCATACTCCCTCGGATTGTAGTTTTGCGACAAATACAGATAGGTGTTGGTTTTCAAGGTTCTGAAATTGAGATTGAGCGATGACCTCGCACCGAGGCGTTTGCGTAGTTGCAGGTCGCCTGAGACGCTGCCGTAGAAGCCCGTAGCCAAGTTCTTCTTCGTGATGATGTTCACCACGGGGCCGTCCCATTCACCCGCGAAGCGTGGCGGGGTTTCGTACATAATTTCCACCTCGGCGATGTCCTCGGCCTTTTCGCCTTGCAACATATCGGTGATTTGGCTGAACGAAACGCGAAGCGGCCTGCCGTTAAGTAGCACGAGCACGGGCTTGTTCAGGACGGTCAGCGTGTTCTCGCTCACCTTGTAGAACGAACCGGGGATTTCGCGCAAGGCATCAATGTAAGTGGCCGCAGGCGGCAGTTTCAGTTCGCTGATGTTCATTTTCAGTTTGTCGAATTTGTCCTCAAAGACCTTGGAGGCGGTCACTTGCACCTCATTCAGCATTTTCACATCGGGCTTGAGGCGCAGCGTGTCAAGACGCACGTCTTTGTCGAGATTGACCGAGAAAGGCAGATGCGCAAAGCCGGTGAACTTCACCAAGCCTTTGTATTGGCCTTCCTTTAGGCCGTGTAGGGCGAAGTCGCCTTGCTTGTTGGTGATGCCGTAAGTGGCTTTCACCGTGTCGTTGCCTTGCCATACCATAACAGTGGCGTAGGGCAAAATTCCTTGTTCGTCGCAGACCGTGCCGCTCAACGTGTGGGTCTGGGCTATGCCTGCCATTGAAAGCATTAGCATAAGGGTTAAAGTTGGAATGTGTTTCATTGTTGAATTAACTTTGTTGAATCTTCGATTTGTTGATTGTTTAACTGTTGAATTGTTGATTTTGTGGCAAAAGTAGCCCAAGCCGATGACCTGTCAACGGGATTACAGTTTTGATTTAGCGGCTTACAAATCTTTCTTTGATAATAATTTGCAAACAACTAAAACACAATAAGATAAAGAAGTGAAATTACAAGCGGTTCTTCAATTCGTCAGGCTCGAAACCTAACTTTTTGCGCAATTCGCTACGGCTTTTGTTGATGGAATAGACGCTCAAACCGAGCAGGTCGCCCATTTCAGCGTTGGAGAGGCCGCTGCACGAAAGCAGACACACCTTGGCGTCGGTTTCGTTCAGGTCGGGGAATTGTTCGGCAATCATCGCCTGCAAGCCCGGATAGGCCGCCTCGATGACCGACACGGCACTCTCAAATGCGGTCTCCTTCCCGTTCATCACCTGCCGCACCAAAGGTTTCCATTCCATTTTTGGGTCGTAGGCGTTTTTCTCGATGCGGGCGGCGGCAAGAATCAGGCGCAAGCGGTTCGTAAGTTCCTGTTTCACAAAAGGATTCTCCTTAGGCTGCGGAGATTCTGGCACTTGGATTTCCGGCTTTGGTGCTTCAGGCTGGGTTTCAACCATTTCCGTTTTCGGCTTGCGTTTCAGCCAAAACAGCGAGGCACCTATTATTAACAGGAGTGCCGAAATAGCCACAATGCAGAAAACCATGGTTTTATGTTGCTTTTGAAGGTGCTTTTCAGCCATCGCATTACGCAAAGCCAAATAATCGTTTCGCTGCTGCTGACGATGGTAGTTTTTGAGTACGCCAAAGGAATCTCCATATACGGTTACGTCAGCCGTGATCCAGTGGGTCAAAAAAACCGGATACAGGTCGTGTTGCCGACCATAGAAGCAAAACACGTCGGCGCCACCCAGTTTATACTTTCTATCGAATTGCATCGCACTCGCCCAAACACCGCTATAATAAGCGGTCGAATCGTCGTCTATCGGCTTAATCTTGTGTCTAACATTATGATTAAAAAACAGTTTGTATATGCCGTATGCCTTGGTTGCCAATTTCAGCCCTGTGGCTTCAGCCTCCAATAGCCGCAAATACTGCAAGCCCGCATCTCTTTGGTCAAAAAACTTGTCGCCAGCCAGTATACCTTGGTTGAACATACCACGCCACTGGGCTTCTTTGTTGCCACTTTCGACTGCAAATTCAAGACAATTGGCCAAATGGATTGCAGCATCGGTGAACTCCTCCAAAAAACATTGGTTTACGCCCATCATGTTCTGCACGAAGGCCCTCTCATATAAACGGTTGCCAAAATAACGGTCGGCAGAATCCAAGGCGACTGCGGCTTCTCCATATCTGTCCATCCAATGCAAATGCCTTCCCATCTGGAAAAAGGCGCGGGCAGCGGTGAGGCTATCGCCCGCCCGAAGCGCATAGTCTGTGGCTTCTTCGAAAGATTGCAAGGCCAAACCATCGGCATAAATCGACTGCAAGTCGTAACCCTTGTAAAGTGCGGCCAAAGCAGCCTTTTTGGGTTGGCCTTTTCGAGCGAAATAGGCAGGAGCACCATCAAGGTCGGGAGAGGTGTAGATGCGGTTCATCACCTTATCAAACAAAAAGTTACCATTCGATGCAGTAGGGTCGGTGGCATCGCGGTCGTCGCCGTAGATGGCGCGGCCTTGCAGCAAAGCCATCTCCATGCGCTCGTCTTCACTGAAATAGATTTCCAAATGCATCACACTATCAATGAGTCGCAAGGCACTTTCGGGATAGGTTTCTACAATGCTTTCGGCTTGGCGGAGCAACTTTTGGGCTTCGCGGTTAGGTTGGTTGCAAGCCATAAGCAGCAACAGGCATCCAAAAAGAAAGGGTCTCGTTTTCATACGGGCAAAATTACAAAATAGTTGATTTCGCCACAAAATTACCGCATTGGAAAACGCCATTCTGCGAATTACCGTTTTCATTTCGGTTTTTACAAACTTTTTCCCAAACAAAAATCGTAAATATATGAATTTCAATATAATATAAAAACCATTTTACAAACTGACAACATTATGGTTACAGTAGAGACACGCCATGGCAGTCTCTACAAGAACGATCGAAAATCCATGTTTATTCGTAAAACCGATGTTCCTTCATATAGGCAAAGGCCTTCTCCGGCATGAAATGCCGCACATCGCGCCCTTCCTTGACGCTTTGGCGAATGAAGGTGGACGAAATCTCCAAGATGGGCGTTTTCAGCACCGTGACGGAAGGATAATCCACCAGCTCTCCACCATCGTAGCCTTCGCGGGGGAAAACCAACAACTCGTAGTTGTCCAAAATCCTTTGGTATTCACGCCAGTTCTTGAAGTTTTGAAGGCTGTCCATCCCGCAAACGAAAACAAACTGGCAATCAGGATATTGCTCCGACAACATAGTAAGCGTATTGATGGTGAACGAAGGCGTTGGCAAATGCATTTCAACATCGCTGACGAAGAAACGTGGGTCGTCGCCGACGGCCAATTGCACCATCTTCAGTCGCTCAGCGTCGTCCAAAAGGTCCGACTTTTGCTTCAATGGGTTTTGGGGCGTGACCACAAACCACAGCTCATCCAAGTCGGAAAACTCGACGAGATAGTCGGCCAGCATCACATGGCCGTGATGGATGGGATTGAACGAACCTGAGTATATGCCGACTTTTTTCATCAAAAACCATATTGGTTATCCTTCATTGAACATCGGAAGAAACGAAAAAAACAGAATTTCTGTGTTTTCCGGGTTTTCCGATGTTGTTATAATACGAACTATATTTGCACACATACTCATCCACGATTATTCTTTAATTCACTCTTGACAAAGAAATTCCTTGACCACCGTGAGGATTTCGCGCTTGGCGGTTTCGAGGTCGTCGTTGATGATGGTGCGGTCGAACTTGCCTTGGGCAAACTCCATCTCCCAAGCGGCCTTGGCCAAACGGTTCTCAATCTCCTCCATCGAGTCGGTGCCACGACCTATGAGCCGCTTGCGCAACGCCTCTATGGAAGGGTCTTGGATGAACACCGACAATGCATTCGCGCCATAAAACTCCTTGATGTTGACCCCGCCGCACACATCCACATCGAAGGCCACATGCTTGCCGTCGTTCTGCATCTGCTCGACCACCGAAATCAGGGTGCCGTAGCAACGACCCGGATAGACCTCCTCCCATTCGAGGAACTCACCGTTGTCGACGCGCCGCTTGAACTCGTCCATACTCAAGAAATAATACTCTTGCCCGTTCACCTCCTCGCCACGGGGCGGACGAGTAGTGGCCGAGACCGAGAACGCCATTTCGGGTATGTTGGCCATCACATGGTTGAGCAGGGTGGTCTTGCCCGATCCCGATGGCGCACTGAAAATCAGAAGTTTTCCTTTTTTCATAATTCATGGTCGTGGCCTTCGACAGGCTCAGGCGCCCTAATCTTCTGTAAGACAAAAGACCCTGAACCTGTCGAAGAGCCGTAATTAAAGTATATTACAAACTTGTTCCTTGATTTTCTCCAGCTCGTCCTTCATCTTGACGACGATTTTCTGGATGTTGGCTTCATTGGCCTTCGAGCCGAGCGTGTTGATTTCGCGGCCCATTTCTTGCGCGATGAAGCCGAGTTTCTTGCCGGCCTGGTCTTCGTCGCAACTTTCGTTGAAATAGTTGCAATGCTGGCGCAGGCGGACTTTTTCTTCGGTGATGTCCAATTTCTCCAGATAATAGATGAGCTCCTGCTCAAAGCGGTTCTCGTCGTATTGGCCAGATGCGGCCAGCTCGCTGAGGTTTTTCGTCAAGCGTTGCTTGATGACCTCGTGACGGCTCTTTTCGTAAGGCTCAACCTGCTCCAGCAAGCCGAGAATCAGCTCCACGCGGTGCAAAAGGTCTTTCTTCAGGGTCAGGCCTTCTTGGATGCGGAAGCCGTCGACCAATTCCAGGGCTTGGTCTATCGTTTCCCCCACTTTGGCTACGAAAGCCTCATCGTAGTTTTCGACTGGCAAGTTGAAAATGCCCGGCATCTTGAAGAGGATGGAGGCCAAATCGGCGGAAGGCGCCACGTTCAAGCTGTCGGATATGGCCTCGATTTGCTCTTTGTAAGCCTTCACGATGTCGGCGTCGATATGATAGGTCTGGGTCAAATCGGTGTCGGCGATGGTTATCATCACATCGATTTTGCCGCGTTGCAGCTTGGCGCCTATTTTATTGCGGAAATCCAGCTCGGCGAAACGAAGCTCGTTGGGCAGTTTCACCTGCAAGTCCAACTGCTTGCTGTTCAGCGTCTTGACTTCAACGGAGATTTTCTTTGAAAGATAGGTTTGCTCGGCAATGCCGAAGCCCGTCATGGAACGAATCATAAATGATATGGATTTTTTGAAAGTTTACTGCTGAATAAAGCCCCACGGCTTGCCATAAAGGTCTGAAGCTGTGCGGCCGGAGATTCTGGCCTCCAGCACAAGGTTCTTGCGCGATGAGAACACGCCGAATCCGCCACCGATGTTGGTGTAGTCGGGCACGGTTTGCGAATAACCCGATTGCGAGTTCACGAGGATGTAGTTGTACAGCTCGTCGCCTCCAGCGGCAAGATATATTGTTATGGGTTTCTCGTCGAAATAGCGCACCACATTGGGGTGGTTGGAGTCGACCACCGTGTCGCCGCCAATGGCATCGGCCAACATGTTGAACAAGACGTTCTCGCCGTATGAAACGTAATAAACCGTGCCGTCCTTGTCTAATTCGTCAATGCTTCTTGCTCCAAACGAATACTTCACTTGCTTCTCGACCATCGGCCCGTTATTGACGGATTCGCGATAATGGAAAACGAAGTGGATGTCGTAGAAAACCGCATTTTCGGCCTCCACGAACTTGATTTGGTTCGATTTGTTGCTCTCTGCGGCCTTGAAACTCAGCTGCGTGGTGAGGATCTTGAAATTGTCGCCACCCACCAATTTCGTTTCGGAGGTGATGGTGTCGTTGCCCTTGTGGACGAAAAGTCTATAAAGGTATTGCCTTGTGGGGGCATTGTTGCCAAAAAACGACCTCGTCTTGGCATAATACGCCTTTTGGTTTGGCGAATAGAAGGTGCCTGCCTCTTTGTCGTGAATCGTGATCGTGTCCAACATCAAAGTGTCGCCCGTCGAGTCAAATTGCCCTCCATAACCTGCCTGATATTCAACAATGTAAGCCTTCAACTTGCCGGGATAGTTGCACGAGTCGGCAATAAGGGCCACTTCGTTGGCATTGATGGGGTGGTCGTTGCTGCCCGAAAAAGCGCGGCTGATGCGAATGAAATTGGTGTCTTGCGAAGCATCAAGGAGGCCATAAACCACAGGTATGTCCTTATAGTCGGCATAAAGCTCCACATCCGAAGTGCAAGAGTTGAAAAAGGCCAAGCCGGCCAATAGTGAAAGTGATAAAATCAGTTTTTTCATCGTTTAGTCGTTTTTAGAAAGGGCAAAAATACTGATTTTTCTAAAATGTACCGTCGTTGACGGTAAATTAATCAGGGCAACCGCACCAAAGCGGTGGTGATTTGTTTCAATAATCGGGCGTTTTTGGAGTCTGTCTTCAGCAGGTCATGGGAGAGGGGAGAAGCATAAACGGTTGGTTTTCTTTTGTTTTTCTTGCATGGCTGTTTGGCATTTGGTATTTTTGCTGGATGTTGTACAATTC
>CACXQV010000056.1 GCA_902769875.1 uncultured Bacteroidia bacterium
GTCCTCCAAAACCGCATATTTCTTGCAATTCACGTCAATGTCGGCAAGGGTGTCATACACTTTCCAGCCCAATTCGTTCTCCATTCTTTCAATCAAGTTGATGCTATCCTTGCGGCAATTGAAGTGCTTGCGACCGCCACCGAT
Organism: uncultured Bacteroidia bacterium; assembly: GCA_902769875.1. Taxonomy (GTDB): domain Bacteria; phylum Bacteroidota; class Bacteroidia; order Bacteroidales; family F082; genus Limimorpha. Next base: position 145 of record CACXQV010000056.1, read on the forward strand.
GGCCAAATTGATGTTTTCAGACTCAGCCAATTGCATCGCAATATCCTCATACTGACGGCGATGCGGCACCTTGGCATAGAAACAAGCCGGAGTGGCATGGGTGATGTAGCTTGTCACCACAATGCCTGTTTCCTTGCCTTGCTCGGCAAAAACCTCAAGAAGGGTCTTCACGGGAATCGAGTCGGGATTCATGCCCACCATAGCGTTTTTGGTCTTGTGGTCGCTGGCCAAGGCAGTACCGCCCGCAGCCGAGTCGGTGATGTCGTTGCTCGACGAATGTGTATCCACCACGCCAATATAGGGGAACTTGGGGAAAACCAACTCCTGACGTGTGGCCAACATACCGGCATAAACCTGTGGCAAGGCCGTTCCATCACCAATGAAATAAATGACATTCAAAGCCTTAGAGGATTCTTGTGCAGTTTCTTTTTTGCTGCCGCAAGAGGACATAGTGCCCAAAAGTATCAGGGCAAAAAGGGAGTAAAGGGATAGTTTCTTCATATTTTAAGTAGTTTTAATTTCGAAACCGGAGCTCGACCGGATTTGAAATCCGTTCGTGCCTAAAGAGGATTTGGAATCCCCACTTCGATTGCTGCCTACAAATCCGGCAGAACCATAATCTGAACGCATTAATAGCGTTATTCGGCCCGTTTTATTGCTTTCGTGCGACAACTTTTTTCACGGCCTCCACAATGTCGGGCGTGTCCAAATGGAAGAACCTCAGCAGCTCTTCAGGCGTACCACTTTGGCCGAACACATCGTTGATGGCCACCATTTCCATCGGGCAAGGCGCATTCAAGGCCAAAACCTGTGCGATGCTGTCGCCAAGGCCACCGTTGCGCTGATGCTCCTCAGCCGTGACCACGCAGCGCGTCTTCCCGACCGATTTCAACACGGCTTCGACATCCAACGGCTTGATGGTGTGGATATTAATCAGCTCGGCGTTGATGCCCATCTCTTTCAGGATTGGGAGCGCCTCAACGGCTTTCCAAACGAGATGGCCGCAAGCGAAAATGGTCACGTCGGTGCCTTCGTGCAACAATTGGGCCTTGCCGATAACGAATTTCTCATCCATGGGAGTGAAATTCGGCACTTTAGGCCGACCAAAGCGAAGGTAAACGGGGCCTTCGTAGTCGGCGGCAGCAAGTGTGGCGGCCTTGGTCTGGTTGAAATCGCAAGGAACGATGACCGTCATATTGGGCAACATCTTCATCAAGCCGATGTCTTCGAGGATTTGGTGCGTGGCGCCGTCCTCGCCAAGGGTAACACCTGCATGCGAAGCGCAAATCTTCACGTTCTTGTTGGAATAGGCAACGCATTGGCGGATTTGGTCGTAGACACGCCCCGTCGAAAAGGCTGCAAAGGTGCCCGTGAAAGGCACGAAACCGCTCAACGCCATACCTGCCGCCATATCAATCATATTGGCTTCGGCGATGCCCGTCTGGAAAAAACGGTCGGGGAATTCCTTGGCGAAATCGCCCATCTTGACGGAGGGCGTGAGGTCGGCACAAAAGGCGACCACCTTGGGGTTGCGGCGACCCGCTTCGAGCAGGCCCTCACCGAATCCCGATCTTGTATCTTTTTGGTTTTGAATTGTCAAGTCCATATTCTTCTTTTTTTTTGACACAAAACCTACAAAACTTTCAAAACCTTTTGGCAGGTGTGGCGGCTTCACAACTTTGCGCCGCCAGAAAGCCGCCGGTTGGCAGGCCTTCCCCGATAGTCTCTGATGTTTTGTGGGTTTTGCATGTTTTGTGATTAATAATCTCCTAAAGTCTCCTCCAATTGTGAGAGTGCGTTGGCGGCTTGTTCGTCGTTGGGCGGTGTGCCGTGCCATTTGTGGTTGTTTTCCATGAAGTCAACGCCTTTGCCCATGACAGTGTGTGCGAGAATGAGTTGCGGGCAACCTTGGAAGGCGTTTTCGCGCGCAAATCGCAACGTGTTCACAACGGCCTGCATATTGTTACCGCTCATTTCGAGGACATTCCAGCCAAACGACTCATATTTGGCGCGTAGGTCGCCGAGGTTTAACACGTCGTCGGTCGAGCCGTCAATCTGCTTTTTGTTGTAATCGATAATGGCCACAAGGTTGTCGACACCCTTGGCGGGAGCATACATGGCAGCTTCCCATATCTGGCCTTCTTCCTGCTCGCCGTCGCCCATCAGGACGAAAACAAGATGCTTGTCGCCATTCAGCCGTTTGGCTTGGGCGGCACCGCAAGCCACGGAAAGCCCTTGTCCCAACGAGCCGGAAGCGATGCGGATGCCTGGCAGGCCTTCAATAGGCGTGGGATGGCCTTGAAGGCGTGTGCCAAGACGGCGGAAGGTGGCAAGTTCGCTCACGGGGAAATAGCCGCGACGCGCCATAATGCCATACAGCATCGGGCTGATGTGGCCGTTGGAAAGGAAAAACATATCCTCGCCGTTGCCGTCCATACGGAAATTGGCGGGATTGATTTGCATTTGGTCGAAATAAAGGGCTGTGACAACGTCAGTTGCGCCCAAAGAACCGCCCGGATGCCCCGACTGGCAGCCATGCGTCATGCGAATGATGTCGCGGCGCACCTGTGTGGCAATTCTTTCTAACTCGTTGATGGTCATATTGAAAGGGATTTGATTTACAGAAATTCGACTGCAAAGCTACGGAAAAAAACTTTTCAATCCTCAAAAACCGACAATTCCATCATCTGTTAGCGAAAAAGCCTTTAGGCAATCCACGCAAATCACGTTTCCAAAGGCTTTCGGTTGGCCGGCCAAGCACTTCGTATGGCCGCAAATCTGGAACATTTCCGAACCATTCGCCGAGATTCCCGCAAATTCGTCAATATCAGCCCAAATCATGCTCCCAACGCGACTCCATCCACCTCGCAAGGCTGAAACATCACTTAACGCAGCGACAAACTCATCCGTAAACATCAGTCGGTTAAAGGTTTCCGCAGTTATCTTGTCAGCCGGGCCGAAAAGGTCGGGATGCTTCTTCAGCCACGCGGGATGAACCCCAGCATGGGAAAAAAGGTAGCTTTTGCCTCCAACGACATGTTCGACAGCCATTTGAAAACAATCCAGATTCTCTTCAAAAGTCGTCCGAATCACATCCGCTTTGTATTCATTATACCGAGTTCCTTTCAGTTCAGGAAACAAATAGTGCAAATCGTGATTTCCAAAAAGAAGTGTCACTTGCCCGAAATGAGCCTTTTTGAACTCAATGACATCCAAAAGACCTTTGAAAGCATCTGACCAATAAATCCATTCGTTCTCATAAGGATCCAAGTAGTCGCCAAGGAACACAACATGAGCATCTGAGGGAAGTCCCGTTATCGCTTTCCGCCAAAACTCCCTTCCATGAAGGTCAGGAATGATCATGATGTGCTGATTCGTCTCAATCATTATCCAAATCCTTTTCATCCACCCTATTCCGCTTCCTGTCGTAGTCCTTTTTCGACTTGTGTACCTTCGACGGACGCAAACTGATTTGCTTGCCGTACAGCTCGATTTCCTTCTCGCGGTCGGCTTTGAGCAAGGATTTCAAGTTGCTGAATGGCTTTTTCTTCGACTTTTTGTGTTTGGATTTCATATTGTTCATTGTCCATCAATGCGTCCCACATTTCTCGATACAGCACCGATGCAGCTTTGCATCCCGCTCGTAGGTAATCCCCACAAGCAGCAAATTATCAGCGTACTGCGCCACCTTGGCGGGATATTGTCTGCGCTTGATTTGCTCGATGGCACTGTTCACAGCCTTGTCATATTTCAGCTCAATGACAATGGCAGGCGAATCGACATTCTTTCGGGGAATGAGCACCAAGTCGGCGAAGCCCTTGCCTGAGGCCAACTCGCGGTGGATGATGTAGTCGTTGGAAGCGTAATAGTAGGCAATGCTCAGCACGCAAGCCAGAGAATTTTCGTCGTTGTAGCTCAGGATGCTCGTGTTCTCGTCGTGGGCGGCATCCACACCACGGGCCACGGCTTCCTCGTCGCCGTTGAGTGTGGCTCGCAGAAGCTGTTTTGACTTTTCAATCGCATTTGCGACATGGTTCCAATTGCTCATCTTAACGGCGTTGACCATCTCGCCGGCCACCTCCTTGTTGGGAATGTAGCACTCGCTCTCTTTCCAGTCGTATGACAGGTAGCCCAGATGGATGAGCACCGTCAACACATCGTCTTTCGAATGGATGACCGACATATCATTCTGGAAACCAGTAGGATCGACGGCACAACGCTCACCTGCCAACATGCGAACCACATCGTCCTTCAGGCCTTCGTAGTTCATTTGGATATAATGTGCAACAGCGTCGTAGGCACCCGTAGCGGCCCAGAAACTGCGGCAACGACGGCTTCTGAGAGCTTGCATCACCGAATTGGGGTTGAATATCGACTGCTCATCGCCAATCTGATAACCGTCGTACCACTTTTCCAATTCGTCGAAGTCCATGCGATGCTTTTCGGCCAAAACTTTCACCTCATCCTTGGTGAATCCGAAATAAGGAGCCATGTCCACCGGTTCCACCATCGAATACTCAATGAAATTGTTCAATGCCGACTCGGTCTTGTATTTCTTGATTGGCAAGATTCCAGTCATATACACACCTGCAAACACCTGTGGAGAATTGCTCCCCTTGAACATACGGCGCAGCCAACTCACAAACTCATCCATTGCATGAGTGCCGGTCTTGAACTCGCGGCAAATGGCATCCCACTCGTCAATGATGAAGATGAACGGCTGCTGGGTGGCATCGGTGACACGGATAAGATATGCCATCAAGTCGTCATCGTCCTTAACGGGAATATCCGGAAAGGCATTATGGATGTCATCTTTCAGTTCATTTTGGACGTGATCCATAATGCTGTCATCCTTGAAGCGCGTCGTGAAATTGGTCAAATCAAGATAGATAACCGGGTATTTGTTCAGATGCTTTTCGAAGGAAGGGTCTGAGGCTATTTCAAGGTCGGCAAACAGATGGCGCGAGTCGCACGAGTAGTCGTAATAGGCATTGAGCATCTTGGCCGCCACCGACTTGCCGAAACGACGGCTGCGCGTCACACAGCTAAAACTACGTTCCGTGAAAAGAGTACCGTTGACTATGGCAATCAAGCCGGATTTGTCAACATATTCGCTGTTCCTGACCCTTTGGAATCCAGCATTGCCGATATTGAAATAAGTTCCCATGACTTTATGATTTTGCCGCAAAAATAGCATTATTTTATGAATCGCTGAAGCCAGAAAACACAAAAATAGTCCAATTCCCAAGTTTTTACTATTTTTGCACCAAATTTCAGAGTTGACAAACCATGTTTGAGGATGAAGATTATTATGGTGAACACGAGGAGGAAATGGAGCGTGCCATCGAGAAATACGAGGCCATGCTCAAGGAACACGACTCGGTTTACTTTGACAGTGAGGAATTTGAGTACATCATCGACCACTACACCCAACAAAACCAGCTGAAGCGCTCGCGCCAAGCCGTGGAGTTGGCCATGTCGCAGCACCCCGAAAGCAACATGCTCAAAATCAAGATGGCGCGACAATATCTTTTGGAGAATGATGCCCAACGCGCTTTCGAGATCATGCAACAAGTGGAGCGCGATGACGATGAGGACGACCCCGACTATTTCCTTACCCTCGGCTCGTGCTTAGCCGTCTTGGGCAAGTCGCAAGAAGCCTTGGAAAACTACTTCAGCGCCCTGCCTTATTTCGACGAGTACGAGAAATTCGACCTCTACAACGCCATCGCCTACGAATACCAACGCCTGCAAAAATACGACCTTGCCCTCGCATTCTACGACAAGGCCCTGCCCTATGCCGAAGACTTGGATACCATTTTCCACGAAATCCGCTGTTGCTATCTCAGCGCAGGCCGCAAAGACGAAGCCCTTGGCTATTTCCAAAGGCTGGTCGACAAAGACCCATACAACAGCAAGGCATGGACCAACATCGGCGACATCTACCGCATGTCGGGGCAATACGAGGAATCCATCGACCCATACGAATACTCGCTTAGCATCGACCCCGAAGACATCTGGACCAACATGCACTTGGCCGACATCTATTACGACTTGGGACGCTACAAGGAAGCCATCGACACCCTTGAGGAAGCCTTGCGCAATGGCGTGGAAACTTCGATGATACACACCACCATCGGCGACTGCTACCACCGCCTCAACGACCTGCAAACCGCCGAAAGCCATTTCCACAAGGCTTTGGAAATCAACCCAATGATAGGATCGGGGTATGCGGGTCTCGGCTATGTTTACAGCGACCGGGGCCATAGCCGTAAAGCCATCAAATTCTTTGAGAAAGCCTACCAGATCGAACCTTGGGAAACCGACTACCTCTATTCCATTGCCGCCGACTACCGCAAGCTGAACGACTTCGACAAGGCCATGCAATACTTGCGCAAGGTTCAGGAACAAAGCCCCACCGACCCCGATGCCTACTACTACATCGCCGACCTTTATGGCGAGCAAGACAAGATTGACGACGCCATCAACACCATCAACTTCGGGCTGCTCCAAACCGAAAACGACGTGACGCTCCTCTACCTGTTGGCATACGCCTATTTCGTGAAAGGCGACCGCCACCAAGGGCTCGAAGCCTTGGACCGCGCCCTGACCGCCGACTTTGAGCTCTACGACGAATTCCTTGAATACGACAAGGAACTGTTGGCCAACGATACCGACATCCTCGAACTCATCGAACAACACAAGAAAAACCAACCCTTAAACACCGATTCTGACCCTAAAAAATGAAAAACTACATCTACATTTTCCTCATCGCAATGGTTCCGCTCATCGAATTGCGCGGCGCCATTCCAGTGGCCTACGCCATCCACACGGCCAACCCCGATTTCAACCTCCTTTGGAGCTACATCATCATCGCCATAGGCAATATGCTGCCCGTGCCCTTCATTTTCTTCTTTGCGAGAAAAGTGTTGGAATGGGGCAAGAATGTCAACGTGAAGTTCTTCAGGAATTTCTGCATTTGGTGCCTCGAGAAAGGCGAAAAAGGCGGCCAAAAACTGCAAGCCAAGGCAGGTCGCGGTCTCTATTGGGCTTTGGTGCTCTTTGTGGGCATTCCGTTGCCCGGCACGGGAGCCTGGACGGGCACCCTCGCCGCCAGCTTCCTTGACATGGACTTCAAGAAGAGCGTTTTGGCAGTCGTTGGCGGCGTGATTCTGGCCAGCGTCATCGTGGGCGTGATTTGCGCCTTGGGTTTTGGAGCCATTTTTGGGATTGGATAAAACATTGAGAAACAAAACATTTCCACAACAACACGCATCATGAAACGTTACGGACTCATCGGACATCCTATCAAGCACTCCTTGTCGAGACATCTTTTCAACGAGAAATTCGAATACGAGGGTTTGGATTGTGTGTATCAGCATTTCGACCTCAAATCGTTGGACGAATTGCAGGAAGTCATGGAGAAATATCCCGATTTGTGTGGTTTCAACGTGACCATACCTTATAAAGAAGCCATCATTCCGCTGTTGGACGAAATAGACCCCGTTGCCAAGGAAGTCGGGGCCGTCAATGTGGTGAAAATCGACGATGGAAGGCTGAAAGGCTATAATACAGATGTTTACGGCTTCGAACAGCTACTCAACCGCGCCATCAACAGCAAGGAAACCGGCCACGCTTTGGTGTTAGGGTCGGGGGGCGCCTCAAAAGCGGTCCAATATGTGCTAAGGCAGAAGGGCATCCCTTATTCCATCGTGAGCCGAAATTCCGAAAAAGGCGATTACACCTACGACACTCTGACCGATGAGATCTTGAGGCAAAACCACTTGATAATCAACACTACGCCATTAGGGATGTTCCCTCAAATTGACAACTTCCCCGACATTCACTATCAAGGTTTGAGCAAGAGACACATCCTTATCGACTTGATTTACAACCCGAAAGTGACGGCTTTTTTGGAGTTGGGCAAGACTTGGGGCGCAAAAGTGTATGGCGGAATGCAAATGTTTGAAGAACAAGCGAAAAAGACTTGGGAGATTTTTTCCATTTAATCACAAAACATGCGAAACCTCCAAAACATCTATAAACCATGTGAAAGCACGCCAACCGGCGGTTTTCAGGCAGCCCACGGTTGTGCTGCTGCCCGTTGAACTACTTAGGTTTTGCCAGTTTTGTAGGTTTGTGACAAAAAAAGAAAGTTATGGTTAGAAGCAAAGCTAAACGAGAACCCGAATACATCGAAAACGTGGAAATCATCGATGCCGGATCGGAAGGCATGTCGGTGGCCAAGCCAGAAGGGCGCGTGGTGTTCATCCCTTTTGGCGTTCCGGGCGACGTTGTCGACATTGAGGTCTACAAGCGCAAGAAGAACTTCTTTGAAGGCAAGATATTGAACTTCAAGAAAATGTCCGACAAACGGGTGGAGCCCGTCTGCCAGCATTTCGGACTTTGCGGCGGTTGCAAATGGCAACAGATGGACTACCGATGGCAGACCTACTACAAGCAGAAACAGGTGAAAGACAACTTCGACCGCATCGGGAAAATCGAGTATCCTGAGATTCGTCCGATTTTGGGTTGTGAGAAACAGTTTTTCTATCGTAACAAATTGGAGTACACCTTCTCGAACCGCAAGTGGCTCACCGATGGTGCGCCTGGCTCGCACGACGAAGAAGCCTGCAAAGGCCTTGGCTTCCACCTGCCGCAGCTTTTCGACCGAGTGGTCGACATTGAGCGATGCCACCTTCAAGCCGACCCGTCGAACGACATCCGCTTGTTCGTCAGGCGGTTCACTTTGGAGCGTCACCTCCCCTACTATAACTTCCGCGCCCACGAAGGCCTGTTGCGCAATCTTGTCGTCCGCTGCAACTCAAAGGGTGAGTTTATGGTCATTTTAGTCATCAGTGAGGAAAACGAGGTGGTGCGCCACGAGCTGATACCCGCCTTGGAGATGGCTTTCCCGCAAATCGTTTCGCTGCTTTTGGTCATCAACCCGAAACTCAACGACATCATCAACGACCTGCCCTTCGAGTGCCTCAAAGGAGAGCCATTCCTCACCGAAACCATGGCCTCGCCACGCCCCGGTTTTGACGACCTGAAGTTCCGCATAGGGCCTGTTTCGTTTTTCCAGACCAATGTCTACCAAGCCGAGCGGCTCTATCGTGCCACCTTCGATTTGGCCGACGTCAAAGGCGACGAACTGATGTATGACCTTTACACGGGTACGGGAACCATCGCGCAATATTTCTCACGTTTCGTGAAAAAAGTGGTGGGCATCGAATATGTGGAGGCCGCCATCGAAGACGCCAAGGTGAACGCCGAAATCAACGGCATCACAAACTGCAAATTCTACGCTGGCGACATGGCCAAAGTGTTCACTGACGACTTCATCGAGACCAACGGCCAGCCCGACCTCATCGTCACCGACCCTCCGCGTGCCGGAATGGCCGAAAAGGTCGTGGAACAATTGCTGAAAATCCGCGCCAAGAAAATCGTCTACGTCAGCTGCAACCCCGCCACCCAAGCCCGCGACCTCCAGCTGCTGGATTCGGCCTACAAGGTGCTGGCCGTCCAGCCCGTCGACATGTTCCCACACACACAACATGTGGAAAACATCACGCTTTTGGAACTCAAGGCATCCTAATGTTCCATCCAGTGCCTCAACCTGCACTGCATATTCCGCTTGACATTGCCCGCAAAAAGCCAAGAATCAGCAAAATGCAAGTTTCCGTGAGGAAGCATCTGCTCGAAAGCAGGGACAAAGACCATATCGGGGTCGAGGTCAAGGCAGATGGTGGTATGCTTGTATAAACAGGTCTTGGTGGGACAAGGCACGATCAGAACGCTGTCGCGGTTTGGATTGTATTTGGCCATACCAAGTTGGCATTCGGCGGGGATGGTGTCAGTCGAAGCCGTCCAAACGGTTGGATTGATGCCCACCACATCGCCACGCGAAACCGACGAAATGGCCAAAGTGTCGGTCACCGAATTGAAGATGACGAGTTTCCCTGTTTCGGTGCTGTCAACGGCGGGACAAAGTTGTGTCGGATATTGTGCCAAATCTTCCGCAGTGACCTTATAACCAATGCAATAGGCCGCCACCATCAATTTGCGCTGTTCATCGGTCATGCCCGATTTCAGCATCTCAATCAGCACCTGCGAGCCTTGACTGTGACCCACCAAAAAGTAAGGCCGACCGCCATTGCCGTGCGCCATGTAATATTGGAAAGCGTCCTTCACATCCTGCGCGGCGATGACGGCGTTGCGCTGCAAAACGCTGTCGGGCTGGTTGTACGACTCGAAAATCATCTGTCGGTAATACGGCGCGTAAAAGTTGCACTCGTCATACAGCATCTTGTTGAAACGCTGGTTGCCGTTGGCTTCTTCCCTCACCTCGGCCTGCGTGATGTCGGCAAACCACGAGTTGCCATTGTCGGCGTAGGAAATCGTGGAAACCGTAGGGTAAACATAAAAGATGTCGGCGGGTTTGTCGCTGTCGCCAAAGGCATACCAATACACCCTATCGGCATAGTCGATGGCATTTGCCTTTTGGGACGATGTGGTTTTGTTATCGGAGCAAGCCGCCAACAGCAGCACGACGGCCAGCAATACACTACTTATCTTTCTCATTTTCAATTAGTTTTAAAAGATTTTCCAAATCCAAGTTTTCAGACTTCACCGTGATTTGCGCCTGTTCGTAGAAAGGCAGCCGGCTTGTGTAATGACGATTCACAAATTCGGTCAGTTCGGCTTCGGTCTTGCCCGTCGAAAGGGGGCGTTTCCGCTTGGCGTGGAGCAGGCGGTCGACGACGGCTTTCTCGCTGATGCGCAAAAAAACGGTCAGGCCGTGCAGGTTCATCCATTCCATGTTGTCAAAATAACACGCCGTACCTCCACCAGTGGAAATCACCACATTCTCAAGGCTTTCGGTCGCCTTCAGCACTTCCGATTCCAATTTGCGGTATAATTGTTCATCATATTTATTGAAAAAGTCGCACACCGAAATGCGGTATTTGGCCTCAAACAAGTCGTCGGTATCAGCCACCTCCCAACCCAAGCGGTTGGCGATGCGCTTTGCTGCGGTGGTTTTGCCCGCACCCATATAACCGACGAGATAGATCCGATTCAAGGTTTAAGATTTAGGGATTTCAAGATTTCTGATTTCAAGATTCAAGGATTTCGGCTGCCACGATGTGACAGCCCTACATTTCACCATTAATCATATTGTACTGGCATAGTTGCAGTTTGCCGTTGCCATCGCGGAGGTGCATTCCGTTGCCTTGGCAATAACGCCACATCTTGCAATCGGCGCATTGGCCTGTCTTCATCCAACGGCGGTCGCGGTAGACTTGGAACTTGTTCTGCCACACCTCCCAAAAACTGTCCTTGTAGATGTTGCCCTGATGGTAGTCGCTGCGGATGCTGAGGCAGCCCGAAATGGAGCCGTCGGCAAGCACCGAGGCGATGTTGATGCCCGCGCTGCACGAATAATAATGGTTGCGCACCTCGCCCTCGTAGCGACCAAGGAAGCCGTCGCAGCCATAGTCGGCGCGGATTTTTCCCTGCAAGCGCGTAGCCTTGATAAACTCCATCATTTCAACGAATTGCGCGTTGGAAAGCCGCAAGTCGGGGTCGTTGGCAGCACGTCCCGATGGAAACACCGTGAACAGTCGCCAACGGCGAATGCCCAACGAAATCAGGAAGTCGCGGAACTGAGGCAAATATTTGATTGTCCGCTGGTTGACGCAAGTAATGACATCCCAAGTGAGGCTCGGATGCTGTTTCATGGCTTCCACGGCGCGAAGCACGTTCTTGTAACTCATGGGATTGCCGCGCATCCAGTTGTGGTCGTCCTCGAAACCGTCGAAACTGACCGCCAACGATTTCAGTCCCGCCCTGACAAACTCATCGAGTTTCTCGGCAGAGAGCAGCATGCCGTTACAAACCATCCCCCACACGAATCCGCGCGTGGTGATTTCCGCGCCACAATGTGCCAAGTCGTTGCGCATGGTGGGTTCGCCGCCCGTGGTGATGACCATCACTTTGGCGGGGTCTTGATGGGCACGCACCTCGTCAAGCACCTTGGCAAAATCCTCAAAAGGCATGTCGTCCTTCTCGGAAAGCATACGGCAGTCGGAGCCACAATGACGGCAATTGAGGTTGCAGCGCAGGGTGCATTCCCAAAAGAGTTGGTGAAGTTCGTGTTCATCGATGCGCTTTTGCAGCACCTGATGGTTAAGTTCGAGCATTACTTTTTTATAGAAGCCGAGGCGGTCACTCATTTTCCAGATTTTTCAGTTGATGTTGGAATGGTTGGACTGCCATATAAAATAGGAATAGGCCGCTCCCAAAGGATGGAATCTATTTCCATCCATTTCCTCAACGAAACCGTGTCTTCAACACCATCCAACTTTCTGTTTATCATAAAAAGATCATAATAACAAGATGACTTTTCTCTCAACAAGTCATAATCAACCGAATCAACTTTCATCTCCTCAAGTTGATTAATTCTCTCAATAAGAGCTTGCCTTTTTTTGGTCAGTTGCCGTATTTGAGAGCGCGTCAAACCGTTTTGCATCGTGCAAGCGGCAAGAAACGCCAGTCCTGTCAAGGCGCAAATCCAAACCGAACGAACTGTCTTTTTCATTGCCCCAATTATTTACGATTGGGATCTGGTGAACCGTACAGTACATCGGCAGCGCGTCCCTCCGTCGCCTTAACAGGCAATGCTTCTATTTCCTCCTTTGATATGGAATCAAGGTCTTTAATCTCCTTGCGCAAAGCCTTGATTTCATCCCTCATCCGTTGGGTTTCGCGGCCATATTCCTCGATGATTTCGGGCGAGCCGTAAACGCAGGCACTCTCACGCCGTTGCAGCGCGGCCTGAAGTTCAACGATGCGATCCTGCAAGGCCACTCGGCGGGCACTCTTTTCCAAATCCACATCTTCACCCAACTTGTAATTGATGGAATCGAGTTGGCTACGAAGACGATAGGTTTCAGCCCCATATCGTGCGATGATTTCGGGCGAGCCATAGACGACCGAACCTTCGCGGCGCGTCAGAATGTCTTGGATGGAGTCGCGGTCGCGCATCAATTGCTTTTTCTCGGCTTTAGAAAGGCCTTTCGTGGTGCAGCAGGCGGCGAGGAAAGCCAATCCCGACAACGCTCCAATGTAAACAGTTCGAACTATTTTTTTCATTTTTTCGGTGTTATAACGCTGCAAAGATAAAAGAAAAATTTCTTTGGCCAATGCATAAATAATTGTAATTTTGCCGCAAAATCAATTTTTAATCGATTCAACGACTTATAATTCCCGAATCATGAAAAAACTCATCACCATCGTTGCCTTGTTTTGCGCCCTGTTCGCAGCCGAAAAAGCGCAAGCACAATTGAACATCAGCTTGGGTTATGCCCCCGAGCGTTCCCTTTCAAACATTGGAAGTGTCGACACGGCTTTTTGGTTCACCGGTTTCTATGCCGGAATCAACTATGAAATCGGATTGGGTGGGCCGCTCAGCCTCGCTATCGGCGCACAATACAGATTCAACATCTGGAACCATTCAGAGCACCATAATCAGGGCAGTTTCTTTTCGCACAGTACGGTTCGAATGCGCCAGAACCTTGTCGACATTCCCGTCATGATGCGCTACAACATCCCTTTGAACTCCAACCTGACCCTGAGCCCCTTCGTCGGGCCCATGTTCAGCATTGCCGTTGCCGGAAGCACGACAAAAACAGTGACTTTCCCTTACAATACCACCACGGTGGAAAACTGGTACGACAAGTACAGCACCAAAAGCCGTTTCAATTTGTATGCTATGGCAGGTATGGAGCTGAGTTACAACAGGTTCAACATATCGGCAAGCTACCGTTTGGGCATGCTCGACTTGGACAAGGCCGATGCTATCACGACCAAGGTCTCAGGATTGTTCGTCAGCATAGGCCATCGTTTCTAAACAATAAAACATTCGATTGTAATGCACCAAAGACGCTTTCGGGCGTCTTTTTTTTGCTTTCTTGCAGCCCCAACTGCAAGGTTTTCAACAAACTTTTGTTGAAACAATGTTGATAACTTGTTGATAACTTCATAAAAGCCAAAGTTTTTCGTCAAAGGCAAATGCTTAATTTTGAAACTTCATTCGATAAAAACCAAGCAAAATTAAATCATTAAGTGTCAAATAATTAAATTTTCAATCTTATGAAACGTAAACTGACTTTTTTGTTGGCAGCGATTATGCTGTTGACGGGAATGAGTTCGTGGGGACAATCACGAGCGACAGTCACTGATGTGCTTAACCGCGAACTGACCGGTGTGACAGGCACAACCTACACCGAATGGAGCGGAAAGACCAGCAATTCGGATGCCGTTTATGCAGGCCAAAGCGCTGGGGGCAACAATTCCATCCAGCTCAGGAGCAACAACAGCAATTCAGGCATCATCACCACCGCCTCTGGCGGAACGGTGGCAAGCATCACCGTGACTTGGAACAGCAATACCGCCAGCGGACGGACATTGAACATCTATGGCAACAGCACTCCTTACACCTCGCCCACCGAACTTTACGATGCATCGACGCAAGGCACGCTGTTGGGAACCATCGTCAACGGCACAAGCACTGAATTGGACATTTCAGGCGACTACGAATACATCGGAATGCGTTCGGCAAGCGGTGCAATGTATTTGGAAGAAATCGACATCACATGGGAAACAGGCGGCGGCCAGCAGCCAACCGTGGCCACCCCGACCTTCGACCCGGCTGGCGGCACCTATTTCGAGGCCGTGTCGGTGAGCATCACTTGCGCCACCGAGGAGGCCGAAATCCGCTACACCACCGACGACACCGACCCGACCGAAACAAGCAGCC